>NZ_LLWQ01000046.1 GCF_001447385.1 Paracoccus sp. MKU1 | reverse complement strand
CTGAGCCCGGCCGAGAACGTCGCCTACCTGGAAGCGCTGTGCAACGACTACCCGATCCTGTCGATCGAGGACGGCTGCGCCGAGGACGACTGGGACGGCTGGAAACTGCTGACCGACACGCTGGGCGGCCGCGTGCAGCTGGTCGGCGACGACCTCTTCGTGACCAACCCGGCGCGGCTGGCCGAGGGGATCGCGAAGGGCTGCGGCAACTCGCTGCTGGTCAAGGTGAACCAGATCGGCACCCTGACCGAGACGCTGGACGCGGTGCGCATGGCCGACCGCGCACGCTATACCTCGGTGATGTCGCACCGCTCGGGCGAGACCGAGGACGCCACCATCGCCGACCTGGCCGTGGCGACCAATTGCGGCCAGATCAAGACCGGCAGCCTCGCGCGCTCGGACCGGCTGGCGAAATACAACCAGCTGATCCGCATCGAGGAAATGCTGGGCGCCGCCGCCGAATATGCCGGGAAATCCATCCTGCGCGGCTGAGCCGGACGAGATCGGAACGCTGAAGGGCGACGGAGGTAGAGGCCTCAATCACGCAATAACATGCGGACTATAGTTGCATGTTCCAGGTTCGGACATTTTGCTGTTGCCTTACGTCACGCCGGCCCGCAGCAGCACGGTGACGGCGCTGTCGAAATGCTCGCCGATGGCGGCTTCGGCGCGGCCGGGGTCTTGGGCGAGGATCGCGGTCGCGATGCGCTCGTGGCAGCGGATGTTCTCTTGCCGGTTTTCATGGGTCGCGCGCGAGCGCCAGCCGATCGCCCAGGTCTGCCGGGTCACGACGCGGAAACTGTCCACGAGGATGGAGTAGAGCGCATTGCCCGAAGCGCGCGCGATGATCTCATGAAAGCGGATATCCAGCTCCATGATGGTTTCCGGGGCATCGTTTTCCAGCCCCTCGAACATTCCCGCCACCACGTCCAGCAGCTCGCGCGCCTCGGCATCGCTGCGCCGCAGGGCGGCGAGGCTGGCCGTGCGCAGCTCCAGCGTGCGGCGGACGTCGAGAATCTGCTGGATGCTCAACTGCCCAGTATAGACCGTGTGATCCAGAATCATGCTCAGCGCATCGGCATCGGCGGCGGCCACCCGCGCACGGCGGCCATTGCCGACTTCTAGGATGCGCAGGGCCGCCAGTCCCCGCAACGCCTCGCGCGCGACGGTTCTGGACACCTCCAGCTCGGCGGCCAGCGCGCCCTCCGACGGCAAAACATCGCCAGGAATCAGCCTCTTGTCGCGGATGAGGCTGCGGATGTCGCGCATCGTCCGCTCGACCAGGCCAGAGGTCTTCAGCTGATCGCTCTCGCTGGATTGTATGATAGGTTTGTTCATTTAGTAGCACAATCATGTCGATTTCTGTTGCAAAACGATAGCATTCCGTCTTAACGGGATGAAGTCATATCTGTGTCGCACCGGAATCAGGAGGAGCCGGTGCCCGCGCCGGGCAGCCGTCCGCGGGCACTGGGGTGGTCCTTGCATGCCGATGACCGGGGGCACAGCGCAAGTGCGAGGGGAGGCCGGCCAGCAATGAAGATCACCGCCATACGGACCTATCGGGTCGAGGAATTCGCCAATGTCCTGTGGGTCCATGTCGAGACCGATGCCGGGATCACCGGCCTGGGCGAGACCTTCTACGGCGCAGAGGCGTGCGAGGCGCATATCCACAACACGCTGGCGGTGCGGTTGCTGGGGCAGGATCCGCTGAAGATCGAGCTGCTGCACAAGGAAATGGTCTCGCTGCCCAATGCGCAGGCCTCGACGGGCGTCGAATACCGCGCGGCTTCGGCGGTGGATATCGCGCTGTGGGACATTTTCGGCAAGGTCGCGGGCCAGCCGGTCCACACCATGCTGGGCGGGCAAAGCTGGGACCGGATCCGCGTCTACAATACCTGCGCGGGCACGCGCTATGTGCGCACCAACAGGATCAAGCCGGTCGATACCTGGAACCTGGACGCCGAACCCTCGCCCCATGAGGATCTGGACGGCTTCATGACCCGCGCCGGCGATCTGGCCGAGGATCTGCTGGAGAACGGCATCACCGCGATGAAGATCTGGCCCTTCGATCCGGCCGCGATCGAAAACAAGGGCATGTTCATCACCGCCGAGCAGATGAAGACCGCGCTGAAGCCGTTCGAGCTGATCCGCAAGGCGGTCGGCGACCGGATGGAGATCATGGTCGAGATGCATTCGCTGTGGAGCCTGCCCGTCGCGAAGGACATCGCCCGTGCCGTCGAGCCCTATGCGCCACGCTGGTATGAGGACCCGATCCGCATGAATTCGCCGCAGGCGCTGGCGGAATTCGCGCGCTCGACGCCGGTCTGGACCTGCGCCTCGGAAACGCTGGGGTCGCGCTTCGCCTACAAGGACTACATGGACCGCGACGCCGCCCATGTGGTGATGGCCGACCTGTGCTGGACCGGCGGCCTGACCGAAGGCCGCAAGATCGCCGCCATGGCCGACACCTATCACCGCCCCTTCGCACCGCATGACTGCATCGGCCCGGTCGGCTTCGCCGCCGCCATCCACATGAGCTTCAGCCAGCCCAACACGCTGATCCAGGAAAGCGTCCGCGCCTTCTACAAGGGCTGGTATCGCGAACTGGTGACCGAGGTGCCGCGCATCGAGGGCGGCTTCGTCTATCCGATGGAGGGACCGGGCCTGGGCACCGAGCTTGTGCCCGCCTTCTTCGAGCGCGGCGACCTGTCCACGCGCCTGTCGGAGCTGGACCGATGAGCCTGAAACTGTTCGATCTGACCGGGCGCACGGCGCTGATCACCGGCTCGTCCCGCGGGCTGGGCCGGGCCTTCGCCGAGGGGCTGGCAGGCGCGGGCGCGAGGGTGATCCTGAACGGCGTCGATGCGGCGCGGCTGGAAGGGGCGGCAAGCGATATGCGGGCGGCTGGCCACGAGGTGCTGACCGCCGCCTTCGACGTCACCGACGAGGCGGCCATCATCGCCGCCTTCCAGGATTTCGACGCGCAGGGCGTGGCGGTGGATATCCTGGTCAACAATGCCGGCATCCAGTTCCGCAAGCCGATGTTGGACCTGGCCACCGCCGACTGGCGCCGGGTGATCGAGGCGAACCTGACCTCGGCCTTCGTGATCGGGCGCGAGGCGGCCCGGAGGATGGCCCCGCGCGGCCGCGGCAAGATCATCAATATCGGCTCGCTGACCTCGGAACTGGCCCGCGCGACGGTGGCGCCCTACACGGTCGCCAAGGGCGGCATCAAGATGCTGACCAAGGCCATGGCCGCCGAATGGGGCGAGGCGGGTATCCAGGCCAATGCCATCGGCCCCGGCTACATGGTCACCGACATGAACGAGGCGCTGCTGTCGAACCCGGATTTCGACGGCTGGGTCAAGGCGCGCACGCCGATGCGGCGCTGGGGCCTGCCCGAGGAATTGGCGGGCACCGCGATCTATCTGGCCTCGGATGCGTCCAACTATGTCTCGGGCCAGATCATCTATGCCGATGGCGGCATGATTTCGGTTCTCTGAACAGCCGCCGGCGGGAGGCCGGCACCCCATCAACATGGTCAACGGGAGGATGTGACCAATGGCAGCAATCAAGACCCTGACGGCGGCGCTGGCCGCCAGCCTGACCTTCGGCGCCGCGGCGTTTGCGCAGGAGTTCACCGCGCGGCTGTCGCTGGACGTGCAGGAAGGCAACCCGAAATATGTCGCGGCGGAGAACTTCGCCAATGCGGTGTCCGAGGCCACCGATGGCGCGGTGAAATTCCAGCTTTTCGCCAACGGTCTTCTGGGCGGCGAGGTGGAATCCGCCGAGGGGATGCGTCTGGGCTCGGTCCAGGCCGGCATCATCACCAGCTCGGTCTTTGCGACCTGGATTCCCGAGGTGCAGGTGCTGGACCTGCCGTTCCTGTTCCGCGACGACGCCCATGCCGAGGCGGCGAACGCGGTCCTGACCGAGCGTCTGGCCGAAAAATTTGAGGAGCAGGGCTTCCACCTGCTGGGTTTCTCGATCAACGGCGCGCGCCAGCCGATGAGCACCTTTCCCATCGACGCGCCGGGCGATGTCGCCGGCAAGAAGATCCGCGTCATCCAGAGCCCGATCCACATCGCCCTGTGGGAAGCCGTCGGCGCCCGTCCGGTGCCGATCCCAGCCTCCGAGGTCTACAACGCCATGCAGACCGGCGTCGTGGACATGTTCGACAACACCGCCACCAATTACCTGACCTTCCGCTTCTACGAGGTGGCGCCGCATTACACCGACCTGCGCCATGTCTATGCCATGGGCAGCTGGGTGGTGGCGAAAAGCTGGTGGGATTCGCTGCCGGGCGAATATCAGCAGGCCATCACCAAGGCCGCGACCGATGCGCAGGCCCAGGTCGCGCCGATGTCGGCGGAGGTCGATGCCGCCTCGCTTGCGGAAGCCGAGGCGAAGGGCGCCACCCTTCACGAGGTCAGCGACAAGCAGCCCTGGATCGAGTTGATGGAGCCGGTCTGGGCGCAGTTCACGCCCCAGATCCCCAGCGCCGACGAGACGATCGCGGCCATCAACGCGATCGAGTAAGGCCGCCGCTTGGGCGCGGCACCGGCTGCGTTCGATCCGGCCCATCGTGACACCGGCAGCCATCGAAAGGCACCCGTGATGCAGGACAATCCGACTATCCATCTGGAAACGCCCGGCGATCCCGTTCCCGCGACCGGACTGGAGCGCGTGGCACGCGTGCTGGAACAGATCGCCGGCGCGATTGCCGTAACCCTTCTGGCGGCGATGACCACGGTGATCTTCGTCAGCGTGATCGCCCGCTATGCGTTCCGGCAGGGCGTGCCCTGGAGCGAGGAATTCGCGATCTGGGGCTTTACCTGGCTGATCTTCATCGGCGTCGCGCTGGGGATGCGGGGGCAACGCCATGTCTCGGTCGAACTGGTGCTTGACCGGATGTCCGCCGGTCCGCGCCGCATCGCCGAGTTCCTGCGCGACGTCCTGGTCGCGCTGGCCCTGATCGCGCTGACCGTCGGCGGCTATAAGCTGTCCAACATGGTCGGCGGCGTCAGCACCGCCCTGCACTGGCCCAACGCGCTGCGCTATGTCGTCATCCCCGCTTCGGGCGTGCTGGCGGTGTTCTTCCTGCTGGTCGAACAGGGCGAGCCGCGCGCGCTTCTGCGCCGGGCAGGCGCAATCGTTCTGGGCGGGCTGCTTTGTCTTGCCATGCAGTATCCGGCCCTGTCTCCCTTCGCGGGCATGTCGGCAAGCCTGCTGATGCTGGCGACCTTCTTCGTCGCCATGGCGCTTGGCGTTCCCGTCGCCTTCGCCATGCTGCTGGGGGTGGTGATGACCACCTGGAGCGGCGGCCTGCTGCCCGCCCCCGCCATCATGCAGAACATGGTCGCGGGCTCGGCCAAGTTCATCCTGCTGGCTATCCCGTTCTTCCTGACCACCGGCTATCTGCTGAACATCGGCGGGCTTTCCGCCCGGCTGATCGACCTGGCCGTGGCGATGTTCGGGCATTTCCGCGGCGGGCTGGCGCAGGTGAACGTGTTCAACAGCGTGCTGGTCGGCGGTATTTCCGGCTCGTCGGGCGCGGATGCCGCCAGCACCAGCAAGGTTCTGGTGCCGCAGATGATCAAGCGCGGCTATCCGGCCGATTTCTCCTGCGCGGTGACGGCCATCTCGTCGATCCTGCCGAACGTCCTGCCGCCGGCCATCGCCATGCTGGTCTATGCCTCGGTGGCGAATGTCTCGATCGCGCAGCTGTTCGTCGCCGGGATCGTGCCGGGGCTGCTGATCGCCGCGGCCCTGATGGTCGTCAACAACATCATCGCCCGCCGCCGCGGATACGAGGCTTCGGGTACCCGCGCGCCGATGCCTGTGATCTGGCGCGCCTTCGTCCGCGCCTTGCCGGCGCTGGTCATCGCGGTCGCGGTGCTGGGCTGCATCCGCTTCGGCATCACCACCGCGACCGAGGCCGGGGTGATCGCGCTGGTCTGGGCGCTGGTGCTGGGCAAGTTCATCTTCCGCGAATGCACCTGGCGCGAGCTATACCGCTCGCTTGCCGATTGCTGTGTGGACAGCGCGCTGATCGGCTTCCTGATCGCGGCATCGGTGCCCTTCGCCTGGGTGCTGGTGGCCGAGGGCCTGCCGCAGGACCTGATCGCCCATGCGAAGGATCTGGCGCTTGGCCCCTATGGGCTGGTGCTGGTGATGGTGCTTGCGCTGTTCGTGGCGGGGATGTTCCTCGACCTGACCCCGGCCATGCTGATCGCGGCGCCCCTGTTCCTGCCGCTGATGACCGCCGCCGGCTTCGATCCGGTTCAGGTCGGCATCATCATGATCATCAACCTGCAACTGGGCGGGGTGACGCCGCCGGTCGGCATCCTGGTCTTCATCGCCTCACAGATCACCCGCACGCCTGCCTCGGCGGTGTTCCGCGAGGTCGTGCCCTTCGTTCTCGCCGTCATCGTCGTGCTGGCCGCCGTCTGCGTCTTCCCGGTGCTGTCGCTCGGCCTCTGGTCGCTGATCGGCTGAGAAGGGTGGCAGCGAATGGACCGGACCATGAAGACCCCCCGCGTGCTGTCCATCGGCGAATGCATGGTCGAGATGGCCCCCGCAGCCGGGGAAGGGCATTACCGGATGAGCTTCGCCGGAGACAGTTTCAACACCGCCTGGTATCTGCGTCGCCTGCTGCCTTCGGGTTGGGCGGTGGATTACTTCACTGCCATCGGCACCGATCCGCTGTCGCGGCGCATGGCGGAGTTCATGGCGGCGGCGGGAATAGGCTGCGCGCATCTGCAACGCCTGCCGGGCGAAGGCGTCGGTCTCTACATGATCCAGCTGGAAAGGGGCGAGCGCAGCTTCAGCTACTGGAGGTCAACCTCGGCGGCCCGCCGGATGCTGACGGAGGAATCGCGGCTGCGCGATGCGCTACGCGACACGTCGCTCGCTTATTTCTCGGGGATCACGCTGGGTATCCTGCCGCCGGAGGATCGTGTTCGCCTGCTCGAATTGCTGCGCGAGGCCCGCGCAGCCGGCACCCTGGTCGCCTTCGATCCAAACCTGCGCCCGACCCTTTGGCCGGACGCGGATGAGATGCGCGAAGCGATCATGGCCGCTGCGGCGATCGCCGATATTGTGCTTCCTTCCTTCGAGGATGAGGCGGCGCATTTCGGGGACGCTTCGCCCGAGGCCACCGCCGCCCGCTATCGCGATGCCGGGACCGGCATGGTGGTGGTGAAGAATGGTGCAGGCAATATCCTCACGGTATCGGACGATGGTGTGGCCAGGCATCCGGCCAAGCACGTTTCCGAGATCGTGGACACCACCGCCGCTGGAGACAGCTTCAACGCCGGCTTTCTGGCCCGCCACCTGCAAGGCGCGCCCATTGCGGAATGCGTCCGGGCGGGGGCGATGGTTGCCGCCCAGGTCATCGGCGCAAAAGGTGCCTTGGTTGGCGTCGCCTTGTGATTTGCCGAAAGCGGCTCTGCACATGGTTGAAAGGTGCGCCTGAACCACGACAAGCCAATGGCGCACCGTCTGAAAATGCTATCCGATCACGTTGAACTTCAGTTCTGCGATCTTGGGAAAGCGGACAACGGCACGTTGGTGCGGTGAAATGCGATGCACCCCCGTCGTTGCACCGGTGGATATCCACATGCCCGATTTCAGGCTATGCCCACGCTGCGCGAGATGATCCGCAAGCCAGGTCAGTGCACCGAAAGGTCCGTCCTGCAATCTGGCGGCGCTGCCTTCTCCGACAGCTTCGCCGTCGATTTCCACCTGCGTCGTCAGTTTCTCCACCGGTCGCTCACGCCAGTTCATGACCTCTGGGCCGACAATGAGCCCCGCGTTGTTGCCATGATCTGAGACAACGGCAACCGGTCCAAGATCGTTGAGCGAGGCAAGCGGGCTGCCCGCAATTTCGACCGCAACATGCATCGCCGAAACGGCAGCATTCAGGTCTTCGGCGCAAGCGCCGGCCGGAATGTCCCGTCCAAGACGGAATGCGAACTCTGCCTCGACCGCGGCGAAGCCGCCCGCGATTACGGAAACCTCAAAGACCTCTTCAGCGGAGTCCGTCCTGTCGATGAGCCGCGTGACCGGCCCCGAAAGGCGATGTGCGCCCAAGCTTGCCTGAAGTTCTGGATGGATCGAAGCGACCTTCCAACCGCTCGGAACCTGTTCCGACAGTGCGATTTCACAATCTTGAATGGCGTAGGCCTTGGTCAGGTCGGACGGCAAAGGACCTGGAAATTCGGCCAGGAAGCTTCCCCGTTTCCGCGCATTGTAGAACGCCTCTGCGATCTGGGTAGCCGTGTCCATCTTCAAGCATGTCCTCATGCGGAGTTCTTCGAGAAAGCGGCGATAACTGGTGATATATGAAGTATGGCCTGTACCTTTCGAAGGCTAGTGTTTTCATCACCGAAGTGATCTCTGATGCAAAGGCAAAGCAGGCTGGGCAGGCAGAGATAGACAGGTTCAGCATCAGGTTCGATCTCTCCATCGCTGAGCAGAAACGTTTTGGGTCGACCGACATAGATACCTCATCGTGAAGCGCGGGTGCTCGACAGGGCTGATGCCTGATTAGGGGCTTGCGAGAAATCGTAAATCTCTGATGAACATGCGGATGACGACACGCATCGTCTTTGACGCCGCAAACAGCAGGATGGTGAGGCGTATTCCTCTTGTACTGGGATCGGTATGCCGAGGATACGGTTCCGATCCGGGCTTGCCTTCGGCCTCACTTTGCGGTCGCCATGCTGGCGAAGCACCGGGCCAATGCGGCAGGCGCGCCCTGGTCGGTCGCCCATTTCGCGACCTCGGCGGCCTCGGACGGATCGGCCATCCCGCCCCAGATGCCGTAGAACATCTGCTTGCCGCCTCGTTCCTGATACAGGAAGTAACCCACGCCGTCCGCGTCGGGGATTTCCGCGCCGACGATGGTCCACGCGCCCTGCCGCAGGACATCGTCGACGACAATCTGCGAGGCGGGGGGCGGCTGGGTCAGCGCGCCGGTGACGAAGGCGCGGAAGGCATTCCTGCCCGCGTCGTCCTGGACCCGGCTAACCCCGTCGCAGGCCGCGGAAGCCTGCGCGACCTGCGGGATGAGAAGAGCGACGGCGATCCACGAAACCTTGAATGAAGGCATGTCCCAATCCTTTCAATGCAATGATCTCTTCGGGCAGGTTACGATAAATTTCCGCCTTGGGGCTGGAAAAACGCGATCCCGGCTTTCAGGATGGATGGGGACGGTGGAAGGATGAAGGAGCCTGGCGATGGATGCTTACGGCCATCTTCGCATTCTCGTCAGCATGATCCTGGGGCTGGGGATCACCCGCGTCCTGTCGGGACTGTCGCGGCGCATCCAGTCGCCCGCCCGGACCGAGGGCATGCTGGCCCAGACGGTCTGGGCGGTCATCGTCCTGCTGGGCGCGGTGCATTTCTGGTGGTGGGAATTCGGGCTGCGCCGCATCAGCGACTGGCATTTCGGCGCCTATGTCTTCATTCTCTGCTATGCCTCGCTGCATTTCGTGATGGCGACGCTGATCTTTCCCGACGCGCTGCCCGACCATGCCGAAAGTGAGAGCTTCTTCATGCGCCGCCGCCGCTGGTTCTTCGGCGTCTTTGCCCTGACATTCGGCTTCGACCTGTTCGACACGCTGATGAAGGGCAGCGACTATCTACATGCGTTGGGGCCCGAGTATTTCCTGAGGCTGGCCCTGGGTCTGTGCGTCGCCTTCGCGGCGCTTCGCGCCCGGACCCTGCAAGGCGTCGCGCTGATCGGGGCGGTCTGGCTGGCCTATGACATCAGCTGGATCGTGCGCAGATATGACAGCCTGGGATGAGCCGAGGGATGAAATGCGCCATTTCGACCTTGAGCGCGGGCCAGTTGCACCTGCTTCATCAATTTTGCCATAGACAGCAAAGTAGATGTGGCGCGAGGATCAGGACCTGCAATCATCTTTACTTGCTCCGGGCGCAAGTAAAGATCATAGCTTGCCGAGGAGCGGAACCTACCCCAATTTGCGCAAAACTGCGATAAAATCTACTGACCGACTGGCTGAGGTTTCGTCATGATGAACTCTCGCTCCATCCCTGATCATAGGAAACCAGGGCCTGCCGAGGCGTGAAATACACTACGGTCATGACAGAGACCCTTGAAGCGTAAGAGGTTGAGCTGCCGCCGATCTTGATGCCATCCACTTTTTCGCCAAAGACATCGGCACTACGGATCATCGACT
>NZ_LLWQ01000045.1 GCF_001447385.1 Paracoccus sp. MKU1 | reverse complement strand
CGACCTCGACCAGCCGATGGATAGGGTCTGCGCGGCGCTGTCGCAGCTGACGGTCGGCGCGCCGGTGCTGATGTCGGGCACGATGATCGTGGCCCGCGACCTGGTCCATGCCGAACTGGCGCGGCTGATGCGCGAGGGCAAGCCCCTGCCCGGCTACCTGCGCGACCACCCGGTCTATTACGCCGGCCCGGCCCGGACGCCGCAGGGCCATGCCTCGGGCTCGTTCGGACCGACCACGGCGGCGCGCATGGACCCCTATGTGCCCGAGCTTCAGGCGCATGGCGCGTCAAGGGTGATGATCGCCAAGGGCAACCGCGCGCCCGAGGTGGTGGCCAGCTGCCAGCAACATGGCGGCTTCTACCTGGGATCGGTCGGCGGCGCTGCGGCGGTGCTGGGTCGCGACGTGATCAAAAGCGTGGAAGTCATCGGCTTTTCCGAATTCGGCATGGAGGCGGTCTGGCGCATCCGGGTCGAGGATTTCCCCGCCTTCCTCGTCACCGACGACAAGGGCAACGACTTCTTTACCCGCAAGCCGGACTTGACCCCGCCGGGCTGACGCGCGACCAGTTCAACCGGGGCAATGCGGGGATGCGGATTGGACGAGGCCGGCGACAAGATCACCCTGCGGCAGATGCAGATCTTCCTGGCCGCCGTCGAATGCCGCAGCTTCAACCGCGCGGCCGAAAAGCTGTCGCTGTCGCCGCCCGCCGTCTCGATGCAGATGAGCCGGCTGGCCGAGGCGCTCGGCGCCACGCTGTTCGTCAAGGACGGCCGTTCCGTCCAGCCGACCCAGACCGCCACGGCACTGGTCCCCTATGCCGAGCGGTTGGCCGAGACCCTGCGCGAGGCGGTGCATGTCGTCGAGCAGATGCAGGGCCGGCTGGACAATCAGGTGCGGGTGGCGATGGTCTCGACGGCGCGGAACTTCGGCCCGCAGCTGGT
>NZ_LLWQ01000044.1 GCF_001447385.1 Paracoccus sp. MKU1 | reverse complement strand
ACCTGCGCCCCCAGATGCGCGGCCGCGTGCCAGGGCCAGCGCGGATCGTAGAGAATCCCGCGCGCAAGGGCGACCATGTCGGCATCGCCCGTCGCTACGATGGATTCCGCATGGTCGAAATCGGTGATCAGCCCCACCGCCACCACCGGCATGTCCACCGCCGCCTTGACCGCGCGCGCCAGCGGTACCTGATAGCCCGGAGCGACCGGGATCTGCTGCCGAGGGTCCAGCCCGCCGCTGGACACATGGATGGCCGCGCAGCCGCGCGCCTGCAATTCGCGCGCGAAAGCGATGGTCTCGCCGATGTCCCAGCCGCCCTCGACCCGATCCGTGCCCGAGACCCGGACCGAAACCGGGTAATCGGTCGGGACAACCGCCTTCACCGCCTCGAACACCTCCAGCGGAAAGCGCATCCGGTTTTCCAGACTGCCGCCCCAGGCATCCTCGCGCCGGTTCGACAGCGGCGAGAGGAACTGATGCAGCAGGTAGCCATGCGCGGCATGGATCTGGATGGCGTCGAAACCCAGCCGCAAGCTGCGCCGGGCGGCCTCGGCGAAGGCGTCGCGGATGCGGTCCATCCCGGCCCGGTCCAGCGCCTCGGGCGCATTCTCGCCGGGGGCGAAGGGCAGCGCACTGGGCGCGACGGCCTGCCAGCCGTTCGGCTGTCCGGGCGGGATCTGCGCCCCGCCCAGCCAGGGCTTCTCGGTCGAGGCCTTGCGCCCGGCATGAGCCAGCTGGATCGCCACGGGAATATCGGACCACCGCCGGATCGCCTGCAGGACCGGGACCATGGCTGCCTCGGTCGCGTCATCCCACAGGCCGGTATCGGCATAAGTAATGCGTCCCTCGGGACTGACCGCCGTGGCCTCGATGGTCAGCAGCCCCGCGCCCGACAGGGCAAGCTGGCCGAGATGGATCATGTGCCAGTCGGTCATCCGGCCGTCCTCGGCGGAATACTGGCACATGGGCGCGATGACCACGCGATTCGGCATCGAGAGGCTGCCTGCGGCGATGGGGG
>NZ_LLWQ01000043.1 GCF_001447385.1 Paracoccus sp. MKU1 | reverse complement strand
ATGGCAACCGTCACCCACGTCTGCACCCTCGACTACATCGCAAAGATGCTGGGCGAAGACCCCGAGCTTCTCAAAGCCATCGTCTACAACGACGACAACCTGACCTATGGCTCGATCATCAGCGTCTATACCGGCCCGGATGACACCGTCACCGCCCTGACCGATGACGGTATCGATGAACTGAAAGACATGCTCAGGGACGCGCGCATCACCACCGAAACCTGGCACGCGTTCCTCGACGACTTTGTCGATGACGCGGAACTCGTCGCCCGCATCAAAACCCAATCGCCGCGGTAACAATCGGTCGGTTACTTATGATCCGCGATTAGTGCGAGTGCAGACGCACCGATCCGTGAGATCCTTCACTTCCAGGCACAGGCACTTTCTTTCCTGTTTCCCGCATCATAGTCTGCAAGACGAATCTGCTGCGATTTCCGCCGCCGCCCGCAAGACCAGCCGGCAACCACGAGCAAGGAGATGCCATGGCCGTTCGTCCTCCGGTCTGCGATTTCGGTGCCAAGGCGCCGGATTTCACGCTGCCTGATCCCGATGGGCGCATGTTCTCGTTCAGCGACATCGCCGGACCGCGCGGCACCTTGGTCATGTTCCTTTGCAACCATTGCCCCTATGTGCAGGCCGTCATCGACCGCATCCGGCGCGACGCGGCCGAATTGCAGGGGCTGGGGGTGGGCATCGTGGCGATCTCGGCCAACGACGTCACCGAATACCCCCAGGACGGGCCCGAGCAGATGAAGATCGAGGCCGAAAAACACGGCTTCACCTTTCCCTATCTTTACGACGAAAGCCAGGACGTCGCGCGCGCCTATGGCGCCGAATGCACGCCGGATTTCTTCGGCTACAATGCGGCGGGTGAATTGCAGTATCGCGGACGGCTGGATGCCTCGGGCCGCAATCCGGCGCCGCCAGACGCCCGGCGCGAGCTGTTCGAGGCTATGGCGCAGATCGCCGAAACCGGGCAGGGTCCGCGCGAACAGGTGGCCTCGATGGGCTGCTCCATCAAATGGAAGGCGTGAATGAACATCTGCTTTGCTCCCTGCCCCGTGGTTTTCGACCTTGACGGCACGCTGATCGACAGCGTGCCCGACATCCATGCCTGCGTGAACGCGGTCTTGCGCCTGCATGGCGTGCCGCCGCTGACGCTCGATCAGGTACGCGGTTTCGTCGGCGGCGGCGTCGATCTGCTCTGGCGGCGGGTCATCGGCACCACCGCGCTGCCGGTCGAGGCGCATCGCGATCTGGTCGCCTCGTTCATGACCCGCTATCATGACGCCACCGGCCTGACCCGGCTTTACCCCAACGTCACCGAGGCGCTGGGAACCTTGGCGGATCGCGGTTATCCACTGGGGCTTTGCACCAACAAGCCCCTGGGGCCGACCCGGGCGATCCTGGAGCATTTCGGCATCGCGCAGCTGTTCGGCATGGTGATCGGCGGCGATTCCCTGCCGCAGCGCAAGCCCGATCCGGCGCCGCTGCGCGCAACCTTTGCCGGGTTGGGCGCCGATCCCGCGCAGCCGCGCGGCGTCTATGTCGGCGACAGCGAATTCGACGAGGAATGCGCCCGCAATACCGGCGTGCCCTTCCTGCTGTTCACCCGCGGCTATCGCAAGACCCCGGTCGAGCAGATGGCGCATCACGGCACCTTCGACGATTTCGCCTACCTGCCCCTGCTGGTCGAGGAAGCCTCCGCCGTCGGCTAGGTCCATTCGGCGCGGCGGCGCTTGACAGAGCGGCGAAACGGAACGATCCGTCGCCGCATACCGCCATTCCGGCGCGATCCCAATCCAAGGAGTTCCGCATGGACCTGCGACAACTAACCCCCGATCTGGCCGTTGCGGCCCAGATCCGCCCCGAGGATCTGCCGGCCCTGGCCGAGGCCGGCTTTCGCGTCCTGATCAACAACCGCCCTGATGACGAGGTCGGCCCGGACGAGGATAGCGAAGCGATGCGTGCGGCAGCCGAGGCGGCGGGGCTGGAATACCATTTCAACCCCTTCACTCCGGGCCAGATCACCCCGCAGATGATCTCGCTCCAGGCCGAGGCGCTGGCCTCGCCCGGTCCCAAGCTGGCCTATTGCCGCTCGGGCAACCGCTCGACGGTGCTCTGGGCCTTGGCGCGTGCCGGGCAGGAACCGGTCGAGGACCTGATCGAGACCGCCGCGCGGGCCGGCTACGACCTGTCGGGCGTGCGGCCGCTGATCGAATCGCTGGCCCGGCGGGACGGCTGAACGGCGCGGAACTGGAACCTTGGCCGCTGCGGCGGGTTTCCCATGCGCCAGCCCGCGACCGGACGGATTTCCCGCTTCGGCAGGCCCAGGGAGGAATTGCCATGAACTCGATCATCTATCTTGTCGGCCTTGTCGTCGTGGTGCTGTTCATCCTGGGCCTTCTGGGCCTGCGCTGACGTCATTTGCGATTGACGCTGGCCTTTCGCGCCCCTCTGCGTTACCGGGGGCGCAAATTCTGAAAAAGGCCCCATATGGACATCCGCAATATCGCGATCATCGCCCACGTCGACCATGGCAAGACCACGCTGGTTGACCAGCTATTGAAGCAGTCGGGCAGTTTCCGCGAAAACCAGGCCGTGGCCGAGCGCGTGATGGACAGCAACGACATCGAGCGCGAGCGCGGCATCACCATCCTGGCCAAGGCGACCTCGGTCGAGTGGAAGGGCACCCGCATCAATATCGTGGACACCCCCGGCCACGCCGATTTCGGCGGCGAGGTCGAGCGTATCCTGTCCATGGTGGACGGAGTTTGCCTGCTGGTCGATGCGGCGGAAGGCCCCATGCCGCAGACCAAGTTCGTCACCTCCAAGGCACTGGCGCTCGGCCTGCGGCCCATCGTGGTCCTGAACAAGGTCGACAAGCCCGCCGCCGACCCGGACAAGGCGCTGGACGAGGTGTTCGACCTGTTCGCCAATCTGGGGGCCAGCGACGAACAGCTTGATTTCCCGCATCTTTACGCCTCGGGCATCGGCGGCTGGGCCGACGAGACGCTGGATGGGCCGCGCAAGGACATGTCCGCGCTTTTCGACCTGGTGCTGCGCCATGTCGAGGCGCCCAGGCAGATCTCTCGCCAGGACGAGCCCTTCCAGATGCTGGCGACCACGCTGGGCGCCGATCCTTTCATCGGCCGCATCCTGACCGGCCGGGTCGAGGCCGGCCGCGCCAAGGCCGGCGACACGATCAAGGCGCTGTCGCGCGACGGCGAGCGCATCGAGCAGTTCCGCGTCTCGAAGGTCCTGGCCTTCCGCGGCCTGAACCAGCAGCCGATTGACGAGGCGGTGGCGGGCGACATCGTCACCCTGGCCGGCATGTCCAAGGCGACCGTGGCCGATACGCTTTGCGCGCTGGAGGTGGACACTCCCCTGCCCGCCCAACCCATCGATCCGCCGACGATCAGCGTCACCTTCGGCATCAACGACAGCCCGCTGGCGGGCCGCGACGGCAACAAGGTGCAGTCCCGGGTGATTCGCGAGCGGCTGATGAAAGAGGCCGAGACCAATGTCGCGATCAAGGTCGAGGACACGCCCGGCGGCGACGCCTTCGTCGTCTCGGGCCGCGGCGAATTGCAGATGGGCGTGCTGATCGAGAACATGCGTCGCGAAGGGTTCGAGCTGTCGATCTCGCGCCCGCGCGTCATCTTCCGCGAGGAGGACGGCCAGCGGCTGGAACCGATCGAGGAGGTCATCATCGATGTCGATGACGACTATACCGGCGTGGTGATCGAGAAGCTGACCGGCGACCGCAAGGGCGAGATGGTGGACATGCGCCCCGCCGGCCACGGCAAGACCCGCATCGTCGCCCATGTCCCCTCGCGCGGGCTGATCGGCTATCACGGCGAGTTCATGACCGATACCCGCGGCAACGGCGTGCTGAACCGCATCTTCCACGGCTGGGCGCCCTACAAGGGCGCCATCCAGGGCCGCCGCCAGGGCGTGCTGATCTCGATGGAGGACGGCGTCTCGGTGGCCTATGCGCTGTGGAACCTCGAGGAGCGCGGCAAGATGTTCATCGGCGCGCAAGAACAGGTCTATCAGGGCATGATCATCGGCGAGCATTCGCGCGACAACGACCTGGAAGTGAACCCGCTCAAGGGCAAGAAGCTGACCAACGTGCGTGCCTCGGGCACGGACGAGGCGGTGCGGCTGACGCCTCCGGTGCGCATGTCGCTGGAGGAGGCCATCGCCTATATCGACGATGACGAGCTGGTCGAGGTCACGCCGAAAAGCATCCGCCTGCGCAAGCGTTATCTGGACCCGCATGAGCGCAAGCGGCAGTCTCGCGCCGAGGGCTGAACTTATTTCCCTGCCCATGGATTACAGGCTTTCGCATTGGCGAAAGTCTGTTAGGTTTGAGACAGATGGTTTCAGGAGCGGCTGATGGAAGGCCGGGGGAATATTTATCAGAGCTTGATTTTCGCCGCCCAGGAATATCTGGAGGAAACCGGGCATCTTCCCTCTGATCCGGGCGAACTCGCCCGATATACCGAAGCGAGCGAGGACGATATCCTCAGCATGTTCGGCTCGACCGACAAGCTGCATGAGGGATTGATCTATCACGCCGTTACATTGCTGAACGATGCGTTGCGCCAGGGCGTGATCGACGCCCATACCAGCGACCCGATCGAGCAGATGCACTCGATCGGGCATAGCTATCTGAACTGGGCCGAGAAGAATCCGACGCTGTTCCGGCTGCTGGTCAACGGGCTGAACGGCCCGATCAAGCCCGACAGCGCGCTGCACCGCTATACCAGTTCGATGCGCGACCTCTATCACCGCAAGCTGACCGAGGCGCAGCGGCTCGGCATCCTGGCCGAGGATACCGATATCGAGCTCTCGATCATGATGCTGCATTGCCTGGTCAAGGGCGGAAACATGATGTTCCTGACGCGCAGCACCGATCCCTGGTTCGACGGCGACACGCGCTCGACCCGTGAACTCGCCGAACGGATCTTCGCCGAGTTCATGGGCAATCTGGTGCGGGCCAATGCGCCTGCGGCCAAAGAAAAGACCTGAGCGCGGATCGGATCAGATCTGGCGTTCGGGCAGGTTCACCACCAGCCCGTCGAGTTCCGGCGTCACCTTGATCTGGCAGGTCAGGCGCGAGCGCACCGGATCGGGTTGCCAGGCGAAGTCCAGCATATCCTCCTCCATCGGATCCCGGGGCGGCAGCCGGTCCACCCATTCCGATGCCACATAGACATGGCAGGTCGAACAGGCGCAGGCGCCCCCGCAATCCGCGTCTATGCCGGGCACGCCGTTGTCGCGCGCGCCCTCCATCACGGTCATGCCGGGTTTGACGTCGATTTCGTGGACGGTGCCGTTGTGCTCGATGTAAGTGATCTTGGCCATGGGTGCCTTCCTTGCGCTTCAAGCCGCAGATAGGTCATTGCGCCGCGAGAGAAAAGCCCCGCCCCGGTTTCCAATGCCCTGTCCGGGCTGTCCCGCCCTGCCCCGGCCCAGACGCCTTAGAAAAGCGATTTCTGGCCCTTGGACGCCTGCGGCTTGCGGGTGGATCTGGCGGGGGGCGTTTCCGGCCGTGCCGCCAGGCGGCCGTCGAGGAATTCGATCTCGAAGCGCGGGGTCTGCACGGCCTCCGCCGCAGTGGTCAGCAGGCCCGAGGGGCCATGCACGACGGCAAAGCCGCGGCGCAGGGTTTCGCGATAGCCCAGCGTCTGGCGCAACCGGTCGAGCCGCTCCAGCGCGTCGCGCCGCGGTGGCAGGATGCGTGCGGCCCCGGCGGCCAGCCTGACGGCCAGCCGGTCCAGCATATCGCGGTCGCGGGCGATCTGGCGCGCGGCATCGGCCAGCATCCGGCCTCGGGCGCGTTCCAGCCGGTTGCCCAGATCGGCCAGCCGTTCGGCCCGGCGCTGACTGAGCCGCGCGAGGCATAGCGGCAGCCGCTGCGCCTGCGCTTGCAGCGTATCGCGCCGGCTGCGCAGCATGGCCCGCAGCGCCGAAAGCGACAGCGGCAGCGCGTTCAGCCGGTCGCGGCGGGCGCGCACGAAGCCCCGCAGCGCCGGTTCCAGCCGTTCGGCGAACAGGTCGAAGCGCTGCCGCGCCGGATCGGTCAGCGCCTGCGGCCGGCCGAGCGCACGGCCGAGGTCGCTCAGCCGCTGGCGCTGGCGCTGGTTGCGGGTCTGGGCGGCGCGCATCATCCGGGCCCGGATCTCGGTCAGCCGGGCGGCGAGTTCGGCGCGCACCGGAACCGCCATCTCGGCGGCAGCTGTGGGCGTCGGTGCGCGGCGGTCCGAGGCGAAGTCGATCAGCGTGGTGTCGGTCTCATGCCCCACGGCCGAGATCAGCGGGATGTCGCTGGCGGCGGCGGCGCGGACCACGGCTTCCTCGTTGAAGCCCCAGAGGTCCTCGAGACTGCCGCCACCGCGCGCGACGATGATCAGGTCCGGGCGCGGAACCGGGCCATGGTCGGGCAGCGCGTTGAAGCCCTGGATCGCGGCCGCGACCTGTGGTGCGCAGGCTTCGCCCTGCACCGCCACCGGCCAGATCAGCACCCGGGTCGGGAAACGGTCGCGCAGGCGATGCAGGATATCGCGGATCACCGCGCCCGAGGGCGAGGTCACGACGCCGATCACCCGCGGCAGATAGGGCAGCGGCCGCTTGCGCGATTCGTCGAACAGCCCCTCGGCCGCCAGCGCCTTGCGGCGCTTCTCCAGCATCATCATCAGCGCGCCGGCGCCGGCAGGCTCGATCTCCTCGACGATCAGCTGGTATTTCGACTGGCCGGGGAACGTGGTCAGCCGGCCGGTGGCGATGACCTCGATCCCCTCCTCGGGCCGGGTGGACAGGCGCGCGGCCTGCCCCTTCCAGGTCACGGCGGCGATCACCGCGCGGTCGTCCTTGAGGTCGAAGTAGAGATGCCCGGACGAGGGGCGCGAAACGCGGCCGATCTCGCCGCGCACGCGGACGCGGCCGAACTCGCCCTCGAGCACGCGCTTCACCGCGCCCGAGATCTCGGAGACGGTGAATTCGTGGATATTGCTGGGCGCCGCATCTTCGAACAGTTCCATGCCCCGGTTGTGGCGCGGGCCGGGCGCGGGATCAAGGGGCTTGGGGGATTGATCCGGGCCGGACCAGTTCCTAGAAGGCGCAAGACATTCGCAAGGGGGCCTTTTCGCATGAACATCCTGATCCTCGGCAGCGGCGGGCGCGAACATGCGCTGGCCTGGGCGATCCGGCAGAACCCGAAATGCGACCGGCTGTTCGTCGCCCCCGGCAATGCCGGGATGGAGCCGCTGGCCCGGCTGGCGGATCTGGACATCCTGTCCGGCCCTGCCGTGATCGGCTTTTGCGAGGAGAACGCCATCGACCTGGTGGTGATCGGCCCCGAGGCGCCGCTGGCGGCCGGCGTCGCCGACGAATTGCGCGCGGCGGGCATCCTGGCCTTTGGCCCGTCCAAGGCGGCGGCGATGCTGGAGGCCTCGAAAAGCTTCACCAAGGAGGTCTGCGATGCTTGCGGCGCGCCGACCGCCGCCTGGGCGCGCTTTGACGCGGCCGAGCCGGCGCGGGCCTATATCCGCGCGCAGGGTGCACCCATCGTCGTCAAGGCGGACGGGCTTGCCGCCGGCAAGGGCGTGACCGTGGCCATGACCGAGGCCGAGGCCATCGCCGCTGTGGACGAAGCCTTCGGCGGCGCCTTCGGCGAGGCGGGCGCCGAGGTGGTGATCGAGGAGTTCATGGCCGGCGAGGAGGCGAGCTTCTTTGTCCTTTGCGACGGCAAGGACTGCCTGCCGATCGGCACGGCCCAGGACCACAAGCGGGTCGGCGATGGCGATACCGGGCCGAATACCGGCGGCATGGGCGCCTATTCCCCTGCCCCGGTGCTGACCCAGGCGATCCAGGACCAGGTGATGGAGCAGATCGTGCGCCCCACCGTGGCCGAGATGGCG
Source organism: Paracoccus sp. MKU1 (assembly GCF_001447385.1). Classification (GTDB taxonomy): domain Bacteria; phylum Pseudomonadota; class Alphaproteobacteria; order Rhodobacterales; family Rhodobacteraceae; genus Paracoccus. Next base: position 16,903 of record NZ_LLWQ01000043.1, on the reverse strand, counting down.
CGGCGCGGCACGCCGTTCCAGGGCGTGCTCTATGCCGGGTTGATGATCGAGGGCGGCCGGGCGCGGCTGGTGGAATACAATGTCCGCTTCGGCGACCCGGAATGCCAGGTGCTGATGATGCGGCTGGGCGCGCAGGCGCTGGACCTGATCCTGGCCTGCGCCGAAGGCCGGCTGGGCGAGATGGCGGTGAGCTGGGCCGACGACCACGCGCTGACCGTAGTGCTGGCCGCAAGGGGCTATCCCGGCGCTTATGAGAAGGGCAGCGCGATCCGCGGTCTCGATGCGCTGGCCGAGGACAGTTTCCGCATGGTCTTTCATGCCGGGACCGCGCGGCGGGACGGGCAGGTCGTCGCCATCGGCGGCCGGGTGCTGGCCGCGACCGGGCGCGGCGCGACGCTGGCCGAGGCACATGCGCGGGCCTATGCGCTGGCCGATGCCATCGACTGGCCCGGGGGATTTTGCCGCCGCGACATCGGCTGGCGCGCGCTTTGAGCTGCCGCGCCGGCGGCACGGTCGCATGAGTATTTGGAAAACGGTGAAAGCAGGCGGCGGCGCGGGGCGGCATCGCCCCTGCCGGCTGCAAGGCGGGAAATTGCTGCGGCCGCGTGTTTTTCGTCTTTTCAAGCCGGTGGCACGGGTCTTATAGTCCGCGCCATGACTCGGATGCAGCAGATCATTGCCACGGCCCCGCACGCGCAAGACCGCGCGCGCCTTGCCGTGAAACCCCGCGGTCTCCTTCTTCTTACGCTGCGCTGAGCGGGTCTCCGGGCCGCCGCTCAGTCTGGTTCGTGCCCGGACCTTGCGAGCCATGAAGAAGGATTCCCGAAATGACCGATCCGAACCGCGTATTGATCTTTGACACCACCCTGCGCGACGGCGAGCAATCGCCCGGCGCCACCATGAGCCATACCGAAAAGCTGGACATCGCCGAGATGCTGGACGAGATGGGCGTCGATATCATCGAGGCCGGTTTCCCCATCGCCTCGGAAGGCGATTTCACCGCCGTTTCCGAGATCGCCAAGCGCGCGAAGAACTCGGTGATCTGCGGCCTGGCGCGGGCGCAGGTCCCCGATATCGACCGCTGCTGGGAGGCAGTGAAGCACGCGAGGCAGCCGCGCATCCACACCTTCATCGGCACCTCGCCCCTGCATCGCGCCATCCCCAACCTGGACATGGACCAGATGGCCGAGCGCATCCACGACACCGTGACCCATGCCCGCAACCTGTGCGACAACGTGCAATGGTCGGCCATGGATGCCACCCGGACCGAGCACGACTATCTGTGCCGCGTGGTCGAGATCGCGATCAAATGCGGCGCGACCACCATCAACATCCCCGATACCGTCGGCTATACCGCGCCGCGCGAATCCGCCGCGTTGATCCGCATGCTGCTGGAGCGGGTGCCGGGCGCGGATACGGTCGTCTTCGCCACCCATTGCCATAACGACCTGGGCATGGCGACGGCGAACTCGCTGGCCGCGGTCGAGGCGGGCGCGCGCCAGATCGAATGCACGATCAACGGCCTGGGCGAGCGCGCCGGCAACACGGCGCTGGAGGAGGTGGTGATGGCGCTGAAGGTGCGTCACGACATCATGCCCTATACCACCGGCATCGACACCACCAAGATCATGGCCCTGTCGCGGCGGGTCTCGCAGGCCTCGGGCTTCCTGGTGCAGCCGAACAAGGCGGTGGTCGGCAAGAACGCCTTCCTGCACGAATCCGGCATCCACCAGGACGGCGTGCTGAAGAATGTCGAGACCTTCGAGATCATGAAGCCCGCCGATATCGGCCTGAACGAGGCCAATATCGCCATGGGCAAGCATTCCGGCCGCGCCGCGCTGCGAGCCAAGCTGAAGGATCTGGGCTATGAGTTGGGCGACAACCAGCTGAAGGATGTCTTCGTCCGCTTCAAGGCGTTGGCCGACCGCAAGAAGGAGGTCTATGACGACGACCTGGTCGCGCTGGTCCAGGATGCCGCGACGAATACCGAGGACGACTATCTGCAAGTCAAGCACCTGCGCGTGGTTTGCGGCAGCGACGGGCAATCGGCCGACCTGACCATGCTGGTCGGCGGCGAGGAAAAGGCCGTCCATGCGACGGGCGACGGTCCGGTCGATGCCTGTTTCAACGCCGTCAAGGCGATCTGGCCGCATCGGGCGCATCTGCAACTCTACCAGGTCCATGCCGTGACCGAGGGCACCGATGCCCAGGCCACCGTCAGCGTGCGCATGGAGGAGGAAGGCCGCATCGCCACAGGCCAGGCCTCGGATACCGATACCATCCTGGCCAGCGTCAAGGCCTATGTCGGCGCTCTGAACCGGCTGAAGGTACGCCGCGACATGGTCGGCGAAGGCGCCGATGCCAAGCAGGTCAGCATGTATTCGCACTGACCGCTGCGGGATGACGAAAAAACGGGGCGGCCGCTCAGGCCGCCCCCTTGCGTTCCACGAAGCCGAGGTCGCTGCCTTGCAGGAAGGGAAAGTCCTCGGCCAGTTCGCGCCGGAACTCGGCCGAGGCGAGTTGCTGGAACCATTTCGGAAACTTCGCGACGATGGTGGCGACGGAATCGCCCTCGTCCCAGCGGGTCTGCACATAACCCAGGCCTCCGACATCGGTGAAGGCCGGGAAATGTTTGGGCAACTGGAAATGGTTGTAGGCATAGATGCAGCGCCCCGGCCCGCGCATGCGCAGCGCCGCCCCGGCGCCCAGGAAGGGCTGATGCGCGCGCCAATAGCTGATCGGCTCGCCCTCGTAGCTGCCGATGACCAGCCCCTGCGGATAGCTGATGGCGAAGGCCGGCAGGTCCTCGAAGCGCCGGGCATGGCGACGGATGCGGGCGACGTGATGGCGGCTGAAGGCGTCGTCGTCATCGACGCGGAACTGGATCACCGGCCGGCCGGCGCTCTCGGCCGCCGCGCGCAGGGGCTCGCGCAGCGCGTTCACCGTCTCGCGCTTGTCCGAGACGATCAGCCGGATCTGCGGCACGCCGGCGCAAAGATCGCGCAGCCGATCCAGCCAGGGGCGCGGCATCTCGGGCGAGGTCAGCAGCCAGAAGCGGAAATCCGGGTCGGTCTGCGCCCTGACCGAAGGCAGGCAGAGCGTTTCGAACGCGGCGAAGCGGCGCTCCAGCCGCTCGGGCGCATAGAGCATGGCGCTGCGCTGCGCCAGAAGCTCGGGCGGGCTGGCCCCCTGCCCCGAGGATCCCGCCCAGTCGCATCTGCCCAGAAAGGAAAAACGGCAGATCCCCACGATATCGTCTCGCAAACCCTGCCCTTTCCCGGCAACCCGAACCGGCGGCAGCCTAGCAGGCGGCATCGCCCGGTCAAGCGGCGGCGCGGCGCCGCGGATCGTCGCCATGGCAGCGCGGCTCGCATCATTTTCCGGTTTCCCCGCGCCCGGGCTCGGCCTATATGTCCAGCACCTTCGACGGGGCGACTCGTCGGGGCAATCGGGCAATGGCCGTTCGCAAAAGAACGGCGAAAACGGCCGTCACGGCAGGGACGGCGGAAGGGGTAGTCTACATGGCCTTTGGCGGGTTGTTTTCCACCGATATCGCGATCGACCTTGGGACCGCGAACACGCTGATCTACGTCAAGGGCAAGGGCGTCATCCTGAACGAGCCTTCGGTCGTGGCCTATCACGTCAAGGACGGCAAGAAGCAGGTCCTGGCCGTGGGCGAGGACGCCAAGCTGATGCTGGGCCGCACGCCCGGCAGCATCGAGGCCATCCGCCCGATGCGCGAGGGCGTCATCGCCGATTTCGACAGCGCCGAGGAGATGATCAAGCATTTCATCAAGAAGGTGTTCAAGCGCACCACCTTCTCGAAGCCGAAGATCATCGTCTGCGTGCCGCATGGCGCCACGCCGGTCGAGAAGCGCGCCATCCGCCAATCGGTGCTCTCGGCAGGCGCGCGCCGCGCCGGGCTGATCGCGGAACCCATCGCCGCCGCCATCGGCGCCGGCATGCCGATCACCGAGCCGACCGGCAGCATGGTCGTGGATATCGGCGGCGGCACCACCGAGGTCGCCGTGCTGTCCCTGGGCGACGTGGTCTATGCCCGTTCGGTCCGCATCGGCGGCGACCGCATGGATGACGCGCTGATCAACTACCTGCGCCGCAACCACAACCTGCTGATCGGCGAATCCACCGCCGAACGGGTCAAGACCAGCATCGGCACCGCCCGCATGCCCGACGACGGGCGCGGCGCCACGATCATGGTGCGCGGCCGCGACCTCTTGAACGGCATCCCCAAGGAGATGGAGATCACCCAGGCCATGGTCGCCGAGGCGCTGGCCGAGCCGGTGCAGCAGATCTGCGAGGCGGTGATGGTGGCGCTGGAGGCGACGCCGCCCGACCTGGCCGCCGACATCGTGGACCGGGGCGTGATGCTGACCGGCGGCGGCGCCATGCTGGGCGAGCTGGACCTGGCGCTGCGCGAGCAGACCGGGTTGATGATCAGCCTGGCCGACCAGCCGATGAGCTGCGTGGCGCTTGGCACCGGCAAGGCCCTTGAATTCGAGAAGCAACTGCGCCACGTGATCGACTACGACAGCTAAGCAGGTTCGGCCCATGGCGCGCAAGGGCCCTGATTACGCGGCTCCGGTCCGCCGCATCCTGGTTTCGCTGCTGGTGCTGCTGCTGCTGGCGGTATTTCTGTTCTGGCAGATCGACAGCCCCAGGGCCGAGCGGATGCGCGCGGCCTTCATCGACCGTTTCGTGCCCAGCTTCGACTGGGTGATGGCGCCGGTGACCAAGGCCTCTCGCATGGTGGCGGGATTCCAGTCCTATGCCCGGCTCTACGAGCAGAACCAGGAATTGCGGCGCGAGTTGCAGAAAATGTCGGCCTGGAAAGAGGCCGCCGTTCAGCTGGAGCAGGAAAACGCCAAGCTGCTGGCCCAGAACAGCGTCAGGATCGACCCGGCCCTGACCTCGGTCTCGGGCGTGGTGCTGACAGACAGCGGCACGGCCTTTCGCCAGTCGGTGCTGCTGAACGTGGGCGCGCGCGACGGCATCGTCGATGGCTGGGCGACCATGGACGGGCTGGGGCTCGTGGGGCGCATCTCGGGCGTGGGGCAGACTACCAGCCGGGTGATGCTGCTGACCGATCCGTCGAGCCGCATCCCGGTGACCATCCTGCCCTCGGGTCAGCATGCGCTGCTGACCGGGGACAACACCGCCCTGCCGGCGCTGGATTTCATCGAAAGTCCCGAGAACCTGCGCCCCGGCGACCGCGTGGTCAGCTCGGGCGATGGCGGGGTGTTCCCGCCGGGCCTGCCGGTCGGCCAGGTGGCGCTGGCCAGCGACGGCCGGCTGCGGGTGCGGCTGGCCGCCGATTACGGGCGGCTGGAATTCCTGCGGGTGCTGCGCAGCCACCCGGCCGAGCAGCTTTCCGATACCGGACTGTTGATCCCGCCGCCGACGGCGGATTTCATCGGCCCACCCATGCCGCCCATCGCCGATCTGCAAGCCGCCGGGGCCGACTCCGACGCCGCCGAGGCTACGGATGATTGAGCCCGCCCGCCGCCAGCGGATCCTGGGGCAGGCGCTGTTCGTGGCGCTGTTTCTGGCGATCCTGTTCTGGCGGCTCCTGCCGCTGGCGCCGGGCCGCATCGGCTGGCCGGGACCAGACCTGGCGCTGTGCCTGGCGCTGGTCTGGGTGCTGCGCCGCCCCGAGCAGGTGCCCGTGCTGACCGTGGCCGCGCTGTTCCTGATCGAGGACATCCTGCTGATGCGCCCGCTGGGGCTGGGCGCCGCGCTGGCCGTGATCGGCACCGAGGCCGCGAGAAAGCGCGAGCAGCGTTGGCGCGAACTGCCTTTCATGGTTGAATGGCTGCGGGTGTCGATCCTCCTGGCGCTGATGATGGTTGCATATCGGGTCCTGCTGGCGGTGTTCTTCCTGCCGCTGCCGCCGCTCGGGCAGGTGATCCTGCAACTCATCGCCACGGTCGCCGCCTATCCGCTGGTCGCGGGACTGGCCGGCTGGGCGCTCGGCCTGCCCCGCAACCGCGCCGAAAGAGACACGAGGCATCGCTGAGCCATGCGCAAGTCGGAACGCGAAATCGCCGAAAGCAGCCGCCTCATCACCCGCCGGGTGCTGATGCTGGGCGCGATCCAGGCGGCGGTGGTCTCGGCGCTGGGGCTGAAGCTGCGCTCGATGCAGGTGGAGCATGCCGACGAATACCGCATGCTGTCGGACGGCAACTCGATCAAGATCCGGCTGCTGCCGCCGGCGCGCGGGCTGATCCTGGACCGCAACGGCACCATCATCGCCGGGAACGAGCAGAACTATCGCGTCACCCTGACCCGCGAGGAGGCGGGCGACGTCTCGGCCGTGATCGCGCGGCTGCGCCACATCATCCCGATGAGCGACCGCCAGGCCGCCGAGATCCTCGAGGAGATCCGCAAGCGCAGCGCCGTCACCCCGGTCCTGGTGGCCGACCGGCTGAGCTGGGCCGAATTTTCCTCGATCGCGCTGAACGCCCCTGCCCTGCCCGGCGTCACGCCCGAGGCGGGCCTGTCGCGCAGCTATCCGCGCGCCGGCGATTTCGCCCATGTGCTGGGCTATGTCGGGCCGGTTTCGGATTACGACCTCTCGAAGATCGAGAATCCCGACCCGGTGCTGCGCCTGCCCGAGTTCCAGCTGGGCAAGGTCGGCATGGAGGCCAAGCTGGAGGAGGCGCTGCGCGGCAAGGCCGGCTCGCGCCGGGTCGAGGTGAACAGCGCCGGGCGCGAGATGCGCGAGCTGTCGCGGCAAGAGGGGCAGCAGGGCGCCACGGTGCAGACCACGCTGGACGCCGGCTTGCAGAATTTCGCCACCCAGCGGCTGGGCAGCGAAAGCGCCGCCGCCGTGGTGATGGACGTGACCAACGGCGACATTCTGGCGATCTCCTCCTCGCCGGTCTTCGACCCGAACAAGTTCGTGCGCGGCATCTCGGGGCCGGACTATCGCGCGCTGATGGAGCACGACCACAGGCCGCTGGCCGACAAGACGGTGCAGGGCGTCTATCCGCCCGGCTCGACCTTCAAGATGGTGACGCTGCTGGCCGGGCTGGAATCCGGGGTCATCAATTCCGGCTCGCGCTTCTATTGCCCGGGCTATACCCAGGTCGCCGGGCGGCGGTTCCATTGCTGGAGCCGCGGCGGCCATGGCACGGTCGATGCCCTGCGCAGCCTCGAGCTGTCCTGCGACGTCTATTATTACGAATTGGCGCAGCGCGTCGGCATCGACCGCATCGCGGCCATGGCGCGCAAGCTGGGGATCGGCGTGCGCCACGAGTTGCCGATGTCCGCCATCGCCGAGGGCATTGCCCCGGACCGGGCCTGGAAGCGGGCGCGCTACGATCAGGAATGGCAGGTCGGCGATTCGCTGAACGCCTCGATCGGCCAGGGCTATGTGCTGGCCTCGCCGCTGCAACTGGCGATCATGACGGCGCGAGTGGCGACGGGCCGCGCGGTCGCGCCGCGGCTGGTGCGCGCCATCGACGGCCAGGCCGAGGCGGTGCCGGAATGGCCGGAACTGGACATCAACCCGCTGCATCTGCGCACGGCGCGGGCGGGCATGGATGCGGTGATGAACGGCAGCCACGGGACGGCGCGGCGCTCGCGCATCACCCTGCCGGAATGGCAGATGGCGGGCAAGACCGGCACCTCGCAGGTCAGGAACATCACCGCCGCCGAACGCGCCCGCGGCGTGATCTCGAACGATCAGCTGCCCTGGAACCGGCGCGACCATGCGCTGTTCGTCTGTTTCGCGCCCTATGACATGCCGCGCTATGCGGTCTCGGTGGTGGTCGAGCATGGCGGCGGCGGTTCGGCCGTGGCCGCCCCCGTCGCCCGCGACATCCTGCTTTACGCGCTGGCGGACGGCCTGCCGCCGCTGACCGCCTATCCCGAGAGCGAGCGCGCCAAGGTCCAGGAGATGTGGTCGCGCATGAACCTGACCCCCTCGGCCCGCAAGGGCGAGGGCCGCGCGAGGGCCTGACGCATGAGCTATCTCGACTATCACGTCGCGCAGGTGCCGACGGGTTGGCGCAAGATCCTGTATCTGAACTGGCCGCTGGTGTTCCTGGTCACCGCCGTCAGCTGCATCGGCTTTCTGATGCTCTATTCCGTCTCGGGCGGCGACATCGACAAATGGGCCGGCCCGCAGATGGAGCGTTTCGCCATCGGCATGGTGCTGATGCTCGCGCTGGCCTTCGTGCCGATCTGGTTCTGGCGCTCGATCTCGGGGATCGCCTATGTCGTCTGCGTCCTGCTGCTGGTGCTGGTCGAGGTGATCGGCCATGTCGGCATGGGGGCGCAGCGCTGGCTGGTGCTGGGGCCGATCCGCATCCAGCCGTCCGAGCTGACCAAGGTCGCCTTCGTGCTGACGCTGGCGGCCTATTACGACTGGCTGCCGGTCGAAAAGGTCTCGCGCCCGCTCTGGGTGCTGATCCCGGTGATCCTGATCCTGCTGCCGACCGGTCTGGTGCTGATGCAGCCCGATCTGGGCACCTCGATCATGCTGATCGCCGGCGGCGGCATCGTCATGTTCGCGGCCGGCGTCAGCCTGTGGTATTTCGCCGGCGTCATCGCCATCGTCGTGGCCGGCATCACCGCGGTGATGGAAAGCCGCGGCACCGACTGGCAATTGCTGCACGACTACCAGTTCCGCCGCATCGACACCTTCCTCGACCCGGGCTCGGATCCTCTGGGCGCGGGCTACAACATCGCCCAGGCGCAGATCGCGCTGGGATCGGGGGGCTGGTCGGGGCGCGGCTTCATGCAGGGCACGCAGTCGCGGCTGAACTTCCTGCCCGAGAAGCACACCGACTTCATCTTCACCTCGCTGGCCGAGGAGTTCGGCTTCGTTGGCGCGGGGTCGCTGTTGATTCTCTATGTGCTGATCCTGGGATTTTGCCTGTACTCGGCGCTGACCAACCGCGACCGCTTCGCCAGCCTGCTGACCATCGGCATCGCCGGGACGTTCTTCCTTTACTTTTCGATCAACATGGCCACCGTGATGGGAATGCTGCCCGCCAAGGGCTCGCCCCTGCCGCTGGTCAGCTATGGAGGGACATCGCTGATGATCCTGCTGATGGCCTTCGGCATCGTGCAATCGGCCCATGTCCACCGGCCTCGTGGATAGGGAGCCGCACGGATGAGGGTGCTGTTCGCCGCCCCCGCGCGCCTGTGGGACGCCTGGGCGCCCGCGCTTGGCGCCGCCTGCCCCGAGATGCAGCTTTGCCGCGACGGTGATCCGGCCGGCTTCGACGCGCTGATCTATGCGCCGGGCTATCCCGAGGACGGCACTACGCTGGATTTCACCCCCTTCACCCGCGCCCGCGTGGTGCAGAGCCTCTGGGCCGGGGTCGAGCGCATCGTGACCAACCCGACCCTGACCCAGCCGCTCTGCCGCATGGTCGATCCGGGATTGGCCCTGGGGATGCGCGAATATTGCCTGGGCTGGGCGTTGCGGGCGCATCTGGGCATGGACCGCTACGCGCAGGACGGCATCTGGCGCAGCCACCTGACCCCGCCGCTTGCCGCCGGGCGCAGCGTCACCGTGCTGGGCATGGGCGAACTGGGCCGGGCGGTGGCCTCGGCGCTGATGGGCCTTGGCTTCCGCGTCACCGGCTGGTCCGGGTCCGGCCGCCCGGTGCGGGGGATCGAGGTCCTGCCCGGGCCACACCTGCCCGAGGCATTGTCCAGGGCCGAGATCCTGATCTGCCTGCTGCCCGACACGCCCGGGACGCGCGGCCTGCTGGACCGCGACCGCCTGGCCATGCTGCCCAGGGGGGCGACCGTCATCAACGCCGGACGCGGCACGCTGATCGACGAGCAGGCGCTGCTGGCGGCGCTGGATAATGGGCTGGGCCATGCCGTGCTGGACGTGTTCCAGACCGAGCCGCTGCCCCCCGATCATCCCTTCTGGAGCCATCCGCAGGTCACGGTGACGCCGCATGTCTCGGCCGAGACCCGGCCCGAATCGGCCGCCACGGTTGCGGCCGAGAACCTGCGCCGGGCCATGCGGGGCGAGCCGCTCTTGCATCTGGTGGACCGGGCGCGCGGCTATTGAGGGCCGGATTTGTCCGCAGGGTCGCGCCATGCTATCAGGCACCGAGCCCGCCCTCCTGACGATTTGCGCAACTTGCGCGCGAAAGGCGCCCGGCGGATAACGAGAACGGATGGAAACGGCCCCGTGCCGATGGAGCGATTTTCATGACGATCACCCCTGTTCTGCTTGCCGGAGGCTCTGGCACCCGGCTCTGGCCCGTCTCGCGCAAAAGTTTCCCCAAGCAATTCGCCCCGCTGGTGGGCGAGGAGAGCCTGTTCCAGGCCTCGGCCCGCCGGCTCAGCGGTCCGCGCTACGGCGCGCCGGTGGTGATGACCAACGCCGATTTCCGCTTCATCGTCGCCGAGCAACTGGACCAGATCGGCATCAGCCCTGCGGCGATCCTGATCGAGCCCGTGGGCCGCAACACCGCACCTGCGATCCTGGCCGCCGCGCTCAGCGCCGCCGAGAAGGACCCGGAGGCGGTGCTGCTGGTCGCACCCTCGGATCATGTCGTGCCGGATGCCGAGGCCTTCGGCCGCGCCGTCGAACTGGGCCTGCCCGCGGCGCAGGCGGGCCGTATCGTCACCTTCGGCATCGCCCCCAGCCGCCCCGAGACCGGCTATGGCTATATGGAGGCCGAGGGTGAGGGCGCCGGCCCGCTGGTGCTGAAGCGCTTCGTCGAAAAGCCCGATGCCGAGAATGCGAAGCGGATGATCGCCCAGGGCAATTTTCTGTGGAACGCCGGCATCTTCCTGTTCGCCGCCCGCAGCATGATCGACGCGTTCAAGGCCCATGCCCCGGAATACCTCGCCCCCGTCCGGGCGGCGCTGGCCGAGGCGCGCCTGGACCTGGGCTTCCTACGGTTGGCGCCCGAGCCCTGGGACCGGCTGCCCGGCCTGTCGGTGGATTACGCCGTGCTGGAAAAGGCCGACAACCTGTCAGTCGTCCGCTTTTCGGGCCATTGGTCGGATCTGGGCGGCTGGGACGCGGTCTGGCACGAGGCGCAACGGGACGAACCGGCCGAGCGCGGCGCGGTGGTGGATGCGCATTCGACCGCCATCGACTGCGACAACGTGCTCTTGCGCGCCGAGGACGAGCGGATGGAGGTCGTCGGCATCGGCCTGCGGGACGTGATGGTCGTGGCGACCGACGATGCCGTGCTGGTCGCCGGCATGGACCGCGCGCAGGAGGTGCGCGAGGCGGTCAATGCGCTGAAGGCCAAGGGCGCGCGCCAGGCCGAGATATTCCTGCGCGACCACCGCCCCTGGGGCTGGTTCGAGACGCTGGCGCTGGCCGACCGCTTCCAGGTCAAGCGCATCGTGGTCAACCCGGGCGGCGCGCTGTCGCTGCAATCGCATTTCCACCGCTCGGAACATTGGATCGTGGTCTCGGGCACCGCGCGGGTGACGGTGAACGACACGGTGACGCTGGTGACCGAGAACCAGTCGATCTACGTGCCGCTGGGCGCCGTGCACCGGATGGAGAATCCCGGCAAGGTGCCGATGGTGCTGATCGAGGTGCAGACCGGTGCCTATCTGGGCGAGGACGACATCGTGCGCTACGAGGATGTCTATTCCCGCGACTGACACCGCTCGCGGCATCGTGGGCCGCGGCGGCTTGCGGCGCGGATGCGGCCCGTCTAACCATGGCCCGCGATGAGACGGATGACCAAATCGCTGATCCCGGCCGCGATGCTGCTGGTGCTGACCGCGCTGGCAGCGCGGGCCGAGGAATTGACCGTGCAGCTGCGCGGGCCGGCGCTGGCCGAATCCGCCGGCTTCCTGGTCGCCGAGGCGCGCGGCTATTACGCCGAGGAAGGGCTGACGGTCCGGCTGCGCCCGGCCGATGATGCCCCGCCCTTCGAGGCGCTGGCACGGGGCGAGGCCGATCTGGCGGTGGAATGGATGCCCGCCGCGTTGGTGGCGCGCGAGAACGGCCTGCCCGTGGTCAATGTCGCGCAGGTCTTCGCCCGGCCGGCGCTGCGGCTGACCTGCCTGCGCGAGACGGGCGTGACCGGCGCCGCCGACCTGCGCGGCAAGACCATTGGCAACTGGTTCGACGGCACGGAGTATCCGCTGCTGGCCTGGCTGAACCGGCTGGGGCTGGAGGCCGATGACAGCCTGTCCGGCGTCGCGCTGCTGGGGCAATGGCCGGGGGCCGAGATGCTGCGCCAGAAACAGGCCGCCTGCATCAGCACGCTCAGCTATGACCCGGTCCCGGACGAAGGGCTGGTCGAACTCGACCCACAGGACCAGGGCGCGGCGGTGCTGGAGGACGGGCTTTATGTCCTGTCCGGCACGCTTGCCGCGCCGGAGGCCGAGGCGCGGCTGGCACGGTTCCTGCGCGCCAGCATGCGGGGCTGGCGCGAGGCGGTCACCCGGCCCGAGGACAGCGCCCGGCTGATCCTCGGCCCCGATCCCGATCCGGGCGCCCTGCAACGGCAGGCCGGGATGCTGCGCCGCATCGGCGGGCTGCTCTCCGCCACCGGGGTGCTGGACGAGGCCGATTATCACCGCACCGTCGAGAACCTGCGCGCCGGCGGCCCGCGCTCGGTGCTGCGCCGCGATCCGCAAGGCGCCTTCACCCGCGCGGTCAGCAACCGCGCCGCCCTGCCCGAAGCCGCGGCAGCCAACGGCCCGGACCTGCCGCCGCTGCGCTGATCCGCCTCGGCCCCCCCCCTTGCCGGCCCCCTTCGGCCCAGGCAAGAGAGGCGCATGAGCGACGACACATCTTCCCGACGCCACAGCCCCATCGAGGATGCGCAGGGCCTGGCCTATGGCAGCTTCATGGCCGCGGTCGGCGTGCTGCTGCTGACGCATCTGGGCTTCGTCACCGGCCAGACGGCGGGGCTGGCGATCCTGATCTCCTATGCCACCGGCTGGAGCTTCGCGCCGATCTTCTTCGCGGTGAACCTGCCTTTCTACTGGCTGGGCTATCGCCGGTTGGGGCTGGGCTTCATGCTGAAATCCTTCATCGCCGTGGCGGCGATGTCGGTGCTGGTCACCATCCTGCCGCCGGCTCTGCAATTCGGCCATGTCCACCCGGCGGTGGGGGCGCTGCTGGTGGGTTTTCTGACCGGCTCGGCGCTGCTGGCGCTGTTCCGGCACGGTGCCTCGCTGGGCGGGGTGGGCATTGTCGCGCTGTATTTGCAGGATGCCACGGGCTTTCGCGCCGGCTGGACACAGCTGATCTTCGACGCCTGCCTCTTTGCCTGCGCGCTATTGCTGCGCGACTGGCAGACGGTGGCCTGGTCCTTCCTGGGGGCGCTGGTGCTGAACCTGGTGATCGCCATCAACCACCGCCGCGACCGCTACGTCGTCTAGCGGCGGCGCTCAGGCCGCCACCCCCAGCGCGCGCTTCACATTGGCGGTCCAACCCAGCAGCCGCTTGTCGCCCGCGATGATCGCCGGCCGCTTCATCAGCGAGGGCTTGGCCGAGAGCATCTGCAAGGGCGTGCCGGCGCGTTCGTCCTCGGACATGCCGCGCCAGGTCAGGCTGGCGCGGTTCACCAGCTTCTCGCCGAAATCACCGATCATGCGCTGCCATTGGTTCTCGTCCAGCGGCGCCTTGGCCACGTCGCGGAAATCCACCTGCCAGCCTGCGGCCTCCAGTTCGGCCTGCGCCTTCTGGCAGGTCGAGCAATGGGCCAGGCCATACATTTCAAGCCGGCCCGCCATCAGACGAAGGGCACCAAGGGCACGCCGCAGGCCGCAAGGGCCAGCAATGTGCAAAGGGAAAGGACCTGTCTCACGATTTTCGCTCCTTCTTCGGATTTTGCGGCATTATCGGTTCAGGGAACGGTCGGCGCTAGTGGCCGCTGCCGTCATGCAGCCGGGCCCGGATGCGCCGCATGCCCAGCCAGACGGCCAGCACGGCGATAGGGGTCAGGGCCGCGACCAGCACCGCCTTGTCGATGTGCAGCGCATGGGCCAGCGGATAAAGCGCATAGCCCAGTAGGCCGACCGCGTAATAGCTGATCGCCACCACCGACAGCCCCTCGACGGTGTGTTGCAGGCGCAATTGCAGATCGGCGCGCCGGTCCATGCGCTGCATCAGCTCCTGATTCTGGGCGCTGCGCTGGACATCGACGCGCGTGCGCAGCAACTCGCCCGCCCGCTCGCTGCGGTCCAGCATGGCGGACAGCCGCTTCTCGGCCGATTTCGCGGTGCGCATGGCGGGCAGATAGCGCCGGGCCATGAACTCGGTCAGCATCTGGCCGCCCAGAAAGCGCGTCTCGCGCAGCGAGGCGACGCGGTCCATGACGATGGCCTCGTAGGCGGCATTGGCGCCGAAGCGGAAGGCGTGCTGGGTCGCCGCGCTTTCCAGCCGGGTCGAGACCGACAGCAGGTCTTGCAGCACCGCCTCGGCCGGGCGGCTGTCGTCGCTCATGCTTTGCACGATGTCGCTGAGCTGCGGGTCCAGCGCATTGAGCTGTCGGGTCAGGTCGCGCGCCCGGCCCAGGCCCAGCATGGACATGGCGCGATAGGTTTCCAGATCCAAAAGCCGTTGCACGATGCGCCCGATCCGGCCGGGCTGCGTGTCGGGCTTGACGAACAGCGCAAAGCGCATCCAGCCGGCCGGATCGATGCGGAAATCGCCGGCGACCACCGCCGCCTCCTCCAGCACCCAGACCGAGGCGAGGCTGTCGGCCGCGAACCACTCCGACAAGCGCGGCAGGAGGTCGGCCGGTCTCTCGGGCAGAATATCGACCTGGATCATCACCGCCGCGACGCGCTTGCCGGGCGCGTGATGCTGCCAGTCATGGGGAAAGATCTCCCCTGCCGCAGGATCAAAGGGGCGCGGCGGCAAGCCGGGCGCGAAGGCGGCGTAGGTGACGAACTCGGTATGGCTTTCCCAGCGCAGTTGGTGGCGGCCAAGCTGGGCGGTGTAATGGCCGGCGCTGGTATCGGGACGCGGCGCGCCATGCCGGGCGCAAAGCGCGGCCAGATGCGCGACATCCCTGCCCCGGTCGCGGTTGGCGGCGTCGCGCGGCTCCTTGATCGCCAGATAGACGGCGGTGCAGGGCGCCTTGAGCCGCGGCGAAGGCCGGGCGTGCAGCTCGTTCACCAGGGCATAGCGCTGGGGATGTTCGTCATCGTCGTTCATGGGCGCATGATTAGCGGGCGGCATTTTTCCCGCAACAGGAAAACCCCGCGACGCGCCAGCTCTGGCAAATCTGCCACGCCGCGGGCACCGGCATCAGGATTTCGTGAAGCCGCGGCACATTGCCGGGCACGCGCCGGACGGGCAAGATGGCGCAAAACACCGGATCGAGGGACGCGCACCAATGACGGGCTGGCTGGGACGTATCGTTGCACTTGCGATCTTGCTGGGGCTTGCCGCCTGCGGTCCCAGCAAGTTCAAGACCTATTCCGGTCCCCCGGTGACCCAGGTCGTGGTGAACAAGGGCGCGCGGCAGATGCTGCTGCTGAACGGCAACACGGTGCTGAAGGCCTATCGCATCGGGCTGGGCAACGAGCCCCTCGGCCACAAGCAGTTCGAGGGCGACGGCAGGACGCCCGAGGGGCTCTACTACATAGACCGCCGCAATCCCGACAGCCGCTATCACCTGTCGATCGGCATCTCCTATCCCAATCCGCATGACGCGGTGCGGGCCGCCGAACTGGGGCGCAGCGCGGGCAGCGACATCTTCATCCACGGCCAGGGCCCCGAAGGCCGGGCGCTGTCCAAGCTGCGCCAGGACTGGACCGCCGGCTGCATCGCCGTAACCGATGCCGAGGTCGAGGATGTCTATGCCATGGTGCGCGACGGCACGCCGATCCTGATCACCCCCTAGGGGTTTCGGCCAGCGGTCGAACGGGACTGCCGGCACACGCGCATAGCTTGTATGGAAGACCTGTTCAAAAGGGCATATACTCATCCACGCCTTCAGGGATTAACAATTTGCGTAAAATGTTAATTCCCAAGTGCCCCCTACCCATGTATCTGCCCCCCATCATTCATGATGCCCTGATCGATTCCGCCGAAACCGAGGGCTATGTCCCCGGCTCGATAGAAATCGTGATGCGCTTCGGCACGCATTCGCGCTGGTGTGCGGGGGTGATCGTCGTCTGTTCGGCGCAGCGGTCGCGGGCCCTGGCCACGCGTTGTGCGCTGCTGATTCCGCGCAAGGGCAAGCGTACCCGCAAGCTGGCGGTGCATCCCGCATTGCCGGCAGATGTCATCAAGTCGATGCTGGACGCGGTCTGAAGGCAGCGAGCCGCGCATGAAAAAGGCGGGCCTTGGGCCCGCCTATTGTCGTTTCGCCGTTTCTCCTGTCACTCGATCATTGGCAGGAGCTGGTCGATGGATTTTTTTGCGTCGCCGTAGAACATGCGGGTGTTTTCCTTGTAGAAGAGCGGGTTCTCGATGCCGGAATAGCCGGTGCCCTGGCCGCGCTTGGAGACGAAGACCTGCTTGGCCTTCCAGACCTCGAGGACCGGCATGCCGGCGATCGGCGAGTTCGGGTCCTCCTGCGCCGCCGGGTTCACGATGTCGTTCGAGCCGATCACGATCGCCACGTCGGTCGAGGGGAAATCCTCGTTGATCTCGTCCATCTCCAAGACGATGTCATAGGGCACCTTGGCCTCGGCCAGGAGCACGTTCATGTGGCCCGGCAGACGGCCCGCCACCGGATGGATGGCGAAGCGCACCGTCTTGCCCTTGGCGCGCAGCTTGCGGGTCAGCTCCGACACCGATTGCTGCGCCTGCGCCACCGCCATGCCATAGCCCGGCACGATGATGATCTCGTCGGCATCGTTCAAGGCCGCCGCCACGCTGTCGGCGTCGATGGCCACCTGCTCGCCCTCGATCTCCATCGCCGGGCCGGCCTCGCCGCCGAAGCCGCCCAGGATCACGCTGACGAAG
>NZ_LLWQ01000042.1 GCF_001447385.1 Paracoccus sp. MKU1 | reverse complement strand
GATCATGAGCCGGATGCAGGCCGAGGCGCTGCGGCTCGGGGTGGCCACGCGCGCCAATATCCTCGTCGCCGGCGGCACCTCGACCGGCAAGACCACGCTGACCAATGCGCTGCTGGCCGAAGTGGCGAAGACCTCGGACCGCGTCGTCATCATCGAGGACACCCGAGAACTGCAATGCGCCGCGCCCAACCTCGTCGCCATGCGCACCAAGGACGGCATCGCGACGCTCTCCGATCTGGTCCGGTCGTCCCTGCGCCTGCGCCCCGACCGCATCCCGATCGGCGAGGTGCGCGGCGTCGAGGCGCTGGATCTGCTCAAGGCCTGGGGCACTGGCCATCCGGGCGGCATCGGCACCATCCATGCCGGATCGGGCATCGGAGCCCTGCGCCGGCTCGAACAGCTGATCCAGGAGGCCGTGGTCACCGTGCCGCGGGCGCTGATCGCCGAGACCGTCGATCTGGTCGCGGTGCTTGCCGGTCGCGGGTCCGCGCGGCGGCTGGCCGAACTGGTTCGGGTCGAGGGCTTCGGTCCGGACGGCGACTACCGCATCGTTTCCGTCATTCCCGAGACCGAGACGCACATCGCAAAAAAAACTGGAGAACCCTAATGATCCGTCATGCCCTGCGCATCCGTCATCATGTCACGACGGCGGCGACCACCCTCTATGTCAGCCTGTTCATGGCTCCGGCCGCCCATGCCGCCGGTTCGTCGATGCCCTGGGAAGCGCCGCTGCAATCGATCCTCGATTCCGTCGAGGGGCCGGTGGCCAAGATCGTGGCGGTGATCATCATCATTACCACCGGGCTGACGTTGGCCTTCGGCGATACCGGCGGCGGCTTCCGCCGGCTGATCCAGATCGTCTTCGGCATCTCCATCGCCTTTGCCGCCAGTTCGTTCTTCCTCAGCTTCTTCAGCTTCGGTGGCGGGGCATTGATCTGATGACACAGAGTTTCGAACAGCTTTCCGAGGTGCCGGGATTCACGGT
>NZ_LLWQ01000041.1 GCF_001447385.1 Paracoccus sp. MKU1 | reverse complement strand
CTGGTCCTGGGGCTGCTCCTGGCTCTTCTGGGGATCGGCCTTCCCGTCGCATGGTCCTTCGCCGGCGTCGTCGCGGCCTTGGCCTGGATCTATGACGCCAATCTCAACACGCTGATGTTGCAGGGCTTCCGGTCGCTGAACTCGGTGATCCTGCTGGCCCTGCCGCTGTTCATCCTTGCGGGCTACCTGATGCAGTCGGGGGGCATCGCGAACCGCCTGGTCGCCTGCATCGAGATGGCGATCGGGCGGCGGCGGGGCGGGCTCGGCAATGCGATGGTCGGGGCGGCGGGCGTGTTCGGCGCCATCGCCGGGACGGCCACCGCAGCAGTGGCGGCCATCGGCACGCTGATGATCGACCCCATGGCCGAACGCGGCTATCCGCGCGGCTATTCGGCGGCGCTGCTGGGGATTTCCTCTCTCCTGGGCATCCTTATCCCGCCGTCGATCACCATGATCCTGTTCGCAGTGGCGACCCAGCAATCGGTGGCGGCCTGCTTCGCGGCCTCGATCGTGCCGGGGATCATGCTGATGATCGGGCTGATGATCTTCAACCGCGCCCAGATCGGCCGCCGCATTCACGAGATCCACGACGAGCGCCGGATCCCGGCTGCGGAGAAATGGCGCATCACCCTGCGCACCATCCCCGCCTTTTCGCTGCCGGTCATCATCATCGGCGGCATCTATGGCGGCTTCTTCACGCCAACCGAGGCGGCGGCCTTCGCCGTTCTCGCCGCGGTCCTGATCGGCCTCTTCGTCTATCGCGACATGAGCCTGGCGCGGTTGCGCGACAGCACGGTGGCGGCCGCCGAGACCACCGGCTCCATCGTGCTGATCCTGCTGTTTTCCTTCGTGATCAGCCGTATCCTGGTGGCCGAGCGCATCCCGCAGGATCTGACGGAACTGGTGGCGTCGCTGGTCAGCAATCCGATCGGCGTGATGATCCTGGTGAACGTGTTCCTGATCATCGCGGGGGCGCTGATCGACGATGTCTCGGTCACGGTGGTGATCGCGCCGCTGCTGCTGCCGCTGATGGTCTCGGTCGAGGTGCATCCGGTGCATTTCGCCGCCATCGTCGCGACCTCGGTGGTGATCGGCGCGAACAGCCCGCCGATGGCGCCGGTGCTTTTCATGGCCTGCCGGAT
>NZ_LLWQ01000040.1 GCF_001447385.1 Paracoccus sp. MKU1 | reverse complement strand
CCAGCTTGCGTAGCCTGAAGCGCGCCGGTCGCGCCCTGGCTCTCGCCGATGAGCGTGGACATCTCGGCACGGTTGCTGTCGATGTTGCCAACTACGCCCGCCTGCACGCGCATGGCATCCTGCAAGCCACCGACGGTGTTCTCCCAGCGCGAGCGCGCATCGGCGATCAATTGCTGGTCGGTGGCCGTGAGGGATAGATTGCCGTAGTCCTGCTGGAACATCTGGTCGATGTTCTGCACGTCGAACGCGATATTCTGGGCTTGCCCGAGAAGCTGCTGGGTGCGCTGGACGTTCTGCTGAAGCGCCTGAAGCGAGCTGTGGGGCAGGCTCGCGAGATTCCGCGCCTGATTGATCAACATCTGCGCTTCGTTCTGGAGCGAGGTGATCTGGTTGTTGATCTGCTCCAGCGTGCGCGCTGCCGTCAACAAGTTCTCGGCGTGGTTGGTCGGGTCATAGACGATGCGGCCGAACCCGCCGAAGAAGGCATGGGCTGGTGCCGTGAACACCGGCGCTAGCGCCAAAGGTGCGGCAAGCGCGAGTGCGAGCGCCGAAGCGCCCGCCACGCGGCTGAGACGGAGCATTTTGCGCGTCATGGGGTAATCTCCTCTTCTTCCAGGGTGAAATCGAACTCGGCGTCATCGAAGACGATGGGCGTCAGGTCCTCGCTTTCGGTGGCGAGGTTGGTGAGGTCCGGGATCAGATCGGTGGCCCATTCGACGCCGCGCGCCTTGAGCCAAGCGGCGAGGAAGCCGTCTCGGCCGTGTTCGGCGAAGATCTCGGCAATCAGCGTCTGGTCGGATTTGGCGGAAGCGGCGCAGAGCGCGAGGCCGACTTCGCTGAGGCCCAGTTCGAACAGCCGGTTGCCGCGTCGCGACTGGCAGTAGTAGTCCCGCTTGGGTGTCGCCCGCGCGAGAATCTCGATCTGACGGTCATTGAGGCCGAACCGCCTGTAGATCGCGGTGATCTGCGGCTCGATGGCGCGCTCGTTCGGTAGCAGGAGCCGCGTCGGGCAGCTTTCGATGATCGCGGGCGCGATATTACTGCCATCGATGTCGCTGAGGCTTTGCGTGGCGAAGATGACGCTGGCGTTTTTCTTGCGCAGGGTTTTCAGCCATTCGCGGAGCTGGTCCGCGAACCCTTCGTCATCGAGCGCCAGCCAGCCCTCATCGATGATCAGCAGCGTCGGCCGCCCGTCCAGCCTGTCGCCGACGCGGTGAAACAGGTAGGAGAGGACGGCGGGGGCCGCGCCGGTTCCGACCAGGCCCTCGATCTCGAACGCCTGCACGTCGGCTGAACCAAGATGCTCGGCCTCGGCGTCGAGCAGACGGCCATAAGGACCACCGACGCAATAGGCGCGCAGCGCCTGTTTCAGATCGTTCGACTGGAGCAGGACCGCGAGACCGGTGATGGTCCGCTCCCCGACGGGCGCCGAGGCAAGCGAGGTCAGCGCCGTCCAGATGTATTCCTTTACCTCCGGGGTGATCTGGATGTTCTCGCGCGTCAGGATCGCGACGATCCAGTCCGCCGCCCAGGCGCGCTCGGCGGTTTGATGGATACGGGCCAGCGGTTGCAACGAAACGGACGTCTCGGAAGCATCGGTCAGTTCGCCACCAAGATCATGCCAGTCGCCACCCATGGCCAGCGCGGCGGCGCGGATCGAGCCGCCGAAGTCGAAGGCAAAAATCTGTGATCCCACGTAGCGGCGGAACTGCAACGCCATCAGCGCCAGCAGCACCGACTTGCCCGCACCTGTGGGACCGACGACAAGGGTGTGGCCCACATCGCCGACATGGAGAGAAAGCCGGAACGGGGTCGATCCTTCGGTCCTGCCATAGAGCAGCGGGGGCGCGCCGAAGTGATCGTCCCGTTCCGGCCCTGCCCACACGGCGGACGAGGGAACCATGTGGGCAAGGTTGAGCGTCGAGATCGGGGGCTGGCGGACATTGGCATAGGCATGTCCGGGCAGGCTGCCGAGCCAGGCGTCGACGGCATTGACCGTCTCGACCATGACGCTGAAATCACGGGACTGGATGATCTTCTCGACCAGGCGCAGCTTTTCGTCGGCGCGGCGGGCATCCTCGTCCCAGACGGTGACGGTCGCCGTGACATAGGCCATCCCGGCCATGTCGGCGCCGAGTTCCTGCAAGGCCATGTCCGCGTCGGCGGCCTTGTTTGCTGCATCGGTGTCCACGAGCGCGGATTGCTCGTTGGTCATCACCTCCTTGATGATCGCCGCGATGCTCTTGCGCTTTGCGAACCATTGCCGCCTGATCTTCGTCAGCAGCCGGGTCGCGTCGGTCTTGTCCATGAGGATGGCGCGGGTGGACCATCGGTAGGGGAAGGCCAGCCGGTTCATCTCGTCGAGCAGGCCGGGGGTGGTCGTGCCCGGAAAGCCGGTGATCGTCAGCACCCGGAGATGCTGATTGCCCAGGCGCGGCTCCAGCCCGCCGGTCAGCGGCTGATCGGCTAACAGCGCGTCGAGATACATCGGCACCTCGGGCACACGCACGCGATGCCGGTTGGTCGAGATGGTGGAATGGAGGTAGGTCAGCGTGCCAGCGTCATCGAGCCAGCGGCATTCCGGCATCATGCCGTCGAGCAACGCCAGCACGCGATCGGTGCGGTCGATAAAGCCACGCACCAGCTCCCACGGGTTCACGCCCGAGGTCTCGCGCCCCTCATAGAGCCAGGATTCCGAGCGTGCGGCATCTTCTGCGGGCGGGAGCCAGAGGAAGGTCAGGAAATAGCCCGAGACGAAATGGCTGCCCTCCTCCTCGAAATCGGCCTTGCGCTCGGCATCGACCAGCGCCGCGGCGGGATCGGGGAACCGGCTGGCCGGAGAGGTGGCGGCCTCCGAGCGCTGCGCCGCGACGAAGATGGCCCGGCCTGGGCCGAGGCGGCGGACGGCGTTGTTCAGCCGTCCGGCCACCGCGACCAGGTCGGCCGCGACGGCGGAATCCAGATCGGGGCCGCGAAACTTCGCGGTCCGCTGGAATGAACCGTCCTTGTTGAGCACGACGCCCGAGCCGATCAGCGCCACCCAGGGGAG
>NZ_LLWQ01000039.1 GCF_001447385.1 Paracoccus sp. MKU1 | reverse complement strand
AGACCATCCGCGCGCGCGACGAGGGCGACTGGCTGGCCTGCATCCCCAACGCGCATCCCGGATACATCAGCTGGGACCAACACCAGGAGAACCTGCAGGTGCTCAAGGCGAATGGCCAGAGGTACGACGCGGCACGAGCTTCCATTCCACGGGAGGGCTCGGCACTGCTGCAGGGGCGGGCCGTGTGCGGACAGTGTGGCAGACATTTCCGGGTGCGTTACGCGGCCCGGCGTGGTCGACTGGAAGCCTGGTACATCTGCGATCGCGCCCATGTCTATCGCGGTGAACCCATGTGCCAGTCGATCGCAGGGTCTTCCGTGGATGACGCGGTCGGCAGGCTGATTGCCCAGCAGATGACGCCGGCGGCGGTCGAACTGGCGCTTGATGTCCGCTCGGAGATCGAAGCCCGCCACCAGGAAGCCGATCAGCTTCGCTGTCGGGCGGTAGAGCGGGCCCAGGCGGAGGCCGATCTTGCGCAGCGCCGCTTCATGCTTGTCGACCCCGGCAATCGCCTCGTCGCCGACACGCTGGAAGGCGAATGGAACGAGAAGCTCCGCGTTCTGGCCAATGCCCGGGAAGAGCGCGAGCGGGCACGGGAGCGCGACCAATTTTGTCTCGACCAGGCTGTCCGCGAGCGGCTGGTTGCCATGACGGTCGATTTCCACAAGCTCTGGGCCGACCCAGATACCCCAAACCGCGAACGCAAGCGCCTGATCGCCCACATCGTCGAAGATGTTACTCTCGTCAAACTGCCCGCGGCAGGCACCACCAAGGCGCACGTGCGTTTCAAGGGCGGAAAGCTGCAAACGCTGACCATCCCCAGCCCCAGATCCGCCGCCCAGCAGATCAAGACGCAGCCGGGCATCATCCAACTGGTCGATAGGCTGCTCGACGATCACATCTATTCCGAGATCGCGGAACTGCTCAACCAACAGGGCTATCGACCGGGTGAAGCGGCCCGCCGCGGCCGTCACGACGCCCGCTTCACCGCCCTGCGCGTCGCCTATCTCGTCCACCAATACAACCTGCGCCCACGCTATGACCGCCTGCGAGAACGGGGAATGCTGACCAAGCAGGAAGCCGCCACGCGGCTTGGCATCCACGAGCAAACCGTCGCCAGGTGGGCAAAGTTTGGCCTCATCGCCAGCCACGCCTACAATGGGCACTATTGCCTCTACGAACTTCCGGCATCGGACCTGCCCCAAAAACAGTGCAGCCGATGGAACCGCCTCCAAGACCGGGTCGCCGCACGCGCGATGCAGGCGCCCAACCAAAGCTGTCAACTGGAAAGGAAAGAGGTGTAGTATGAATGCAGATGGTTCGGCTCGGAGGCGGCGGCATAGGCGTCCTCGCTGAAATAGCGCGAATGGGCGTTCTCGCCATGGATCAGCAGCACCGGGCGCGGCGAGATTTCCGCGATATGGGTCAGGATCGGCAGGTTCATGAACGGCAGCGGCGTTGTCCGCGTCCAGGCATTGCCGGAGTTGACCGCGCGCTTGTGGTATCCGCGCGGCGTCATGTAATAGTCGTGGTAATCGACCAGGAACTGCGCCTCGCCGCCCTGCAGCTCGTTATAGGGCGGCTGATAGGCCGAGGTGCCGTTCTCGGCGTCCTCCCAGCGCTGGCGGCTGAGCGTCTCCAGCACCTCCGCGCGCTGTTCAGAGGTCATGGCATCGTCGTAGCCCTTGGACATGACGCGGGTCATGTCATACATGGTGCTGGCGACGACGGCCTTGACACGCT
>NZ_LLWQ01000038.1 GCF_001447385.1 Paracoccus sp. MKU1 | reverse complement strand
ATCCCYGCAATCCGAACCCCGAATCCGCAACCCGTAATCCTCCATCCTGGGCTTCCCTGGCCCGTCACGCCATCCGCGGCCTCGAGGCCGATCTTGCGAACAAAATGACCGACAACTGGGATCCGGCGCTCGACCCCGAAGACATGGACCTGCCCGAGCTGCTGGAGGCCGCCATGTCGCCTCCGGGATCCGCCGCGCTGGATGCCCTGAACACCAGCCCCACCGCGCAGAACGTCTCCCCGGAAGAACACGACGCCATTGCGGACGCCGGCGGCGATCCGGCCGCCACCGCAGCCAATGGCACATCGCAGCCGCGCATCCGCCTGCCGGCGGGCAAGCTGATCCCGCTGCTGCGCCTTGCCGCCAGTATTGGCAGCCTCAAGGACCGCGATGCGATGCTGGTGCCGGGCGCCATCACCGTGATCGAAGGCATTCCGGGCAGCCTGATCGATGCGCTCAAGAAGCTGCTGCCGCATGCGTTGCCGACCGGCTGGTCACTGGCCATGTCCATGGGCCGGCTGCCTCGCGACAAGCCTTATCTGCTGGTGCTGGGTCCGGAACTCATGAACGGCAAGATCTCCGACCACGCCGAACGCGGCTTTGCGGCGGAACTGGCAAGCGCCATCGACATGCGGGTCCCGATCCTGATCCTGCTGCCGGATGTGGCGACGGCACCGCCGGTGCTGCAGCACCCGCCTGTCCAGCGCCGGGCCTTTGCGCCTCTGTCGGCGAAGATCCTGATCACCGCCCTGCGCGCCACACACAGCGCCACCGGCCGGGTCGACGAGACCGCGGTGTGCGCCGCCCTGCCGGACGACGCCGCGCTGTCTGACCTGGAGCCACTGGCCCTTGGTCTCGCCATGCGGGCGCCGACTGCGAAGGCGGTTGCCGAGCGGATCGCCGCCCTCACGGTCAAGGCGCCACGCGCCGCGGCTGACGGCCCCTGGCTCGAGGATATCCATGGCGACACGCCTGCACTCCGCGCCGCGCGCCAGATCGTGCGCGACCTTCG
>NZ_LLWQ01000037.1 GCF_001447385.1 Paracoccus sp. MKU1 | reverse complement strand
CCAGATCGCCGGGGCCGACGCCTTCCAGCGGCGACTGGATGCCGGGCAGGATCTTGGTCGGGCGCACATTGGCATATTGATCGAAGCCCTGGCAGATCGGCAGGCGCAGACCCCAAAGCGTGAGGTGATCGGGCACGTCCGGCGCACCCACCGCCCCGAAGAAGATGGCGTCGAAGGCCTTCAATTGCTCAGGGCCGTCCTCGGGCATCAGCGCGCCGGTCTTCTTGTAGCGGTCCGAGCTCCAGTCGAATTCGGTGATGTCGAACGTGAACTTGCCGTCGCGCCCGGCAAGGGCCTCCAGCGCCTGCAGGCCGGCGGCGATCACTTCGGGGCCGATGCCGTCGGCGGGGATGGCGGCGATCTTGTAGGTTCTATCGTTCATCGGAAGGTCGCATCACTATGCCAAGGCATCGGCGACTGCTTTCCCGCAGGCGACCGTATTGGCACTACCTCCGAGGTCACGGGTGCGCAGACGTGGTTCGGCAAGCACTGTTTCAATGGCGCTGATGACTGCCGAGCTCGCCTCCCCTTCGCCTAGATGGTTCAGCATCATCGCCGCAGACCAGATTTGACCAATGGGATTCGCTACACCGAGTCCAGCAATGTCGGGGGCTGAGCCATGCACGGGCTCGAAAAGGGAGGGAAACTTACGTTCAGGATTGATGTTGCCCGATGGCGCGATACCGATCGTTCCGGTGCAGGCCGGCCCTAGGTCAGACAGGATATCACCGAAGAGATTCGAGGCGACGACCACGTCAAACCGGTCCGGATTCAACACGAAATGCGCGCAAAGGATATCAATGTGATACTTATCCCAAGCGATATCCGGATAGGCTTTCGCCATTTCTTCGACACGCTCATCCCAGTAAGGCATCGAAATCGAGATGCCGTTTGACTTGGTTGCTGACGTCAAGCGTTTTCTTGGGCGGCTCTGCGCCAGATCGAAGGCGAATTTTAGAATACGATCGACACCGACTCGTGTCATCACCGTCTCCTGAAGCACGGTTTCCCGCTCAGTGCCTGAGAAAATGCGCCCACCGACGGAGGAGTACTCTCCCTCCGTGTTCTCACGCACCACGTAGAAGTCGATATCTCCTGGCCCGCGGCCAGCAAGCGGCGCCGACACGCCCGGCATCAGCCTAACGGGACGCAGGCTGACGTACTGATCGAACTCTCGGCGAAACTGAATCAAAGAGCCCCAGAGAGAAACGTGGTCGGGGACCACTGCCGGCCAGCCAACTGCCCCAAAAAAGATTGCATCATGGTTGCCGATCTGCTGCTTCCAGTCGTCCGGCATCATCTTGCCGTGCTTGAGGTAGTAATCGCATGAAGAGAAGTCGAACTCGTCTAGCTGTAGATTGAAGCCAAACTTCTTGGATGCGGCCTCCAGAACGCGAATGCCCTCTGGCACCACTTCCTTGCCGATCCCATCTCCGGCGATCGAGGCGATCTTGTAGACACGATTGGTTGCACTCTGTGCCATGATATCTCCAGTTTAATCTTCCTCGACGAAGACTTCGTCGCGGCGTTTGGCAATGCTGGGCAGGAAAGCTACGGCTAGGACAAGCGCTGCCGTGATCAGTAGCGCCGCGCTGATTGGCCGCGTCACGAAGACTGACATGTCTCCGTGCGATAGAATCATAGCCCGCCGCAAATGCTCCTCCAAAAGAGGCCCCAGGACGAAGCCAAGCAACATCGGGGCGGGTTCGAAATGGAGCTTTGCAAGGATGTATCCGAAGATACCGAAGCTGGCCATTACGTAGAGATCGAATGCATTGGAGTTGACACTGAATACCCCGATAGAGGCAAAGGCCAAAATGGCGGGAAAGAGAATGCCATAAGGGACCGTCAGCAGCTTTACCCACAAGCCGATCAGTGGAAGGTTCAAAACCACGAGGAGCAGGTTACCGATCCACATGGAAGCGATAAGACCCCAGAACAGAACCGGCTGCTCGGTTGCGACTTGCGGCCCGGGGACGATGCCTTGGATGATCATGGCCCCGATCATCAACGCCATGACTGGGTTGGCGGGCACCCCCAACGTCAGCATCGGGATGAAAGAGGTCTGCGCGCCAGCATTGTTAGCCGCTTCTGGCCCCGCAACACCTTCAATCGCTCCCTGACCAAAGCGCTCCGAATTGGGTGAAAGCTTCTTTTCCAGGGCATAGGATGCAAAGGAGGCCAGGATCGCTCCGCCACCTGGGAGAACACCTAGCGCAGAACCCAAAAATGTACCTCTTACAGCAGGCTTCAGCATGGCCCGCAGGTCCTCGCGCCGGGGCCACAGCCCAGATACATGCCGGACTACCGCGGTTCGTATCACACTGTGCTCCAGGTTACGCAGGATCTCGGCAATGCCAAAAAGACCTACCGCAACGGCCACAAAGTTCAGTCCGTCGGCCAGTTCGGGACGACCAAGCGTGAAGCGCATCTCGCCTGTGTTGATATCGGTTCCCACCAAACCGAAGATGAGGCCCAGCGAAACCATTGCAATCGTCTTTATCACTTCGCCGCTGGCGAGAACGATTGAGGCTGCAAGCCCAAGAACCATAAGA
This sequence comes from Paracoccus sp. MKU1, assembly GCF_001447385.1. GTDB lineage: Bacteria > Pseudomonadota > Alphaproteobacteria > Rhodobacterales > Rhodobacteraceae > Paracoccus. Next base: position 1,277 of record NZ_LLWQ01000037.1, on the reverse strand, counting down.
GAGAAATATTCGGCTGATCCGAAGCGAAGCGCGACTGCGGTCAGCGGTGGCGCAAGCATGGCCACAATAAGAGTTGCGATCGTCCCTGCCAGAAAGGAGCTTAGTGCCGCAGTAGCCAATGCAGTGCCCGCACGACCTTGTCGGGCCATTTGATAGCCGTCGAGCGCCGTCACAGCGGAAGAGCTTTCCCCCGGCAGGTTGATCAGGATTGCTGTCGTGGACCCCCCATACTGAGCGCCATAGTAGATGCCAGCCAGCATGATCAGCGAAGTCTCAGGCGAAAGCGAGAGTGTGATCGGCAGCAGCATCGCGATGGTGGCGGTTGGGCCGATACCGGGCAGGACTCCGACGAGCGTTCCAAGAAGCGTGCCGATGAAGCAGAACAGGATGTTGTAGGGGGTCAGGGCAGCATCGAGCCCGAGTCCCAAGTTGGAGATCATATCCATCAGGTCAACATCCCCAGCCAAGGCCCTAACAGCCGGATCGGCAGTCCCAGGCCATAATAGAAGACAAGCAGGCAGAAGACGGTGATGCCTGCGGTTATCAAGAGGATCGTGGACAGCCGACTTGACGCTGCCAAACTTGCGAGCAACGTAGTCAAGGCCACTGCGGGCAAGAAGCCCAAGCCTCGAATTGTCGCGCCAAAAAATATTGGCGCGCCAAGTATGGCGATGAAGGCACGCAGCGGGGCAAGGTCCGGCTGGAACCGCTCTGATCGCATGAGCCCCTTCACACCGATAATAAGGCCGATCAGTATGATAATTCCCGCAAGAATTAGCGGAAAGTAACCTGGACCCATTCGCCGTGCAGTACCTATTTCCATGCCGGTCATTGCGGACCAGGCAAAGCCGCTTCCTACGGCAAGAAGCAATGCCGATGAGAGGAGATTTTTGATGTCCATGAGCAGGTATGGACCACTCCGACCATAATCGGCTGGTCCGCTTTCCTTAATCGGCAAACTGGCCGGCGGATTTGATGATCGGATCCCAACGATTTATCGTAACCATCCGGCGTAGGCCGCGGACGGGTGTCCGTGCTCAGGGAGTGGGCTTGGGTGCTTTGGGCTTGCCGGGCCGCGGGGACCATTTCTTCGCGAGTTGGTCAAAGCGTTCGACGATCCTGTCGATCCTGGCATCTTCGGGATCGAAGGATGCACCTGACCAGCCGACCATGTCGTCGTGCTGCTCGTGGTCCGGATCTGCGAGGGCTTCGAGGAATTCCTCGTAGCCCGGAGCACCGCCGACATCCTCGGGCGGGCAGGCCCCGCTGGCCTTCAG
>NZ_LLWQ01000036.1 GCF_001447385.1 Paracoccus sp. MKU1 | reverse complement strand
TCTGGACAGGCTCGACTTGCCCGAAGCGGCCTTCGATCTGGTCTACAGCGCCCTGACATTCCACTATGTCGCGGATTTCGACCGGCTGGTCCGCATGATCCACAAGGCGCTGGTGTCCGGCGGTGACCTGGTCTTCACCATCGAGCATCCGATCTATATGGCGGCGGCACACCCGCATTGGCTGCTGGACGAGGACGGCCGCAAGACCTGGCCGGTCAACGGCTACTCCCTCGAGGGCGAGCGCCGCACCGACTGGTTCGCCAGGGGCGTGCTGAAGCATCACCGAACGCTGGCCACGACGCTCAACACGCTGATCGGCGCGGGTTTCGCGCTGCGCCGGATCGAGGAGTTCGCGCCGACACAGCAACAGATTGAGGCCATGCGCGCGCTGGCCGAGGAACTGGAACGGCCGATGATGCTGCTGATCGCCGCGCAACGGGCGTGATCGCACGACTGGCGGGGGGCTCACCGCTGCTCACCGATCCAGCTCTGCCGCCGCCAGTTCGGCGACATGCAGATCGATCCTGGCCAGAGGGTCGCCGTCCTCCAGAAACCACGCCGCCGACAGGCCGGTCCAGGCCAGGATCCATTGCAGCAGGCGCCGCCGGTCCAGCCCCGCCGCCTCGGCGACCACCTTCAGACGACGCGCGAAACGGCCCGGCTCGGTGGCGACCGGCTGGCTGGGATCGCTCAGGTCCGGGTTGGTGAAGATATTGGCGAAATCGAAGCCGCGCTCGCCGAACAACCCGTGGGGATCGATGGCGCGCCAGCCGTGCGGCCGGAAATCCAGCACGTTGTCATGGTGCAGATCGCCATGCAGCACGGTGAGATCGCGCGGCTCGGCCAGCAGCGCCCGGGCGGTTTCCGCGCAGCGCAGAAGGATGCCGCCATGTCTTGCGGCTGCCGGCTCAAGGTCGCGGAACCACCGGGCCAAGGGCACCAGGTCGGGAAGGGCAGCAGGCCGGTCGGCGTGGAGTTTCGCGGCGGTGGCGCAGAGAATGCGGCAGGCCTCGTCGTCGCGCCCGTCGCGCGCCATGTCCGCCAGAGACCGCGAACCCGTGGCGCGTTCCATCAGCAGGGCGCTCTCGTCCTTCGCGAAGACCCGCGCCGCGCCGTCTCCGTTCCACCATTCCATCAGCCCGGCGCCGCGCTGCTGGTCCTCTTGCGACGACAGTTTCAGCATGGCGGGCCTGCCGCGCCACAGCACCGGGAACAGGGTGGCGGTCGGCGTGGTGATCGGGTCTCCGTTCGCGATCAGTCCCCAGCGCCGCGAATAGGGATCGAGCATCAGCATTCTCCGGGCCGCAGGGCACGCTGGCAATGCCGTGGGCCCGGAGTCAGGCAGATGCACGGTATGGCGGCCATCTCCTCCCGTCCCAGGAACCCCGTCAGTTCTTGCCGCAGCATTGCTTGTACTTGCGACCCGAACCGCAGGGGCAGGGATCGTTCCGGCCTGGACGTTTGCCTTGCGTGGGGGCGTGAGGGAGATTGCCGGGCTCCAGCACGACCCCCGGGCGCGAGACGAGCAGGATCGCAGCGACGCAATTAGGGATCAGATCCGGGGCATCCAGATCGATCTCGTCGATTTCCTCGTCGGTGAAGGTGCTGGTCCCTTCGTTGATGTCTTGCAGGGCCATGAGGAAGATCAGGGCCGAACGCGTCTCGTCATCGGCCTGTTCGAGCACCGCCTGCCAGGCCTCGGGCCGAAGGCGCATGGCGCGCGTGAAGCCGTCGACCCAGGGCTCCCAGAGCGTTTCGTCGCTGTTGGGATCCACCTCGTAGATCGGTTCGAGCCATGGGCTTCGCGCGATCTCCGAGGCAATGGCATTGTAATGCGCCATCACCGCCGAGATCGTCGCCTCCGCGGTCGCCAGGTCGGGGAACCGGGCATCGCCGGTTTCTCCCCAGACATGGGGAAGCCATTCTGAGGGTGGAATGAGATCTGGACAGGAGAGGATGCCGGTCACGTAGCCGTCGAGCTCGCTCAGGCTCATCGGATAGTTTTCCTGGGGCAGGGCCCACAGGAGTTCGTGGAGATGATCGAGATCCCGATCCGATCTGCCCATTGCGCTCCTCCCTCGTCCTGAAGGTTTGCCTATCCGTCCCAAGGTCGAATCGCAATGCGGCCATGGGCCACGCGTCGCCCGGTTCCGGCATGGATGCGGGCATGACGACCGCCTCGAAGCCGACCCAGACATCACTGCCGATCACGGTGTCCGCTGAGATCGAAGATCCGCTCATGCGGGACGGGTGAGCCGGCAGCCAACGGGGTGCCGCTGCGGATGAAGGGTCCGGCGACATGCCGCCGGCCAGTGACTGTTTTGGGCGTCTATCCGCATCATTTTCCCGATCACCGCCCATTCGCTTGACCCGCCAACGGGTCTTGGAAATGCTGTTTTTCGCAGCAACGGCGCAGTGAACCTTGGTCGCAGGCGGGGCGTATCATCTTCTGGCAGCCTGACGTGATCGATCCCTGAGCCCTTTGGTCCGGAGGTTTCCATGATCCTGATCCTGCTTGCCGTCATGCTCACCGCCGTCGCCTGCGTGATCGCCTGGTATCTGGCAATCTACGCGCTGCCGGTGATGGTCGCGGTCGAGACATTCCGTCTCATTCACGCGACGGAGACGGGGTTCCTGCTCTCGGCCTTCGCCGCAGCTACCGCAGCGCTGCTGTCGGTGGGGCTGGTTCTCACGGTGCTGTTCAAGGCGAAGAACCCGATCCTCTGCCTGCTGGCGCGGGCCGTCTTCGTGGCCCCGGCGATGATCGCCGGATATGCCGTCGTCCACGGCGTCACACATGGTGCCATCGACTCCGCCATCGCGCTGAAGCTGCTCTGCGGCAGCGCCGGGCTGATCACCGGCATCGCCGCACTGATGAACCTGAACGGTTTCGGGGAACTGGCGCCGCAGGCCTGATCTCGGGGGCTGATGCTGACGTCCATGAGGCGTTCACTGGATCGGCGTCGAGGATCAGTGCCTCCACGCAGCCCCGTTCAGCCGACACCGGCCATGTCGCTTTGATCCGATGTGATCCGCGCGCCGGGCGCGGATCGCGTCTGAGCATCAGCCGTGCAGGGGCCTCGACCGGGCCTTGCCCGGCTCACCCCCGGCCCGAAGGCTTTCCTGTCTCAAAGGTTTGTCCGCCACGCATCCGCCTGTCTGGCCGTCAAAGGGCAGGCGCCGCCTTGGGGCGTCGTCGGGGCGCAGGGCCGTGTCCTCGCCTGCGGCTGCGGGCCGCCCCGCCCCTGCGCCCCGACCCATGACCGCCAGCCATGCGGCCGCGGGTCGGGCTGCGCCCTCTCCGCTCTGCCTCCGGGGAAACATGCGTTTCCCGAAGTCAGACCGGTGAGGCGCGGCCCATCGGCGGATCAGGGCAAAGGCCCTCCGCCCCGAATCCGAAAGGACAGAGACATGACCGGCAAGATCAGCACCCCCCGCCACCTCGTCATCAATGCCGATTGCACCCTAGCGATGCAGGCGTTCGGCACCGGATCGGTGGACTTCATCCTGACCGATCCGCCCTATGTGACCCGCTTCCGCGACCGGCAGGGCCGCACCGTCGCCAATGACGACAACGCCCGCTGGCTGCGCCCGGCCTTCGCCCAGATGCACCGGGTGCTGAAGGATGGCGGTTTCTGCGTCAGCTTCTACGGCTGGAACAAGGTGGATCTGTTCGTGGAGGCCTGGAAGGCGGCGGGCTTCCGCATCGTCGGGCATCTGGTGTTCCGCAAGCGTTACGCCTCCTCGGCGCGGTTCCTGCGCTACGAGCACGAACAGGCCTATCTGCTGGCGAAGGGCGATCCGGTGCTGCCCGCCCGTCCGGTGCCGGATGTGCTGGACTTCCCCTATACCGGCAACAGGCTGCACCCGACCCAAAAACCGGTGGCGGCGCTGCGCAGGCTGATCGGGGCGTTTACCCAGCCCGGCGATCTGGTGCTGGACCCGTTCAGCGGCAGCGGCTCGACCCTGGCGGCGGCGCATCTGCTGGGCCGCGACTGGCTCGGGGTGGAACTGGACGTGGCGCATTACCAGACCGCGGGCAAGCGGATGGCGGCTTTGCAAGAGCGGGACCGGAAGGCGGCCGCATAGGCCACCATCCCCGCGACCAGAGGGCGCCGGTCATCGCGGCGGGCGCCACAATCCCACAGATTCAACGAAAGGATTACGACATGCGTTGGATCGTCACGAAGGACCATCACGGCGGTTGCATCGGACTGGGCGAGGATGCCGACGGCGTTCCCGCACGCGGCAAGCCGGAAGAAGGCGACGCCCTGCCGGTGGAGTTCCGGCTTTACACCGCGCGCGGCAGGCTGCTGTTCGAGGGCCGTTGCGGCGAAATCGCGGCCGACTGGTGGCACGGCATGGAGCCGCTGCTTTACGCCTGGACCACGTTTCGCTGCCGCCGCTTGACTTGGCGCCCGGTCGGGACGGGTGAACCGTGGCGGCCGCTGCGGCCATAGGCCAGACGCCAGCCCAGAACACCACGACCGCCGGTCCATCGGAGCGGCGGCCGTCCCGCGTGCGATCCACACCACACGCCCCGAAAAATCGCGCTCGCCGGGCGTGGCCCGGCTCGCGAAGACAAGGCGGAGAAATCGGCGGATGCGTTCATGGCTGACGCGACAGGCACGAACGGCGCGGCATGATCCGGACGGGCGGAGACCAACATATATCGGAGCCCGGCCGGATCATGCTGGCGGTATGGGGAAAGGCCGGTAGCCTCGGCTTGATCATGCACGAGGCGACAGCTAGGATCGCCGCATGAAACATACCTTCTTTCCAGCCGTATAAAGCCTCGTTTCACGCGCTGCGTGGATCGAGGCCGTCATCGTCCTGAGCTGCAAGCCATGGCTTGCATTCGTAGATGACAGTCCGGGCCCTGCCCGGGCGAACTGGTATGAATCATGAATATTTCCAGAAACGAGCGCAAGGTGCTTGAAATGCTGTCCTTCGGTGGCCGGGTGATGGTCGAGAAGGACGACGGCAAACGGCTGGTCTCGGCGGATTTCGTCAGCCGCGATGGCTGGTTTCTCGACGGGTTCGGCGTGACCGAGTTCGAGAACCTGCGCAGAAAGAAGCTGATCGCATCGCGGAACGGCGGACCCTATACGATCACCAAGGCAGGGGTTGCGGCGCTTTCCGTGGCAAGGAATGCGTCGAAGGCGAAATGACCAGGGGGCGCTGTCTGTAGTGGAGAGGGCAGCGCCATGCCGCTAATCTTGCAAGAAAATCCGGGCGAGCCCCCTGTGGGGGACGGCTCTAATCGCGCCCTGCGGGGCGCTCACCGAACCCGCAAGCGGTTTCGGCCGATGCCGGTGACGATCCTTCTCGCGGCGCCCGGTTGCCGACGCGGTTCGGATTACAGTTGGCCCTGCACGGGATTGCAGCGAAGCGGGAAGCCCGCTTGCGCCGCGCCCATCGGCCGACCTTCCGCCTTTCCGGGGCGGTGCCGTCGTGGCATATCCACCATAGTCGATGGTGGGTGCGGCCTCTTTTCCGCGCGGAGCCATGCCGATCGCCGGGCGAACGCGGCACAGGCATGAAACAAGGGGATGAGATGATGATAGGTCGAATCGCCGCCGGCGTTCTCGCCATCGTCGTTGCCTGCATATCCGGGTCGTATGCGCAGGACTTCAATCATGTCCCCGGTTGGGCGAATACGACGAATCATAAGTATAAAGGCGGTGCGGGCAGCGGGGAGTGGGCCGAGAAGGACGAGCTTTTCGGACTGTTGGGCGCTCTGGGCCCTGACGCGGAATGCACGCTGCGGAATCTGTCCGAGCAGGACGGCAACGTGATCGTCAACCGATACAGGCGCCAGCTGCGCAGAGCCGGAGAGCAATCCGCTTTGCAGCAAGCGCAGCGAGAACTGGCCGCCCACTATCAGCAACTCAACGCGCAGGGACGATGCTGAGGGGAGGCCCTCGCATCACGGACACGATCCAATGCGGGCACCCACGATCTGCCGCGCCCATGGAAAACCCGGCGGCTGGAACCACTGGGCCACGGGCCTTCCGCTCAGGTCGGAATGTCGTCTTCGTCGATGAAGCGGCCCTCGTCGTCGCTTTCGGTCCCGGCCAGCAACACCCTGCGTAGAAATCCACCTCGCCGCCGACCCCACAGCCATCCGACGCCCGCCTTCCGCATCCCGCCATTTCGTGTAGTCGATGCCCGCCGCGATGCGACCAGCTTCCTGCCGGCCCCGCAATATTGCCGGACGGTCTGGCCCAGAGCCGATGAAGCAGCTGCCATGCCATTCCGCGCCCCCGGCCCGACAGCCCGATCCTTCCCGCCCCGAACGACCCGGCCTTCCGGCGGCGGACGCAAGGATGACCAGCAAGGGGAAGCGAAGCGGCACCGCCGCGGGTGGCGCGGGTTTCCGGGGGCTTTCCCGACAGGACGGCACCGGCGAGGACGCCGCCGTTCTGCGATCTGTCCCCGTCTTGCCCCCCGGACGAACCAATCCCTCCGCCTGTCCGATCCCCTAACTCCGTGCGGTTTTCACCGGCAATCCCCAAGGCTCCGGACCGTGTTGCCGCGCAGGGCGCGGCTGCCCGCCCCACTCCGAAGCCTTGCGGGCAAGCTGCCGCCCAAGGGGCGTCAGTTGCAGGTGCCTCCCGACGGACTTTCCCGGGTCTCGTCGGAGGGAATGGTCCCTCCGGTGAAGCAACGGAGACAGACAATGCAGAACATCGTCATCCTCGCCGGCACCATCCGCCAGGCCCCCGAAACCCGCACCACCCGCAGCGGCACCGACGTCACCCGCTTCAGGCTGGTCACCGCGCGCCCGCGCTATTCGGAAGGCCGGGTCGTCCGCGACGAGAAGGGCTATCGGGTCGAGGACGCGGAATGGCACCGCGTCGTCGCCTTCAACGGCCTGGGCCGGACCATCCAGCAATATTGCGAATCCGGCACGAAGGTCCTGGTGCGCGGCCGCATCCA
>NZ_LLWQ01000035.1 GCF_001447385.1 Paracoccus sp. MKU1 | reverse complement strand
CCACGCCAAGGATCAGGGCGGGAACGGCCTCCAGCACGAACATCCATTGCCAGCCGTGCCAGCCCATCAGCCCGTCCATCTCCAGCAGCGCACCCGAGATCGGCGAACCAAGCGCCACCGAAATCGGCGCGGCGGCCATGAACAGCGCGGTCACCTGCGCGCGGTTCTTGGCGGGAAACCAGTAGCTGAGATACAGGATGATGCCCGGAAAGAACCCGGCCTCGGCCGCGCCCAGCAGGAAACGCAAGACATAGAAGCTGGTCGGTCCCTGCACGAAGGCCATGGCGCCCGAGATCAGCCCCCAGGTCAGCATGACGCGGGCGATCCAGATTCGCGCGCCGAACCTTTCCAGGGCGAGGTTCGAGGGAACCTCGAAGAAGAAATAGCCGATGAAGAACAGCCCCGCCCCGAAGCCGAAGATGGCGGGCGTGAAGCCGAGATCCTCGTTCATGTGGATGGCCGCGAAGCCCACGTTCACGCGGTCGAGGAACGCGATGAAGTAAAGCAGCATGATGAAGGGTATGATGCGCCATGAGATCTTCCTCATGACGCGCTTTTCGAGCGCATCGCTCATCTGATCCTCCCGATGTGAACGGCAAGGGCGCACTCCTCCGCGCCTTGCAGGAAATTACGGGCGCCGGGGTGCTTTTCTCAATCGTTCAAGGATTGTATAATAAAATGCAATAATGCGAGGATCGGCATGGAACTGCGGCAGTTGCGCTGCGCCGTTGCGGTAGCGGATGAAATGCATTTCGGACGGGCGGCCCGCCGTCTCGATATGATGCCTGCAGCGCTTGGGCGCTCTGTGCGCCAGTTGGAAGACAGCCTGGGCGTGCAGATCTTCGAGCGCACGACGCGATCGGTGGTCATCACCGCGGAAGGCATGCGCGTCATCAAGGAGGCGCGCGCCCTGCTGGCCGAAGCGGATGCTGCTGAACAGCGCTGGCGCAGGCTTGGGCGCAAGGGCGGGCAGGTGCTGCGCCTGGGCGCGATCGACACCGCCGCCAGCGGCCTCGTTCCGGGCTTGCTGCAAGAGGTGCATGCGGTCTGCCCGGACCTCAGAATTCAACTTGTCGAAGAGCGTTCGATCAAGCTGATCCCGCGGCTGCTGGCGGGCAGCCTGGATCTGGCGCTCGTGCGGCCGGGGCTGAAATCGTTTCACCGCCGCCTGCGCGGGCATTTCCTGTTGAACGAAACGCCCATCGTAGTGCTGCCGCCCGGCCATCCGCTTTCGGCACGCCGGGCAATCGACATACCCAGCTTGYGCGACACGCCGCTGATTGTGCCGGACCGCCGCTCGCGTCCGCATAGCCAYGATCTGGTGTTGGCCCTCTTCGAACAGGCCGGGGTAGAACCATGCATCATCCAGAACGCCGACGAGAAGCAGACGATGCTGAACATGGTYGCAGCCGGTATCGGAGCAGCCATCGTCCCTCGATGGTGGTCGGGCCTGGTTCCTCGTGACGTGCAGGTCTGCGACTTGAAACTGAACGGGGATAGCGCCCGGGTAAAACTGCCGCTTCACGTCGTCTGGCCACGCGACGTGCGTGATCCGTCGCGCGATGCGGTTGTTGAAATCCTGCTGTCGATTGCCGACCGCTTCGCAGCATCGGCCTAGGTGTTCAGTCCCGGCATTTGGTGGATCCGGTTGTTTCAGGTTGCGTACCTCGCGCTACGCCGCTGTACGAAATATTTCGCCAACGATCACTGTTTCCGTCCGGAGCAGCATGGCATGCAGAGAACCAAGCGGCCGCAAGTAAAGATGATTGCACGCCCCCGCAACCAGAAATTCTGCACTTTGATTAACCTCCTGTTCGCAGGAGGTTTTTTTGCTGTCCGGACAGTCGATCCGCCGCCAGGCTCAGTGCCAGAATGCCTGCCAGATCGCCGTGCAGCGTCAGATCTAAGCTCATCCGTTTGCCCTTGGTCGGCACCGGTGTCGCCGCGATCTTCTCGATCAGGCCCCGGATCGCCTGGCGGGCTTCAGATTCGTGATCCGGCTCGGAAAGGGCGGCGATCATCGCCTGGATCCGGACGTGATAGGTGTCGGCCATCTTCGGGTGGATCCGCACGGCTGTGTTCGCGGCAGGGGCGGTGGCGAGGTCTTTCTCGATCTGCTTCTGGCGGGCTTCCAGCTGTT
>NZ_LLWQ01000034.1 GCF_001447385.1 Paracoccus sp. MKU1 | reverse complement strand
TGAAAGACAAGGGGATAAAGGTCTGCATCCCGGGCCGGAAGTCTCGCAAGAAGGCGGTGAAATACGACAAGAGGCGCTACAAACGGCGCAACCGCATCGAGATCATGTTCGGCCGCCTGAAGGATTGGCCAATCGTCGGGAAAACAGTCCCCCGGACTGTTTTCTGATCCTCCTCATACGTCGCGACCCGATACGACCGGTGCCCGGAAACCTTCTTCTCTGCGATCATGCTAGCTGCAACCGTCTTGTTCTGGCCGTGAAACTCAATGAGCCTGGACGCTAGCTTCGCTCCGGCGGTGGAGCGGTCGAAGAGGGCGACGCCGAGTTCCTCCTCGAGTTCGCGGATCCGCCGGCTCACGATCGGTTGCTGGAACTCCAGCTCCAGCGCTGCTGCGCTGAAGCTGCCATTGCGTGCAGTGGCGACGACATAGCGCAGATGGCGAAGGTCCATGAACGCATTCCTTCCTTGCCTATTGTCGCAGTCCTCAATGAAGTGTCCGAGCTTTTGAGTGTGCAATGTTGGAGTGAGTGCCACCCCGAGCCAAATAGGGCAGGTGAGCATTGATCAGTTTGTCACCAACCAGCGATTGAAACGTTCTGTCAGTTCGATGTCGTGATCGGCCCAGAATTCCGGGCTATCCATTACCGCATTGGCCATATGCTCGGGGGCAGTTGGCATATGGGAAGACATTTCCGTCTTGTCATCCTTATAAAGCCCGAGCAGCGGGGTCGAGGATTTCCGTGCTGGCCCATAGCTGATATAGCGCGCTTGGCCCGCCAACTGCTCGGGCGCGGTTGCGAACTTCACATATTCCAGCGCTTCCTTCAGATTCGGGGCGTCCTTGGGAACGGCGAAGGCGTTCATCTCCAGGTATTGACCGTCCCAGATCACCTCGAAAGGCTTTCCCTCGTTGATGATCGCGTCGAATATCCGGCCGTTATAGGCGGTCGTCATGGCGACCTCGCCATCGGCCAGCAGTTGAGGCGGTTGCGCTCCCGCTTCCCACCAGATCACTTCGCTCTTGATCGTGTCCAGTTTGGCGAAGGCACGGTCTACGCCCTCGGCCGTGGCGAGTTGATCATAGACCTCGGACGCAGGGACGCCGTCCGCCATCAATGCCAAGTAAAGCGTGCGACGGACCGACTTGGCCAGCGCGCGCTTGCCGGGATAGGTTTTCATATCGAAGAAATCCGCGACAGTCTTGGGCGGAGTGTCGGGGAACTTCGTCTTGTCATAGGCGATGACTGTGCCCGCGACGATATTGCCCACGGCGCAATCCTGGAGTGCACCGTCGATAAAATCCCGATCCGCCGGCGTGCCGTCCGCACCAGGGGGCAGCTTGGCCGGATCGATCTCCAGCAGCATTCCTTCGTCGCAAAGGCGAACCGCATCGGCCAGCGCGACGTCGAAGACATCGCCGGTCACGTTGCCGGCCTCGACCTGCGCCTTCAGCGGTGTGGAGGGATCGTCGGCGGCAAGAGTGGTCACCCGAATACCGGTCGCCTTGGTGAAGGGCTTGTTATAGGCCTCCACTTGGCTGGCCTCGATGGCGCCGCCCCATGTCACGACGTTCACCTCTTGGGCATGAGCGGTGCCAGTGCAAAGCAAACAGGCTAGAATAGTCGTATTTCTTATGGAAATCATCGTTTCCTCCCCTTGGTTTCATTTAGAATGGGATCTCTGACCGACGAAGCGGCCAGCGCCTTCCGCGTGCAGCGCCGAATGTGCCGCAAAAGGTGCCAATGCCTCGGCGATGGCCGGATTCGGCGGGCAGGCACGTCGGCTCGTCAGGTCGGTGTGGATCAGCAGGGTCTCGACCGTTGCCGCCAATTCCTGATGCCGTAGAATGCGGTGGAACAGATGCAGTCGCTTGCCTTCGGCCCCAAGCAGTTGTGTGGTGACGATCAGCCTCGTCCCGCTTTCGACCTCGGCCAGATAACGGATATGGGTTTCGACCGTGAAGAAGCTGCGGCCAGCCGCCACGTAAGCTGGCCCCGCTCCGATCATGTCGAGGAAGCGGTCGGTCGCTTCGGCCGCCGCGACGAGGTAGAATGCCTCGTTCATGTGGCCGTTATAATCGGTCCATTCGGGCGGCACCATCATGTCGCCGGTCTGGGGCAAGTCGGGGATGGTGTTCATGCCTGGCGCTCGGGCAGGGTGACGATCAAACCGTCGAGCTCCGGCGTTACCTTGATCTGGCAGGTGAGGCGAGAGCGTTCGGCATCTGGTTCCCAGGCGAACTCCAGCATGTCCTGTTCGATCTCGTCGCGGGGTGGCAGACGGTCGATCCATTCGGCGGCGACATAGACATGGCAGGTCGAGCAGGCACACGCCCCGCCGCAATCCGCGTGAATTCCGGGCACGCCGTTATCACGGGCTCCTTCCATCACCGTCAGGCCGGGAGCGACCTCGACCCGATGTGCGGTGCCATTGGCCTCGATATAGGTAATGCTGACCATGAGCGGTTCCTTTCAGCTTGCCAGAAGCGCGCGCAGATCGTTGGCTGGGTCGGCGATGAAGGCGGCATCGACCGGCCTGTCGCCTTCCAGCACCCGCTTCGCCACCATGAAGACGCGCGGGTCGTTCATCGCATCCACGGCTTCGAGCCGGTCACCGTGGAAATACCAATGCGATCTGCCAGCGCCTGCACCCGCGCGGGTGACCACCCGGTCATGGCGGCCGCACAAGCCGGCGATCTGCAGCTTCACATCGAACTGATCCGACCAGAACCAGGGTTTCGCCTGATATTCGCAACTCTCGCCCAGCATATTGGTCGCCGCGACTTCGGCTTGGTCGATGGCATTGCCGACGCTTTCCAACCGGATCCTCTGGTTGCGCCAGGGAAAGGATGCGCAGTCGCCCGCCGCAAAGATTGCCGGGTCCGAGCTGCGGCAATAAGCATCCACACTGATGCCGTTGTCGCATGTCAGACCCGCCGCCTGCGCAAGTTCGATATTGGGCAGAACACCGATCCCGACGACAACCAAGTCGGCGGGCAGGTGGCTGCCATCCGTCAGAACCGCGCCTGTGACCCGGCCGGCCGCTTCGGTCAGATGCGCCAGCCCGACGCCCTCGCGCAGATCGACGCCATGGGCGCGATGCAGTTCGCGGAAATAATCCGAGGTCTCAACTGCCGCGACGCGGCCGAGGATGCGCGGCGCGGCCTCGACCAGCGTGACCTGCAGGCCGAGCTTGACTGCGGTGGCTGCCGCCTCCAGCCCGATATAGCCGCCGCCGATGACCAGCAGACGCAGGCCGGGGCGGACGGCCTCGGCCAGCCGGTCGGCGTCGGCCAGGCTGCGCATCACCAGCACGCCTTGGAGGTCCGGACCGGGCAACAGGCGCGGTCGCGCGCCGGTCGCCAGCAGCAGATGCTGGTAGGGCAGGGCGCTGCCGTCCGAGAGCATCACCTGCCGCTCGTCGCGCCGGATTTCGGTGGCGTTGCGGCCTGTGAGCAGGGTGAGGTCGCGCTCGGCATAGAAGGCGGAGGGGCGAAGGAACAAGCGTTCGCGCGCCATCTCGCCCAGCAGATAGGCTTTCGACAGGGGCGGGCGCTGGTAAGGTGGCTCGGGTTCGTCGCCGACCAGCGTGAGCGGCCCGGCGTGGCCCAGATCGCGCAGCTTGCTGGCGGCGGCAAGCCCGGCCTGGCCCGCTCCGATCACGACGATCGGAGCGGTGGTCTCAAGCATCTCGGTCATGGCTCCCTCCGGCTAGCTTGCGGCCCGCAGCGATGCGGTCGCCCTTTGCATGGCGGTGATCAGCGCGTCGCGCTGACTGGAAAGCTCGGCGGGGCTCCGGTCACGTGATTCCTGCTGCACGCCCGACATCAGCTCCGCTGACAGCGAAGGGTCCAGATGCAGCACGCCGAGATCGTCCCACCAGCGGTTGAAGCTGTCGGTATAGCGTTCGCAGAAGGCCGCGAGCCCGCCTTCGCCGGCGCCGAGGTGGAACAGCATCGTCGGCCCCATCGCCGCCCAACGCAGGCCGGGACCGGCCCAGACCGCCTTGTCCACGTCCTCGACCGAGGCGACGCCGGTTTTGACCAGGTGTATCGCCTCGCGCCACAGCGCCGCCTGCAGCCGGTTCGCCACATGGCCAGGCACCTCGCGATTGACGCGGATGGTGATCTTGCCGACCAGCTTGTAGAATTCTTCGGCCCCGGTGACAGCCGAAGGCCGGGTGTGGTCGTTGCCCATCACCTCGACCAGCGGGATCAGGTGAGGCGGGTTGAAGGGATGGCCCAGCACGAAGGGGCTGGGATCCTTCCAGCCCGTCTGCATCTCGCCCAGCGTCAGGCCCGAGGCCGAGGAGGCGACGATGGCGCCCGGCTTCAGCACCGGTTCGATCTCGGCATAAAGCCCATGTTTGATCGCGATGCGCTCGGGCACGCTTTCCTGCACGAAATCGGCGCCGGTGACGGCTTCGGCGGCGGTTGCGTGAAAGCTCAGCGCGCCGCGGCGGCCCTCGGCTGCAAGACCCAGTTCCAGCAGGGTCGGCCAGGCCTCGTCGATATAGCGGCGTACCGCGTCCTCGGCGCCCGGAACCGGGTCGTGGACCGCGACGTCGCGACCCGAGGCCAGGAACAGCGCCGCCCAGCTGGCACCGATGACACCTGCGCCGATCACGGCAGTTTTCTGATATTCGCTCATTAGAACAGTCCCGGCTGAAGCGGCGAGGCCGAGGTCAGCCCGCCGTCGATGGTGAAACATTGCCCGGTCACGAAACCGGAAGCGTCGGAGACGAGCCAGAGGATCGCCTCGGCCACATCCTCGGGCCGGCCGAAGCGGCGCATGGCATGGCGGGCCACTGCGTCTTCTCTTGCCCGCTCGGGGTCGCGGGCCAGCGAGAAGCCGGCCTCGACCATCTCTGTCATGATCCAGCCTGGCCGCACCGCGTTGCAGCGGATGCGGGGGCCGTGGTCGATGGCGATGGAACGGGTCAGGGCGTGCACGAAACCCTTCGAGGCGTTGTAGATCGCCATCGACGGGTCCGCGACCTCGCCCGAGATGGAGCCCAGATTGACGATGCTGCCGCCCTCGGGCGCCTGCGGGATGAAGGCCCGGCACATGTTGAAGGTGCCGCGGCAATTGGCGCCGATCACGCGATCCCAATCCTCGTCCGTGGTGTCGGTCAGAGGTTTTTCGACCTGCACCCCGGCGTTGTTGACCAGGATATCGGCAGGGCCAAACTGCGCACGCGTCGCGACGACGATGCGCTCGGCATCCGTGCCCAGTGCGACATCCGCCTGCACCCAAAGCACCGCCTCGCCCAGGTCGGCGGGGCGCGCCCCGCGGCCGCAGGTCGCGACATTCGCGCCTGCCGCCCGTAGGCGCTCGACGGTGGCGCGCCCGATGCCGCGCCCGCCGCCAGTTACAATGGCTGTCTTACCGGACAGAGTCATGCGTGGGCCACCATCACATGGCGGACCGCCGTATAGGCGTCGAGCGCAAAGACCGACATGTCGCAGCCCGTCCCCGAACCCTTCATGGCCGCCCAGGGCATCTCGGGTGTGGCGACACCATGCGTGTTGACCCAGGTGAAGCCATAGCGCAGCCGGCTGCTCATCGCCATCGCCCGTCCGACGTCGCGGGTCCAGATCGAGGAGGCAAGCCCATAGCGCCCTCGGTTCACCATGCGGATCATCGCATCCTCGTCCGAGAAACGCGAAACGGTGACGACGGGACCGAAGATCTCGTTACAGCCGATCTCGGCATTCTCGGCGACACTCGCCACCACGGTCGGCGCGTAGAAGAAACCCGGCCCCTCGGGGCGGATGCCGCCCGTCACAATCTCGCAATCTGCGCGGGCGCGGTCCACGAAACCCGCTACCCGGTCGCGTTGCGCGGCCGAGATCAGCGGGCCTATCTCGACCCCTTCATCATGGGGTTTGCCGGTCCTGATGCCGGCAACCGCCGTTGCCAGATCGGCGACCAGCCGGTCGTAAATGCTGTCATGCGCGACGATCCGGCAAGGCTGCGCGCAATCCTGCCCGGCGTTGAAATAGGCGCCGCCCCGGATTGTCGCGACCACTGCCTCGATGTCGGCATCGGCGCAGACGATCACCGGCGCCTTGCCGCCCAGTTCCAGATGCACATGCCGGATCTGCTGCGCGGCCGCGCGCATTGCCGCCTGCCCGGTGGCGGGCGAGCCGGTGATCGAGATCGCTTCGACCTCGGGCGCGTTGATCATCCGCTCGCCGACCGAAGGGCCGCGCCCGTGCAGCACATTCAACACGCCCTTGGGCAGCACGTCGCGCAGCAGTTCCGCCAGCCGCAGCGTCGACAGCGGCGTGATCTCGGAGGGTTTCAGCACCACCGGGCAGCCGGCCGCCAGGGGCGCGGCCAGTTTCCACGCCGCCATCATCAGCGGGTAATTCCAAGGCGCGATGGCCGCCACCGGCCCGACCGGATCGCGGCGGATCATGCTGGTATGGCCGGTGACATATTCGCCCGCAGCCACGCCCTGCATGGTCCGTGCCGCCCCGGCAAAGAAGCGGAAGCAGTCGATGGTCAGCGGCATCTCGTCATTCAGCGCCGAGGGCCAAGGCTTGCCACCGTTAAGGCTTTCAAGGCCCGCGAGTTCCTCGGCATTTGCCTCGATCACATCGGCGATCTGCAACAGCAGCGCGGCGCGTTCGGCGGGTGTTGTGCGGCCGAAGCTGTCGAACGCCTCCTCGGCGCCGCGCATGGCGGCATCGACCTGCTCGGCGCTGGCCTCGGGGACACGGGCGATTTCCTCGCCTGTCGCCGGGTTCCAGACCGCCAGCGCCTCGCCGTCACCCGCGATCAACTCGCCGTTGATGAGAAGGTTTATCTGCATCAGAACGCCACCTTGTCGCCGCCCTTGAGACCCAGCCGCTCGCGCGCTTCGGCGGGCGTCGCCACGGTCAGGCCAAGCCCCTCGATGACCTGCCGGATGCGCGTGACCTGTTGCGCATTCGAGGTCGCGAGTTCCCCCTTGCCGATGAACAGGCTGTCCTCGAGCCCCACTCGCAGGTTGCCGCCCAGCAGCGCGCTTTGCGTGGCGAAGGGCATCTGGTGGCGGCCCGCCGCCAGCACCGACCATTCGTAATTCTCGGGCCCGAACAGGCGGTCGGCGACCTTGTGCATATGGACGAGGTTTTCCAGATCGGCTCCGACGCCGCCCAGGATGCCGAAGACCATCTGGACGAAGAAAGGCGGCTTGATCAGCCCCTGATCGATGAACCACTTGATATTGTAGAGGTGGCTCAGGTCGTAGCATTCGAATTCGAACCTTGTGCCATGACCATCGCCCAGCGTCTTCAGCGCATATTCGATGGTGGCGAAGGTGTTGGGGAAGATGAAGTCGCGGGTCATTTCCAGGAACTTCGGCTCCCAGTCGAATTTCCAGTCGCTGTATTTGTCGAGCAGGGGGAAGATGCCGAAGTTCATCGAGCCCATGTTCAGGCTGGCCATTTCCGGGCTGGCCGTGGTCGCGGCCAGCAGGCGCTCGTCCATCGACATGCCAAGGCCGCCGCCGGTCGAGACGTTGATGACGGCATCGGTCGATTGCTTGATGACCGGCAGGAACTGCTGGAAGATCTCGGGCCGAGGGTCGGGCTTGCCGGTTTCCGGATCGCGGGCGTGCAGGTGGATGATCGAGGCGCCGGCCTCGGCAGCCTCGATGCTGGCGCGGGCGATCTCGGCGGGCGTGATCGGCAGATGCGGCGACATGGTGGGCGTATGGATGCCACCGGTGGGCGCGCAGGTGATGATGACGGATTTGGCCATTGTCTTTCCTTCAGAATTTCATTTGCTGGACCTGAGCTGACAGCCCGCCATCCAGTACCCAGAGCTGCCCCGAGGCGTAGCGCGCCTCGTCCGAGGCGAGCCAGTTGACCAGGTTGGCGATGTCTTCCGGTGTGCCGCAGGTGCGCGTCGGATGCACTGCCTTGACCTGGTCCAGCACCGTGTCGAGGCTGCCGCCCCCGGCCCCTGATCCGGCGCCGCTGAAGAAGCTGCGCAGCATCGGCGTGTCGACATAGCCGGGGCAGATGGCGTTGACGCGGATACCCTCGGACCCGTGATCGCAGGCCATGGCGCGGGTCAGCGCATGGACCGCGCCCTTGGTGGCGCAATAGGCCGCCAGCCCGGGATCGGCGATGAAGCCGTCGTAGGAGCCGAAGTTTATGACCGAGGCCATCCGCCCGCCCGCGGCCCCCTTGCGCAGCAGCGGCAGGGCGTATTTCGAGGGCAGGAAGGTCCCCGTCACGTTGATGGCGAAGATGCGGTTCCAGTCCTCCAGGGAGGTCTGCTCGATCGTGTGCTCGATCTCGATCCCGGCCGCGTTGACCAGCACGTCCAGCCGGCCCTCTTCGGCAGCGATGCGGTCCATCGCGGCGCGGGTCTCGGCCTCGCAGGTCACGTCCAGCTGGATGAAGCGGCTGGCATCGGGCGCGTTGCCCGTGCTGCCGGTGTCGCTGAGATCGGCGGCATAGACAGTCGCACCTTCGCGCAGGAACCGGGCGCAGATCGCCCGGCCGATCCCGCCGCGCCCGCCGGTGACCAGCGCGACGCAGCCTTTCAGCATCCCTGTCATGTCATTTTCCTTATTGAGCCGGATCAGGCGCGTGCCGCCTTGGCATAGGCGTCCAGCACCAGCCCATGGAAATGGTGCAGCGCATGTTCCGACTGGCCCGAACCATCCGGGTCATTCACGATCCGCCCTTGGGTGAAGGCGGGGGTGTTCATTCCGCGCTGCACGCTTTCGACAAGGCCGATGTCCTCGGGCTGCAAGACCTCGTCGATATAGCGGATGGCTTCCAGTTCGGTCGCGTCCGGCTCGGGCGTTTCCAGGTAGAAGTCATAGGTCTCCAGCGTCCGGTCGGGACCGGCGGGAATGACGTTCAGCACGATCATCGAGGACCGGCCTGGATAGCGCATCAGGCAGGTGTTCGGCCACAGCCACCAGACGGCATGGGTCTGCACCTTGGCATTCGAGGTGTCATAGGCCGAGTTCGAGGTCTTGCCCGCATCCGCCATGTGGCTGGAATAGATGCCGTGCGTGGTCACCTTGTAGGTGTCCATGTCGACCAGCGTGCAGAAATCCTTGTGCGCAGTCGGGCAATGATAGCATTCGAGGAAGTTGTCGATGACGTTCTTCCAGTTCGACCGGATTTCATAGGTCAGGCGCTTGCCGAAGGTCAGGTTGTCGATGTCGGGCGCCCAGTGCCGGATCTCGGTTTCAAGATCGCCGGATAGTTTCGCCAGCGGTTCTGCGGTCGAGTCCAGGTTGACATAGACGAAGCCGCAGAACTCCTCGACCTGCACTTGGTCGAGGCAGATTTCCTTGGCGTTGAAGTCTTCCAGCGTCTCGGTGTGCGGGGCGCGGACCAGCTGGCCGTCCAGCTTATAGGTCCAGGCGTGATAGGGGCACATGATCCGTGTGGTATTGCCATTGCCTTCCAACAGGTGGTGAGCGCGATGCTTGCATACGTTATAGAAGGCGCGCAGCTTGCCCTCGCGGTCACGGACCACGGCCACGGGCTGGCCGGCGATCTCGGCGGCGATATAATCGCCGGGATTGCGGACCTTTTCGACATGGCAGACCCATTGCCAAGTTTTGGCGATGATCGCTTGCAGATCGACCTGATACCAGCGCGGATCGGTATAGGCGTCGGCGTTCAGCGACATGGTGCGCGACGGATTCGAATCGTATCCGCGCGCAATGTATTCAAACTCGGACTTACTGGGGAGTTCCGTCATGGCAGCATCCTTTCATGCGGCAGCCCTGGCGTGCTGGTGATCGTCTCTGTTCTCACGATAGCTGCGCCTGATCCGGCTGATTGTTGCATGATCGTCGTCCGTTTTCGTTTTTTCGCCACCGAAGCGGTCCTTGGGGTTGGCTGCGTCCTTTTCAGCCGTCCCTGCGATGCATGGGCCAGGCGCGGAACTCGAAGGGAATCCGACCTTCCGAGCGATCGATGCGCGGCGATATGCCGAATCGCTCGCGATAGGCTTTCGAGAAATGAGCCTGGCTGGTGAACCCGCTGGCGGCCGCGATCTGGGCCATTTGCAGGTCGGTCTGAGTCACCAGTCCCCGCGCCCGATCAAGCCGTATGTCGCGATAGTAGATCACGGCCGTCTTGCCGATGTAGCGCTCGAACAGGCGATTGATCTGGCGCTGCGACATGCTGACCCGATCGCAGAGCTCGGGAATCGTGAGGGGCTCTTCGAGGTGTTTTTCCATCAGAGCGATCACCTGCCGCAATGCCTTGGGGGTCGTGTAGCCCAAGGGCTCCAGCGTCGCGGGGTTCTGCGGAGAGTTCTCGGGCCGAATCGCAGGGTGAAAGATGTATCGCGCTGCCGCATTGGCCAGGGCGTTGTCGCAGTGGCTGCGCAGGATATGCAGTCCCATGTCGATGGCCGCGGCGCCCCCGCTGCAGGTGAATCGCTGCGGAGCTAGAACAAACAGATCCTCCGAGACTTCTATGTCGTCGTGCAATTCGCCCAGGGCGTCGATGTGCTCATAGTGAACCGTGGCGCGCCTGCCCTCCAGCAAGCCGGCCTGCGCCAGGATGAAGGCTCCGGTGTCCAATGCCCCGATGGTCGCCCCGCTGCGCGCCCACCGCCGCAGGGCGACCAGCAATTGCGGTGCGGCATGGGCCTCGGGTGACCAGCTTGAAGAGACGACGACGATGTCAAAGCTTTCGGAGGCGACTTCCGCCAACGGGCGCGCTTCGACGCTCATCCCGTTGCTGGCCTTGACCATGCCCCCCTCGGTCGATGCGAACTGCCAGCCGACGCGCGCCGTGCCAGACAGGTAGTTGGCGGCCCGCATCGGGTCGATGAACCCGGTGGTCGCGAGCAGGTTGAAGTTGGGCGTGACGATCACGAGCAGCTTCAAGGTGCGATTCGTTTCCTGGGGCATGGTGCACCTGGGTATGGCGAGTTAAGGATAATTCACGTCCATTCACCATAAAATTCGCCTGACAACCCAGCAAGGTTTCCTATGAGCCCTTAGGCAGGCGGCCACCCCGGAGACCTTGGTCGATTCGGCAGGAAACGAGTTTGCGGCGATTTTTGACAAATTTCTGTCGATCAGAGGCAAAATTAATTCCAGCCTCATGCAACACTTCCTCAAAACAACCAAAACCGTATTCAGGGGGAGCCCACCATGAAGCGACCACTCGCTACCGCAATGGCAGCCATCGCCGGTTTGTCCGCCTTCACTTTCGCGCATGCTGCGGAACTGGGCGCCACCGATGAGCCGATCAAGCTGGCCGTCAACGAATGGACCGGCCAGCAGATCACCACGCGCATCGCCGGCCACATGCTGGAACAGGCAGGCTACAAGGTCCAATACGTCACCGCAGGTTACCAGAACATGTGGCAGGCCATGGCCGACGGCGATCTGGACGCGGCGGTTGAGGTCTGGGCCTCGAACGTGCCGCAGAGTTATCACCAGTTGCATGACGCTGGAAAGCTCGAGGATCTGGGTGCGCTGGGCCTCGATGCGCGCGAGGGCTTCGTCTATCCGGCCTATATGGAGGAAAGCTGCCCGGGCCTGCCCGACTGGAAGGCGCTTGCCGAATGCGCGGCCACCTTTGCTACCGTCGAGACCCTGCCCGAGGGGCGATTGCTGGACTATCCGGGCGAATGGGGCACGCCGGGCGCGGACCGCATCAAGGCTCTCGGGTTGCCATTCCGGGCGATTCCCGCCGGCTCCGAAGGCGCGCTGGTCGCCGAATTCCGCGCGGCGACGGCGCAAAAGGCACCGTTGTTGGCCGTGTTTTGGCAACCCCACTGGGCGCTTGACGCCTTTGGCCTGCATTTCGTCGCTTTGCCGGAGGGGACCGAAGCCTGCTATACCGATCCGGCGGTGGGCCCCAATCCCGATGTGACAGGCGATTGCGACTTCATCCCGACCCGCGTGTTCAAGGCCGCCTGGCCGGGCCTCAAAGAGAAATGGCCAGCGGCGCATGAGATCCTGTCGAACCTGACGCTCAGCGTCGAACAGCAACAGCCCCTGATGGGCGCGGTCGATGTGGACGGTCGGCAGACCCCCGAGGTGGTGTCCGAATGGCTGGCCGCCAATGAATCCGCTTGGCGTCCGGTCGTCCAGGCAGCGGTGGAATAAGCACGCCATGGCAGTCAACCCCAGTGCTCCGCCCGCGATTTCCTGCAAGGGCGTGTGGCAGGTTTTCGGCGTCAACCCGAAGAAGAACCTCGACCGCGCCTGGCAGGATACCGGCGGCAATGTGCGCGAAACGGCGCTGCTCTTGCGCCAGCACGGGCTTATCCCGGCCGTGCAGGATGTCACCTTCGACATTCGCGAGGGCGAAGTCTTCGTCATCATGGGTCTGTCCGGTTCGGGAAAATCGACGCTGATCCGCACGATCTCGCGGTTGATCGAAGGCACAGCCGGAGAGATCCGCATCGGCGGCGAGGACATCCTTGCCGCCGACGCCAAGCGCCTGCTGGCGCTACGTCGGGACAAGCTGGGCATGGTCTTCCAGCATTTCGGCTTATTTCCTCATATGACGATCCTGGATAACGTGGCCTTTCCCTTGAAGATGCAGGGGATGGCCACGGGTCCACGCCGAGCCCGCGCTGCCGAGGTTCTGGAACTCGTCGGTCTCAAGGGGCGCGAAACGGCGCGGCCGCACCAGCTTTCGGGCGGCCAGCGCCAGCGCGTCGGCATCGCGCGTTCGCTTGCGGTTAACCCGGACCTGTGGTTCCTCGACGAACCATTTTCGGCGCTCGATCCGCTGATCCGGCGGCAGCTGCAGGACGAATTCCTGGCGATCCAGGCCGATCTGGGCAAGACGGCGGTGTTCATCACCCATGACATCGCCGAGGCGCTGAAGATCGCAGACCGCATCGCCATCATGCGCGACGGCATCGTGGTGCAGATCGGCACGCCCGACGACATCATCCTGAACCCCGTGGACGACTATGTGCGCGAATTCACCCGCGACGTTCCTAAGGGCCGCCATGCCCATGTCGAGACGATCATGACCTGCCCCGACCCGCTGCCGGCCATGCCGGATGACCCGAAGCTCAGCGCGGACATGACCATTGATTCCGCGCTGGCTGCCTGCATGGCGCTTTACCAGCCGGTGCCGGTATGGGGTCGCGATGGGCAGATGGCGGGCGTCGTCAGCCCCTCGGCCCTGGCGGGTGCGCTGAAAGCGGAAACCTGAATCTCTCGGCCCTTCAAATTCGGATACCAACATGACCGACCGATTTTCGCCCGGGACCCGCGCGGCTGCCCTCGTTCTTCTGGTGGGTGCCGCCTGCCTCGTCCTCGCCCCACTGGCGCCCTGGCTGGTGAAGTGGCCCGTCGCGCTGACGGTCCCGGCGACCGAGTGGATCGGCGCGGCGGTGACCTGGCTTGCCGGTTTCTTGAAGCCCGTGGCCCGATTTGCCGCGCAGATGCTGGCCTATCCGATGGGCTGGGCGGGGCAGGTGCTGATCCATGCGCCCTTTCCGCTGACCATCGGCGTATTCACCGCGCTGGGCTGGCACCTGGGCGGTTGGCGCATGGCGCTGGGCGCTTTGGCGGGGCTGGGGTTCGTTCTGGTCAGCGGCTATTGGGCGCCCGGCATGACCACGCTTTCGCTGGTGGCGGTTGCGGTGCCGCTGGCGCTGCTGGCAGGGGGCGTGACCGGCATCATCGCCTACAAGGTTCCCGCGCTGCGCCGGCCGATCCACCTTCTGCTGGACGTGATGCAGACCGTCCCGACCTTCGCCTATCTGACGCCGCTGCTGCTGCTTTTGGGGTTCGGCCCGGTGGTTGGGCTGATCGCCTCGTCCATCTATGCCGCGCCGCCCATCGCCCGCAACGTCCTGCTGGGCCTGCAGCGGGTCGAGCCCGATATCCGCGAAGCAGCGGCTATGAACGGCGCGAATCCGTGGCAGCAGCTTTTCCTGGTCGAACTGCCGACTGCCTCGCGCCAGATCTGGGTCGGCGTCAACCAGACGATCATGGCTGCCCTGTCGATGGTGATCATCGCCGCGGTGATCGGCGGTTTCGACGATATCGGCTGGGCGGTGCTCTTGACCATGCGCAAGGCGGATTTCGGCAACAGCCTGGTGGCGGGGCTGGTCATCGTGATCTTCGCCGTGCTGATCGACCGTATGAGCGGGAGCCTTGCCGAGACCCGGCCCGCCCATGCCCGCAAGGTCACATGGGCGATCCTGGCGCTAGCTGTAATCTCCACGCTCGCCGCCGCGCGCTACCTGCCCGCCTCGAACGACATCGGCCTGCTGGGTGGCATCACCGATTGGGTGAACGATGTGCTGGGGCGTTTCATCATCGCCTTCGGGCCGCTGCTGAGTTCGGTCAAGACGACCGTGATGATCTATGTCCTGCTGCCCCTGCGCATCGGGCTCGACCACGCGGTGACGCCTGCGACCTGGGGCTTTCCCTGGAGCGCGACGCTCTCGGTCGCCTGGTTCGTCGTCGCGGCGCTGTTGGCGGCGGTCCTGGCGTGGCGAGGCCACCTTCTGGCCGGCCTGGTCCTGCTGCTGGCGGCCGGGATGCTGAAGCTGGGCATCACGCATCTGCCCTGGCCCTTCGTGCTGCTCGGCGCGGGTGCTCTCGGCTGGGTGGCGGGCGGGTCGGCGCTGGCGGCCTATGCCGTGATCCTGCCCGCCATCATCATGGTCATGGGCCTGTGGGAACCGGCGTTGCTGTCGCTCTACCTGTCGGGTACGGCGGTGCTGATCTGTGCGGTGGTGGGCGGCTTGGTTGGGCTGCTATCCGCGCTCAGCCCGGCGGTCTGGAGCGTCGTGCGGCCCGTTTGCGATCTCCTGCAGACCATCCCGATGTTCGTTTTCCTGATCCCCGTCCTCATGTTGTTCCAGATCGGGGAGTTCTCGGCCCTGCTCGCCATCTGCTCCTACGCCGTGGTGCCGATGATCCGCTACACCCGCCAGGGCCTGGTCTCGACACCGGAAGAGCAGATCGAGGCTGCGATATCCTCGGGGGCGAACGGGCGGGCGTTGCTGACCGAGGTGCGGCTTCCTTATGCGACCCCCGTTATCCTGCTGGGGCTGAACCAGACCATCCTCTATGCATTTTCGATGCTGGTGATCGCGGCGCTGATCGGAACTACCGATCTGGGCCAGCAGATCTACCTGGCGCTGGGGCAGGGCGATGTCGGTCTTGGCATCGCGGCCGGGGCAGCCATGGCAATGCTGGCTCTGGTCGCCGACCGTCTGGTGCAGGGTTTTGCGCTGAAGCGAAGCGAGGAACTCGGGCTTCACGTCTGACAATGCACGGTTGCGTCAACCTTCCATGACAAAAGCAGATGTGAAACAGATATGAATAAACAGTACGACAGCGCGGACGCCGCGCTTGACGGTGTATTGCGGGACGGGATGCTGATTGCGGCCGGGGGCTTCGGGCTTTGCGGCATCCCGGAACTCGCGATCGAGGCGATCCTAAAGGCCGGGACCAGGGAGCTGACCATCGCCTCCAACAATTGCGGCGTCGACGGGTTCGGGCTGGGCAAGCTCTTGGACTCGCGGCAGATCCGCAAGATGATCTCCTCCTATGTCGGCGAGAATGCCGAGTTCATGCGCCAGTATCTCTCGGGCGAGCTGGAGCTGGAGTTCAACCCGCAGGGCACGCTGGCCGAGCGCATGCGGGCGGGCGGCGCCGGCATCCCGGGCTTTTATACGAAAACCGGCGTCGGCACGGTGATCGCCGAGGGCAAGGAGCATCACGATTTCGACGGCGAGACCTATATCCTGGAACGCGGCATCGTCGCCGACCTGGCCATCGTCAAGGGCTGGAAGGCGGACGAGTCGGGCAATGTGGTGTTCCGCAAGACCGCGCGCAACTTCAACGTGCCGGCGGCGAAATGCGGCCGGGTCTGCGTCTGCGAGGTCGAGGAGATCGTGCCGACCGGCTCGCTCGACCCGGACGCCATCCACCTGCCGGGGATCTATGTCCATCGGCTGATCCAGGGCCAGCACGAGAAGCGCATCGAGCAGCGCACGACACGTTCGCGCGTCTCCGACACGACCGGCAAGAAGGAGACCGTCTGATGGCCGCCGAAATCAAGGGCTGGGACCGCAACCGGATGGCGGCGCGGGCCGCGCAGGAGCTGCAGGACGGCTGGTATGTGAACCTCGGCATCGGCATCCCGACGCTGGTGGCGAACTACATCCCCGAGGGGGTGCATGTGACGCTGCAATCGGAAAACGGCATGCTGGGCATCGGGCCGTTTCCTTACGAGGGCGAGGAGGATCCGGACCTGATCAATGCCGGCAAGCAGACGGTGACCGAGCTGCCGCAGACCGCCTATTTCGACAGCGCCGAGAGCTTCGCGATGATCCGCGGCGGCAAGATCGCCATGGCGATCCTGGGGGCGATGGAGGTGGCCGAGAACGGCGACCTGGCGAACTGGATGATCCCGGGCAAGCTGGTCAAGGGCATGGGCGGCGCCATGGACCTGGTAGCGGGCGTCGGCCGGGTGGTGGTGGTGATGGACCACACCTCGAAGCACGGCGAGTCGAAGGTGCTGAAATCCTGCACGCTGCCGCTGACCGGCCAGGCGGTGGTCAATCGCATCATCACCAATCTGGGGGTGCTGGACGTCGTCCCGGGCGGGCTGAAGATCGTCGAGCTGGCCGATGGCGTGAGCGAGGACGAGCTGCGCGCCGCGACCGAGGCGACCATCCTCGGCTGAGCTGACAGGGCGGGGGGCTGTCCGCCCCCTCTTGCGGCTGGCGCCGCAAAAGCCTGCCGTTCAGGGCCTTTCCTGGCTCATATCGAATTTGAGCAGGCGAAACTGAATTCAACTCATATGTATCATCGTGAGGACCTGAATGAGGACGATTTCTCCGGCGGCTTCCGCCGAACTGGTGCCGGACGGGGCTGTCGTGATGATCGGCGGCTTCATGGGTGTGGGCTCTCCACATCGGACCATCGCCGCGCTGGTCGCCCGGCAGGCGCGCGACCTGACCGTCATCGCCAACGACACCGCCCGCCCCGGCGTCGGCATCGGCAAACTGATCGGCGCGGGCTGCGTCGCGCGCGCCATTGTTTCGCATATCGGCACCAATCCCGAGACGCAGAAGCTGATGCTCGAGGGCAAGCTGGCCGTCGAACTGGTCCCGCAGGGCACCCTGGCCGAGCGGGTCCGGGCGGGCGGCGCGGGCCTGGGCGGGGTGCTGACCGCGACCGGCCTCGGCACGCTTGCCGCCGAGGGGCGGCAGGTCGTCCAGGTGGGCGGGCGGGATTTCCTTGTCGAGCCGGCGCTCAGGGCCGACATCGCGCTGATCGCGGCTCGCAGCGCAGATTACGCGGGCAATCTCGTCTATTCCCTGACCGCGCGGAACTTCAACCCGCTGATGGCGATGGCCGCCGAAACGGTGATCGCGGAGGCTAACGAGATCGTGCCGCTGGGGGTGCTACCGCCGGATGCCGTGCATACGCCAGGCATCCTGATCGACCAATTGCTTGAGCGGCCGCGGGTCGCGTGAAGGGATAAGCGCATGGATGCGAAGGAACTGATCGCCCGCCGCGTCGCCCGCGAGTTGCGGGACAATACGCTGGTCAACCTGGGCATCGGCTTGCCCACGATGGTGGCACAATATGTGCCGCCCCATGTCCGGGTCTATTTTCAGTCGGAAAACGGCATCATCGGCTTCGGCGCGCGCCCGCCCGAGGGAATGGAGGACGTGCATCTGACCGATGCGGGCGGGGCGTTCGTTTCGGCTTTGCCGGGCGCGGTTTCGTTCGATTCCGCAATGTCGTTTGCCCTGATCCGGGGCGGTCATCTCGACATGACGGTGCTTGGGGGCTTGCAGGTGGATTGCCGCGGCCGGCTGGCCAATTGGCAGATTCCGGGTGTGCTGGTCCCGGGGATGGGCGGGGCGATGGACCTTGTCAGCGGGGCGCGTCGCGTGGTCGTGGCGATGACCCACACCCAGAAAGGGGCGCCGAAGATCGTCGAAAAGCTGAGCCTTCCCATGACCTCGCAACGTCCCGTGACGTTGATCGTGACGGAGCTTGCGGTGATGGAGCCGACCCCCGAGGGCCTCACGCTTCGCGAACGTGCGCCCGGTGTTTCAGTGAGGGAGATTGAAGCGGCGACGGGAGCGGAGCTGTCGATCGTGGGGGATGTGCCGGAAATGAAGCAGTGAAGGGCTTACCACTGCACTCACTTCGACTTAGCGTCCAGGCTCATTGAGTTTCACAGCCAGAACAAGACGGTTGCGGCTAGCATGATCGCAGAGAAGAAGGTTTCCGGGCACCGGTCGTATCGGGTCGCGACGTATGAGGAGGATCAGAAAACAGTCCGGGGGACTGTTTTCCCGACGATTGGCCAATCCTTCAGGCGGCCGAACATGATCTCGATGCGGTTGCGCCGTTTGTAGCGCCTCTTGTCGTATTTCACCGCCTTCTTGCGAGACTTCCGGCCCGGGATGCAGACC
>NZ_LLWQ01000033.1 GCF_001447385.1 Paracoccus sp. MKU1 | reverse complement strand
AGGCTCCAGGTCGTGCCCGCCCGCTCGCCCTCGCCGTTCACGATCAGCTCCAGCGACCAGCGGCCCTGCGCGTCGGTCGTCGCCTCGACCTTCTGCGTCACCACCCGCACGCCGCCGTCGAATATGTCCGAGCCCTGAAGCGTCGCGACGATCTTGCCCGCCGCGATCGGCGCCAGCGTCGCATCCATCAGCACGCCCCTGACTGTGGCTTTGTTCGGCATCTCACCCTCTCCTCATCCGAATGGCGCGCCATTATCCGGGAGCGCCAAGCCGGTTGCGCAGAACCGGCCTGCAACGGCCGCATCAGGACGCGTCCTCGGCCAGGAGGCCGCCTGGGCATCGCAACCCGATATCGCTGGACAGACAGCCGCTTCACCGCAGTCATCGCAATCCGCGCCCTCGTCCCGCGGACGAATGAACGCCGAGACGAGCTAGCCGGCGGCGATCAGGCGGATGGCACGGTCCTGTTCCATCAGCCACAAGAGCAGCCGCACGGCCTGGCCGCGTTCGCTCTCCATCGCCGGGTCGCGCTCCAGGAAGCTCTGCGCATCCTTGCGCGCCAGCGCCATCAGCCCGGCCTGGCGCTCCAGATCGGCGATGCGGAAGCGCGGCAGGCCGGATTGCGCCGTGCCGATCACGTCGCCGGCGCCGCGCATCGCCAGATCCTCCTCGGCGATGCGAAAGCCGTCCTCGGTCTCGCGCAGGATCGACAGACGCCGCCGCCCGGTTTCCGACAGCGGCTCGTGATACATCAGCAGGCAGCTCGAGGCACCCGAGCCACGCCCCACCCGGCCGCGCAGCTGGTGCAATTGCGCCAGGCCGAAGCTTTCGGCCCGTTCGATCACCATGATCGTCGCCTCGGGCACGTCCACGCCGACCTCGATCACCGTGGTCGCGACCAGGATGCGCGCCCGGCCGGCGGCGAAATCGGCCATGGCGGTGTCGCGCTCGTCGGGCGGCATCTGGCCGTGGACCAGCCGCACCTGCTCGCCGAACCGCGCCCGCAGCTCCTGGAAGCGCGCCTCGGCTGCGGTCAGGTCCACGGCCTCGCTCTCCTCGACCAGCGGGCAGACCCAATAGGCCCGTGCCGCGCCGTCGAGCGCCCGGGCCAGATGCTCCACCACCTCGCCCATGCGCGCATCCGAGATCACCGTGGTGCGGATCGGCTGCCGCCCCGCCGGCTTCTCGTCCAGCACCGACAGGTCCATGTCGCCGAATTGCGCCAGCGCCAGCGAGCGCGGGATCGGCGTCGCCGTCATCACCAGCATGTCGGGCGGCTGATGCCCACCCTTGGCACCCAGCTCCATGCGCTGGTTGACGCCGAACCGGTGCTGCTCATCGACGATGGCCAGCCGCAGGTCGTGGAACGCGACGGTTTTCTGGATCACCGCATGGGTGCCGACCAGGATGTCGATCCGCCCCTCGGCCAGGTCGGCCAGGATATTGGCGCGCGCGTCGCCCTTGTCGCGGCCGGTCAGCACCTCCAGCCGGATGCCGGCCAGCCGCGCCAGCGGCTCCAGCGCGCGGAAATGCTGGCGGGCAAGGATCTCGGTCGGGGCCATCAGCACGCCCTGCCCCCCCGCCTCGACCGCGACCAGCAGCGCGAGGAAGGCGACCAGCGTCTTGCCGGCCCCGACATCGCCCTGGAGCAGCCGGTTCATCCGCCGCGGCGCGGCCATGTCGGCGGCGATCTCCTCGACCGCGCGGCGCTGCGCCCCGGTCGGCGGCCAGGGCAGCCCGGCCAGCACCTTGTCGCGCAGATGCCCGTCGCCCTGCGTGGCCAACCCCGCCTGCCGCCGCCGGTCGCGGCGCAAGAGCGCCAGCGTCATCTGATGCGCAAACAGCTCGTCATAGGCCAGCCGCGCCCGGGCCGGATCAGTCGGCGACAGGCCGGCCGGCCCTTCGGGCGCATGGGCGCGGGCCAGCGCCTCGGCCCAAGCCGGCCAGCCCTCGCGCGCCTGGACCGAGGCGTCGATCCATTCCCCCGCCTGCGGCAGCCGTGTCATCGCCGCCTGCACCGCCTTTTGCACCACGCCCTGCGTCAGCCGGCCGGAGAGCGGATAGACCGGCTCGAAATCCGGCGGCGGGTCCGAGCCCTCGGCACCGATATGGTCGGGATGCACCATCTGCGCCATGCCGTCGAACAGCTCGATCTTGCCAGAGACCAGCCGCCGCGCGCCGGCCGGCAGCTGGCTCTCGATCCAGTCCTTGCGCGGATGGAAGAAAACCAGTTGCAGATCGGCGCTGCCGTCCGAGCAATGCACCCGCCAGGGCCGGCCCTTGGCCGTGGGCGGGCTGTGGCGCTGCACGGTGATCGCCACGGTGACGATCTCGGGCGGGCGGGCCTCGGCCAGCCGGGCGATGCGGCGGCGGCGAATGCCGGAATGCGGCAGGGTCAGGATCAGGTCGCGCAGTCGCGTCACGCCCATCTGGGCAAAGGCCTCGGCCGCGCGCGGCCCGACGCCCGGCAGCGTCTCGACCCCCGCGAACAGCGGGAACAGCGCCGGCGGGCGACCCGGCGTCACCCCCGGGCGATCGCCAGCCATTCGTCCTCGTCGATGACCTTGATGCCAAGCTCGGCCGCCTTCTTCGCCTTTGACCCGGCCCCCGGCCCGGCGATCAGCAGGTCGGTCTTGGCCGAGACCGAGCCCGCGACATGGGCGCCAAGCGCCTCGGCCCGCGCCTTGGCCTCGGCCCGGGTCATCTTTTCCAGCGTGCCGGTAAAGACCAGGGTCTTGCCGGTGATGGCGCTGTCGGTGGCGCGCTTCTCGGGCGGCAGCGGGGTCAGATGCACGACCAGCCGGTCTATCGCCGCCCGCTCGCGCGCATTGGCGAAGGCGTCCGACAGCGACATGGCCAGCACCGGGCCGATGCCGTCGGCGGCGATCAGGCCGGCCCAGGCGTTTGCCGCCTCCTCGGGCAGATCGACCTGCGCCAGCGCGGTGGCGCGGGCCTCGGAGGGACGGGCGCGGCGACCTTCGGCCGCAGCCGCCGCGCGCTCGGCCTGGGCTGCCTCTTCGGCCAGGCGATGCGCGACCGCCGCCGGTCGCGCGGTGTCCAGCGCGGCCTCCAGCGCCTCCCAGCTGCCGTAATGACGGGCGAGATCCTGGGCCGCAACCTCGCCGACATGGCGGATGCCGAGCGCGAAAAGCAGCCGCGCCAGCGGGATCTCGCGCCGCTTCTCGATGGCCTGGAACAGGCTGGCGGCACTTTTCTCGCCCCAACCCTCGCGGTTCTTCAGCTGGGTCAGCTGGCCGGGACCATAGCGGTCCTGCAGGGTGAAGATGTCGGCCGGCTCGGCAATCCAGCCGTCGCGGAACAGCTCCTCGACCAGCTTGGCACCCAGCCCTTCGATATCGAAGGCGGCGCGCGAGACGAAATGGCGCAGCTTTTCGACCGCCTGCGCCGGGCAGATCAACCCGCCGGTGCAGCGCCGGACCGAGTCGCCCTCTTCCCGGATGGCGGGCGAGCCGCATTCCGGGCAGGTGTCGGGGAATACGTAGGGCACCGCCTCGGACGGCCGCTTGGCCAGGTCAACGTCGGCGACCTTGGGAATCACGTCGCCGGCGCGATAGACCTCGACCCAGTCGCCGATGCGGATGTCCTTGCCGCCGCGGATCTCGCTGCCATCGGCACCACGGCCGGCAATGTAATCCTCGTTGTGCAGCGTGGCGTTCGAGACCACCACGCCGCCCACCGTCACCGGATGCAGCCGCGCCACCGGGCTCAGCGCGCCGGTGCGGCCGACCTGGATGTCGATGGCTTCCAGGCGGGTCCAGGCGCGCTCAGCCGGGAACTTGTGCGCCAGGGCCCATCGCGGCGTGGTCGAGCGCATGCCGAGCCGCGCCTGATAGCCTAGGTCGTTGACCTTGTAGACCACGCCGTCGATGTCATAGCCGAGCGTCGCGCGCATCTGCTCGATCTCGGCCCAGGCGGCCAGCATGTCCTGGACCGAGGTGCAGATCCGGGTCAGCGGATTGGTCTGAAAGCCGAAATCCTGCATGCGCCGCACCGCTTCCATCTGCGTGTCGGCGAAGGGCGCGCTGACCTCGCCCCAGGCATAGGCGAAGAAACGCAGCGGCCGCGCCGCCGTCACCGCGGGGTCGAGCTGGCGCAGCGAGCCTGCCGCCGCGTTGCGCGGGTTGGCAAAGACCCGGCCGCTGTCGGACCGGTTCAGCGCCTCGAAATCCGCGTGCGACATGTAGACCTCGCCGCGGATCTCCAGCACCTCGGGCCAGTCGTCGCCGGCAAGCCGCTCGGGAATGTCGGCAATGGTGCGCGCATTGGCGGTGACGTTCTCGCCCACGGCGCCGTCGCCGCGGGTGGCGGCTTGGACCAGCCGTCCGCCCTCATAGCGCAGGGACAGCGACAGCCCGTCGATCTTCGGCTCGGCGGTGATTTCCAGCGCCGCGCCGGCGGCAAGGTTCAGGAACGAGCGCACCCGCTGCACGAAGGATTCGACGTCGCCCTCGGTGAAGCCGTTTTCCAGCGACAGCATCGGCAGGCGATGCGGGATCTTGGCAAAGCGCGTGTCGGGCGCGGCCCCCACCTGCTCCGTCGGGCTCGCCTCATGCGCAAGCTCGGGAAAATACGCCTCGATCTCTTCCAGCCGGCGTTTGCTGGCGTCATACTCCGCGTCGCTGATGAAGGGCGCGTCTTCCTGATAATAGGCCAGGTTGGCGCGCGCCACCACGTCGCTCAGCCGCGCGTGCTCGGCGGCCGCTGCCTTGGCGTCCAGACCGGAGACCGGTGGCAGGGCTGCTTCCGCTGCCGGAACAGCCTGATCCTCGTCTTCTCCGGCCATCCTGCCCTCCGCCTGCCTGCTGGCCCTTGCGGGCCATGATCCGGGGAAAGGTGATACCGGGGCCGGGGCCGGATTGTCCAGCACCCGGCCGCCCGGCCCGGTCAGGCGCGCAGGGCCATGCGCTCGGCGTTCTGAAGCTCGGCCACCGGATCGCGCAGGACATAGCCCCTGCCCCAGACCGTCTCGATATGGCTCTCGCCGTTCATCGCGGCAGCGAGCTTCTTGCGCAGCTTGCAGACGAAGACGTCGATGATCTTCAACTCGGGCTCGTCCATGCCGCCATAAAGATGGTTCAGGAACATCTCCTTGGTCAGCGTCGTGCCCTTGCGCAGGCTCAGGAGTTCGAGGATCTGGTATTCCTTGCCGGTCAGGTTGACCGGCCGCCCGCCGACCTCGACCGAGCGCGCGTCGAGATTCACCACCATCTCGCCGGTGCGGATCACCGACTGGCTGTGCCCCTTGGACCGCCGGATGATGGCCTGGATCCGGGCGACCAGCTCATCCCGGTTGAAGGGCTTGGTCATGTAGTCGTCGGCACCGAAGCCGAAGCCGCGCAGCTTGCTTTCGGTATCATCCGAACCGGTCAGGATCAGGATCGGCGTGTCGATGCGGGACATGCGGATCTGGCGCAGCACCTCCATGCCGTGCATGTCCGGCAGGTCCAGATCCAGCAGGATCAGGTCGTAGTCATAGAGCTTGGCGAGGTCGATGCCCTCCTCTCCCATGTCGGTGCGGTAAACGTTATAACTCGCATTCGTCAACATCAACTCGATGCTGCGCGCCGTGGTCGGATCATCCTCGACCAAAAGGATTCGCATGATATTTCCCCTTGCTAACCAGGATACTGGCAAAATGTCTCCGCAAAAGGTTAATATCACGTTACCGGCTTATTCATCAAATATGTATCAATCTAAGGTTGCCGAAATCTTTGCAGCTGCGTGATTTTCAGCGCGTTGCGCCCATGCCGGCGAAAGGCGTTGGCCCAGGCGTCGAGTTCTTCCTCGGTCAGGCCATAGCGGCGAATCGCCTCGTCCCGGGTTAGAAGGCCGTAATGCACGGCATCGACCACCGCAGCCTTGCGACTGGCCACCCAGCGGGTCTGCGGTTCCGGCAGGTCGGCCTGGGTCAGAATGCTGCCATCGGGCAGGATCACGGTACGCGGACCGGGGGTTTTCTTCAAAAACATCGGCAAGCCCTTGTTCTCCCTGGATCCTTATGCCGCAGAGTTCTTAAGCCGAGGTGAAGTCGCGCAGGGTTTTCTGCCCGCTGCCCTTGAGAATTGCCGGATTTTACCTATAAATGTCGGGAACTGCGGGGCCAAAGCAGCGCGCGCCCCGCGAAAGGACGATCCATGACAGCGCCAAGCACTTCTCTGCGCCATGCCGCGCCAGATTCGACCGTGAATTCGCTGGGCTTTGCCAAGCCTCCGGCGCAGACGCGCGTGGTCGTCGCCATGTCGGGCGGCGTGGACAGTTCCGTGGTCGCCGCGATGCTGGCCGCCCAAGGCTATGACGTGATCGGCGTGACCTTGCAGCTTTACGACCATGGCGCGGCGCTGGCGAAAAAGGGCGCCTGCTGTGCCGGGCAGGACATCCACGACGCCCGCCGCGTGGCCGAGCGTATCGGCTTCCCGCATTACGTGCTGGATTACGAGAACAGGTTCCGCGAATCGGTGATCGAGGAATTCGCCGACGCCTATCTGGCCGGCGCCACCCCGGTGCCCTGCATCCGCTGCAACGAGCGGGTGAAGTTCCGCGACCTCTTGCAGACCGCGCGAGAGCTGGACGCGGATTGCATGGCCACGGGCCATTACATCCGCCGCTTCGACGGAGCCCAGGGCGCAGAGCTTCACATGGCCGCCGATCCCGCCCGCGACCAGAGCTATTTCCTGTTCTCGACCACCCAAGAGCAGCTGGATTTCCTGCGCTTTCCGCTGGGGGGACTGGCCAGCAAGGCCGAGACCCGGGCGCTGGCGGCGCAATACGGGCTGGCGGTCGCCGACAAGCCGGACAGCCAGGACATCTGCTTCGTGCCGAATGGCGATTATGCCAGCGTGATCGAAAAGCTGCGTCCCGGCGCCGCCGATCCGGGCGAGATCGTGGATCTGGACGGCAATGTGCTGGGCACGCATCGCGGCGTGATCCATTACACCATCGGCCAGCGCCGCGGCCTGGGCATCGGCGGCCTGGGCGATCCGCTCTATGTCGTGCGGCTGGAGCCGGAGACGCGGCGCGTCGTCGTCGGCCCCAAGCAGGCGCTGGCCACGAAGATTGTGCCGGTGACTGAGGTGAACTGGCTGGGCGACGAGCCCTTCGAGGGCGAGATTGCCATTGCCGCCCGCATCCGCTCGACCCGGCCGCCGCGCCCAGCGATCCTGCGCGTGACGGGCGACAGGCGCGCCGAGGTCGAACTGCTGGCCCCGGAAGAAGGCGTCAGCCCCGGCCAGGCCTGCGTGTTCTATGCCACCGAGGGCAGCCGCGTGCTGGGCGGCGGCTGGATCTCGCACCGGCGCGGCGGCTGAGTTCAGGCCGGGCTTCAGGCTGCCGCAGCCAGGATCCGGATGCGCTCGACCATGGCGCGCAGGCCGTTCGAGCGTTGCGCCGACAGATGTTCCTCCAGCCCCAGCCGGCCAAGCTCGGCGCTGGCATTGATCGCCGACACCTCGCGCAGCGGCACGCCGGAATAAAGCGCGTGCAGGATGGCGATCAGCCCGCGCACGATCAGCGCATCGCTGTCGCCCTGGAAGTCGAAACGGCCGCCTTCGATCCGGGGCATGATCCAGACCTGGCTGGCGCAGCCCTCGACCTTGGTGGCAGGCACCTGCAAGGATGGGTCCATCGGCGGCATCGCCTTGCCCAGTTCGATGACATGGCGATAGCGCTCCTCCCAGTCCTCCAGGAAATCGAAGGTCTCGGCGATTTCTTCAAAGGCGGGCGTGGCCATCGGGGGCATCCTCTTGCGTCGGGGGCCCCTGGCATAGCGCGATGGGGCCGCAAGGTCAAAGAGGCTTTCGCGCCCGCCCGACTTGGCCTATCACTGCGGCAAAGACTTGGGAAAACGGGGGCAGCCTTCATGCGGTCAGGAACCTTGGGCACTCTTGCCTGTGCGATGCTGGTGCTGGCCGGCTGCGGTCGCCTGGGCGACAGCAGCTTGAACCCGTTCCGCTGGTTCGGCGGCGGCACCGCCCAGCAGCAGACGCTGGAGCCCGAGGGCGGCTATCCGACCACGGTCCAGGACGGACGCCTGCCGCTGGCCCAGGTCACCGGCGCGAAATGGGAACCGCTTTATGAAGGACGGATGCTGGTCGTGACCGGGCTGGCCGGCAGCAAGGGCTGGTGGGATGTGGCGCTGGTGACCGAGGTGCCCATGCCGAAGGGACGCATCCGTCCGGACGCAAGCGGCGTGCTGCGCCTGCGCCTTGTCGGCAAGCCGCCCTTGCCGGACACCTTCGCCGCCGCCAATCCCCCCCACCCCGCCAGCGATACGGTGACGGTCGCGCTGACCATTCCCAACGCCGCCCTGGCAGATCTGCGCGAGGTGGTGATCACCGGCGCAGGCAATGCGGTCTCGCTGCGGCGCTGACACGCGGCGTCCGAGGTTCGGCTGCGCCAGGGAACCCCGGCAACGTATCGGCGGCGCAGCTGCGTCATGAGTATTTGAGGAACGAAGAAGATCGCGGTGCCGCAGTCGTCTTTTTCGTTCCTCAAATGCTCATGGCGACGTTGCCGTATCACCCTGTCCGCCAGCGGGGCGCCAACCCTCATGGTGAGGGCACCATCCTTGGCCGGTGACATAGGGCCGTTCTTACCGGAAAAAGCCCGCACGATCCATGCGGGCTTTCTCGGGATGCCGGCGGCTGCGGTCCGCTCAAGCCATCTTGCGCAGATAGGTCCAGGTCGGCACCCGCGCCTCGCGCGCCACCGACCAGCTTTCCGCATCGCCGAGATACTCGAAGCCGCAATTGGTGAGCACCCGGGCCGAGCCGGGATTGTCCTGGAACGCCTCGGCAAACAGCGTGCGCGAACCGTGCGGATTGGCCTCGACCAAGGCCGAGACCGCCTCGGTCGCGAAACCGGTGTTCCAGAATCCCGCGCCGATCCAGAAGCCGAGCTCGGATTGTTCCCGGTCGATCCGCGTCAGCGAGACCACCCCCAGAACCTCGGCCAGCTTGTTGGCAGAGCCGTCGATGGCCCAGACATCCTCGTCCCGCTCGGCCGACATGGCGCGGCGGACATAGGCTTCGGATGCGCCCGGCGGCAAAGGGTGCGGGATCGAACGGGTTCCCTCGGCCACGCGTCGGTCGGCGGTGTAATGCGCGATGAGCCCGGCATCCGATGCCCGAAGCGGGCGCAGGACGAAGCGCTCGGTCGCGATCTCGATCTGCCGCGCATCCGAGGAAATCAATTCGTTCATGTCACTATTCTCCCCCAATTACTCGCAATCATATGGGTGCGGATCCTGAAAACGCGAAGGGGACCGGCCTTGCCGATCCCCTTTTAGCACCCGAGTGTTAATATCGGCTTACTCGGCGGCCTCGAGATTTGCGGGAAGCACGGAAATATAGGTGCGGCCCTTGAGACCCTTCTTGAAGGTCACCTGACCGTCGGCCAGCGCGAACAGGGTATGGTCGCGGCCCATGCCGACGTTCTGGCCCGGCCACCAGGTGGTACCGCGCTGACGCACGATGATGTTGCCGGCAACGGCCTGCTGGCCGCCATAGAGCTTCACGCCGAGACGACGACCGGCCGAATCGCGGCCGTTGCGGGACGAACCGCCTGCTTTCTTATGTGCCATGGCTCAGTCTCCTTCTGCCTCAGTTGGCGTCTTCGGCCGAGGCTTCGGCTTTCGACTTCTTGGCTTTCGCCGGTTGCGCGGCCGCATCAAGCTTGGTGCGGGCGCCAACGGCCGGTTTCACATCGGTCTTGTCGCCGCCTTTTTCAAGCAGATCCGTGATGCGGACCAGCGTCAGCTGCTGGCGGTGGCCACGGGTGCGCTGCGACGAATGCTTGCGGCGACGCTTGACATAGGTGATGACCTTGTCGGCCTTGATGGTGTCGATGACCTCGGCCTGCACGGCCGCGCCGGCAACCAGCGGCGCGCCGACGGCCGAGCCGATCATCAGCACGTCGTTGAACTGGACCTTGTCGCCGGCTTCGGCGTTCAGCTTTTCGACGCGCAGCACGTCACCGGCCTGAACCCGGTATTGCTTGCCGCCCGTCTTGAGAACTGCGAACATTCCGTCTTTCCTTGCTCTGCCGCGTCCTTTGGCCCCTGCTTGCAGGTGTTGCCGGGGCCAGGCCCCGCCTTCGGACAGCGCACCCTTTGCCTGGGTGAAATTCAAAATATGATGCCGGCAACGGACATGCGCCCGGCCGGTCGCGGGTATATCGCGGATTCGGGCGGGCAAGTCAACCGAAATGGCGGCTCAGCGCCACAGATCGCGCGCCGCCTCGACCGTGATCCGCCCTCCCTCGCGCAGGCTGCCCGGGTTGCGCGACAAAAGCGGCGCGGGCCGAGGATCGTCCCCCAGATGGGTGCCGCGCGCGCGGTTATGCGGATGCTGCGGGGCCTCGGCAATGGAGAGCACCGGCGCGGCGCAGGCATCCGTCCCCTCCAGCCTGGCCGCCCAGTCGTCGCGGCTGCGACTGGCGATGCGCGCGGCCAGGATCTGGCGCAGCGCGGCCCAGTTCGCCGGATCGGCGCGGTCGGGCAACTCGGCCTCGGACAGGCCCAGCCGCCGGACCAATTCGGCCCAGAACTGCGGCTCGATGGCGGCGACGGCCAGGAAGCCGCCGCAGGCGCAGGGATAACAGCTGTAATAGGGCGCGCCGCCGTCCAGCAGGTTCGCCTGGCGCTCGTCGCGCCAGAGCCCGTTGACGCGCAGCCCCGAGATCATCGCCATCAGATGCGCCACCCCGTCGGTGATGGCGGCATCGACGACCTGCCCCCGGCCGGTCTCGCGCGCATGCAGGATCGCCGCCAGCATTCCCGAGACCAGATACATCGAGCCGGCTGCGAAATCGCCGACCAGGTTCAGCGGCGGGACGGGATGGTCCGCCGGACCGATGGCGGAAAGCGCGCCGGTGATCGCCAGATAGGTCAGGTCGTGACCGGCCGAATGCGCCAGCGGGCCGGTCTGCCCCCAGCCGGTCATCCGGCCATAGACCAGCCGCGGGTTTTCCGGGAAATCCCCTGGGCCGAGGCCCAGCCGCTCCATCACGCCGGGGCGCATGCCCTCGATCAGCGCATCGGCACGCAAGATCAGGTCACGCGCCAGTTCCCGGCCTTCGGGCGATTTCAGGTCCAGCTCCAACCAGTCGCGGCCGCGGTCCAGCACGTCCCGCTTCATCGGAAAGATCTGCGGTGAGCCGGGCCGGGCGATGCGGATCACCTGGGCACCATGGTCGGCAAGCCACATGGCGGCAAAAGGCGTCGGGCCGATGCCGGCGATCTCGACGACGCGCAGGCTGGACAGGGTTCCGCTCATGACCGGCCTCGGGGGAGATGGTGGGCGGTGAGGGACTCGAACCCCCGACATTCTCGGTGTAAACGAGACGCTCTACCAACTGAGCTAACCGCCCCCATGCCGGCTGATAGCGCGATCCCGGCGCCCTTGGCAAGCGGGGGCGTCACCGGCGCAGCCTCGCGATCAGCGACGAGGTGTCCCAGCGCCCGCCGCCCATGGCCTGCACCTCCTTGTAGAACTGATCGACAAGCGCCGTCACCGGCAGGCTGGCGCCGGTCTCGTTGGCCGTGGCCAGGCAGATGCCCAGGTCCTTGCGCATCCAGTCCACCGCAAAGCCGAAATCGAAGCGGTCTTCGGCCATGGTCTGGTGACGGTTCTGCATCTGCCAGCTGGCGGCGGCGCCCTGGCTGATGACCTCTACCACCTCGGGGATCGACAGCCCGGCCTTTTCGGCGAAATGCAACGATTCCGACAGGCCCTGCACCAGCCCGGCGATGGCGATCTGGTTGCACATCTTGGTCAGCTGCCCCGCGCCCGAGGGGCCCATGAGCTTGCAGATCTTGGCATAGGCGGCGATCACCGGCTCGGCCCGGGCGTAATCGGCGGGGGCGCCGCCGCACATCACGGAAAGCTGGCCGTTCTCGGCCCCCGCCTGCCCTCCCGAAACCGGCGCATCAACGAAACCCAGCCCGGATTCTGCGGCCTGAGCCGACAGTTCCCGCGTCACCGCCGCCGAGACCGTGGTGTGATCGACGAAGACCGCCCCCTTGCCCATGCCCGCAAAGGCGCCCGTCTCGCCCAGACAGACCTGACGCAGGTCGTCGTCATTGCCGACGCAGGCCATGACGAACTCCGCACCTTCGGCCGCCTCGCGGGCGGTGGCGGCCACGCGGCCCTTGTGACGCGCGGCCCAGGCCTCGGCCTTGGCGGGGCTGCGGTTCCAGACCGCGACCTCATGCCCGGCGGCGGCCAGATGCCCCGCCATCGGAAAGCCCATCACCCCCAGTCCCAGAAAAGCCACGCGCGCCATCAGATTCTCTCCCTCGAGTCGAAAGGCGCGTTGATCCGGCCCGCGCCCTGTCCTATTCACCCCGATGAATTTCATCACTCGGCGCGGGGGTCAACCTCTCGCGCCCAAGCTCGGGACCGTGCCTTTTCATGGTGACACTTTTCCGCTGGCTTGTGCGCCTGACGGTCGGGCTGATCCTGCTGACCCTGGCGCTGGTGACGCTGGCCTGGTATTTCGCCATCCGCTCGCTGCCCGACTATGACGGCAGCTATGCGGTGCGCGGCATCTCGGCGCCGGTCGAGATCGTGCGCACGACCGAGGACGTGCCGCATATCTTCGGCGAAAGCGACCGCGACGTGTTCTTCGCGCTCGGCCTTGCCCATGCGCAGGACCGGCTGTTCCAGATGACCGTGCTGCGCCGTGCGGCGCAGGGCCGGCTGGCCGAGATCTATGGCATGGGCGCTCTGCCCGCCGACGACCTGGCGCGCCGGCTGGGGCTTTACCGCAATGCTCGTGCCTCGCTCGAGGCGCAGGACCCCGAGGTGCTGGAGGCACTGGAGGCCTATGCCGAAGGGGTTAATGCCTGGATCGAGCAGGTCAATCTGGGCGCACGCGGGCGCGGGGCGCCGGAATTCTTTCTTTATCCCGAGGACATCGCCTATTGGGAACCGGCGGATTCGCTGGCGATCCTGAAGCTGCTGGCCGCCTCGTCCACCGTGCAGCTGCGCCACGAAGTGCTGCGGGCCCGGCTGTCGCTGGCCGCGCCCGAGCGCGGGCAGGATCTGGTCGCCATGCGCGGCGAGCCGCCCTTGTCGGCCTATGCCGGCCTGTTTCCCGGCACCCGCTTCGCCGCGCCGGAACGCGGCGCCGGGCCGCGGGACTGGACCGCGACACTGGCCGGTTATCTGGCGCCGGCGGCCGGAGCCTCGGCCAATGGCTTCGCCGCCGCGGCCGGGCGCACGGCGGCGGGCGGCGCGCTGCTGGCCAATGATCCGCAATTCGCGCTGACCGCGCCGGGCCTGTGGTATCTGGCGCGGATCGAGCTGGGCTCGGGCGGGGTGATCGGCGGCACCATCCCCGGCATTCCCGCCGTGCTGTCGGGGCGCAACACCAGCCTCGCCTGGGGTATCACCCCGGCGCAGATCGACGATCAGGACCTCTATATCGAGGAGGTGCAGCCCGGCGACCCCAACCGCTATCGCGGCGCGAACGGCTGGACCGAGTTCGCCACGCGGCGCGAGACCCTGCGCATCCGCGGCGCCGAGCCGCAGACCATCACCCTGCGCGAGACCGAGAACGGCCCGGTCATCCCCGCCGCGCATCTGGACCTTGCCACCATCCTGCCGGCCGGCCATGTCGCAGCGCTGTCCTGGACCGGCGGCTATGGCAACGACCGCAGCATGACGGCTCTGATCGGGCTGATGCGGGCCCAGGACCGCCAGGCGGCGGCCGAGGCGCTGCGCGAGATGATCGCCCCTGCCGTGACGGTGACGCTGGCCGACGGGCGGGGCGTAGGCCAGGTCTTGGCCGGGGCCGTGCCGCATCGCCCGGCCGGCCATCAGACGGCGGGCCGCATGCCTGCG
This sequence comes from Paracoccus sp. MKU1, assembly GCF_001447385.1. Lineage (GTDB taxonomy): Bacteria > Pseudomonadota > Alphaproteobacteria > Rhodobacterales > Rhodobacteraceae > Paracoccus. The sequence goes on along the minus strand of NZ_LLWQ01000033.1, from coordinate 20,476 downwards.
CCGGGCTGGCTGGTGCAGAACCGCTGGCAGGGGCTCAGCCCCGCCCCCGCCGGATTGACCGAACTGAGCCCCGACAGCGGCATCGTGGCCGCGACCGGCGCGGCGCTGCCGGGTGCGGGCGGGCTGGGCCATGACTGGAGCGACGGCTACCGGCTGAACCGGCTGCGCCACCTGATCGACTCGCGCGAGGTGCATTCGCGCGACAGTTTCATCGCCGCGCAGACCGACATCGTCAGCCCGGTCGCCCGGGCCCTGCTGCCGCTGGTCGGAGCCGAACTGTGGTTCACCGGCGAGCCCGCCGCCCAGGGCACGCCCGAGCGGCTGCGCCAGGACGCGCTGGCGCTGCTGGCCAATTGGGACGGTGCCATGAGCGAGCACCTGCCCGAGCCGCTGATCTATGCCGCCTGGATGCGCGCCTTGCAGGACCGGCTGGTGCGCGACGACCTCGGCCCGCTCGCCGACGCGCTGACCGAGCTTTACCCCGATTTCATCGACCGGGTGTTCCGCGACGCGAATGGCGCCTCGGCCTGGTGCGACATCCGCCAATCCGCGCCGGTCGAGACCTGCACCCAGATCGCACGGCAGGCTCTGGACGCCGCGCTGCTGGACCTGGTGGCGCGCTTCGGGCCCGACCTCGCCAGCTGGCGCTGGGGCGACCTGCACCGCGCCCGCCATGTCCACCCGGCGCTGGGAGACATGCGCGGCATCTCCTATATCGTGAACGTGATCCAGTCGACCTCGGGGGGCGAATCGACCATCGCGCATGCCGGTTTCCTGGGCCATGGCCGCAATCCCTGGCTGAACGTGACCGGCGCCGCCTATCGCGGGGTCTATGACCTCGCCGATCCCGACAGTTCGGTCTTCATCATCTCGACCGGCCAGTCCGGCCATCCCTTCTCGCGCCATTACGACGACATGGCCGAGCTGTGGCGGCGCGGCGAATATGTGGTCATGTCGCTGGATCCGGCGCTGGCGCGCGCCGCGGCTGCGGGCATCACCCATCTGCGGCCGGCCGACGGCTAGAGGGCTTGCATCCCGCGTCCGGCCGGGCTTCCCTGCCCCGGGAAACGCAGCAAAGGGAAACCCATGGCGCGCAAGATCATCATCGACACCGACCCCGGCCAGGACGACGCCGTCGCCATCCTGCTGGCGCTGGCCAGCCCCGAGATCGAGGTGCTGGGGCTCAGCGTGGTGGCCGGCAACGTGCCGCTGCATCACACCGAGCGGAACGCCCGAATGATCTGCGAACTGGCCGGCCGCCCGGACATGCCGGTCCATGCCGGCTGCGACGCGCCGCTGCAACGCAGGCTGGTCACCGCCGAGCATGTGCATGGCAAGACCGGGCTCGACGGCGTCACCCTGCCCGAGCCGAGCATGCCGCCCGCCCCCGACCATGCCGTCGATTTCCTGATCGAGACGCTGCGCCGCGAGAAACCGGGCAGCGTCACGCTGGTTCCCATCGGCCCGCTGACCAACATCGCCACCGCCTTCCAGCGCGCGCCCGACATCATCCCGCGCGTGCAGGAGATCGTGCTGATGGGCGGTGCCTATTTCGAGGTCGGCAACATCACCCCCACCGCCGAGTTCAACATCTATGTCGACCCAGAGGCGGCGAAGCTGGTCTTTGCCAGCGGCGCGCCGCTGACGGTGATGCCGCTGGACGTGACGCATCGCGCCCTGACCAGCCGCGCCTGGGTCGAAGGCATGCGCGCCATGGGCCGGGTCGGCCAGGCGGTGGCCAGCTGGACCGATTTCTTCGAACGCTACGACCGCGAGAAATACGGCAGCCACGGCGCGCCGCTGCACGACCCCTGCACCATCGCCTGGCTGCTGCGGCCCGAACTGTTCACCGGCCGCTATATCAATGTCGAGATCGAGACGCAGGGCGAATATACTCTGGGCATGACCGTCGCCGACTGGTGGCGGGTCAGCGGGCGGACGCCCAACGCCACCTTCATCCGCGATGTCGAGGCCGAGGCGTTCTTCGCGCTGTTGACGGAGCGGATCGGCGATCTCGACCGCCGAGTCGGCTAGCGGCGAGGTCCAAGGCTGCCAAAGCGGCCCGGCGCGGCTTACTCGTCCGCCGGGCCGGGCGGGGTGCCGGGCATTGCCGGCTCCGCGCCCCCAGGCCCGGGCTGTTCGGAAATCCCCTGCTCCGGCCCATCTTCCGGTGCGGGCTCGGTCGGCTCTACCGCATCCGTTTCCGGCTCCTCGGCCAAGGGGCCGGGGCCGACCTCGCTGTTGATGCGGTCGATCAGCACATCGGTGACATCGATGGATTGCGAGGCGACGAAGATCGCACGCTGGTCCAGCACCACCACCGCGCCCCGTTCGCGCATCAGCGCCGCCAGCACCGGCAAGGCGGCGCGGAAAAAGGCCTGGCGCTCCTCGTCGGCCTCGGTCTGCAAGGCGCGCGCGGCGGCGTCGCGGGCGCGGCGCACCTCGACCACGCGCTTGTCGAACTCATCGGCGCGCTTGCGGAACTCGTCGGGCGGCAGGGTTTGGCGCAGCGCCGTCAGCTCCTGCTCCTCGGTGGCGAACTGATCGGCCAGCCGGTCGTTCTCGGCCGCGATCTCGAGCCCGCGCTGCTCCAGATCCGCCTGCACGCGCTGCCCCCATTGCGAATGCAGGTAAAGCGCGTCCTGGTCCAGCGTCAGCACCGGCAGCACCGCCGCGCCATTGGACGGCGGCGTCTCGACGACGATGGGCGACACGTCATGGGCCGGCGCGTCGCCAGGCGCAGATGGCTCGGGCACGGGCTGGGCCGGGGCGCCGGAGGGTAGCGCCAGCAAGGCGGCCAGCGCCAACGTCGCGATGCCGCGCCCCCCCGCCATCAGAACCGGGTCGAAATCGTCAGGTCGAAGGACTGCTCTTCGTCATAGTCCTCTTTCTTGAGGGCCTTGGCGAAGTTGAAACGCAGCGGCCCGATCGGCGTGGTCCAGAAGACCGAGGCACCGACCGCGGCGCGGACCTTCATGCCGTCATCAACCTCGACCCCATTCGTGCCCGCCGTGCGGTCCAGCCCCCAGACCGAGCCGGCATCGGCGAAAAGCCCGCCGGTGATGCCGTATTCCTCGGGCAGGCCCAGCGGGAATTGCAGCTCGGTGCGCAGTGCCCAGAAATAGTTGCCGCCAAGAGCGTCCTGGTTCGGCGCCGCAAGGTCGCGCGGGCCGAAGCCGTTCGGCTCGAAGCCGCGAATCTTGCCGTTGCCGGTGAAGCGGTTCAGGAAGCGGCTTTGCTGGTCGTCCAGCATATGCACGGCGCCGGTCTCGAACTCGGCCAGCATGGTCACGCTCTCGCGCCAGGCCCGGCTTTCGACGCCGGCGTAAACCGTGCTGGTGACCGATTTCACATCGCCGCCCAGCCCGGCGAAGTCCTGCCCGACGCGCAGCCGGTAGCTGGTCACCGGGTCCAGCCCGCCGATCCGGCTGTCATAGCTGTAGGTATAGCCGAGCGCCGAGGTAAAGAAGCCGCCCTGCTCGTCGAACAGGATCTGCGACGATCCGACAAACTCGTCGGTCTCGGTGTCGATATGCGGCTCCTCGACGTCGAACAGCGTATCCTTGCTGAGCTTGTAGCGCAGCTCCAGCCGGCCGTTCTCCGAAACCGGGAACTCCATCCCGGTCAGGAAGCCGACGGTGCGGGTATTATAGTCGGAGTTCAGCCGGTCGGTGGTGTTGTACCAGAGCTGGAGCCGCGCGCGCAGGTCGCGGCCCAGGAAATAGGGCTCGACGAAGGTCAGGCCCGAGCTTTGCGTATCCGTGCCGGTCGAGAAGGCCAGGTCCACCTGCTGCCCGCGGCCCAGGAAGTTCTTTTCCGACAGCGAGATGTTGAAGCCGACGCCAGTGGCCACGCCATAGCTGACGCCGAAGTTCAGGCTGCCGGTCGGCTGTTCCTCGACGTTCACATCGACGATGACCTGCTCGGGCGTCGAGCCGGGGCGGCTTTCGGCCTGCACATCGGCAAAATAACCCAGCGCGCGCAGGCGTTCGGCGGAATTGCGGATCTCGCGCGGGTTGAAGGGGTCGCCTTCGACGGTGGCGAACTGGCGGCGGATCACTTCGTCCAGCGTGGTGGTGTTGCCCTCGATGTCGATGCGTTCGACAAAGACGCGCGGGCCGCGGGTCAGGGCAAAGGTCAGGTCCAGCGTCTGGTTGCGCTCGTTGCGGGTGACGCGCGGCTCGATATTGACGAAGTTCAGCCCCTTGCGCAGCGCCAGCGCCTCCATCCGGCGGATGGTGGTGTCGATGTCGGTCGGGTTGTAGACCGCGCCGCGCTTGACCCGGTTCTGGGCGGCGAACTCCGCCGCGTCGACGCCGGGGATCTCGCTCACGGTGTTGATGGTGCCGAAGGTATAGCGCGGGCCTTCATAGATCTGGAAGGTGATGTAGAAGGCGTCGCGTTCGCGCGCCAGCTCCGGCGCCACCGCCTGGACCCGGAAATCGGCATAGCCGCGCGAGCGGTAGAAATCGGTCAGGAGCTTCTCGTCCAGCGGCACCCTTTCGGGGGCGAAGGTGTCGCGGCGGATGAAGGTGCGCAGGATGCCGGCCTGCTTGGTCTGCAGCACGTTGCGCAGCCGGCGGTCGGAAAAGGCGCGGTTGCCGACAAAGCCGATGCGCTCGATCTCGGTCACGTCGCCCTCGCGGATCTCGAAGACCAGATCGACCTGGTTGCTGCCGCGCCGGATGATGCGCGGATCGACGCGGGCGGCCAGGCGCCCCTGCGAGGCATAGACCTGGCTGATCGCGGCGGCGTCGGCCTCGGCCTGGGCGGGCGAATAGACCCGGCGCGACTGCGACTTGACGATCTCGGACAGGTTCTCGTCCTTGAGCCGCCTGTTGCCCTCGAAGGCGACGGTGTTGATGGTGGGATATTCCGTCACCCGCACCACCAGCGTGCCGCCCGAGGGCACCAGTTCGACCGTCTCGAACAGCCCCGAGTTCTGGAGCCGCTGCATGGCGTCGTTCAGCGCCCCGGCCGAAACATCCTGACCGCGCGGCAGGTCCAGATAGGACAGGATCGTCGCGGGTTCGATCCGCTGGTTGCCCTCGATCCGCACGTTGCTGAAGACATAGGCCGAGGCGGGGGTCGCCACCATCGCGACCGGCGCGGCCACCGCCAGCGCCGAGATCAGCGCCAGCGCGCCCTTGCCGAGTTTCCTGTCCGTCATCGCCGCCCCTCGCGAGTAATGCATTGCCCGGCGGGTTGGCCCCGCCATATTTGCCCCGATGGATACCGCGAAGCGGGCCGCACTGTCAAAAGCCTAGCGCCCGTCAAGGGCAGAAAAGATCGTTGGTGAGGCCCAGAACCATCAGCGACAGCACCGCCGCCAACCCCAGCGCCGACAGGATATCCATCACCCGGTCGGACGGTCGCCGCCCCGCCACGGCCTCGTAGAGATAGAACATCAGATGCCCGCCATCGAGCACCGGCACCGGCAGCAGGTTCAGGAAACCGATGGCTGCCGACAGCACGGCGATCCACCAGATGAAGTTGCCGCCGCCCGCCGAGGCCGCCTGTCCGGTGGTCTCGGCAATGGAAATCGCCCCGCCCAGATTGCAGCTGCCGATCTGCCCGGTGATCATCGCCCAAAGGCCCGAGACCGACGAGGCGATGATATCCCAGGTGCGGGTGGCACCGATCCCCAGCGCCTCGGGAATGCCGGCCGGGCGGGTCGCCGGCTCGAAATAGGTGCCGCCGCCGGTCACGCCGATCAGCCAGCGCCTGGTATAGCCCTCGTCGGTGGGCAGGTCCTGTTCGCGCGCGGCCAAGGTGTAATCGGCCTCGCCCTCGCCCTCGCGCCAGACGCGCAGCAGGACCGGGCGGCCCTCGGCCTCGGCCACATGCTGGCGCAGCTCGTCGAAGCGCGAGACCGGTTCGCCGTCGATGGCCAGGATCACGTCGCCCGGCTGCAACCCCGCGGCGGCCGCCGGGCTGCGTGGCGCGAGGCCGATGACCAGGGGCGGCATCGGATCGGGGCCCGGCACGGTGATCTCGGCGCCGTCGCGCAGCACGGTCCAGTCATGGCTGGGCCGCGCGGGCAATTCGGCCGCCACCTCCGGCAGATCGCGCCAGCTCGCAACCGGCCGGCCGTCCAGCGCCAGGACGCGGTCGCCGGGCTGCAACTGCATCTCGACGCCCGGCGGCGTCGGGTGCAGGCGGCCGACCTCGACCTCGTCCACCGGCAGGCCCTGCCAGATCGCCATGCCGGCAAAGACCAGGATCGACAGCGCGAAGTTGAATACCGGCCCTGCCGCCACGGTGGCGAAGCGCGCCCAGAGCGGCGCGCCGGTCAGGCTCTGGCGCGCGCGGGCCGGCTCGACCGGCACCGAACCGGCGCTGGCCGCGTCGGCATCGCCCAGAAAGCGCACATAGCCGCCCAGCGGGATCGCCGCCACCTGCCACAGCGTGCCATGCCGGTCGCGGCGTGCCATCAGCCGTGGGCCGAAGCCCAGCGAAAAGCACTCGGCCTTGATGCCGCACAGCCGGCCGACGATGTAATGGCCATATTCATGCACGGTGACGATGACCGATAGCGCCACGATGAAGGCCGCCGCGGTCCACAGGAAACCGCCCATCATGTCCAGAACCAGGCTCATGCCGCCCCCTGCCATTGCGCCGCCGCCCGCCGGGCGAAACCGTCCCAATGCAGCACCTCGTCCAGGTCGCGCGGGCTTTGCGCGAAACCGGCCTCGCCGGCGGCCAGAGCCAGCGCGTGCTCGACGGCCGGGGCCATGTCGGTAAAGCGGATGCGGCCGGCGATGAAATCGTCCAATGCCTGCTCCTTGGCGGCGTTCAGCACCGCGCCGGCAGCACCGCCGGCCTCGATCGCTTCGCGGGCCAGCCGCAGCGCGGGCCAGCGCACCTCGTCCGGCTGCGCAAAGGTCAGGCTGCCAAGCGCCGCCAGATCCAGCGCCGGCACCGGCAACACGGCGCGCGCCGGCCAGTTCAGCGCATAGCCGATGGCATGGCGCATGTCCGGCGCCCCCAGATGTGCGATGCTGCCGCCATCGCGATGCGTCACCATGGCGTGGATGATCGACTGCGGATGCACCAGCACCCGCAGACGGTCCGTGCCGAGGCCGAAAAACTCATGCGCCTCGATGACCTCCAGCGCCTTGTTGAACATGCTGGCGCTGTCGATGGTGATACGCTGGCCCATGGCCCAGTTCGGGTGCCGACTGGCCTCGGCCACCGTCGCGCGTGCCAGCCGCTCCAGCGGCCAGTCGCGAAAGGCGCCGCCCGAGGCGGTGATGGTCACATGCTCGACAGTTTCGAGATCTTCACCCTGAAGCGCCTGAAAAATCGCGGAATGTTCCGAATCGACCGGCAGGATGCGCGCGCCGGTCTCGCGGGCGCGGGCCATGACCAGCGGGCCGGCGGCGACCAGCGTCTCCTTGTTGGCGAGCGCCAGCGTGCCGCCCCGTGCCAGCACCTCGAGCCCCGGCGGCAGGCCGGCGGCGCCGACGATGGCGGACAGCGTCCAGTCCGCCGGGCGGGCGGCGGCCTCGGCCACGGCCTGCGGCCCCGCCGCCGCCTCGATGCCGCTTCCGACCAACGCGGCGCGCAACTCGGCCAGGCATTCCGGCCATGCGGTGACGGCGATCTCGGCCCGCAAGGCGCGGGCCATCTCGGCCAGGCGCGCGACATTGGTGCCGCCGGTCAGCGCGACGGTGCCGAAGCTTTCGGGCCCGCCGGCCCGCATCAACAGATCGAATGCGCTTTCACCGACCGATCCGGTCGCGCCCAGCACCGATATGCTGCGCATCTTCTCAGCCTCCGATCACGGGTAAGAGATTACCGATCACCAGCAGCAGCGCCAAGAGCAACGCCCCGGCCATGGCATCAAACCGATCCATCGCCCCGCCATGGCCCGGGATCAGCTCGGAACTGTCCTTGACCCCGACCCGGCGCTTGAGCCAGCTTTCCGCGATGTCGCCGAACTGCCCGGCCAGCGCGATCAGCGGACCCAGCACCAGCACCGGCCATGGCGCCAGCTCGGCCAGCAGCAGGACCAGCGCCAGCACCAGCGCGCCCGCCCAGCCGGCGATGGTGCCGCTCCAGGTCTTCTTGGGGCTAATCGCCGGCCAGAAGCGCGGCCCGCCCAGCTTGCGGCCGATGAAATAGCCCAGCACGTCGGACAGCACCACGGTACCGACAATCCAGGCCAGAGTCGGCAGGCCCATCACCTCGCGGATCACCACCAGCGCATAGCCCGCGCCCAGGATCGCCAGGGTGAACAGGAGATAGGCCGGGCGTTCGTGTTCATGCGTGCCGTGCCAGCCGGCGATCATCGGCACCAGCACCAATGCCATCGGCCAGTCGCCGGGCAGCACCAGCATAGCCAGCATCACCAGCCCCGACAGGATGGCGATCAGCACCGGATGGCGCGGGCTGTGGAATTCCGGGTGGCGCCAGCCGGTCAGCCGCGCCAGCTCCCACATCATCACCCCGATGACGGCCGAGACGCCCAGCCGGATCCAGAGCCCCGAGGACAGCAGGAGCAGCAGCCCCAGCACCGCCAGCACGACGCCCGACAGCAGGCGCGGCCAGAGATCGGCCCATTTGTCGCGCCCGCGCTGCAAGGCGCCGCGCAACCGGCCCGGCTGCGGCCCGTCCCCGCTCATGCGCCGCCGAAGCGCCGGTCGCGCAACCCGTAGCGGTCGAGGATCTCGGCCAGATGCTCGGGCGTGAAATCCGGCCAGAGCGTGGGGGTGAACTCATATTCCGAATAAGCCGCCTGGAAGGGCAGGAAGTTCGAGGTCCGGGTCTCGCCGCTGGTGCGGATCACCAAGTCCGGGTCGGGATGGCCGGCGGTGTCCAGGCAATCGGCCAGGTCGGTCTCGGTCGGCTCGGCCACCTCGCCCCGGGCGATGCGGGCCGCCAGCCGGGCCGCGGCCCGGGTCAACTCGTCCCGGCCGCCGTAATTGATCGCCACGGTCAGGTTCAGCCGGGTATTGCCGGCGGTGCGCGCCTCGATCCCGGCCATCAGCCGTTGCAGCTTGGGCTCCAGCCGCTCGCGCCCGCCGATGAAGCGCATGCGCACGCCCTCGGCAGACAGCCCGTCGGCCTCGCGCTCGATATAGCGGGCAAAGATGCCCATCAGGCCCAGCACCTCCTCGGTCGAGCGTTTCCAGTTCTCGGTCGAGAAGGCATAGACCGTCAGCCAGTTGACGCCCAGGTCGGGACAGGCGCGCACGATCTGCTTGACGCGCTCGGCGCCGCGCCGATGCCCGACCAGTCGCGGCCAGCCACGGTTCTTGGCCCAGCGGCCGTTGCCATCCATGATGATGGCGACATGACGGGGCCGCTGGTCCCCTCCGCCGGATTTCGACAGGCTGGCTGCGATCTCGGCCATGCGTCAGACCTGCATGATTTCGGCTTGCTTCGCCTCAAGCGCCTGGTCCACCGAGGCGATCATCTTGTCGGTCAGTTCCTGCACCGCGCCTTCCCAGAACTTCTGGTCGTCCTCGGACATGCCCGAGCCCTTGGCCTTCTTGATCTGGTCCATGCCGTCGCGGCGCACGTTGCGGATGGCGACGCGGGCGTGCTCGGCATATTGAGCGGCGACGCGGGTCAGCTCGCGCCGGCGCTCCTCGTTCAGCTCGGGGATCGGCAGCATGATGATGGTGCCGTTCAGCTGCGGGTTGATGCCCAGGCCCGATTCGCGGATCGCCTTCTCGGCCTTGCCGACCAGCGCCTTGTCCCAGATGTTGATCGTGACCATGCGCGGCTCGGGCACGTTCACCGTGCCGATCTGGTTGATCGGCGTGGGCGAGCCATAGGCATCGACCATGATCGGCTCGACCATGCTGGCCGAGGCGCGGCCGGTGCGCAGCGAGGCGAATTCATGGCGCAGGGATTCCATCGCGCCCTTCATGCGGCGTTCCAGGTCGTCGGTGTCGATCTCGATCTCGTCGGACATGCTCGATCATGGCCTCTGTGCTGTGGTTTTCAGGGCTTTTAGCCGAGCCCGGCCCGCATGGCAAAGCCTATAGGGGCTTTTCAGCCATGCACGCGCGTATATGTGCCGGTGCCGGCCAGAATTCCGCGGAAACCGCCCGGCTCGTCCAGCGAGAACACGATGATCGGCAGGTCGTTGTCGCGGGCCAGCGCGATGGCCGAGGCATCCATCACCCCCAAGTGCTTTTGCAGCACCTCGTCATAGGTCACGTCCTCGTAGCGCTTGGCATCCGCGAACTTGTTCGGATCCTTGTCATAGACGCCGTCGACCTTGGTGCCCTTGAAGATCGCCTCGCAATTCATCTCGTTGGCGCGCAGGGTCGCGGCGGTGTCGGTGGTGAAATAGGGGTTGCCGGTGCCGGCGGCAAAGATGCAGACGCGCTTCTTTTCCAGGTGGCGGACGGCGCGGCGGCGGATATAGGGCTCGGCCACCTCGTCCATGCGGATGGCCGAGATCACCCGGGTATGGATCTTCAGCGCCTCCAGCGCCGCCTGCATAGCCAGCGCGTTCATCACCGTGGCGAGCATGCCCATGTAGTCGGCGGTCGCCCGCTCCATGCCCTGGGCGCTGCCCTGAAGCCCGCGGAAGATGTTGCCGCCGCCGATGACCATGCAGATCTCGACGCCCATGTCATGGACGGATTTGACCTCCTGCGCGATGCGGGCGACGGTCGGCGGGTGCAGGCCGTAGCCCTGATCCCCCATGAGCGCCTCGCCCGAAATCTTCAGCATCACGCGCGAATAGCTTCCGGGGGTCTTGGACGCGCTTTCCGACATGGGGGTCACCTTTTTTGCGGCAGTTTCATTGCCGGGCAAAATGTCGCAAATAGGCCCCATGTTCAACCGCCGCCGACTGGTCCTGAAATGACCCTGCGTCACCCGATCCTGGCCGAGCTGGATCCCGCCCGTCCCGTGCTGATCGCCGGGCCGACCGCCAGCGGCAAATCCGCCCTGGCGCTGGAGATCGCCGAGCGACAGGGCGGCACCATCGTCAATGCCGATGCCTTGCAGGTCTGGTCCTGCTGGCGCGTGCTGACCGCCCGCCCCCCGGCCGAGGACGAGGCCCGCGCCCCGCATGCGCTTTACGGCCATGTCACCCCGGATCGCGCCTATTCCGTCGGCGCCTGGCTGGCCGAGGTCGCCGCGCTGATGGATTCGGGCGCCGGCCGGCTGATCGTGACCGGCGGCACCGGGCTCTATCTGAACGCGCTCAGCCGCGGGCTGGCGGTGATTCCCCCGACCCCGCCCGAGATCCGCGCCCAGGCCGACCAGCTGGTGCGCGAGCCCGGCGGGCTGGCGCGCATGATCGAGGCCCTCGATTCGCTCACCCGCGCGCGCATCGACCTGAGAAACCCGGTGCGTGTCCAGCGTGCCTGGGAAGTCCTGACCACGACCGGGCGCGGCATCGCCGCCTGGCAGGCCGAGACGCCGCCGCCGCTGATCGATCCCGCAGCGGCGCATCTGCTGGTGCTGGACCCGGATCGCGACTGGCTGGCCGAGCGCATCGCCCGCCGCTTCCACGTGATGCTGAAGCAAGGCGCGCTGGAGGAGGTGCGCGCGGTGCTGCCGCATTGGAACCCCGATGCGCTTTGGGCAAAGGCCATCGGCGCGCCGGAGCTCGTGGCGCATCTGCTAGGCCGGATTGACCTCGACGAGGCCGCCGGGCGCGCGGTCATCGCCACCCGGCAATATGCCAAGGCACAGCGCAGCTTCTTCCGCGGCCGCATGCGCGACTGGCGCCGGATCGACATCGGCGGCTGAGCCTTGCAAGGCCCTGCGGCGAAGATACGACATATTAATCAAATATCAATCATGGGTAGAATATATCCTTCTTGAACTCACGTCATAAGGATAGCCTTTCATCATGGATTCGCTGAAAGCCGCGCCTGATGAATGAAGCCCGCCATGCCCCAGTCCCGCCCGATCCGGCCGTGGCGCGCCTCATCGTCGCCGGCATCACCGTCGGGACGATCCTGGAACCGGCGGAAACCGATCCGCGACCGGAAGCGGCTGGGCCGCCGACCACCCTCACCAGCCCGCCCCCGGTCCTGGCCGTCGCCGTGACCGGGCCGGCCCAAGCAGCGGCGCCGCTGTCCTCGCCCCCATCCCGGCCGCTGCCAGTCAGCCGCCCGGGCGACGGATTGCGCCTGATCCCGCTTGCCGGCTTTCACTGGGGCGGGGCGGTGCGAAGCCGGACCGCACCGCCGGGTCCCCGGGTCCGTGGCGACCATGTGCTGCTTCGCCCGACCGGCGGCCTGGCCACGATCATGTTTCCCCGCCATAACCACGTGCTGCCGGCCGGGCGCATCGCCTTCATCCCGGCGGGCACGGCCTTTTCCCTGAAACCGCCGCCCGAGGTTCGGGGCCTGGCGCTGCTGATCCCACCCGCCCTGTGCCAGGGCCAATCGCTGCCCCGGAGCTTCAGCCACGGCCTGCCGGCGACGGGGGATGCAGCCCTGCTTGATGCGTCCATGTTTGCCCTGGCATCGGGACCGACGCACGATCCGGCGACCGCCTGCCAGATCGCTCAGATCGCGGCGGTGCTGTCGCGGCTCGACGACCGCCCCGGCCGGTCCGACCCGGCCTCCGCCGGGCTGGCCGAGGCGCGGGCGCTGACCGGACGCTTCCTGCAACTGGCACGGGCGGAGCTGCCCTCGAACCAGACCATTGCCGAGATGGCGCGGCGGCTGGGCTGCTCACTGGCACAGCTCGACCGCGCCTGCCGCCTGAACCGGGGTCGCAGCGCGCTCGACCTGCTCTATGACCTGCGGCTGCAATGCGCGACCCAGGCGTTGCGCGAGGGCGATCGCCCGGTGACCGAGATCGCCGGCTTGCTGGGTTACAGCGGGCTCGGCCATTTCATGCGCGCCTTCCTGGCGGCGACCGGCCGCACGCCCCAAGCTTACCGGAGCTTGATGCGCAACACCCGCGACGGCCCGCCCGAGCGGCACTGATCGCCTCGCGCAGGCGAAACGGCCACTGGAAAGGTTTCGCCTGCCCAGCGACACCGCATAGCCATAGGCAGAAGCGCTGAGCAGCCCTTGGGCTTTGCCCATCTCACCCTTGCCGCTTCGCTCGCGGCCCTCCGGCGTTGCGCGGCGTGGATTGCGCGCTCGGCCCGTTCTTGCCGAGCAAATCGCCTTCTGCTTGCGGGCGGGAGCGGTTCAAATCGCCCTTCCGCCGGCGACAAGCCCGGCGCGCCACCCGCCTCCTCCTGTGCCGGAGCGGTGAGGGCGGCAAGGCCGTGGGCATGCCGTCTCTTGCGGAGCAGGGCCGTGCCTCGCTTCACCAAGCCGAAGGCTCCACCCATCGCGACAAAAGCCGCAAGCGGCTTTCCTGGCCCGGTGGGCGGCGCCTGCGCCGGGCTCTGGCTCCGTCATTCGCCAATATCGTCTAGCAGGCTGCTGAAAAAGGATCTTGAGAGGGCGGCACGGCGGAAGTCGTTCTAGAGCCAGCGAAGATCGGCCTGAAAAATGAGGCGTTCTCGGCCGATTTGAGGCGGTTTTCCCGGTTCCCCGCCCGCGTTGTCCTGTCGCACGACTTTTTCAGCAGCCTGCTAGTTCTCGCGGAAAGCGCGCGAGAGGCTGTCTTCGATCGGCTTGATGAGATATTGGGCAAAGGTCCTGGCGGAGGTCTCGATCATCACTTCCGCCGGCATGCCCGGCGTCGGCCGGAAGCCGCGGACGCGCTCCAGTTCCGAGGGCGACAGATCGATCCGAACGACATAGACCTCGCGCTGGGTGCCGTCGGTTTCCGTCGTCAGCGCATCCGCCGAGACATAGACCAGCCGGCCCTGAAGCACCGGCGTCGTGCGCTGATTGAGCGAGGTCAGCCGCACCGCCGCCTTCCGGCCGATCTCGATCTCGTCGATATCGGTGCGCGAGATATAGGTCTCGATGATCAGCGGCGCATCCTGCGGCAGGATCTCCAGGATCGGCTTGCCCGCCTCGATCACCCCTCCGGGCGTATGGTAATGCATGCGCACGATGGTGCCCGCCACCGGCGAGGTGATATGGGACCGCTCCAGCACATCCTGCGCCTTCAGCGATTGCTCGCGAACGCTGTCCAGCTCGGCCTCGATGCCCTGGCTTTCGTCCAGCGCGGTCTGCCTGTGCTGGGTCAGGGCCTGTTCGATCTCGCTCTCGGCCTTGCGCACGGCTTCTTCCGTCTCGGCGATCAGCGACCTTATGCGGCCGGCCTCGCCCTCGGCATCGGCGATCGCCCGCGCCAGGACATTGACATCGCTGCGCCGCACCAGGCCGCGCTGAAGCAGCGTGTCGCGGGCGCCGTGATCCTCGCGCAGCAAGGCGAGCTGGGTCTCGACGGCGGCAAGCTGCCTCTCATAGCCCTCGATGCGGGACCGGCTGGCCGCGATGTTGCTTTCCAGCAGGATCACTTCGCCATCCAGCTTGGCCCGGGCGGCGCGGAAGGCCGCCTGCTGTTCGGCCATGATGGCGGCAAAGCTTGGCTCATCGTCGTGCTCTTGCAGGAAGGCGCTGAAGACCAGCGTGTCGGACCCGGTATATTCGGCCCGCAATCTGGCGCTGATCGCCTCGAGCCGGGCGCGGCGCAGTTCCAGCTCGCGCCGGTTGGCAATGGCGGCGGTGCGGTCAAGCTGGACCAGCACCTGGCCCGCCGTCACCATGTCGCCCTCCTCGACCAGGATCTCGCGGATGATGCCGCCCTCCAGATGCTGGACGATCTTGTTGCGGCCGGTGGCGACGAAACTGCCCGGCGCCATCACCGCCGCCGCCAGCGGCGCCCGGAAAGCCCAGGTGCCGAACCCGCCCAGGGACAGGACCAGCAGGGCAAGGCCAAAGACCAGATGCTTGGTCACCGAACGCGGCACCCGGTCGTAAAGGCCGTCGGGATCAGTCCTGCTGGTCATGGCTTGCCTCCGATGCAGGGGGCGTCGCGGTCTGCCGGCCCGGCGCGGCGGGCGGCGGCCCGGCCGATGCCGCCGGTGGCGGCGCGGAAGGCGCGGCCATGACAGGAGCCCGGTTGTCGGGCTGTTTCCTGTTGGCCAGCCGCTCCAGCATCTGGTCGCGGGCGCCGAAAGCGGCGATCTGCCCGTCGGCCAGCAGCATGATGTTGTCAACATCCTGAAGAAGCTGGTATTTCTGGGTCACCACGATCATGGTGATGCCGTCCTCCTTGGCCAGCGCCATCGCCCGCGACAGCGCGCGGTCTCCCGCGGTGTCCAGGTTCGAGTTCGGCTCGTCCAGCACCACCAGGCGGGGGCTGCCGAAAAAGGCCCGCGCCAGGCCGATGCGCTGCTTCTGCCCGCCGGAAAGCGGCGATCCGTCGGCGGCCACGATGGTCTCGTAGCCCTCGGGCAGCTTGGCGATCATGTCGTGGACATCGGCCAGCACAGCGGCCTGATAGATCTCCTCGTCGCGGGCATCGGGCCGCATCCGGGCGATGTTGTCCTTGATAGTGCCGGGGAACAGCTGCACGTCCTGCGGCAGATAGCCGATGCATTGGCCCAGCTGGCGCTGGTCCCAGTTGCGCAGGTCCATCAGGTCCAGCCGCACGCTGCCCGAGGTGGGCAGGATCGAGCCGACCAGCATCTTGCCCAGCGTCGTCTTGCCGGCACCGGACTTGCCGACGATGGCCAGAGAGGTGCCCGGGTTCAGGGAAAAGGTGATCGCGTTCAGCACCACCCGCTTGGTCCCGTTCGGAACGTAAAGCAGCCGCTCGACATCCAGCCGGCCCTCGGGATGGGGCAGCCTCAGCCGCTGCTGGTTCAGCGGCGAGGATTTCAGCAGCGCCGAGATGCGCCCATAGGCGGCGCGCGACAGAAGCACGTTGTTCCAGCCTTCGATGGCGCCCTCGATGGGGGCCAGGGCGCGGCCGGCGATGATCGAAGCGGCGATGACCATGCCACCGGTGATCTCGCCGCGCAGTGCCAGATGGGCGCCCCAGCCCAGCAGCCCCACCTGCGTCAGCAGCCGCACCCCGCGCGAGGCGCCGGCGAACAGGATGTTGCGGTCCTGCGCCCGTACCTGCGCCGCCATCGAGCCGGCGGCGTCGCGGCCCCAGATGGTGACGGCCTCGGGGATCATCGCCAGCGCGTTGATGATCTGCGAATTCCGCATCATCGAATCGAGATGCAGGTTGGCCCGGCTCAGATGCCGGTTCGCCTCGGCAAAGGATTTCGCGGTGGCGCGCTGGTTCATCAATGCGATGGCCAGCAGCAGCCCCGCCGTGGTCAGCACGATCATGCCCAGATGCGGATGGACCAGAAAGATCGCGATGATGAACAGCGGCGCGAAGGGCAGGTCCAGCACCGACAGCAGCGTCCCCGAAACCAGAAAGCTGCGCACCTGCTGCAAGTCGCCCAGCGTCTGGTATTCCTGCCCGTTGCTTTGCAGCGAGGCGCGTGCGGCCGCCGCCAGGATGGGCGAGCCGAGCCGGGCCGAGATATCGACCGAGCTGCGCAGAAGCATGCCGCGCCGGATGGCGTCGAAGATCACCTGCAACAGCACGGCGCCGACGATCACCACCGTCAGCATGACCAGCGTGTCGATGGAACGGCTTGTCAGCACCCGGTCCGAGATCTGGAACAGATAGATCGGGATCGCCAGCACCAGCATGTTGGTCACGCCGCTGAACAGCAGAACGCCCAGGATATTGGCCCAGATCCGGCGGATCGTGGCCCCCAGCGCCCCGGCGATGTCGGGCTCGGACACGCGCTTGTGGAACGCGGCACTGTCCTTTGACGGTGCCGTGGCAGGCGCGGCGGGAAGGCGCCCGGCCTGCCGGTCGATCGTCGGCCCGGTGCCCAGGGGCTTGGAGGCCGGCGGGCGGGGCTTGTCCCCCTGCCAGTCCACGCTCATCTCGGGTTCGAGCAGCAGGCGCTCGCTGGTCTTCTGGCCGCGGGTCATGCCAGCACCGTCTGCATGATGTCGGCGGGCATTTCTGCATTCACGCCTATCGGCACGAAATCGCCGCCGCCGCCGTCATCGTCGAGCATGCCCTCGGCCAGGAACAGCACCGCCTCGCTGGCCAGCCCGGACGGCGGGGCCGGCATCAGCGGATTGTCGGTCATCACCAGTTCGGCCTGATGCAGCAGGGCGTCGGAATAAACCTCCCCGCCCGAATAGATCGTGGCATCGATGCCGAATTCGGCGATCACCGCCGCATTCACCAGCACATTGGACCCCGTGACCACGCTGATCTCGCCCCCGGCGGCCAGGAGATCGTCGCGATAGACCTCGATCTGGTCGGAATCGCCCAGCACATTCGTCTGCCGGATGACGTTGACCGAGACCATGTCGCCCTTGATATGCAGCACCCGCACCACATCCAGCCCCTGGAAGGCGGGGTCGTTCAGCACCGAGGCCGGCAAGGTGACCTCGCCCCCCGCCGCAGCCGCCAACAGCGCGTCGTAATCCGCGGTCGTCTGGCCGATGTTGGACTGGCCGACCTGGAGGATGGTCGCATCGTTGATGAGAAGATTGTCGCCGGAGCTGATCTTTGCCCCCAGCCCGTCGCTGACCATGATCCGGTCGTCGTCCAGCAGCACATTGGTTTGCAGGATCGCGTTCAGGTTGATGAACTGGCCGTCGATGATGACAAGATCGTAGCTCATGCCCAGTTCGAGCAGCGAGACATGGTTCAGCGCGCCATTCTCGCCCATCAGTAGCAATGTCTGGTTCGCGTGAATGGTGACCGAGGCGATGTCGTTATCGGACATCAGGTTGTATTGCTCGATCCAGTTCATGCTTATCAGGCTGCCTTCCAGCGTGGCCGTCACCCAGTATTGCGGCGCCGCCCCGTCGCCCTGCGCAACCGGCATCGGGTTCGAAAACGAGGCATAGCTTGCATAATTGATCGACTGGGTCGGTGCGCCGCCGATCTGGCCATGGCCCGAACCCCAGAGGCCGGTCAGCAGGTCGGAATCGCTCCAGACATTGGTCTGGCTGATGATGTTGTAGCTGTAGACGCCGGCCGCCACGGCGATGACCGGCGCGGTCAGCGCGGCAGAGTTGATCGTGACCTGGTTGACCAGCGTGTTGTTGCCCAGGATCAGGTCATGGCCCGGCTCGCTCTCGCCAGAGCCGGTCGCGAAGGTCGGCCCGGCAGAAGAAGGCCCGTCATGCCGGGGCGCCGCGGCGTCCGATTCGGCCTCGCGCGCCTGCTCGGCTGCCTTCTCCTGGCGGTATTCGGGCATCAGCGCGTCGATATCGGGGCGGGCATCGACCTTGGCGCCGTTCAAATACTGGCCTTCGACATCGGCGCCCTGCCGGGCGTGGATCTCCGCGCCTGCGGTCTCGATCTCGGGCAGGTCGGTCTGGCGGAAGGTCTCGGCGATCAGGCGGAAGGCGGGCTCGTCCGCGGGCAGCACCACCGGCAGGGCGATGCCCAGCTCGCCGGCCTGCGCCACCAAGGCCTCCAGCCGCTCGGCAAGCAGGTGCAGACCGACGAGGCCGCCCTGGATTCCATCGACACTCACCTGGTCGTCATCGGCCAGCCGGGTCTTCTGGATCACGATCACGGCGACAGAGCCCGGCACGGGCAGGGTCCAGCTGGGATCCTCGGGCGTCACGAACCGGCCCGGCGGCGTGGCCGACCATGGAATGCCGCCGGACAGCGGCGCGAGAAACGCCACCTCCGGCGAGACCTCGGAGCGCGGGAAATAGGTCTCCAGCTCCATCGAGGGCGGCCTGGGATCGGCCGCCAGCCCCTCGACGGGGCGATGGGGTGGCGCATAGGGAATGTCGGGCTGGTAATCGAGCGGGCTGTAGGGATGCTGGGCCGCAAGGTCGAGCGGCTCGACCGGGCCCAGGTCGGGATCGGCCTTCTTCGGCTTCAGCCGATCATATTCGATCCGCATCCGGCCACGTTCTTCCGCGATGTGAAAAACCCCGATGAAGTGCCAGATCGCTTCCTCTGCGGCGTCAATCGTCAACATGTCTGCCACCTTCCTCGATAAAGCACTTTCGGCGATGCGCCGAAGGAAAATGTCTTAAAGGGAAACCTGCGCAGGGAAGCCCTGCGCAGGAGGTTGGCTTGGATAGCTTCTCAGGACAGGTCGTCCTGGCCGACCACGGTCGAGCTGAGATCGCCGCCGACCACGGTCATGTCGACGGTGTTGCCCAGCACGTTCGCACCCATCACGATGCTCTGGTTGAAGGCCGTCGTATCCAGGATCGCGTCGGCCGAAGCGGTCGAATAACCGGTGACATAGCCGTCATCGCCATTGTTCGACCCCCAGGTGCCGGCATGCGCATAGCCACCATCGCCCGACATCACCTGGCCGCCATCGCCGCCATTGCCGCTGTTGGTGTTCATGCCGTTGCCGCCCGTGGCGTAGCCGCCCGTCGCGCTGGCCGCGCCGCCATAGCCGCCGGTGGTGCCATTGGCCGCACCACCGATGCCGTTGCCGCCGGTGGCATCGCCGTAGCCGTCGCCCGTGCCATCCGCACGGCCGCCGTTCCCGGCCGCCGCCCAAACGGCGCCAAGGCCGGCACCGCCCGCATCGCCCGAGGTCGCGTCGCCGGCCATGGCCGCCGCAGCGGACAAGGCCGCGCCGATCCCGGCACCGATGCCGCCATCGCCGCCTGCGGCACCCGCACCGCCGTCACCTCCGTCGCCGGTGGTGCCGCCGTTGCCGCTGTCGCTGTTGACGCCGACGCCGACAAGGCCCAGGCCAAGCGCACCGGTCGGACCGGCATCGGCCGCGCCGCTGCCGCCACCCGCGCCGCCCGAGCCGCCGGAGCCGCCAGGACCGCCCGCACCGGCGCCAAGCGCGCCTGCCAGGCTGCCCGCCCCCGCGTCGCCGCCATTGGCGTCGCCGCTCAGGCCGGCACCGATACCCGCGGCCAGACCGCCGGCATCGCCGCCATCAGCCGAGCCGCCCACGCCGACGCCCAGGCCCAGCCCCAGCGCATCGCCGCCGGCACCGTCGCCGCCGGTCGCCGCGGCGCTGCCACCGCCGCCGCCATGGGCATAGCTGCCGGTCGCGAGCGCCTTGCCGCCATCGGCATCGGTATCGCCCGAGCCGCCGTCGGCGCTGCCGCCGCCACCGCCCTTGCCGCCTTCACCACCGGCATCGATGCCGCGCTCGGCCGTGGCCGTGCCGCCATAGACGCTGCCATTCTGGTTGAAGTCGGCATTGTTGGTGACGGTGGGATCGCTCAGGTCGTCCTGATCGTTCATCGTCGCCGATTGCGGAATGATGACGGCAGCGTCGTTGCCGCCGCCGTTCAGGGCATTGTTCAGCACGTTGTCGATATTGATGTCATCGGTGCCGATGCTGATATTGCCGTCGCGGTTGACCAGCAGATCGCCCATGGTGCCATGCATGTTGTCCAGGTCGATATCGGCATAGTCATTGTCGGTCGGCTGCCAGCCATCCAGATCGAGACCGACGCTGACATTGGTCGAGACATTGGTCTCGACATCGGTGTTGTTATAGGCCGTGTTCACGGCCTTGTTGAAGGCGTCGTTGGTCGCATCATTGCGCGCGTCATTGTTCGCGTCGTTATGCGCATCGTTGCTGGCGTCG
>NZ_LLWQ01000032.1 GCF_001447385.1 Paracoccus sp. MKU1 | reverse complement strand
ATTGATCCGGGACCCGGGTCCATTTCCGTTTCCCCCAAGCGCGTTTCACCCCTCTGGAGAGTGAGATTTCCGCATTTTCCGGTGGTTATCCACATTCACGAGACCCGAGATCCATGTTTCCAGCTTAGAGAGCCGTTCCCATGCCCTATGATCATCCCAACAGCAGCGGGCTCATCCCCGCACAGGATCATCATCAGCGAACGCCAACGGGCCCTGCCCTCCGGCGCAGGGAGCAACTCGGCCCATGGCACGAGACCGGAGAGATATTGCCGACAGGGAGGGTGCCGCGAAGGCGGCGGCTGTCCCGCCGGCACCTCCGGCCGACAAAGCCCTTGCCGGGAATCGCCAAGCCGCGCAGCATCGGGATCAACTGCTTGTCCTCGTCCGGGCGCTTGCCCGCGATGCCGCCCGCGCCGATCACGCCGCTGAGCGCGGCGCCCCTGACGATTGACCTGCCCCTCCGCACGGAGCTCCGCCCATGACCCTGCGCGCCGTCATCTACGCCCGCTACTCCTCCGACCTGCAATCGACCTCATCGATCGAGGACCAGATCCGGCTCTGCCGCGAACGCGCCAGCCGCGCCGGCTGGCAGATCGTGGGCAGCTACGAGGATGCCGCCACCTCGGGCGCCTCGCTGATGCGCCCCGGCATCCAGCGCCTGCAGCAGGATGCCCGCGAGCGGCGCTTCGACATCGTGCTGTCAGAAGCTCTCGACCGGCTCAGCCGCAACCAGGCCGATATCGCAGCGCTCTACCAGAACCTGACCTTCGCCGGCGTGGCCATCGAGACCCTGGCCGAGGGCCGCATCGACGAGATGCATATCGGCCTCAAGGGCACGATGAACGCGCTGTTCCTGAAGGACCTCGCCGCCAAGACCCGGCGCGGATTGCGCGGCCGCGTCGAGGCCGGCAAATCCGGCGGCGGCAACGCCTATGGCTATACGGTCCTGCGCCACATGGGCGAGGACGGCGAGATCAGGCGCGGCGACCGGAAGATCAATGAGGACGAGGCCGCCATCGTGCGGCGGATCTTCACCGCCTATGCCGATGGGATGTCGCCGAACCGGATTGCCGACCAGTTGAACCGCGAGGGCATCCCCGGCCCGCGCGCGGGCAAGTGGGACAAATCCACCATCCACGGCAATCCCAAGCGCGGCACCGGCGTGCTCAACAACGAGATTTATGTTGGGCGTTTGGTGTGGAACCGGCAGAGCTTCGTCAAGGACCCCGCTACCGGCAAGCGCCAGGCCCGACCGAACCCGGAATCCGAATGGATCGTCACCGACGTGCCGGAACTCCGCATCATCGACCAGGCCCTCTGGGACCGGGTCAAGACCCGCCAGGAGGGCCGCAAGATCGAACAGACCGACCGAGAGGCCTGGGAACGGCGCAAGCCGCGCTTCCTGCTCACCGGCCTGGTCAAATGCGGCTGCTGTGGTGGAGGTTTCTCGACTATCGGCAAGGATCGTTTAGGCTGCAGCAATTCCCGCAACAAGGGCACCTCGGTCTGCACCAACCGCACCGGCATCACCCGGCAGGAGCTGGAGGGCCGGATCCTGACCATCCTCTCCGAGCGGCTGATGGATCCCGAACTGGTGAAGGTCTTCGTCGCCGAATACATCGCCGAGCGCAACCGCCTGGCCGCCGGCCATGTCGATGACCGCGCGGTCAAGCAGAAGGAACTGGCGAAAGTCATCAAGGACCAGGACATTCTGGTGAACGCCCTGCTCGCCGGCACGCCGCCCGAGCGGATCAAGGCGAAGATGGAACAGCTGGAGACCCGTCAGAAGCAGCTGGAGCGCGAACTGGCCACCGCCCCGGCCCCTGCGGCATTGACCCGGATCCACCCCAGGATGGCGGACAACTGGCAGGAGCGGATCCGTGCGCTGATTGCGGGGCTGACAGAGCCGGACCGGGAAGGCGAGGCCCGCGAGGCGATCCGGGGCCTGATCGAGAAGATCGTGGCGACACCGGTGCCCACGAAGGGCAAGCGGATGAGCTTAGATCTGACGCTTCACGGCGATCTGGCGGGCATTCTGGCGCTGAGCCTGAATGCGGATCGGTTGAGCGGACAGCAAAAAACCTCCTGCGAACAGGAGGTTGAGGAAAGTGCAGGATTTCTGGTTGCGGGGGCGCGCAACCAACGATACTTGCGATTGGTCGAGCGCCAAATCCCCAAGCTCGCAGCCAAATGTAACCTATTCTGAGCTGGCCAAGGTAGCGCTAAACATTCAGCCCCGCACCCACTCGACCAGCCTGTAGCTGGTGCTGCGGCCACCGGCGTCCTCCTTCTCCAGCACAGCTTCACGGATACCGCCCGAGAACATGCCGCTTTGCGACGCCGGCAACGCCTCGAACGCGAGGCTCTATCGTTGCTTGCTGATCTGATAGCCAAGGCGCGTGGCAGGGATATCAGGTTCGCCCCAGTCATACGATGATTAGAATTTCAAAGCTGCAAACGCGCTGACTGAGTTGTCGTCCACATCGCTCACGCCGTACTTGTTCTTGTAATACGTATATTCCAGACCCAAGATGGCACCGCCTTCCTTGCCGACATCCCAGCGCAGTTGGGGAGAGAAGACGATCTGGCTTTCGAAGCCATCGCCTTGTTCCCCGATAAAGTCCGCAAATCCCCGGATCGACAGGTTTTCATTGCCTATCTTGAAGGGATAATCCCAGACAAAGGTTATCTGGTATGTCGTGTCGAGGTCGCGATCAAATGGATCGTCGACATTTTTATAGACATAGGCCCCGGCCGTGAGGACGGAAAAACCGCTCACGTTCAGGTCAGCGCGGACACCCGGAGCGATGACCAGAAAATCCTCGCCATGGTTGATGCCAAAGTCCGGCCCGACGTCCTTGACAAACGCGCCGTCGGGGAATGTCAGTCCCATGGCTTTTCCGCTCAAGTGCAGCCAGGCTTCGGCATAGTGACTGTTTTCCGACCCGGTTCCTTGATGGTCCTTGTTGAGATCGACGAAATAGAAAAGATCGCCCCAGTTGAACAACGTGTATTGTTCAAAGGTCAGGGTGGTGCGGGTGGTCGAGTCAAGGCCGTTGGCGCCCAGATGAAATCCGTCGCCGTAGTGCAGCTGTATCTCGCCTGTGGAAAAAAGCACCTCGGCGTGAGCTCCATGCCCGATAATTCCTAGGCCAAGAGCCAGCATCGACGCCGGGATGATGCTGTGTTTGGTCATAAGTAATCCTCCTGTTGTAGCAGGTTTTTCTGCTTTTGTGATGTTCTGGACGATCATCGGCATGCGCCCGGGAAGCGCATGGCCGATGAGAGGATCAGCCTGTTCCGAGGCCGATCCTGAGGCAATGACAGCGATTATCTAATTCTGCAGCCGCGAGTCGATACCTTGGACAAGGAAGTCCATGCTCTTGATCTCAGATGTGTTCAGCGTCTTTCCGGAAGCGATCGCCTCTGATCCGGCATTGTTCATTACCGGTCCGGTGAAGGGATCGAAACTTCCGTCGCGCATCGCGTCCTGCTTTGCCAGGATCGCTGCCCGCTGCTCATCCGTCAGGTCCTTCGACAATCCCGCCACTTCGATGGCTCCTTCGGCGACTCCGGCAAAGGTATCCTTCCCTTCGAAGGTTCCATCGATCACAGACTGCACGACATTGGCATAGACGACACCGAAATTCGCCTGTCCTGCACAAAGATGCTTGTTCGGCGCGTGAGCAGAATTGTCGCTGAGCGTCGTGACAGCATAGACGCCCTTTTCCTCGGCCGTTGCGAGGGCTGAGGGGGTGCCAGGGAATAGCGAATAGACCACGTCGGCGCCTTGCGAAATCAGGCTTTCCGCCGAGGACCGGTCGCGCGGCGGATCATACCAGGAATTCAGCCACACCACCTTCACCGGCTTGAGATCCGGGTTGACGCTCCGTGCACCCAGAACATAGGCGTTAAGGATGCCAAGGACTTCCGGCAGCGGGAAAGCGGCCACGACACCAAGCTGCTGGTTTTTCGTCGCATAGCCAGCCGCCATGCCGCACAGATAGGATGCTTGGTAGTGCCGGACCGTGAATGTCGCGAAGTTCGGAAGGTTCTGGTACCCGCCGATATGCAGGACCTTCAGGTCGGGCGATTTTTTGGCCAGCGCCATGCCATCGCTCATGTGTCCGAACGAACCCAGGATCAGGACGTCGGTTCCGTTCGCCACAAGCCGGTTCATGGCGCGCGCGGCGTTGGGACCCTCGCCGACCGAATCCACGACCGTCACGTTTATCTTATCCGCGAACCGTTCCTCGAGAACCTCTTTGCCACGGACAACCTCGTGGTCCCAGCCGACATCGCCGATCGCATTAGGCGCCACGATTGCCACGTCGAGCGGCTCTTGAGCGAACAGCGTCCCGGACCAGCACATGGAAAGGACCGCACCCAGCAAGGGTGCACGAACGATCTGATACATGATTGCTCCTGTTGGTCGCTTGCTATTATTTTGATGGTTGGAAGTTCTGACCCAGCGAAACCGGTGCGTTCAGCCGGATCAGCAGTGCATTCCTGGACACAGCCGCAAGAACGATGATGGTCATCACGTAGGGCAAGGATGTCATGATTTGCGGCGGGACGCTGAAACCCATGGCCTGCACGGCCAAATCCCCAAGCAGGAGCGCCCCGAACAGATAGGCTCCGAATGCGATCCTGAGCGGCCGCCAGGTGCCGAACACCACCAGTGCAACCGCAATCCACCCCCGGCCGGCGATCAGGCCGTCAGACCAGCCGGGCGTCAGGATCGTCGAGGCATAGGCGCCCCCAAGGCCCGACATGACGGCGCCGAAGATGATCGCGAAAAGGCGGATGCGGATCACGGCAAAGCCTAGGTTGTGCGCGATGGCCGGATCTTCGCCCACGACTTTCGTGATGCGGCCATGGCGCGTCTTGGCAAGAAACCACCAGGTCAGGAACGCGACCGCAAAGGCGAAATAGGTGATGGCGCTCTGTCGGAACAGGATCGGTCCGACAAGAGGCAGATCCGACAGGACGGGGAGCGAAAGGTTTGCCGGAGCCATCATCGTCAGGTTCTCGAAACTGCGCCCGGCCAGGCTGGAAAGCCCGAGGCCAAGAATTCCGACGGCAAGCCCGGAAACGATCTGGTTTGCCGAAAAGCCCAGCACAAGGATCGAGAAGACCAGGGACAGCGCCACGGATGCGCCGACCGCAAGGCCGAAGCCCAGCACGATGTTTCCCGTCTGATAGGTCACGGCAAAGGCCACGGCTGCCGCGAATGCCATCATGCCTTCCACGGAAAGGTTCATGACCCCTGCTTTCTCTGCCACAGCCTCGCCGATCGCGGCAAGCAGAAGGGGTGTTGCGGTTGCGAAGGCGCCTGCCAGGACGAAGATGATCGTGTCCGTCATGCCCTTGCCTCCGGCTGGACTCGTACGATGCGGTATTGGACCAAGGCAAAGGAGGCGAGGTAGAACACGAGAACCATTCCCTGGAAGATTACCGGCGCTGCCGGGGGAAGGCCCACATCGATGATCGCACCGTCCGCGCCGACATAAACGATTGCCATGAATGTCCCGGCCAGCAGTATCCCGACCGGATGCAGGCCGCCGAGATAGGCCACGATGATCGCGGCAAAGCCGTAGCCGGGGGACAACGACGGCTGGAGCCGGCCGATCGGCCCCGAAATCTCGCCCACTCCGGCCAGGCCCGCCGCGGCACCGCCGATCAGCAGCGTGATCCAGACCGCCTTCTTGGCGCTGAAGCCTGCATAGCTGGCGGCACTTGGGGCAAGCCCTCCCACAAGCAACGTGTATCCCGAGAAGGTGCGCGTGACATAGATCAGCGCCGCAATCGACAGCAGGATGACCACGAGGATGGACGCGTTCGCCCTCAGCATCCCGTCATCCGACAGGAGCGGATACATCGCCACCGGAGGAAAGCTTACCGACTGGGGATAGGAGAACCCCATCGGATCCTTGAGCGGCCCGTTGATGAGGAAATACAGGATCTGCACCGCGATCTGGTTCAGCATCAGCGTCACGATGATCTCGCTGGCGTTGAAGCGCGTCTTCAGCGCGGCGGCGATTCCGGCCCACGCCGCCCCCGCGATCATCCCGGCAAGCATCATCGCCGGAAGCATCAGGACGTTCTGGCTTTCCGGAAAGGTGATGGGGATGACGCTTGCCGCCACGGCGCCAATGATCAGCTGGCCTTCTGCGCCGATGTTCCAGACCTTCGCCCGGAACCCGATGGCCAAACCTTGGGCGATCAGGATCAGCGGCGCAGCCTTTATCACCACCTCGGAAATGTTGTACGCCGATGCCAGCGGATCAATCAGCAACCTGTATAGGACTTCGAGAGGCGGGGCGCCCAGAAAGCCGAACAGGACCATGCTTCCCAACAATGCCAGAACGAAGGTCACCAACGGCACGAGCATGATGCTCTTGAGCGACACCTCGCTTCGCTGGACAAGTGCATACCGACCCATCATCACGCCGCCCTCATCTTCTGGTCGAATTCGCCCATCATCATCCGCCCGACATCTTCGGCGGTCACCGACCTGGCCTGGACCGAGGGGGACAGCCGTCCATGATACATGACGTGGATGCGGTCGGAGATCTCGAATATCTCCTCCAGTTCCTCGGAAATCATGAGGATCGCCGTGCCCGTGTCCCGCAGGTCCACCAGCTTCTGCCTGACCATCGCCGCCGCTCCGACATCGATACCCCAGGTCGGCTGGGAAACGATCAGGATGCGGGGTTTCAGCAGGATTTCGCGGCCCAGCACGAACTTCTGCAGGTTGCCGCCAGAGAGGCTGGATGCGATAGATTGTCGACCCCGCGAACGGACATCCATGGCCGAAATGCATTTGTCGGCAAAATCGGCCTGCTGCCGTCGTCTGATCAATCCCTTTCGGACCAGGCCTGCCCCGTGGGCGGTAAGCAGCACGTTGTCCGCCAGGCTCATGGTAGGAACCGTGGCGCGCCCCAGTCGTTCTTCGGGAACGAAGGTCACCCCCATTTGTCGGCGCGTTCCGGGCGGAGCGTCCCCCACGGGGTGATCGAAAACCTGGATCCTGCCGGCCATGTGGCCCTGCAACCTGATTTCACCTGACAAAATCCGCGCCAGTGTGGACTGACCATTGCCCGACACACCGGCAATGCCGACGATCTCGCCTGGGCGGACCGCCATCGACACGCTGTCGAGGCTTTCTCCCAGCGGATCGGGATTTTCATAGGTAAGGTCGCTAACGGTCAGGGCAGGTTCGCAGCTCGGTTTCGCCTCGGCGTGGCGGGCTGTCGGGATGTCCTGCCCGATCATCAGGCGGGCCAGTTCCGCCGATGTAGCCTGCCGCGGGTTCGCCGTGCCCGTGACGCGGCCCTGGCGCAGCACGACGGCGCAATGGCACAGGTCCCTGATCTCTTCCAGTTTGTGCGAGATGTAGAGCATAGCAACGCCACGCTCGGATAGTTTCCTGAGCGTCCCGAAAAGCTGCTGCACGCTGTGGGGCGGCAGCACCGATGTCGGCTCGTCCAGGATGAGCAGCTTCGGATCCTGCATGAGGCAGCGGATGATCTCGACCCGCTGCCGCTCGCCGACCGAAAGGCCATGCACCGGCGCGTCAGGATTGACATGAAGGCCGTATTCATCCGCCTTCTGCCTGATTATTTCGGCCAGGTCCGGCAATGACCCAGGAACGGTCAGCGAGATGTTTTCAACGACGCTGATCGTTTCGAACAACGAGAAATGCTGAAAAACCATTCCGATACCCAGATCTCTGGCAACACTCGGACTGGTGACGGCGACCTTCTCGCCGTTCCAGACAATCTCGCCCTCATCCGGTTGCTGAATACCGTAAATGGTCTTCATGAGGGTGGACTTGCCTGCACCGTTTTCACCAAGGATGGCGCAAATCTGGCCGTGCTCCAGCGCAAGATCCACGCTGTCGTTTGCCACATATGTGCCGTATCTCTTGGTAATGTTCCGCAATTGAAGCAATAGGGGGGATTCACCTGCCTTGGTCTTCAAATGCTGCTCCCTGTTGTTGATGACGACGCGTAATGGCGCAGCCTCGATCACGTACGCCAAGCTTGCGACGAAAGTCGTGTTTTTGTTCTTTCTGCAGGCATGGATCGGCTGAAACGTTAAGCTTACCGGTCCGCCAAACGCTGATGCCATTTTTGGTATCAAGGCCATCAGGGGACGAATAGATAAACAAAAGAGACGTTCTGTTCCAGAAATCGAACGCCACCCAAGGATGAAGCAAGTCTAGGCTCCAGACCCATTGATTTTAGGTCTTTGGCGTGATTCAGACTCTGCAAGGAGACCTGATCGATGAGCACTCTTTTCTGGCTAGGTGATGTTGACAAAAGGGGTTCCACCGGCGTGCGCGCTGTGATTCAAGCTGCTCTCTACGTAGGAGATGAGCTTGGCACGCAACCTGATGTCCGACGACGAATGGGGATTCTTTGAGGGCTTCATCCGAGCCGTCCGGCATCCGAACGGGCGCAAGCCTGCGGACCATCGTCTTGTTCTGGATGGCATTTTCTGGATCGCAAGGACTGGTGCGCCGTGGCGCGACCTGCCCGAAGAGTTCGGCAAGTGGTCCTCGGTCTACCGGCAGTTCCGCCGTTGGACCCTTGCCGGGCTGTGGGAGGATATCCTGGACGCGCTGAACCACGCTGGGATCGCGCCGGACAAGCTGCAGATGATCGACAGCACCGTGATCCGCGCCCATCATCATGCGGCGGGCGCAAACGTATGGCCCGCCCCGGTTGCAAGCGCCGATTGGGTGATGGTGTGAGCAGTCTGCACAAACGTATCCGGCATGTCGGCTCTTCGGCCGCTGCCAAGATGGAGATCCGCGCATCCCGATCCTCATAAAGGGGCCGGCCTCGTCGGGCCATTTTGCGCCAGAGGCTTTCGGGACACCGGTCGACTGTCAGGCCATCTTCCTATCACCACTCGCAGCTTGAAGCGCTTGGCGGCGTTCGCGCCGAGCGCCGGTTCGATATTTTTCA
>NZ_LLWQ01000031.1 GCF_001447385.1 Paracoccus sp. MKU1 | reverse complement strand
CATGAAGGCCAAGAAGAAGCCGCTCGATGAAAAGACCGCCGCCGATTACGGCGTCGACGTCGCGCCGCGGCTCGAGGTGGTCTCGGTGCGCGAGCCCGAGGGCCGCAAGGCCGGCATCAAGGTCGGCTCGGTGGACGAGCTGGTGGGCAAGCTGAAAGAAGCGGGGGTGATCTGATGGCTGTTCTGCTGCTTGGGGAAGTCACGAACGGGGCGCTGAACCGCGACGCGACGGCGAAGGCGGTGCAGGCGGTCAAGGCCTTGGGCGATGTGACGGTGCTCTGCGCCGGCGCGCAGGCCAAGGCGGCCGCCGAGGAGGCCGCGAAGATCGCCGGCGTCGCGAAGGTGCTGGTGGCCGAGGCCCCGCTCTACGGCCACCGCCTGGCCGAGCCGACCGCGGCGCTGATCGTGGGCCTGGCCGGCGATTACGACCACATCGCCGCGCCTGCGACCACCGATGCCAAGAACGTCATGCCCCGCGTCGCGGCGCTGCTCGACGTGATGGTGCTGTCGGATGTCTCGGCCATCCTCGACGCCGAGACCTTCGAGCGGCCGATCTATGCCGGCAACGCCATCCAGGTGGTGAAGTCGAAGGACGCGAAGAAGGTCTTCACCATCCGCACCGCCAGCTTCGACGCGGCGGGCGAAGGCGGCAACGCCCCGGTCACCGAGACCGCCGCCGCCGCCGATCCCGGCCTGTCCTCCTGGGTGGCCGACGAGGTGGCCGAGAGCGACCGCCCCGAGCTGACCTCGGCGAAACGGGTGGTCTCGGGCGGCCGGGGCCTCGGCTCGAAGGAGAGCTTCGCGATCATCGAAGAGCTGGCCGACAAGCTCGGCGCCGCGGTGGGCGCCTCGCGGGCGGCGGTGGACAGTGGCTATGCGCCGAACGACTGGCAGGTCGGCCAGACCGGCAAGGTCGTCGCCCCCGAGCTCTATGTCGCGGTGGGCATCTCCGGCGCCATCCAGCACCTGGCGGGGATGAAGGATTCGAAGGTGATCGTGGCGATCAACAAGGACGAGGAGGCGCCGATCTTCCAGATCGCCGACTACGGCCTGGTCGGAGACCTGTTCACAACCGTCCCGGAACTCACAGGGAAGCTCTAACTAACTAGCAACATGAGGAGTGCGCCATGGCCGGAAAATCCGCCCCCTTCACCTGGAACGACCCCTTCCTGCTGGACGACCAGCTCAGCGAGGAAGAGCGCATGATCCGGGACAGCGCCGCCGCCTTCGCCCAGGCGTCGCTGGCCCCGCGCGTCAAGGACGCCTATCTGCATGAGACCATCGACCCCGAGATCTTTCGCGAGATGGGCGCGGCCGGCCTCTTGGGCGTCACCGTGGCCGAGGAATATGGCGGCGTCGGCGCCTCCTATGTCGCCTACGGCCTGGTCGCGCGTGAAATCGAGCGCATCGATTCGGGCTATCGCAGCATGGCCTCGGTGCAGTCTTCGCTGGTGATGTATCCGATCGAGGCTTACGGCAGCGAGGCGCAGAAGCGCAGATACCTGCCGAAACTGGCCTCGGGCGAGTTCATCGGCTGCTTCGGCCTGACCGAGCCCGATGCCGGCTCGGACCCCGCCGGGATGAAGACCCGCGCGAAGAAGGTCGAGGGCGGCTATGTGCTGTCGGGCGCCAAGATGTGGATCACCAACGCGCCCATCGCCGATGTCTTCGTGGTCTGGGCCAAATCGGACGCGCATGGCGGCAAGGTGCGCGGCTTCGTGCTGGAAAAGGGCATGAAGGGCCTGTCCGCGCCGAAGATCGAGGGCAAGCTGTCCCTGCGCGCCTCGGTCACCGGCGAGATCGTCATGGAGAATGTCGAGGTCGGCGAAGACGCGCTGCTGCCCGGCACCGAGGGCATGGGCGGCCCCTTCGGCTGCCTGAACCGCGCCCGCTACGGCATCAGCTGGGGCGCCATGGGCGCGGCCGAGGATTGCTGGTTCCGCGCCCGCCAATACGGGCTGGATCGCCACCAGTTCAACCGGCCGCTGGCCGCGACCCAGCTTTACCAGAAGAAGCTTGCCGACATGCAGACCGAGATCGCGCTGGGGCTGCAAGCGTCCCTGCGCGTCGGGCGGCTGTTCGACGAGGGCAGGATGGCGCCCGAGATGATCTCGATCGTCAAGCGCAACAATTGCGGCAAGGCGCTGGACATTGCCCGCCTGGCCCGCGACATGCACGGCGGCAACGGCATTTCCATCGAATATCACGTCATGCGCCACGCCCAGAACCTGGAAACCGTGAACACCTATGAGGGCGCGCATGACGTGCATGCGCTGATCCTCGGCCGCGCCCAGACCGGGATCCAGGCTTTTGGCTGAGGCGCCGCTGAAGGGGCTGCGGGTCGTCGAGCTGGCCCGCATCCTGGTTAAGCTCGAGAGGCCGAGGCGGGTATGGATTTTCCATGAGCAGCGTCTGATTTACTCTGATTTTTCAAGGAAATGAATCGTGATTCAATCTGTGGGCATAATCGGCGCCGGACAGATGGGCAATGGCATCGCGCATGTCTTCGCGCTGGCGGGCTATGACGTGCTGATGACCGACATCTCGCGCGAGGCGCTGGACAAGGCCGTGGCGCTGATCGACCACAACCTGGAGCGCCAAGTCAGCCGCGGCAAGATCTCGGCCGAGGACAAGGCCGCCGCCATGAAGCGCATCGCGACCACCATGACCCTGACCGATGTCGGCCAGACCGACCTGGTGATCGAGGCCGCGACCGAGCGCGAGACCGTCAAGCAGGCGATTTTCGAGGATCTGCTGCCGCACTTGAAGCCGAACACCATCCTGACCTCGAACACCTCCTCGATCTCGATCACCCGGCTGGCCAGCCGCACCGACCGACCGGAACGCTTCATGGGCTTCCATTTCATGAATCCGGTCCCGGTCATGCAGCTGGTCGAGCTGATCCGCGGCATCGCCACCGACGAGGCCACCTACAAGACCCTGGTCGAGGTGGTCGAGAAGATCGGCAAGACCTCGGCCAGCGCCGAGGATTTCCCGGCCTTCATCGTCAACCGCATCCTGATGCCGATGATCAACGAGGCGGTCTATACGCTCTACGAGGGCGTCGGCTCGGTCAAATCCATCGACCAGTCGATGAAGCTCGGCGCGAACCACCCGATGGGGCCGCTGGAGCTGGCGGATTTCATCGGCCTCGACACCTGCCTTGCCATCATGAACGTGCTGCACGAGGGGTTGGCGGATACCAAGTATCGCCCCTGCCCGCTTCTGGTGAAATATGTCGAGGCCGGCTGGCTGGGCCGCAAGACCGGGCGCGGCTTCTACGACTATTCGGGCGAAGAGCCGGTGCCGACGCGCTGAGAGCTTCAGGATAGCGACACTCGTCATTCATTCCAACTGCAAGATTAGCTTAGGGGAGGCCCCTCGCCATGTCCGAAATTGCACGCGAATCCATGGAATACGACGTGGTGATCGTCGGCGGCGGCCCGTCGGGTCTGTCTGCGGCGATCCGGCTGAAGCAGGTGAACCCCGCGCTTTCCGTGGTGCTCTTGGAAAAGGGCTCGGAGATCGGCGCGCATATCCTCTCGGGCGCCGTGCTGGACACCGCCGGCCTCGACAAGCTGATCCCCGACTGGAAGGACAAGGGCGCCCCCATCGAGACCGAGGTGAAGGAGGACAATTTCTACATCCTCGGCCCGCACGGCCAGGTCCGGGTGCCGAACTGGCCGATGCCGCCGCTGATGTCGAACCACGGCAAATACATCGTCTCGATGGGCAATGTCTGCCGCTGGCTCGCCGAACAGGCCGAGGCGCTGGAGGTCGAGATCTTCCCCGGCATGGCCTGCTCGCAGCTGGTCTACGAGGGCGACCGCGTCGTCGGCGTGGTGGCGGGCGAGATGGGCCTCGACGCCGACGGTACCCCCGGCCCGGGCTACGAGCCCGGCATGGAGCTGCGCGGCAAATACGTGCTGATCGCCGAGGGCGTGCGCGGCTCGCTGGCCAAGGAACTGATCAGCAAATACGACCTCTCGGCCGGCCATGAGCCGCAGAAATTCGGCCTCGGCATGAAGGAGATCTGGGAGATCGACCCGGCCAAGGCCCGCCCCGGCACCGTCACCCACACCATGGGCTGGCCGCTGGGCAAGAACGCCGGCGGCGGCAGCTTCATCTATCATCTCGAGGGCAACCAGGTGTTGGTCGGCTTCGTCGTGCACCTGAACTATGCCAACCCGTATCTCTATCCCTACATGGAGTTCCAGCGCTTCAAGCATCACCCGCTGGTTGCGGAGCTGCTCGAGGGCGGCAAGCGCGTCGCCTATGGCGCCAGGGCGATTTCCGAGGGCGGCTGGCAGTCGATCCCCAGGCTGACGGTGCCCGGCGCGGCGCTGCTCGGCTGCTCGGCCGGGCTGGTGAACGTGCCGCGCATCAAGGGCAACCACAACGCCATGCTGTCGGGGATCGCCGCGGCCGAGGCGGCCGCCGCCGCCATCGCCGCGGGCCGCGCGGGCGACGCGCTGACCGAATACGAGGCCGACCTGCGCTCCGGCCCCATCGCCCGCGACCTGAAGCCGGTCAGGAACGTCAAGCCGCTCTGGTCGAAGCTGGGGCTCTGGGCCAGCCTGGCGCTGGGGGGCTTCGACATGTGGGTGGCGAACCTGACCGGCTGGAACCCCTTGGGCACCTGGAAGCACGGCAAGACCGACGCCGAGGCCACCGGCAAGGCCGCGGATTTCCAGCCCATCGACTATCCCAAGCCCGACGGCAAGCTGAGCTTCGACCGGCTGACCAACGTGGCGTTTTCCTTCACCAACCACGAGGAAAGCCAGCCCTGCCACCTGAAGCTGAAGGACCCCGCGGTGCCGATCGCGGTGAACCTGCCGGTCTATGCCGAACCGGCGACGCGCTACTGCCCGGCCGGGGTCTACGAGGTGCTGGAGGGGCCCGAGGGGCCGAAGTTTCAGATCAACTTCCAGAACTGCGTGCATTGCAAGACCTGCGACATCAAGGACCCCAGCCAGAACATCAACTGGACAACCCCACAGGGCGGAGACGGGCCCAACTACCCGAATATGTGAGGAGATAAATGCCAGAATTTATTCTAAAGCGGCGCGTAGCGTTCGGTGACTGTGATCCGGCGCGCGTTGCCTATGCTGGGCGTCTCATAGAATCTGCGCTTGATGCAGTCGACGCCTTTTGGGACGATCTTCTGGATGGAAAAGGTTGGTTTCATATGAACATTCATCGCGGCCTTGGCATGCCTTTTGTGCGGATGGAGTGTGAATTCATCAATCCGATTTCTGCGGGCACTATGATGCGATGGCTCGTCCAACCCGAAAGCATCGGCACCACTTCAATAGTAATCTTTGTTGAAGGCCGGAAGGAGGGTCAAGCCTGCTTCCAGGCTCGCCTTGTTTCAGTGTTTTCCAAATTAGATAAGATGGAGAAAATAAATATTCCCGAAGATATTCGCGAGGTTATTACAAGAAGATTCCCTGAGCTGAAAGAATAGATGTTATTTCCTGCTTGCAAGCTCTATTTGTGGGTTGTTAATAATTGGCGAGTTACTTGTGCTCGCAACCAGTCAACGATCTGATTAAATGCAGGCTTTATGGATGAGGGGCCGTGGCAACACCAGTAAAAGAGAATCTATTTCTTTGCTTTTTATGGGGAACCTATCTTCATTCGGTTGAAGGTGTAGCGGCCAAGACTGCATTCCTGCCCTGATGCGCAAACGCCGCCCCGAAGGCGGCATCCGGCATCATCTCGGCGTGATGCCCCGCAGCCGTCCTGATGGCGGCGCAGCATCTCGGCCGTTGCGAGCAATGCGATCGAGAAAATCACCAACAGCGTGGCGACGGCGAGATCTGCTCGTAGATGCCCTTCCACATCTGCCCCGGGATGGTCTGCTGGTCCGGCCCGGCTATGAATAGCACCGCCGCCACCTCGTCGAAGGAGGTTACAAAGTCGAAGCGTATGACTGGCTTTATCGTGGCGGGATCCAGGACATTGCCGCATGGCAGGAGCGCTTCTCCCACCACCTTTATGGCGGGCTTTACGACGAATCCGAGCCACCAATTCTTTTCTTCGTACTGACAGCAATCGAGGCTGAAGAATCGCAGTCTAATATGATATTTGAGAACCGCTTGGAGAAATTTTCTGAACTACGCTGCAGCACGAAAAAGGCCGCTGCGGCTACTTGGCGGAAGTGAGGTTTTTGTGGAGGGATTGGTTGAAGTAAACTGTAAGTATTGACGGATGCCTACACCTGCAACTATCTTTACTTGCTCCGGGCGCAAGTAAAGATCATAGCTTGCCCCCGCAACCAAGAAATACAAGTAATATTAATCGCTTAAGCCTCCCTCGGGAGGCTTTCCGCATTTGTGCTCCAACCGCCCCGGAATCATATCGGAAGCAACCGGGAGCGAACAACAGCGCAGAATCGGCGGGATCACATCTGCGTGCGGGCAGCGGCTGCCTCGCCTACGATGATCGCCGCAGGTTTGCGGGACGAGGGGGAACTCGACCTGACCGACGCTTCCGTGGCCGCCGGGCAGTTCCTGTCCCTGTTGCGTGGCTCGATCCACATGGAACTGCTCTATGGGCTGGGACCCCTTGTCGGCTCGGGAGCGGTCGGTCCATCTCCGGGCTTCGGTCGCGCTCTTCCTTGACGGATATCGCCCGCGGCGGCAGCCTCGAGATTCCGGCGGGGATCGGTCAGCGCCCCCAATCGCAGGAGGACAGCCTAGATGCAGATCCTGAAATGGCTTTTGCTGGCAGTTCTGGTCGCAGGGGCGGCGATCCTGATCCTGCGGCTGGTCTTTCCGCTACCGGATGTTTCTACCCGTCCGCATGAGGCCGCGCTGCCGCCGGATACGCAGGGCCGGATCGGCCGCGCTTTCGCGGACCAGATCGCGGCCCATCCCGGCCAGACCGGCGTGGTCGCGCTTGGCAACGGCCATGATGCGCTGGCCAGCCGTCTGACCCTGGCCGATCTGGCCGAGACCTCGATCGACGCGCAATATTACATCTGGCACGACGACACTTCGGGCCTGCTGCTTCTGGATGCGTTGCACCGGGCGGCGCAGCGCGGCGTGCGGGTGCGGCTGCTTCTGGACGACAACGGCATCCCGGGGCTGGACCCTCTGCTGGCCACGCTGAACGCGCAGGAGAATTTCCAGATCCGGTTGTTCAACCCCTCGACGGTGCGCAGCCCGAAATACCTGGGCTATGCCATCGACTTCTTCCGCATGAACCGCCGGATGCACAACAAGAGCATGATCGTGGACGGCAGTGCCGCGATCATCGGCGGGCGCAATATCGGCGACGAGTATTTCCAGATCGGCAATGCCTTCTATCTCGACATGGACGCGGTCGCCGTGGGCCAGGTCGTGCCAGAGACCAGTGCGGTCTTCGACGCCTATTGGAACGCCGCCTCGGTCATCGAGCTTGAGCGGGTGGTCGGCGGCGCAGGCGATATCGCCGCCTTCGAGGCGCGGACCGCCGCCCTGCGCGAGACCGACGAGGCCCGCGAATTGCTGGACGTGGTGGAAAGCAGCGCCTGCGCCGCCGTCGAGGGGAGGGTCGCGCATGAATGGACCCATGTGCAGCTGGTCGCCGACGATCCGGCCAAGGGGCAGGGCATCGCCACCGAGGACCAGCTGATGATCTCGCGCCTGGCGCAGATCCTCGGCGGGATCGAGACGCGGCTGGACCTGGTCTCGGCCTATTTCGTGCCGAGCCGCAGGGGCACCGATGTCTTCTCGGACCTGGCGCGCAGAGGCATCGAGGTCAATATCCTGACTAATGCGCTGAACACGACCGACGTGCTGCTGGTCCATGCTGGCTATACGAAATACCGCCGCGACCTGCTGCAGGCCGGCGTGAAGCTTTACGAGCTGAAGCTGCGCGGGGCTCAGTCCGGCAAGCA
The DNA here is from genome assembly GCF_001447385.1 of Paracoccus sp. MKU1. Lineage (GTDB taxonomy): Bacteria > Pseudomonadota > Alphaproteobacteria > Rhodobacterales > Rhodobacteraceae > Paracoccus. The sequence continues at coordinate 13,671 of NZ_LLWQ01000031.1, read as the reverse complement.
GATCTTCCCGATGGGGATTTCCGGTGCCAGCCTTCACGCCAAGACCTTCGCGGTCGATCACCGGCGCGTCTTCATCGGCTCGTTCAACTTCGATCCGCGCTCGGTCGATCTGAATTGCGAGATGGGGTTCCTTATCGACAGCCCCAAGATGGCCGCGCAGGTCTCCACCGCTTTCGACAACACCATCCCGTTGGTCAGCTACCAGCCCGCGCTGACGCCCGAGGCCAACATGGTCTGGCTCGAGACCCTGCCCGAAGGCCGGACCGAGATCTATCAGCGGGAACCCGGCGCGACATGGCTCCAGCAGATCGCCATCGCGGTGATCGGTATCCTGCCGGTCGAATGGCTGCTGTGAAGGCCGGAAGGGTGATTGGGATCATCGATGGCGCAAGCGTGAAGGGCGGAAATCCGACCCGAGCAACTGCGGTATGGCCTCTGCAGGATTACGCGATAGCGGCCATTCGAGCCGTATGCTTGCTTGGCCGAGCCGATGGTCAAGTCAGGCAAATCGGTGGCACTTTGCCGATGTAAATTCGTGGCATTCTGATCAAACCAGCCCTTCACCCACCGCAAGAGAACTCAGCCGAGCTAGTTCTGGGATCACCCAGAGACGAGACCTCACGCGAGAGTGGACTCCCTAGTTTTAGTCAGATATTGCTGCGGGTTAACCCTGAGGAAGTACCATGCCCGGCCTGGACAGGACGATAATCGCGCAAATCGACCACGACAACGTCATAGCTCACGTGAAGGCGGACATTCGTAGCGATTTCATCCTTGCACCGCACTACATGGCAATCTTCAATCGGGCTGGCGATGAGCTGTGGAACCAGCTGAAGCAACAGTTGAAAGCAGGAACCTATCAACCAGAATTACCAGTCACCATCAGTGTGCCAAAGGAGCGGTTCTTCACCCGGCCGGGAAGTATCCTAAGGCCTGCTGACAGGTTTATGTATCAGGCGCTCGTCGACGGCATCGCGGACCGGCTGGAGGAAGGCCTCGACCGCACCCGATCCTTCAGCCATGTCCCCTCCGATCAAGAAGGACAGATGTTCAACCCTAACCACGAATCGTGGGAGCGCTTTCAAGCTCGCGTGGCTGAGATCTGCGACGGTAGTAAGTTCATCCTAAAGGCCGACATCTCAAACTACTTTGAGAGGCTGCCACAGCATCACCTGGTAAACCTGATGGCTGCGGTTGGATGTGCGCCGGAAGTAGTTAGTCTACTAGAGGAAATGATGCTGGCGTTCCGTGAACGGAACTCTTTTGGTATTATTCAGGGCGTGTATCCCTCTGACGCTCTTGGTAACTTCTTTTTGTCAGACTTCGACGCCTATTGCGATTTAGCGGAAGTCCTGTCTGCTCGGTACGTCGATGACATATACATGGGCTTCCCATCAGAAGCGGAAGCGCGGAAGGGCCTCGCCAGCCTGATCGAGACGCTGCGCAAGGACGGCCTCCACCTGAATGAATACAAGTCGAAGATCATACCAGCCGATGAGGTGATTCGGGAGGAGACCATGATCGACCGCTTGTTCGACGAGGTGCGCGAAGAGATCAAGGACGATGAAATCTACGAACGCGCTAGCCCGTATGGCTTCGAGGTTGAGTGGGAGGAGGAAGACGAGGACGAAGATGATGAAGACGAGGACGATGGTGGTCTCGGGAACGCTGCTGTCGAGCGCCTGATGGATAGCATCGACGACTACCCGAACCAGGAAGACCAGATAGAAAAATTTTGCCTGCCGATCCTACGATCGGCCCAGTCCAGCAGCGCCGTTGAGCACGTGTTGGAGAATCTGAAGGAGAAACCGCAACAAACCCGGCTCTACTTCTCCTACATTTCCACCTTCATTCGGACTGACCAGTATGTGGTAGATGCATTAGAGGAGCTTGTGGCTGACGACACCGTTTCAGACTATCAGCGGATGTTTCTTCTGGCTGCGCTGCTTCGCGCCGAAACTGTTACACGGGCGACAGTGAATTCGGCCCTTCAATGGCTCCAGAACCGGACCGTAGCAAAGGAAACGCGGGCCATAGCGGCGATCTTCGCGGCAAAACACGGTGTGGCACAGCAGAAGCGGACAGTGCGCACCTCATATGAAGACGAACCTTCCGATTATGTCCGCAGTGCTATCCTATATTCTTCGAAGTATCTGACAGTAGTGGAGAAGAAGACCTGCAAACGGGCTTGGGGTGGCCATAACGCGATCAATACGCTGATCGCTCAGACCATCTAGCAGACCCAGAAAATTGCCTGCTCACAAAATAATTCTAAGGAGAGATACCAATATCTAGGCGACGCTAGAGCCGGCGGTAAAGCATCGCGCGGTTCCGCTAACGAAGTAAATGACGCTCGGTACGACGAATAGTCTGCGCGTAGATCGGTCTGGCCTTACTGATCAAAAAGTGACCGTTGCTCGATATTCGCTTCATACTCTGAATACTGACCGAGTATCGCCCGGACCGCTTCCGGCGGCAATGGATCAGCCAACTTATCACCATTGAATTCCAAGACGCGTAACACTCGCCGGTTTTTGGGGCGTCCGTCCGTGTTCTGGAATGCCCACTGCACCTTGAGGTTGTCCAGCACTTCCACGTGAAGCGCCTTGTTCTTCACCTTATACCAGAATTCGGTATCTTCGATGATGAAATAGCAGTCTCGCCTGATCTGGTCCTTTCCCTTCCACTGTCGCGTTTTCTGGTCTTCCTTGTCCCAATTCGGGGAAGTGACATAGATGCTTTCGATTGACACAGACCATTCAGGCGGCTCTTCATCTTTCGGCTTCCTCGCGGGTTTCTGAGCACGCTCTGGAAAGGAGTTGCGAGGAATGGGGAAATCGTCATCCGGTGTGAAGCCCACCCGCTTGACGTCGCGGTCTTCGATACAGGCAGTATAGAAATCAGCGCGGGCATCAACTGCGTCGGCAAGTGCGCCGACCTCCATTCCTACTTTTTCTAGTTCATCCTGGCCTTTCTCAAGGATGCCACGCGCCATCGCCACCACGATCTGAGCTGCTTCCTTACAGGTTTCACTCTCGCTCATTGTCGGTATTTCCGGCGATCCTTCGATCACTTCAAGGCGCGTATCCTCTTCGTCTGGTTCCGTGGTCTCCTCCGACACGCCCTCAATCAAGGTGCGGTGATACTCCCCGAATGATTTTGCCCACTCAGATGGGGAACGGCCTGTCAACCCTTCCACGTAAGCTCCGCCTACGTCTGTGTTGAGAAATGCAAAAACCGCTGCCGGGCCAGCCACTAGTACTCCAAGTTTAGAAAGAAACGTGCCTTCTGCTGGTGGTAGGACGATCAGTTCATATTCAAGACCTCCGTTGAAGAATGTCTCATCCAGAGCCTCGATCACTTTTCGGGCGCTCTCCGCCGTCCTGATGAACGTATCCAAATTCAGAAAGTGGTCGCTGACATCAAAATGAATGTAGAGGTGGCCAGAACACTCATCAAGTTCCCATGCCAAGGCGTCTGTCATGCAGTTAATACCTTTCGAATTTATCAAAGAGCGTAAACCGCGAAAGCTTTGTTAGACAAGGCCGTTTTTTGGTGCATCGTCACCGGGGAGGCCTCCAAGTTCATCGCGAGCTGCTTACTAACCATTTTCAGCTGCGAGGCAGTTGCATGACGGAATTTGCTGCGGCAGTGTCCACTCTACGGAAGCTGCGGCGTAGCATGTCTACGAACGCGACTGGCCGTTATGGGCCGCGCCCCGCTCTTCGCGCCAAGGTATGCTGCACATGCTTGTCCTGCCTCGCATCGTTCTGTGCGGCTTCGCGGGCGGAAAGCGGTTTGTCGCTGCGGTATGGCTGCCTTGGCAAGATCGGGAGAGTGGTCATTCGTTCGAGACACTGCGCTTCGCGTAGCGCGACACGAACCTTTGCAGCAGATCGATTTTAATGGCTGGAGGTGAAGTGGCAAACTCGGCCTTCAAAAGACGTCACGCCCGGACAACGTCAAGCGGGCATGGCGACGATACCCTCGAATCAGCCAGCTGCGCGGCGCCGGCGGATCGAAGGCATCGCGGGCGCATCCGAGTTGGTCATCTCTAGGCCCAAATTCGCCTCTCTACCCCCTCTGATCGGCAATAGGAATTCGCGTTGGGTCAGATCCCGTGGCGACTTGAAGGCAGCCCGAACATTGCCCTTCCGTCCAATGGCAGCAGCGGCGACTGTATCAAGCATCATTGGAACTCGGATCGTGGCTCCGGCGAACAGTTCTGCCACAGTGATGATCTGAACCGCCGGGATAGGGCCGATAAGCGTGTCGATCCTGCCAAACTCCCGAGCAGCATCCCGCATGCCCTTGGTCGGCTCGTATGCTGTCAGGAGAACACCTATCGCCTTGTCGTCCCTCGTTAGCCGCCGCTGGGTTTGCACAGTGCCGCCGAGATCGCGCACCATACCGGGATTAATATTACGGCCTCCCTTCACGGACACGATACCCCGGCTGCGCTCGTCGCTGCCGGTCAAATAATAGAATGTGCCGTCGATCCCGCGATCGCCCCGGAACTTGCCGGAATGCATTGCACCCAGGGCGCTGACTGCCCATTCCTCGAATTTAAACGGGTGATTCTCGGCAAGCCACATCGCTGCATCTGCGCTTTTCGGTATGCCAAAGACGTCATACTGGACATGAGGAAAATGGTGTTTCAGCCGATCCTGGACGACATGCATAGACTGAACCGCGACGTCGATACCGATCCAGCGCCTGCCCAGATTCTGCGCCGCATGCAGGCTGGTGCCGCAACCGCAGAAGGGATCGAGAACAACATCGCCAGGGTTTGAGGACGCCGTGATGATGCGCTCTAGCAGCGCCACGGGTTTCTGAGTGGGATAGCCAAGGCGCTCCTTTGCCTGCGAGCCCAGGGGTCCGATATCGTCCCATAGATTCGGAACAAGATGACCTTTGCTTTCGTCCTCAAACATCTTCAAACGAAGGGCACCACCCGCGCGCGTAGGAAAATGCAGCCGACCTTCAGTGTCGTATTTTCTCAGCCGCGCTTCATTGCACGACCAGCCGTTTGGATGGGGATGATAGGTCGTTCCATTACTGGCAGTATAGGGGAAGTGCAGATTCGGCCTGGAGCTTGGATTTCGAAGGGTGACAGACTGCCAGCGCCGACCCCCACCGTCGGTGTAAGGATACTTGACTGCGCTCTCAGATGCGGTCAGAGGCCTGTAAACGGAGTTCCATATGTATTGGTCCCCTTTCGAATAGAAGAAAATCGTGTCCGTGACCCCGCCAAAGGATCTGCTGGCGTTACCATGCGCGTAGGTCCGTTTCCAGGTTATATCAGCTTTGAACGCCTGAGGTCCGAATATGCCATCGAGCACGATCTTGAGGTAGTGGCTCGCAGTCGGATCACAGTGCAGATACAGGCTGCCAGACCGTTTCAGCACGCGGTGCAACTCCACTAGACGCGCGGTCATCATCGTCAAATAGGCAAGCATGTCATTGGTGCCCAGGATCAGCCGGAGTGACAGCAGGATGTCTGCCGGCTTGCCGGGAACGGAGGTTACATCTTCAAAGGTTTCCTCGGCTGAATCTCCCCATGACCAAGTGTCATCGAAGGTGGCAATCTGCGCGTCGGCCCATCGGGTCTTGTCCGGGCTTTTGAACAGGAGATTGTAGCTGGCGTTTGAATTAAATGGTGGGTCGAGGTAGACAAGATCGACGCTTTCGTCAGGAAAGTATTCCCGAAGGATGTGAAGATTGTCGCCAAAGTAGAACGCGTTGCGCGCGCTGTTTTTCATTGCTCTTCCCCATCACTTTTCACTGATTCTCGTGCAGATGTCTTTAAAAACCAAAGAAAAACTTCGACATGCATTCGCCGCTAAGGGATGTGTTGGCAACGAGCAGCGTCACAATATGCGGCGGCGCGGCTGTTGATGCCCCAGCTTGGAGAGGATCGACATAGGCAAATCTGCAACAGTCGTATGCCGCGCATCGGATCGCAGGTCCCGGCGACGGTACGGCCCTCGGCTTCCTTCAGGAGACCAATTCAGCTTGCAGCCAGCGCCACATGCACCACGCTTCGATCACTGCAAGGACGGTCACTCGCAGGGATTCCAGATGGGCTGCGGCACCACGCCAGAGAACGTATGTACCCGACGCTCTCCTACGGTCGATGCTGCGCGGTAGCGATTCCGCAATCGGTCCATTGGTCAAGGTGTTGCGGTGATCTTGCAGTTTGGTCATGGGCCGAGGCATGCTCCCGGCCGATGAAGGAAGAGCATGATGATGGATGCAGGTGATTGGATCGCGATTGGTGCAGCGGTGGTTGCTTCGGCAGCTTTGGCGCTAGAGGTGCGCCGGTGGATCGAGAGCGGGCCGAGGTTGATATTGGTCGTGCGGGCTGGTCAGCGCCTGGTGCAGGACCAGCAGATGCAGCCTGGCACCTTCAAGGCGCTCCATCTTACCAACACCGGCACCGCACCCACAACAATCACGGAATTTGGCCTCGCCACCTTCAAGAGCCGGTGGCACCGCTTTAGAGCGAACCCGGAGAACTACAGCGTAATCACGACACCGCAGCAGGTGGACCGCTCCCTGCACGACATGCCCGTCAAGATCGAGCCTGGGAGTGTTCTCCACGTTCGCCTTGGCCCGAATGATAACTCTCGGACAGGCCAATGGCTCTGGGTGAAGGCTTCGCACAGGAACAAGCCCTACCTCGCGCGGATCCCGCCCGCCCAGACGGCCGCGGCGACTGAAGAGGCCTAACTGAAGATGTCCAAGAGCCTCATCACGCTGCCGCTTTCCTCCGCAGGATGCAGGTGCAGCGAATGGCAGCTCTATCCCAAAATCACTACCATGCCTCCCGTGTGTTTTGCTGTGTCACTTCTCGACGGGCGGCTTTGGAGACTGCGGCCATGCAGCATCCCGAGCAACTGAGCGGCGGCTTAGGGCCGTCAGATCCAACTAGGGCAGCGATGATCACCCTGTGCTATCGCCGCTATTACGATGTCCTTCCAGCACGCCCTCGGACGGCTTCACTGAGCTTCGCACCCAGTTCTTTCCCTGCGTCAGTGGTGGACGGCTTCGCGGCAAGACACCGGGCAAGCCTGTAGCGCGCGCGCAGAACGTCGGGGGCGATCACATCATTCGTCGAAGCTCTCACAAGCAGCTCTATCGCAGCTCGCATGGTCGATGGTGACGGCATCCGATCGCGCGCTTCAATCACGGCGATCAGATCGTCTGCCATACGTGCCTCGAGCCAGGCGAATAGCTGATGCGGCAGTTTGCTCCCAGCCTTGCGGAGCCGTTCCAGACGGAGCGTCAGGGCCGGACATGTCGGCCCCAGCTTCGCTGGCCATCGTGCCCTCCCGTCCATCCGCGATCAGCTCAACGGTCCGCCTTGCTCTCGACCCCCCGCCTTGAGGTCGGTCCCGGCGATCTCGCGCCAGGTCTCGCGCAGCCAGTGGGCGATCGCCACGTTCTGTTCGAACAGCGAATAGCCGACGCCGCCGCCGTAATCGGCCATGTCGATCATGTCGGTGGTCAGCCAGCGCAGCGGGCTGTCGGCGCGGTCGTGGTGATATTGCAGCACCTTGCGGGCGACGTATTTGCTGGGCTGGATCTTCCAGGCATGCCAGTCATGCTCCCATTCGCCGCGTGCGGGGCGAAAGAACGGATACTGGCAGGCGCGGCCATAACGCCCGCCCGGCCCCGTCATCGCGGTGTTCTTCGGCCCGTTCGGCGCCACCGGCCGGGTTTGCAGCCAGACCACCATGTTCTGCGCCAGCCAGTCGTCGATGACATTGCCCGGCTCATAGGGGTCGAGGATCAGCCGGCCGCTTACGACATCGGCGCGGATGCCGCAGGCGTCCTGTTCCTCGGGGCTTTCGATCTTCAGCAACACATGCGAATGGTCCAGCACGAAGTTGAACGGCACGCCCCGCGCGCGGATCTTTTCGGCCACGGGGGTGATGCGGCGGAAATCCTAGGTGAACATGTAGATATGCACCTCGGCCGCGATGGTGATGCCGAGCCTGTCGCCCTCATCGACGGCGCGCAGGTAGAACTCCACCACCTCCTCATCGGTCACGACATGACCCTGCGCGTGATGGGTCAGGATCATCAGGTTGTGGCATTCGGCGCCGGCGCGCAGCGCCCATTCCAGGTTGTGCCGCAGCAGGCCCTCGTCCCGGCCGACCTGATAGGTCCAGAGCCCGGTGGTCATCGGCACGCCAAAGCGGTTCGAGGCCTCGACATAGGCGCGCTCCTCTCCGGGCTGGGGGATGCGGTCGAAATGGTCAAAGACGCCGCTGTCGCGCAGCAGCCGGAACTGCTCCTCGACCGGCAGGGGGGTGCGATGCATCACGCCGCGGCCATTGCAGCCGAGCGACAGGTTCTTGTCGGTCATGATTGGCTCCTATAATGCGATGCTGACGGCGCCCTGCGGACGGCCGCAGCAGGTCAGCACCATGCCCTGCTCCAGCTCGCCGGGGGCGAGGCCCTCGGTATCGTCCATGGCGACCTGCCCGGCGCTGCAATGCGCCTTGCAGGTGCCGCAAAGCCCCATCTGGCAATTGGTCGGCACGGCGATGCCCGCGCGCGAGGCGATGTCGAGGATGGTCTCGCCCGGCCTATAGGGCGCGGTCCGGTTCGACAGGGTGAAATGCACCAGGTTCTGGCCTGCATTCGCCGGCTGATAATCGACGGGCGACGGGGTGGCTGTTGCGGCTGGTTCCCCGCCATCGGGACGCAGGCTTTCCGGCATGGCGCCGTCGGGATTGCGCCGCTCGGCCGGATCGCCGAAGCTCTCCTCGTGGTAATGCGCCATGTCGAAGCCAACCTCACCGAGCATCGCCCTGACCGCGCGCATATAGGGCGCGGGCCCGCAGGTCAGCACGGTGCAGTCATGCAGGTCGGGCACATGCGCCTGTAGCAGGTCGCGGGTCAGAAAACCGGCCTCCATGCCCGGCAGGGCGTCGCGTTCGCAGATGAAACCCGGCGTCATGCCGCCGCGCGCCGCGATCGCCGTCAGCTCGCCCTGGAACAGCAGGTCCGCCGGGCTGCGGGCCGAATGCAGGAAACTCACGCGATATCCGGTCTCGCGCCGGTCCTGCAAATAGCGCAGCATCGCCATCATCGGGGTGATGCCCGAGCCGCCCGACAGCATGACGATATGCCGGCGCGGCGCGACCGAGAACAGATCGAAGCTGCCGCCGGGCCCCTGCGCAGCCAGCCGGTCGCCGATGCGCAGCACGTCATGCATGTAGCGCGAGACCAGCCCGTTCGGGTCGCGCTTGACGGTCAGCGTCAGCAGCATCGGCCGCGAGGGCGGCGAGGCGATGGTGTAGGAACGCGGCACCAGCACATCGCCATGCCGCAGCCGCAGGGTCAGGAACTGTCCCGGCCGGTGCAGGCACAGCGGCGCCTCGCCCGCCGCATCGGGCAGGACGCGAAGGTGGAACGACTTCACGTCATGGGTTTCGGTTTCGATATCGACGCATTCCAGCGTCAGCCGGGTCGGGGTCCATTGCGACGGCAGGGGCTGCAACATGGCTCAGATATCGTCGCGTTCGGTGTCGAGGAAAGCTTTCAGCGCCTCGGGCCCCTGCGTCTTGGCCTTGCAAAGCGCGTAGAGCAGCCGGCGATAGGTCAGCGAGACCTTGTCGGGTGCGACCGCGATCTCGTCGCGGGGGTGCGGGATCTGCTCGGGGTCCTGGCTTTCGACAATGTCGACGTCTTCTTCCAAGATGCGCATCTGCTGGTCGATATGCGGCTGGTCCGGCCCGTCCAGATCGCCGTTCCGGCAGGCGAACCAGAAACTGCGGCAATGGATATCGTCCAGCGGCGTCGCCCAGACCCACAGCACGGTGCGGGCGCCGTTCTGCAAGGTCAGGTCCACGCTCACGCCGAAGGGCAGCCGGATGGTGTAGTCCGAAAAGGCCAGCGGAGAGAAATTGCCGCTGGCATCGACCGCATTGCGCGCGCCCTCGGGCGGGGCATAGCGGAACCGCATCCGGCCCTCCCTGCGGAAGGCGATCTGCGGGGTCAGGAAGGTCACATGCCCGGCGCTGCCCAGAGTCTCGGGATGGACGAAGGGGAAATGCGCGAGATCGGTATAGTTCTCGACCCGCCGCGCCGAATGGGTCTTCCAGTCATAGCTGGGGCCGGGCACGCAGCGGAAGGCCGGGTCGTCGAAGACCGGATGCTCGGGGATCGCGGTCCCGGCGCTGCCGTCCAGCCGCACCCAGACCAGCCCGTAACGCTCGGCGCAGTCATAGCTGACCGCCTTGGCATTGGGCGGGATCGGGCCATTGGGTGCCGCCGGGATGCCCTTGCAGGAACCGTCCGCCCCCCATTGCCAGCCGTGATAGGGGCATTGCACGCTGTCGCCCCGGTTCCAGCCCAGATGCAGCTTGGCCGAACGGTGCGGGCAGCGATTGTTCATCGCCACCACGCCCGAATCCAGCCGCGCGATCACCAGTTCGGTGCCCAGCAGCCGGGCGTAAAGCAGCTCGCCCCGCCCCTTGTCGGAGTCCGCCAGTTCCTTGACTGTGCAGACCGGGTGCCAGAAATAGCGCCAGGTGTCGTTGTCCAGAAAGCTTTCGCCCATGTATCGTCCTCCCGATGAATGAAGCTGGCCGGCCCTCTGCCATTGCTGCGGCGGAGGGATTGCGTTACACATAATAACGTTACTACATGTAACGCTAATAAGCCGACTCGCCCGGTTCTGGCAAGGGGGAATTGCCGTGGAGACAGACAGAAAGCCGCGTGGCCGCCCGATGGACGAGGAACTGGGCGCGCGGGTGCTGAGCGCCACCTGGGCGCTTCTGGCCGAAAAATCCCTGTCCGAGCTGACCCTGAACGAGATCGCCGCTGCGGCGGGAACCAGCCGACCGGCGCTCTACCGGCGCTGGAATTCGGTCGAGGCCATCGTGATCGACGCCTTCCTCGCCATGGTCGAGGACGAGGTCCCGACCCCCGGCATCACCGAGCCGGCGCTTGCGCTACGCGAATACATCGCCTCGCTGGCGCGCTTCCTGCAGGGCCGGGTCGGCCGGGTGATCGCCGAGCTTCTGGGCCGCGCGCAGAGCGACGAGGCGCTGATGGCGGCGTTCCACCAGGGCTTCCTGGTCCCGCGCCGCAACCATGCGCGCGAACTGATCGAGCGGGGCCAGGCCGCCGGTGTGTTTCGCGCCGATCTGGATCTCGACCTGATCATCGACCTGTATGCGGGCCCGATCTATTTCCGTGCCTTCTCGAAGCATGCACCGCTGGATCGGGACTTCGCCGATGGGCTGGCCCGGCAGGTGGTCGAAACCCTGCACCCTTCAGGCGGCATGGCCGACTGAGCGAGTTGCAGGAACGCAGATGATTCGCCCACATATTGGCGCTGTAGCGATTGCGCCCTTCCACGGCGCAGGAAGGGGCCGAGCCTGATCGGGAAAGTTCGCGGGATGTCCTCATAAGGGCGCACCCCGATGGCTGCTACACCCCTTCGAGTGCGAGTTCCGGCACGGCGACGCCCGCCGGCAAGGAGGTTGCCGAGATCCGGGCGATGTTTCCTTCCGGATCCTGGAAGACCACCTGCCAATGACCGTAATAGGTTGCGAAGGGCGGCTTGACGATTGCCCCGCCCAGATCGACGATCTGGCGCGCGATGGCCTCGACGCTCTCGTGATCCGCGATCACGAAGGTCAGGAGAGACCCGATCTCGCGGTTCTTGCCGAAATGCGTCTCACGCCCGGAAAGACCCAGCAGCGCATAGGCCTCGCTGCTGTGGAAGGCGATGCGGGTGCCGTCCTGGGCAATGCCGCGATAAATCGGCGAGGCCGCCTCATGGACCTCGGGCCAGCCGAGGATCGCGGCGTAGAACCGCATCTGCGCGCCAATATCGCGGCAGAACAGGTTGAAGACGGGCTGGAAGCGAATGGAGTTATTCATATCGTTCTCGTTCGGGCTTTGCGCGCGTTTCATGCCTTGGTCTCTCTGGACGGGTTTTCGCAGCCCGATGCCTGGACGACGCGGCGCGGCTCGAGGCTGAAATGGGTGAAGTAGAGGTTCAGGATGAAGGCCGAGATCGCGGCCATGACGATCCCGCTATGAGCGATCGGGTCCAGAGCGGCGGGCATCTGGTTGTAGAAGGCGGGGGCAAGCGTCGGGATCAGGCCCAGCACGATGCTGACGCCGACGATGAAGAGATTGCCGCGCTGCGTGAAATCCACGCCTGCCAGGATCTTGACGCCGGCGGCGCAGACCATGCCGAACATGACGATCCCCGCGCCGCCCAGCACCACGACCGGGATCGAGGCCGCGACCGTCGACAGCTTGGGCACCAGACCCAGCACGATCAGGATCGCCCCGGCCATGACGCAGACCCATCGGCTTTTAACGCCGGTCACCCCGACGAGGCCTATATTCTGCGAATAGGAGACATAGGGGAAGGTGTTGAAGATCCCCCCGATGATCGAGCCGATCCCGTCGACACGCAGCCCCTCGGTCATGCGCTTCTCGTCCAGCGGCTGCTCGACCATCTCGCCGACCGCCAGCAGCATGCCGGCGGTCTCGACCATGACCACCACCATGACGATGGACAGCGACAGGATCGCTTGCGGGTCGAAAACCGGATAGCCGAAATGGAACGGCGTGACCGGAGAGAACCAGGCCGCATCCGCGACGCCGTGGAATTCCACGAAACCTGCGAACCAGGCGGCGGCGAAGCCGACGGACAGTCCCACCAGCACCGCGATATTGGCCAGAAAGCCGCGGCCGAATTTCGCGACGGCCAGAATGACCAGCAGCACCAGAAGCGAGAGCAGAATGTATTCCGGCGCCCCGTAATCGGGATTGGGCACCCTTTTCGAGATCCCGTCCTCGATCACCGTGATCATCGGCTGACCGCCGCCCGCCCAGTTGATCCCGATGGGCATCAGCGTCAGCCCGGTGATGGTGATGACCGTGCCCACCACCACCGGAGGAAAGAAGCGGATCAGCCGGCCGACATAGGGCGCCAGGAAAAGCACGAAGACGCCCGCACCGATCACCGCACCGTAGATCGCCGTTATGCCCATCTCGGGATTGTTGGCCAGCGCCAGCATCGGCGGGACCGAGGCGAAGGTCACGCCCATCATCACCGGCAACCGCACGCCGAAGCGCCAGATGCCGAGCGACTGGATGATGCTGACGATGCCGCTGGCGAAAAGATCGGCGCTGATCAGGAAGGCGATCTGATCCTTGGGCAGGTTCAGCGCGCCGCCGATGATCAGGGGAACGGCAATCGCTCCGGCATACATGACCAGAACATGCTGCAATCCCAGGGCGAAAAGATGCAGCGGCGGGGGAACCTCCTCGACGGGGTGAACCTTTTCGCGGCTTGTCTCGACACGATGCTCGTTACGTCTTTCCTGCACCCTCTTGTCGGTGGTGTTCTGCATGGACTCCTCCCTGTGAGAATGGCGGTGCGAAATTAGTCCACGTTAGCGGCGGCATGGTGCTGCTGCGGGCGGCGTAAAAGTCGTCCACCTTTTCCCTTTCTGCGGCTGCAGGGAGGATGGGAGGATCTACAGCGTGGAACTCTATCTCAAGGTTCGTCAGGCCTGTGCTGCTGGTATGAGCCAGCGTCAGGCGGCGACGACATTCAACATATCGCGCGACACGGTCGCAAAGATGATGACGTTCTCGGTTCCTCCGGGCTACCGGCGGACGGCC
>NZ_LLWQ01000030.1 GCF_001447385.1 Paracoccus sp. MKU1 | reverse complement strand
TGGCCGAGGTCGCCGTCACCGGCCCGATGGTGCGGGCCGTCCTTGCCGCCATCCGCCGTCTTCGAACGCCTCCGTCATGCGCATGACCACGATCCATGCCCAAGCTGAACGAAAGCGGCAGGACAGGTCCGTCTGCCGCGCGGAAAAGCGGCTCTGCCGGGCCAGAATGCTGCGGGTTCGAGGCTTGATCCACCCGACTTCGGCCGTTTGCGCGACGACAGACACCGCTCGGGGCGAAAAACGCTTGCCCAGCGAGCAAAATCAGGCGATCTTGAAGTCAAGCGGCAGGCCACTTGGGGAATGTCGGCTAAGTTTCTCTATTTCCGACATGTTTCCGTACATATGAATTAAGCCGCCAAAGCTTTGCTTTTTCGGAAAAACTGAGTCATCGTTAGGAAAGCGAAGAGAAGGAGTACGTTTATGACTGTCGTGCGTTCACTCTCCAAGAAAGCTGGCGGCGGCGCCCTTGCCACCCCCACCGACCTTGAACCGGCCCATGTCGCAAAGGTTGCCGCAGCCCTGAACCAGGTGCTGGCCGATGCCTTCGTTCTGTATCTGAAGACGAAGAATTTCCACTGGCATGTCAGCGGCAAGCATTTCCGCGACTATCACCTGCTTCTGGACGAGCAGGCCGGCACCATTTTCGCCACCTTTGACGCTCTGGCCGAGCGCGTGCGCAAGCTGGGCGCGCCCACCATCCACTCCTATGCCGAGGTGCTCAAGCTCACCACGCTGACCGAGAACAATGATGGTTTCGTCTCTCCTGAAGCCATGTTCAATGAGCTGATCGCCGACAACAAGGCGCTCATCAAGACCATCCGCAATGCCCATGCCGTGACCGACGCGGCGGATGACATCGCCTCTGCTGGTCTGCTTGAAGGCTATATTGATGAAGCTGAAAAGCGGCTTTGGTTCCTATTCGAAACCAACCAGAACCGTGAGGACAGCGCGAGCTGACACCGGTCCGCTTTCGGGTGACATCGCACGGGTCTGGCGGATGACAGCCAGACCATTGCGCGAAAGCCGGTCCCTTTCAAGAACAGGCGGTGGACGCTTTGCGTTCGCCGCCTGTTCTTTTCAGCGGGCCACAGCGCCGGAACACGAACCGATTCGCGCAACCCGCGCGGGTCCGCATCTCAGGCGCGGCACACCCACATCACCGTGCGGATCCGCTTTGACTGGCGCAGGCCGGATTGGGGCGCGCCACCAGCCCGCGTCGGCTGATTTATCCCGCTGAAACGCCTTGTTTTTATGGCCATTCCGCCTGCCTTGTGGTAGCCGGGCGCATGTCGAATACGGCCCAAATCCTTCCCGATGATCCGGCGCGTTTGAAGGCGCTGATCTTGGCGTTGCAGGCGGAGAACGCGAAGATCTCGGCCACGTTGCGCGCTCATGACCAGCTGATCCAGTCCCTGCGGCTGCGCATTG
>NZ_LLWQ01000029.1 GCF_001447385.1 Paracoccus sp. MKU1 | reverse complement strand
CCCGCACCATCGGGCCGGTGACGGCGACCTCGGCCAACTGGAAGGTAATGGCGCGGGCGTGGCGGACGACGCGGGCGCCGATCTTGATCAGCTTGAGTTGCAGGCTGGTCAACGACCAGTCCGCCATGGCCTCGGGCAGTTCGATGCAGCGCAGGAAGGTTGCCAGGTTGTAGGCCAGCGCGTGCAGTTGCAGCCGCACCTCGTTGTGCCGGAACTTCCGGCATGACAGCCGCGTCCAGCGAAAGGCATATTTGCCTTCCTTGATGTGCTGCTCTGCGGTGCCGCGCTGGTTGTAGAACCTCACCACCCATGTTTAGTCCCGGCATCTGGTGGATCGGGTCGAGGATGAATCGATCTGGTTCTGATGTCCAGATTCTGCAGATGTATTCGTAGGGCGTGAGCCCGCTGAGCGTCTTTAGTCGGCGTGCGAAGTTGTAAGCTGCCAGGAAGTCCGCGAGGTGCGTGCGCAGCTGTCCGTGGTCATCGTAGTGGTATCGCTTTACGGTTGCGTCCTTGATCGTGCGGTTCATCCGCTCGACCTGGCCGTTCGTCCACGGATGGTTCGGTTTGGTCAGCCGGTGCTCGATGCCGTTGGCCTCGCAGATCATGTCGAAGCGCATCGGCCGGGAGTAGATGGTGTTCCGGTTCCGCGGCTGCTCTGCGAACTGGATGCGGTTATCCGTCAGAACCGTGTGGACCTGATAGGGCACGGCCTCGAGCATGTGCTGCAGGAACTCCCAGGCTGTCTTTCTGTCAGCAGTTGCAACGAGTTGAGCAACGACGAACTTAGATGTCCGGTCGATGCCGACGAACAGGTAGAGCTTGCCCTCGGCGGTCTGCACCTCGGCAATGTCGATATGGAAGAAGCCGATGGGATAGCGTTTGAACTTCTGTCGCTTGGGCTTGTCCCCTTCGACATCTGGCAAGCGCGAGATGCCGTGCCGCTGCAGGCACCGATGCAGCGCAGACCGGGTCAGGTGCGGGATCGAGGGCTGAAGGGCATAGAGGCAGTCATCCAGTGGCAGAAGAGTATGGCGCCGGAACGCGACGACCGCCGCTTCCTCGTCCTCGGTCAGGACCGTCGAGCGCGGTTCCTTCGGTCCGGTCTTCATATCCTCGACCGATGCCCGCTTCCGCCACTTCGCCACCGTCTTCGGATTAATCCCCAGCTCCCGGCTCAACTGCGCGAGCGAAGCTTGCGATCGCTGTATTGCTGCTCTGACGGCGTGCGTGGTCGTGGCGCTCCCGTGACGAACCTGTCCCATGCTGCTTCCTTCCATTCCTGCGAAAGGATCGCACCATCAAACCCTGGGATCAAACACCTAGGGGGCTGTTGCTCGTCGGCTGCAAGGCATGTTTCCGTCTTTTCGGCCGAAGGCGGTCCACAACAGCAACGTATGGGCCGTCAAATGAGCGCAAAAAACAGACCCCCGGAAATCAGGGCGAAGGCGACCGCCGTCGCGGCACGGTCGGCGAAGGCGGCTTGAATCCGCTCGATGTTCGTAAGTGCCGGTGGGGCGTCGTCTGTCTCAGTAGAGATGTCGGAACTGGCCTTGGTATCAGACATCGCGTGGAATGCGGCCATGGCCAGCAACGCGGTCCGGCGGAGCGGTTCGAGCAGATCGCCTTCGGGCATACGGGGCGCCTGCATCCCGACCGCCGCGGCCGCTGCGGCCAGGATCACGGCAAGCCCGAGGGGCCAGGCCTCGACGATTTTCTTCGCAAGATCGGCAGTGGGGTCCGGATCGGTTCCGAGGATTTGTCCATAGACGACAAACGGCGCGGACAGCGCCGCGATCACCAGCGCCAGAAATGCGAACATCATGGCCGGGGGCGGGTTCTTGTCCGGTGTCGCGGATGGCAGGGTGAACATAAGCCGCGCCAGCACCAGCCCCGAGGTCAGCGCCGAAAACCCGATCAGCGCGGCGCCGATCTCGCCCGCGGGGCCTTTCACCGCAGCCTTCGCCAACGCCCCCGCGGTCAGCGGTAGCCCGGCCAGCGACAGCGCGAGCGCCCCCATGAGCAGCAGGAAGAACGGGCGCGAGTTGCGCAGCCAAACGCTTGCCATGCCCACGCCCAGAAACAGCGCACCTTTCGTCAGCCCGTGATGCAGCGCATAGAGCGCAAGTATCGGCAGCAAAGCCGCAGCGGGCAACCCGGTGGCCAGAGCGACCCCGCAAACCCCCATGATCAGCCCCATCTGGCTGACCGTTGAATAGGCAAGGACCGTCTTGGGATTGCTTTGGGCGGCCCCGAGCAATGCAGCGATGAACAGCCCCGCAAACCCCATCAGGGCAAGCGTTGTCCCGCTGATCGGCCAGGTCGTGCCCCAGGGCAGGAAGGCCAGGAGGCCGAAGATACCCGCCTTGACGATCGCGCCAGATAGCACCGCCGAGGCAGGGATCGGGGCGGCCGGGTGCGCCACCGGCAGCCAGATATGGAGCGGCATCAGCCCCGCCTTGATCCCGAGACCCGCGATCAGGAGCCACAGGATCAGGGGATCGGTGCCGGGGCCGGCCAAGGTGTCGCGGATATCGGCGATCAGGATCGACCCACCCGCCGCCGCGCTGCCCATGAGGAACGCGGCGAAAAGAGCCACCTCACCGATAACGGCCAGCACGATGTAAACCGCGCCCGCCCGAAGCGATGCGGGTTTGCGATCATGGATCACCAACGGATAGGCCATCAGCGACACAAGCGCGAAGGAGACATAGAAGGTCGCGGCATCCGCGGCGATGAAAACACCCACGTTACCGGCAAGAACGAGGTTCCAGAAGAGCGCAAAGCCTGCCGCTCTCTGGTCGTTTTGCAGGTAACGCGCCGCATAAAGTCCGGCGAGTGTCCACAAAATCGCGGCACCCCCAAGAAAAACGGCGCGGGTGTCATCCAGCCGAATTCCTCCATCGAGCAAGAGCCAAGGGAGGCCGAATTCCGTTCCGCTTGGTGCATAGATGGCAGCGGCGAGCGCGGGCAGGGGGGCAAGCGGGAGTGCCGTGATCATGCGCGGCCCGAGTTTCGGCAGGACGCAGAGCATGGCGAGGGCAAGCGGCCAGAACGCCGCTGCTGACAAGAGGAGCGCAGGCTCGATCCCGATCATCTGAGATACCCCGCGTCCACGATCAGACTGACCCATTCCAGCGGGCTGAAGGGGAATGAGGCGAAGAGCCCCGCACCCAGCGAGGCCAGCGCGGTCACTGCCGCGGGCAGGACTAGCATCCGGTTCCAGCCGCCGGTGAGTTCGGCGACCGGAGCATGGTCGCCCTGAGGCGGAAGCAGCCAGGCCCGGTAGAGCAGCGGCAGGAAATAGGCCGAGTTCAGTAGCGACGATCCGGCCAACACGGCAATGACCCAGGCATCGCCCGCTTCCAGCCCGCCCGATCCCAGGTACCATTTCGAGATGAAGCCCGCGACCGGCGGAACCCCGATCATGCCAAGCGCGCCGATCGTGAATGACGCCATGGTCACCGGCATCAGTCGTCCGGCTCCGTCGAGCTCGGTTACGGCCTTGATATGGAGCCTGTTGGCCAGGGCGCCTGCACACATGAAGAGCGTTATCTTCATGATCCCCTGGTGCACCAGGTGGACCAGCGCGCCGACCGCTGCGATGGGCCCCGCGAGGCTTGCACCAAGGACGATGTAACTGACCTGGCTGACGGTGGAATAGGCCAGCCGCTTCTTGATGTCGTTCTGCATCACGGCGCGCAGAGACCCGTAAAGGATCGTCGCGGAGGCCAAGAACGCCAGTGGCAGGCCGAGGCCCAGATCGGCGACGGTGCCAGCGCCATAGATGTCATGGACCACCCGCAATATGCCATAGGCCCCCGCCTTGACCACTGCGACCGCGTGCAGAAGTGCGCTGACCGGGGCCGGCGCGGCCATGGCCTGCGGCAGCCAGCCGTGAAACGGCAAGAGTGCCGCTTTTACGCCGAGGCCTCCAATAAGGAGAACGAAGATCAGGATCAACGTGAGCGTTGGAACGGGCGACAGGTCTGGCGGTGCAGCAAATTCAAGGGGGCCAACCAGTGCTTTCAGCCAGAGGATGCCGGCGAGAAAGGCGGCGCTGCCCGCCAGCGTATAGGTGAGATAGACGCGGCCCGCGGTCAGCGATTTTTCGTCGCCCTTGTGCACCACAAGCGGCCAGGTCGCCAGCGTCAGAAGCTCGTAGAACAAAAAGAAGGTGATCGCGGTGCCAGAGATCGCGACGCCGGTCGCCGACAGGACGCAGAGGTTGAAGAACCCGAAAAAGCGGGCAAGGTTCGGGCCCCGCTCGAAATAGGCGATGGCATAGATCGTGGCGATCAGCCAAAGAAACGTCGAAAGCGTGACGAAGAGCAGCGCAATGGCGTCGACGCGCAACACGAAATCATGGCCCGGCAGAAACTCGTAGCGCCATTCGAAATCAACCCCGCCCTGCGCCTGGAGCAGCAGGAATCCCACCAATGCGAGTTTCACCAGGGCGAAGAGGATGTTCGAGGCGTCGCGCCAGACTGCCCGGGCTTCGGGCATGGCGAAGCTGATCAGAGCCGCGACAAGCGGCAGCGTGAGCAGCGCGAGGGGGAGGAACGCCGTCATTGCGCGTCCTCCGAAGCCGTTTTAACCGTGTTTTCTAGCGATGGCGGCGGCTCTTGCGCGACGGTGGCAGGCGCCCCGCCCGTGGCCAGCTCCGCCAGTGGACCGCCCGCAAAGCCCAGCAGCAACGCCGCCAGCGCCAGAGCAAGCGGTGCCGCAACCATCGACGGGGCCTTTGCGGGCACCGCAGGCGTCTCGCTGCCGGAAAACGCCACCGCCAGCGGGCGGAACAGGTAGACGGCGGCCAGTAGTCCGCCGATCAGCATGACCGCCGCGTGAATGGCTTGGCCCTGGCGAAGGGCCGCGTCCACCAGCAGGAACTTCGCGCTGAACCCACCCGAGGGCGGCAGCCCCATCAGAGACACCGCCGCCAGCCCGAAGGCGGTCACGGTCAGCGGCATCGCGCGGGCGAGCCCCGCCAGATCGGCGATGCGCGGCCCCGCCGCCGCCTTCAGCATCAGCCCGGCGGCAAGGAACATCGCCGCCTTTGCGATCATATGGGCGACGGCATGGAACGACAGGCCCGCCCAGGCATGGCCCGCCCCCGCGATCAACGGGAAGGCGAGAAACAGATAGCCGATCTGGGCCACGGTCGAATAGGCGACAAGCGCCTTCAGGCTCTCCTGCCGGATCGCCTGAAGCGACCCGAAGAGGATCGCCAGCGCGCCGATCCCGCCAAGCACATGCAGGCCCGCGGGTGTGGCCGCCGCGGCCAGCCCCTCGAACCAGAGCCGGACCGTGATGACAAAACCGATCTTGACCACAAGCCCCGACAAAAGCGCACTCGCCGGGGCAGGGGCGGCGGCATGGGCCGGCGGCAGCCAGCCATGGAGCGGAAAGAGCGCGGCCTTGACCAGAAGGCCACCGGTCATCAGCGCGAGCGCCAGAGCGGTCGCAAAATCCGCCTCGGCCATGCCGGCCAGAAGCGTGACATCCACGGTGCCATAGCGCGACAGGATCAGCGCGACGCCCAGCAGGTAGAAAATCGAGCCCAGGAGAGCGATCAGAAGATAGCGCAGCGCCGCCCGGACCGACCCCATCGCCGCCATGGCAACGGCTGCGATGCTGGCCATTTCCAGCGTGACATAGAGGTTGAAGAGGTCGGTCGTCAGGAACGCGGCGTTCGCCGCCGACCACATCAGGTAGTAGAGCGGCCAGAAAGCAGCCGTTTGCGCGTTGCTCGCATGGCTCTCCGGGGCGAACTGGTGCAGAGCGTAGAGGCCTGTCAACCCGGCGGTGAGCGTCACCGCGGGCACCAGCATCTGCGCCAGCCCATCGGCGCGCAAAAGCACACCGAGCGGCAACTCCCACCCGCCGACGACATGGGCGGTTCCCGGGTCGAGCGTCATCAGCCAGACCGACAGCGCCGCCATGGTCGCGATCGCCAGCGCAAGCAGCGACCGTTGCCACCCGCCAGCGAGCAGCGACAGCACCATGAACACCAGTGGCGCGACAACAAGAAGATCGAGGGGACTCATGTCTTGCCGCCCCTTTCATCGTCTTCTTTCGCGGCGTGGTCTTCTTCGGCTTGTCGTAAAGTGAGCGCAGCACCGAAGGCGGTGAGGGCGACGGCGACGACAATTCCGGTGATGACCAGCGCCTGAGGGAAGGGGTCGGTTGTTGCCGCTCCACGGCCAAGCCCGCCGAGCATCAGGAACACACCGGCGCCAGAGACATTGACCGCCAGAAGCTGGCGCAGCGCATGGCGCAGAGTGATGAAGCCGAACAGCCCCAGCCCTACCAGCACGGCCCCGGTCAGCGCAAAAAGATGACCCGTCGCGAGTGCCTCCATATCAGTCCCCGCCTTCCTGAACGGCGGCGGGTGGCACCGGCTTGCCCGCGACAAGAAGCGCCAGCGTGGCCCCGATGGACAGCGCAAGCGCATATTCGATGGCCACGATCAGCGCCTTTTCAAGGCCCACGGGGTAGGACAGGAACCGGCCAAGGGCTATTCCGCCAAGCCCGATGCCGAGAAACATCGCCGGACCAAGCACCAGGACTGAGCGCAGCCGCATGTCGTCCGCGCGCGGCAGGGCAATCGCCCCGCCCAACGCCGCCACCAGAATGCCCCCCGCCAGCACGGTGCCGCCCTGGAATGCGCCCCCAGGCAGGTCGGACCCGGTCCAGACAAGGTAGGCCGCCATGACAAGGGACGCCGGCAGAAGAACGCGGGAGAACGTGCCGATCACAGTGAGGGACACGGGCGTCGCGATGGCAAGGGATGCCGGACGTTGCGGCCAGCCGCGTGGCGGGGCAATGGCCCAGACCGCCACCAACGCCCCCAGCAGCACGAAGGTCTCCAGCAGCGTGTCGTAGGCGCGAAATGCCAAAAGCACACCGGTCACAGGGTTCTCGATGCCGAGTGCGGGCATGAGCGTGGCAATCTGCGCCCCCATACGGTCGGTCGGAGAAATCGACAGAACGGCGACCGACAACAGCACGATCAGCCCGCCACAGATCACCGCGACCGCCGCCCGCATCCAGGGGCTTGTGGGCTCACATTCCACCGGGTCGCCCATGGCACTCAGCCGCGCGTGGGCCAGGATCAGAAGGATGCCGGTCACGCCCGCGCCGATGGCGATTTCGGCCAAGGCCACGTTGACCGCGCCCAGCGACAGCCATGCGATGCCCAGAAGGTTGCCGAAGGCGATGAAAAAGACGATGCCGCCCAGGGCGCTTCGCATCAAAAGCGATGCGGCGGCCGTGCCCAGGATCATCAGACACAGGACGAGGTCGAAAACGAGGCTCACGGTCGCGGGTCCGTCTCGTCCTTGGAGCTTTGCCCCAAGACCTGCGCCGTCGCCCCGGCAGTGAAGATGGCAAAAAGCCAAACGATGGCGATTTTAGCGGCGACCGCGACCGAGCCCCAATGCAGCGCAACCGCCAGTGCCACCAGCCCCAGCCCGACATTGTCGGCCTTAGTCAGCGCGTGCAGCCGCGACGCGGAGTCGGGGAACCGCAAGAGGCCCAAAGACCCCGCCGCGTAGAAGAACACGCCCATAAAGAGAAGGCCGGCAATCGCATACTCCAGCCCGGTCATGACCGGTCCTCGCCGTCCTTCCGGGCTCCGCGCGGGGCTCGTGACGCCACGAAAGCCGCCACGGCCAATGCCGCCAGAAGCGTCGCGACCAGCGCGGCATCCAGCATGGTGGCGTCGCCCCGTGCCGCCCCGAGCGTCAGCGCAACTCCGATCACGCCGGTGCCCACCAACTGCGCCGCCATGATCCGGTCGATCGTGCCGGGTCCCTTCCAGGCGCGGACCAGGGCCAGAGCAACCGTCACAAGGAGCGCCATCGCGGCGGCATAGAACAGCCCGGTCATTCGGTCCGTCCTCCGCCCGCCGTCAGCACCTTTTCGATCCGCGCCTCCTCGGTGCGCAGGCTGTCGATCTCGAAACCTTCGGCCTGTAGCACATGGACATCCAGTTCACCCTTGGAAGATGCCGCGGCGAGTGTTCCCGGCAGCACGCTGATCACGCCGCCCAGAAGCACACGGAACTCATCCGGCCTGTTCTTCAAATTCAGGGTCACCCAGGCAGGCCCAACCGGCAGTCGCGGGTCGAGCGCGCGGCGGGCCACGTCGAGCCCCCCCAGAAACCCGCGCGCAAGCAACGACGGTCCAAAAACCAATGCCCTGTGGGGTCGCAGCCCTGGACGCGTTGCGGGGTATAGCCAAAGGCTAAGCACCGTGGCCGCAAGTGCCGCGGGAATGCCGAACCACAGCGACGAAGCAACGCCGCCGGATAGGGCCAGCCACAGCCCGGCAAAGAGCATGAATCTGAACAAACCTGTCAAAGAGACCGCCACCCCATCACGATTTAATCTTGAGGTATAGCCGGGGATGTCCTACGGCGCAATCCGAATGCCAGGGTGCCCTTGCTGGAGGACGGCGATTTCGTCTTGTGGGAATCGCGGGCGCTCCGTGGCTATCGCGCCAGCCTGCATCCCGAAGCGGGGCTAGTCCCGCACGATTCCGCCACACAGGCCCCGATGGACCAGTGGGCCTGGCGGCAGGCCATCCCTCCGGGACCGGCCATGCAGAAACTGTCCTTCGGGCTCTTCCTGAAGGGAAAGTTCGGCATGGGCGATGCCGATCCGGCGACCGTCGCTTCCGAGCGCAAGGCCTGCGATCGGTTTCCGGACGTTCCCCAAAAAGGGGCTGGCAGGCAAGGCCCGGATCGTCGGCGCCCCGAGCCTTGCCGCCTTCTGCATCGCGACAAGCTTCATGTATCGCGCTCGGAGCCGGGATTTCGCCCGATGCCCGGCCCGCCCCCTGCGCCGAACCTTTCCCGCCGCCCTGCCGCCTCGACTCCGTGGGACTTTGCCGGTGATGCGTCCCGCGACCGGGTCTCGGCAATACGTTTGACGGCATCAGATCGTCCGGGACGAAAGCTCCGTCATCGCCGATCCGGTCCTCCTGCCCCGATTTGCGTCAGGTTGCGGCCCTTCGATGTCCGACAAGTCCGCAATCATGCGGACAGGCGAAGCCGCCCCGCAAGGCAGCTTCGAAGCGGTCATGTCGTGGCACCGGAGGGGATTTCCCGTGCCGAAGCGGCGTTGGGTCGCCGGATGCGGAACAAGATCGCATAGAGCACTGGAACTGCCAGCAGCGTAAGAACCGATGCGAAGGCAAGGCCCCCCATGATCGTGACCGCCATCGAGGCGAAGAAGGCGTCCGGCAGCAGCGGCAGCATGCCGAAGATCGTCGTCCCCGCCGCCAGCACCACCGGGCGCAGACGGCTGACCGAGCCATCCACCACGGCGTCGTAATCCGCCGCCCCGGACGCGCGCCTGAGGTCGATCTCCTCGACCAGAACGATGGCGTTCTTCATCAGCATCCCCGACAGCGACAGGAAGCCCAGCAGAGCCGTGAAGGTGAACGGCATCCCACTGGCAAGCAGTCCCAGCACCATCCCTGTGACCGACATCGGCACTACAAGCCACAGGATCAGCGGCTGGCGCACCTTGTTGAACATCAGGATCGAGATCGTCAGCATCACGAGGAAGCCCAGCGGCAACTGCTTGCCTAGCGATTCTTGAGCCTGCTGCGAGCTTTCGAACTCGCCGCCCCATTCCATCCGGTAGCCGGGGGGCAGTTCCATCGCCTCGATCTGCGCCCGCACGCTGCGGAAGGCCTGGTCGGCCGTCAGATCGGGCCGCTTGCCGCCCTGGGCGGTGATCGTGCGCTCGCGGTCGCGCCGGTGGATCAGCGCCTCGGCAAGCTCGACCTCCATCCGGGTCACCATGTTGGACATCGGCACATAGGCACCGGCCCCCGGCGACCACACCGGCAGGTCCTGCACGCGGTCGATGCCGTCGCGCTGGGGTTCGGGCAGGCGCAGGTAGATCGGCACCTCGGCGTCGCCTTCGCGCAGGGCGGCCACGCGCAGGCCCGAGGTGCCGAACTGCACCGTGTCGGCGATCGCCTGGCGGGTGGCGCCGGTCAGGCGCATGCGCGATTCATCGACGATCGGCACGACGCGCAATTCGCGCTGGCGCCAGTCGGTGCGCGGCTCGATAATCGTGCCGGCCGCCTCGTAGATCTTCAGCGCCTCGTCGGCCAGCTGGCGCAGGATCAGCGGATCGGGCCCCGAGAAGCGCACCGCCACCGCAGCCCCCGCCGGCGGGCCGAAGACCAGTTCCTCGGTGCGCACCAGCGCGTGGGGGAACTCCATCGCCAGCTCGCGGTTCAGCCGGGCCGCCAGTTCCGGGATCACCAGGGCGTCACGCGTTCGCACGATCAGCTGGCCATAGCTGGGGTCGGCCTGTTCGGGGTTGTAGGTCAGCATGAAGCGGCTGGCCCCGCGCCCGACCAGCGTCGTCACGGCCACCACATCGGGCTCGGCCATAACAATCTGCTCCAGCCGCTGCATGGCGCGGTCGGTGGTGTGGATGTCAGTGCCCTGCGGCATCTGGAACTGGACGTAGAACAGCGGCGTGTTCGAGGCAGGGAAGAAGGCCTGCTTGACCTGACCGAAGGCCATGATTGAGGCGACTGTGATCCCCACGATCACCAGCATCACCAGCCAGCGGGCGCGCAGCGAGCCGTGCAGGATCCCGCGGTAGGCCCGATACATGAGCCCCCGATAGGGATCGGCCGACATGTCTCGCGGGGCCTTCAGCAGAAGCTTGCCCAGGTAGGGCGTGACCGTGACTGCCAGAACCCAGCTGAGCAGCAGCGAGATCGCGATCACGGCAAAGAGCGAGAACAGGAACTCGCCCGTCGCGTCCGGCGACAGGCCGATGCCGGAAAAGGCCATGATGCCGATGACCGTGGCACCCAGAAGCGGGATGCCAGTGGCGCTTTCGGTCTCGGCGGCGGCGTCCTCGGGCGTCTGGCCGCGCGCCATGCCGATCACCATGCCCTCGGCGATGACGATGGCGTTGTCCACCAGCATCCCCATGGCGATGATCAGCGCGCCGAGGCTGATCCGCTCCATCTCGATCCCGAAGACCGCCATGAAGAACACGGTCGCCAGCACCGTCAGGCCCAGCGTGGCGCCGACCACGATGCCCGCGCGCCAGCCCATCGTCAGCATCAGCGCGCCGACCACGATGGCCACCGACTGGAACAGGCCGACGAGGAAGTTCGACACCGCCTCGTCCACGACCTTGTGCTGTTCGTAGATCGGAATCAGCTCGGTGCCTTCGGGCAGCGCACTGGCCAGTTCGGCCAGCCGCGCCTCCACCGCCTTGCCCACCGCCACCACGTTGCGGTCGGTCAGCGCCGAGACGCCGATGGTGAAGGCCCGCACGCCGTTCTCGCGGATGATCTGGCGGGGCTGTTCCACCTCGTGGCGGCTGACGGTGGCCAGGTCATAGACGGTGGCCTGCCCGACCTGGCCCGCCGCGCCCAGACGCAGAGCCTCGATCCCTTCCACCGTGGCATAGCCCTGCGGCACCGAAAGGGCGATGCGCGCGGTGTCGGCGGTGACCGCGCCATTGGAGAAGACCTTGTTTTCGCTGGCGATCACGCCGATCAGCTGGTCGGGCGGCAGGCCCAGACCGGCCAGCCGCGCCAGGTCGATGGCGATGGTGATCTCTTCCTCGATCAGGCCCTGGACCTCGACCTTGGCCACCCCGTCCACCGTCACCAGCCCGCGCCGCAGCATCGTCGCCAGATCCCGCTGTTCGGTGGGGGTCAGCCCCTGGGTGGTCACCGCGTAGAACAGCCCATACACATCGCCGAAATCGTCGTTGATGATGGGATCCCGGGCACCGGCGGGCAGTTGGCCGCGCACGTCGCCGATGCGCCGGCGCATTTCGTCCCAGATCTGCGGGATCTCGTCGGGCCCGTAGCGCATGTCGATCTCGACCGTGATCTGCGCCATACCGGGCATGGATTTCGACTGCACGCGATCAAGCTGCCGCATCTGCTGAAGTGCGGTTTCGATGACATCGGCGACTTCTTCCTCTACCTCCTCGGCGGTCGCGCCGGGATAGGGCACGAAGACAAGCGCGGTCTTGAGCGTGAAGCTCGGGTCCTCGAGACGGCCGACATTGGCAAGCCCCCAGAGCCCGCCAAGCAGGCAGAACAGGATCGCAAGCCAGACGGCGACGGGGCGGCGAATGGCGCCGCGCGCGATGCTCATGCGTGCTGCATCAACCGTCTCAGATGCCATGGCGGTCATTCTCCCGTTCCGCAGTGTGTTGGACGGCGGTCAAAGCGCCTGCCGTCAAAGGCCGACGACCGCAACTCGTGCCCCGTCGCGCAGGCGCCACCAGCCGGTTGCGACCACCGTTTCGCCGGGCTCCAGCCCCTCCAGCACGACGATCCAGTTGTCGCGCGGCAGGCCCAGCCGGACATCGCGGCGCGAGACCGTGCTGTCCTCGGCAGTGTAGATCCAGACCGTCGGATTGGCCCGGCTGGTCGTGTCCACTGCCGAGACGGGAAGCGTCACCGCCTGCGAAGGACGGCTGCTTTCGATTTCGCCCACCGCAACGTTCGCCGTCATGCCCGGCAGGATGCGCGGGTCGATATCGCCTGCGATCCTGAACTCGACATCGAAGGTCCGGGTCGAGGAATTGGCCTCGGCCGCGAAACTGCGCGGCTCCAGCGTCGGACGATAGCCCGGCGCGGCCGGAAAGGTGGCCGTCACCGAAAACAGATCGGGCTGGACGCGGGCCACGGCGGCCAGATCCTCGGGCAGCGAAATGCGGATCAAGAGTTCGGAGACGTCCTGAAGGCGCACCACCGGCTGGGCGGGCGTCACGTTGGCATAGGCTTCAACATAGGTGCGGGCAACGATGGCATCGAAGGGGGCGCGCACCTCGGTCTGGGTCAGACGCCGTTCCGCCTCGCGCAGCGCCGTCTCGGCCTGGGCAAGCTGCGCGCGCACCGCGTCGAGCTGCGCGTCGGTGGCGACCCCGCGATCCGACAGGGCGGAGGCGCGGGTAAACTCGCTGCGCGCCAGATCGTACGAGGCACGCGCGCGGTCCAGCGCAAGCTGGAAATCGGCCTTATCGAGCTGTCCTATCAAGTCGCCGGTCGTCACCCGATCACCGGCAATGACTGGAAACTCGACAAGCTGCCCGGAAACCTGGAAGGCGAGATCCACCGTTTTCAGCGCCTCTACTGTCCCGGCAAAGGATCGGGTTCTGGCCTCGGAATACGCGACAGCCTGAGTGATCTCGACGGGCATGGGCAACGCAGACGCTTCAGCACCTGACGGAGGGCCGGCAACGTCACTGCTGCTCGCCGCTTCCCGATCCTGCGCATGGATCTGCCAACTCGGCACGGCAAACAGGAGCGCACAGACGCAGCCTGCGACACCAAGTCCAAGCAGCGCTCTCGCTTTGCCTTCAATGGGCATTGTCGATCATCTCCTCAATTTTCTGTGCAAGCTCGTTGCGAACCGATGGCCCACCATCTGGAAGTGCCAAGAGCGAATGGAAACGTAGTCCTTGCAGCGCGAAGAAGATCAGACGCCCTAGGCTTGTGTCCTTCATTTCCGCCTCGATGCAGGAAAGATCGACCTCAAGCGCGTCACGCAGCGGGTCAAGAAGGTCCGGTTCGGCCGCCGCGACGGCTAGGATCGCCATGGAAACGTCGGAAGCCGCTGCGTCGAGGGTGCGGAGCGAGCAAAGGTGGCGACGAAGGGTGCGTTGTCGCGAGTCCTGCGGCAGGCGCGCTTCTAGGGACTCATGCTCGGAGAGCATGTCCCTCAGCAGCGCCGCCATGAGGTCGCGCTTGGTCGGAAAGTTGTAAAGAACACCGCCTTTGCTCAGTCCTGCTTCCCGCGCAATCGCATCGAAGGAGATATGTGAAACACCCTCGCGCGCGGCGATTGCGCGCGCGGCCGTTAACACGCGCGCACTTGCGTTTTTCCGTCGGCTTTGCGATCCATTCTTCAAGACTGTACCATCCGGTCGGTAAACTCCGGTGGGAGGTAGAGCCGCCGTCCAATATGGTCAAGGCGTTGGGTTGGCAGAACAGCCCCCGAACTCTGGGCAGGTGAGAGTAAGATGAAGAAGGTCAAATCCTATCTGGCCATAGCCGCAATGCTCGCTTTAGTCCGACATTCTCCAAGTGGCCTGCCGCTTGACTTCAAGATCGCCTGATTTTGCTCGCTGGGCAAGCGTTTTTCGCCCCGAGCGGTGTCTGTCGTCGCGCAAACGGCCGAAGTCGGGTGGATCAAGCCTCGAACCCGCAGCATTCTGGCCCGGCAGAGCCGCTTTTCCGCGCGGCAGACGGACCTGTCCTGCCGCTTTCGTTCAGCTTGGGCATGGATCGTGGTCATGCGCATGACGGAGGCGTTCGAAGACGGCGGATGGCGGCAAGG
>NZ_LLWQ01000028.1 GCF_001447385.1 Paracoccus sp. MKU1 | reverse complement strand
GCTGCGAATAGCCGCCCAGCGTGTGGCCGGGCGCGTCAGGGGTCGCGCCGTTATAGGTGCCGACCATGCCGTCGCAGTAATTCTCCAGCCCCTCGTCACAATCGGCGCAGTTCTGGCAGCTGTCCACGATGCAGCCGACGCCGACAAGATCGCCGGGCTTGTGGCTGCGGACATGGCTGCCGACGGCGGCGACGCGGCCGACGATCTCGTGGCCCGGCACGCAGGGGTAAAGCGTGCCGGCCCATTCGCTGCGCACCTGGTGCAGGTCGGAATGGCAGATGCCGCAATAGAGGATCTCGATGCGCACGTCATGCGGACCGGGCGCGCGGCGGGTGATCTCCATGCGCGAGACCGGCTGGTCGGAGGCGGGGGCGCCATAGGCGAGAATGGTCATGTCGGGGCTCCTTTGTGGGCTTCATTTGCTGGCGGGGCTGCGATTCATGCAAGGGGTTCGATGCGCAGCGGATATTCGCCGCGCAGCAGCAGGGGCGCGGAGCCTCCATCCAGCCGCCCGAGCCGGATCAGCCCGCGCGACCAGCGATAGGATGCATGGAACATCGCCAGGTTGCCCCAGGGCGCGTAATAGCACAGATCGCCCGGCGCCTCCTCGCCGAAGGGGGTGCTGCCTTCCTCGGTCAGCTTGCGCGGCAGATAGGCGATCTTTTCGTTGGTCGAGTAATCCTCGATGGTCAAGTCCAGCGGCAGCAGCGAGAGCAGGTCGCGGGAGGACGGATTATCCTCCAGTGTCGCGGTGAAGTCCTGATCGGCGAAGAGGAAGCGAAGGCGCATGGCGGATCCTTCCTGGGCGCGGGCGATGGCGGGAAGGGCGAGGCCGGCGGCGGCTGCGGTCAGCAACAGACGCCGGGAGAGGCCGGTGGGTTCATGGGTCATGTCCGCATTCTCCATCATGGCAAGCAAGCCCCGCCCAGCCTAAGCAGCCAGATGCTCGCCGAAGAAACTGGCCAGCTTGTCGAAGGGGATCTTGTCCATACGGTCATAGAGATCGACGTGATTGGCGCCCGGGATGATCATCAGTTCCTTGTGCCTCACGAGGGAATGCATGTGTGACCCTCGCAGATGAGGATTTAGTGCTCGTCACTCATCCGTTTCATCCGCTTTTCGCCCAACAGTTGCCCTGTGTCGGCAGGCGATACAACCGACATGGCGAGCGGCTCCTTTTGCAGGCCGGCGATGCCGTGATCTGGTCGGTTCCACCGCAATGGACGGATCTTGCCGGCAAGGATCCGGAGTTGGTCATGGGCGAAGGGCGGGCAGTGTTGCGCTTTTCAGACCTGATGGAGCTTGCCGATCTGGTGGGCCGCGTTTCCGATAAATCAGCCCAGATGGGTGCGAAGACATGTAAAGGTAACTATGCCGCAATTGTAAGGCGGATTACGCCGCAGGAGCGCCAAGGTGACATGTAATCATAGAAATAAACGGCGTGTATTTCGATATTGTGGCGGCAAGCACCTTGACGATCACGCCATGAGCGGCATAAATATATTTACTTTCTGGCTGCCTCTCACCCTCGGAGCCGACAATGTCCGCGAAGTATGGCAGCAGTCGATCAAAGACCGACGCCCTCATCGAAGAGGGCACCTTCAACCCGACGGCCGACAAGGTGCGCGACCCGAAGTTCAGCGGCAGCGAGTTCTTCGATCCGCAAGATGCCGTGCAGGTCCGATACGAGATGCTGCGCCGAGTTTCGGTCGACAGGGCCTCGGTGACAGAGGTTTCCGTCGAATATGGCGTTTCGCGGCCGACCTATTACCAAGCCAAGGCGAACTTCGACGCGGCCGGGATTGCAGGCCTGGTGCCGGCCAAGCCAGGGCCCCGTGGCCCGCACAAGATCGACGACGACGTCCTGGCCTTCCTGGAGGCGCATCTGGTCCCAGGCGAACCGGTTCGTGCGCGCGAACTGGCCAAGCTGCTCCGCCGCGATCTCGATATCGATCTCCATCCCAGAACGATCGAGCGGGCATTAAAAAAAACCCGCCGCTGAACCGCTACGTGGCGCCGGCCTGCTCTGCGCCAGACATCGCGGCACATTACGAGATACTGCGCGCCGCCGCCCTTGGCGAAGCGCTGCCGGTCATGGCGCGCAGTGGCCTCATGCTGTTTTTGCGCCAGGGCATGTGGGGCTGGGTTCGGGCCCTGACCGCAGCAGCGGCAAGTCCTGCCGGAGAACAGGTTGATCCGTCACCCGCGGCCTTTTCGCTGCCTGGCAGGCACGGCGCCATTGTTCACGTCCTCGCGGCAATCGCCATGAGTATCCAACATGGGAGGTCACTATGAACGTCCATCTCAAAGTCCAGCAACGTCACCTTGAACGCGGCGCATACCTCTACATCCGCCAGTCCTCGATGCGGCAAGTCCTCGAGAATGCCGAGAGCACCAAGCGGCAGTATGCGCTTCGTGGCCGGGCCATCGCCCTCGGCTGGCGCGATGAACAGATTGTCGTCATCGACAATGACCAAGGCGAATCCGGGGCCTCGGCCGCCTGGCGCGAGGGATTTCAGCGGTTGGTGAGCGACGTCGGCATGGGCCAAGCGGGGATCGTGATGGGACTGGAAGTCTCTCGTCTGGCGCGCAACAATGCCGACTGGCAGCGCTTGCTGGAGATTTGCGCCCTTGCCGACACCCTCATCCTCGACGAAGACGGCGTCTACGATCCGGCAAGCTTCAACGACCGCCTCCTGCTCGGTCTCAAGGGAACCATGAGCGAGGCCGAATTGCATGTGATCAAGGCACGCCTGCGCGGCGGCATCCTCAACAAGGCGCGCCGGGGCGAATTCCGTTGCCCTTTGCCGACCGGGCTGGTCTACGATCCTTCCGGACATGTGGCCCTCGATCCGGACCGGCAGATCAGGGAGACGATCGCCCACTTCTTCGAGACCTTCATACGCGTCGGTTCCGCTGCCCAGACCGTCAAGGCCTTTCGCAAGGAGGGCCTCTTGTTCCCGTCGCGCCTGCATAACAGCCAGACGGTGTTTCGCCCCCTGACTGCATCCACCGCAATACGCGTCCTGACCAACCCACGTTATGCCGGTGCCTATGCTTACGGGCGGCGACAATATCGGCGTACCATCGATGGCAGGAAGACCATCCGCGCGCGCGACGAGGGCGACTGGCTGGCCTGCATCCCCAACGCGCATCCCGGATACATCAGCTGGGACCAACACCAGGAGAACCTGCAGGTGCTCAAGGCGAATGGCCAG
>NZ_LLWQ01000027.1 GCF_001447385.1 Paracoccus sp. MKU1 | reverse complement strand
GTTCATGCCGGCGCCGATGTCGCAGACCGAGACGCCGATGCGGCCGGGATGGCCCGGCGCGCCGTTGACCGCCACCAGCCCGCTTTCGCATTGGACCAGGAAGTCATAGGCCTTCATGTCCCGGTATGCGCCGTCCTCGCCATAGCCGCTGATGTCGCAGGTGATCAGCCGCGGATTGCGCCGGCGCAGCGCCTCGGTGCCGAAGCCGGCGCGGGCGACGGCGCCGGGGGCGAGGTTCTGGATGAACACGTCGGCCCGGTCGAGGATGTCGTGCAGCAGCGCCGCGTCGCGCGCATCCTTGATGTCGAGGCACAGGCTTTCCTTGCCGTGGTTGGCCCAGGCGAAATAAGAGGCCGTGCCCTTGACGGCGCTGTCGTATTGGCGGGCGAAATCGCCCCCTTCGCGCTCGATCTTGATGACCCGCGCGCCGCCCCGCGCGAAATGACACGAGGCCAGCGGCGCCGCCACTGCCTGTTCCAGCGAGACGACCAGCAGGCCGGCATAGGGTTGCAAAGATATGGCCATCAGCTTGCGCGCCTCGTTTCCAGCACTGCGAGGACGCGGTTCATCTCGTTGGCGACGATGGTCATGCCTTCGTCGAAACCCATGCCCGGCTTGACCAGCACCCGGTCGGGCCGCGTGGCGAGCGCGGCGTGCAGGCAAGCGCGGGCCGAGATGTCGGTCTCGTTGCAGGTGCCGCCCTGATAGGCCTCCACCCCATGAGCCTTGCAATGAAGCACCGCATCGACCGTGTTGTGGATGCCGCCCAGGTCCG
>NZ_LLWQ01000026.1 GCF_001447385.1 Paracoccus sp. MKU1 | reverse complement strand
CTTCACCAGCTACCTGGTCCGGGTCTATTCCTGGCAGATCTTTTTGTCCGACGCGGGCATCATCAATGTAGTGCTGGGCTGGCTTGGCCTTGGCCCCTTCAACCTGCTCAACACCGTTGTCGCGACCATGCTGGGCTATGTGACCCTGGGCTTTCCGCTGGTCGTGCTGCTCCAGCTTTTCAGCCTGATCTTCGTCGACCGCACGCTGATCGAGGCTGCGCACAACATGCGCTGCGGCAGGCTGCGCACGGTCTTTGCGGTAGTGATCCCCTCGGCCCGGGTCGGGCTGGTGATCGCGGCGCTGTTCAGCTTCATCCTGTGCTTCGGCGATTTCGTCAGCCCGATCTATCTGGGCGGCGGCGACCCGACCACGCTGTCCATCCTGATCACCGACACCACGAAATCCGGTCAGCAATGGCCCCGCGCGGCGGTGATCGC
This sequence comes from Paracoccus sp. MKU1, assembly GCF_001447385.1. Classification (GTDB taxonomy): domain Bacteria; phylum Pseudomonadota; class Alphaproteobacteria; order Rhodobacterales; family Rhodobacteraceae; genus Paracoccus. The sequence continues at coordinate 477 of NZ_LLWQ01000026.1, read as the reverse complement.
GCTGACCATGATCGCGACGCTGATGGTCGTGGCCTTCCTGGCCGTCCGCTTCGCCTATAAGGGGCGCACGAAATGAACCAGCAGAACGAACTGAACCGCAATCCGCTGATCGATGCGGCGCTCAAGCTCTATGTGATCCTGGCCTATCTGTTCGTCTTTGCGCCGATCCTTGCCAGTTTCGTGTTCTCCTTCAACTCGGATCGCTTTCCCTCGATCCCGCTGGGACACTTCTCGACCGAGTGGTATCGTGCCGTCGCCACCGACCCGTTGGTCTGGGAGGGGTTGCGCAACACGCTCATGGTCGGCGCGGCGGTGGGCGTTATCTCGACCGTGCTGGGCTTCGGCGCGGCCTATACGGACTACCGCTACCGCTTTCTCGGCAAGCAGGTCTATCTGGCGCTGGCGCTGCTGCCGCCGACCATTCCGGTCGTCATCATGGGGCTGGCGATGCTGGCTTATCTGTCGCGCATCGACCTG
>NZ_LLWQ01000025.1 GCF_001447385.1 Paracoccus sp. MKU1 | reverse complement strand
ACGATTACGTCGCCGATTTCGTTGCCGGCATCTCGCGCCTTCACCTGATCAAGGCGCATTCCGTCATGCAGCCGGTGACGCGGTTCGAGGCCGAGAACCCCGGCCAGGATGTGTCATCCTTCGCTCACACCCATCCCGAGGCAGATATCGACGAACTGATCGACCTGACGCTGCAGCATCGGGCCGCCGGTCTGGCCGTGCGCGATGGCGGTGCATTGGTGGGGATCGTTACTCCTGCCGACCTGTTGCTGGGCGTCAAGGGCTCGCAATCCCCAGCCCAAACCCACGGCTGAGCAGGGGAGGACACCATGGATACCGCTTCCATAGCAGAGACCTTCGATTACACGGTCGATGAGGCGCTGATCTGGATCAGCGACAACGCTACCTCGCTTTTCGACTGGATTCGCGCATTCTTCGAGGGATTCTACGACGGCATCCTGGTTGCGATGGAATTCGCTCCCTGGTTCGTCGTCGCCATCCTGCTCGGCCTTCTGGCATGGCGGATCGCAGGTCTCTCGATGGGGATCATGACCGCCCTCGGCCTGGCGATCTGCTGGCTCATCGGGCTCTGGCCTGAAACCATGAGCACATTTGCGCTGGTCGTCAGTTCGACCTTCCTGGCCCTGATCGTTGCCATTCCGGTCGGCGTTCTCGCAGGTCTGTTCCCTAGGCTGGACCATGTCGTAGAACCGGTTCTCGACCTCATCCAGACGATGCCGCCCTATATCTACCTGTTGCCGGCCATCGCGCTTCTGGGGTTCGGCCCAGCGACGGCCCTGGCTGCAACGCTTGTGGTCGCGGTCCCGCCGGCGGTTCGCCTGACCAGCCTTGGAGTCCGAAACACGCCGAGGCAGTTCATCGAGCTCGGATGGTCGAATGGCATGACCAATGCACAAATGTTCTTCAAGATTCGCCTGCCTTTTGCCCTGCCAAGCATCATGGCCGGGGTGAACCAAAGCCTGATGATGGCCTTCGGCATGGTCGTCATCGCCGGCATCGTGGGTTCTGGCGGCCTGGGGGGAACGATCTATGAAGCGATCCGGACCCTCGATATCGGAAAATCGATCGATGCCGCCCTCGCCATCGTGATCCTGACCATGATCATCGATCGCATGACCCAGAACCTTGTCCGGTCTGGAAAGGATAAGCCATGACCTTTCATTTTTCACCGGGCGCCTGGCTCGCCCCCGGCCTCGACTGGCTGAACCGGAACTTCCATCCCTTTTTCGACGCAATCTCGCAGGTGGTCGACGGGACCATCGTCGGCCTGCAGACGGCGCTGCTCTATCCGCCCTCATATGTCATCATTCTTGCCGCCACAGGGATCGCCTGGCTGCTTCTCGGCTATCGCATGGGACTGCTTTCGCTGTTCGCGCTCGGATTCTGCTTCATGATGGATCTGTGGCGAGAGACCATGCAGACCGTGGGCCTAGTGTCCGTCGCCGTGCTCATATCAGTGCTCATCGCCGTGCCGCTCGGCATCTACGCCGCGCGTCGTCCCAAGGTCGAAGCCAGGCTGCGTCCCATCCTGGACATCATGCAGACGGTCCCACCTTGGGTCTATCT
>NZ_LLWQ01000024.1 GCF_001447385.1 Paracoccus sp. MKU1 | reverse complement strand
CCTCGACGCCCGGGTCCTCGACCTGCGCCCGGGTCAGGCCCTGCGCCACCATCATCAGCGCCATGTCGCCCACCACCTTGGAACTGGGCGTGACCTTGACGATGTCGCCGAACATCCGGTTCACTTCGGCATAGGCCTGGGCGACCTCGTGCCAGCGGTCCTCGAGACCAAGGCTGCGCGCCTGGGCCTTGAGATTGGTGAACTGGCCGCCGGGCATCTCGTGCAGCCAGACCTCGGAGGCCGGGGCCTGCAGGCCGCTCTCGAAGGCGGCATAGTGCTCGCGCACCGCCTCCCAGTAGTTCGAGATCCGGCGGATCGCCTCGATATCCAGGCCGGTGTCGCGATCCGTATGCCGCAGCGCCTCGACCACCGAGCCCAGGCAGGGCTGCGAGGTATTGCCGGAAAAGGCGTCCATGGCGCAGTCCACCGCATCCACCCCGGCCTCGGCCGCGGCCAGGATCGAGGCGCCGGCAATGCCGCCGGTGTCATGGGTGTGGAAATGCACCGGCAGGCCGATCTCCTCCTTCAGCGCCCGCACGAGGACCCCGGCCGAGGCGGGCTTCAGCAGGCCGGCCATGTCCTTCAGCCCCAGCACATGCGCGCCGGCATCGCGCAACTCGCGTGCCATCCTGAGGTAATATTGCAGGTCGTATTTCGCGCGCGCGGGATCCAGCAGGTCGCCGGTATAGCAGATCGTGCCCTCGCAGATCTTGCCGCTCTCGATCACCGCATCCATGGCGACGCGCATGTTCTCGACCCAGTTCAGGCTGTCGAAGACCCGGAACACGTCCACCCCGGTCTTCGCCGCCTGGCGGACGAATTCCTGCACCACGTTGTC
>NZ_LLWQ01000023.1 GCF_001447385.1 Paracoccus sp. MKU1 | reverse complement strand
CGCAGGGATCTGTGCGCTTCGGCGCTGAGGCAGATCGAGGTGCGCTTCGGGCCGGCGGTCGGTTTCCGCTTCGCGGCTCTCATCGATACCAGCCCTCCTGCATGCGGGGGATCACGTAGCGCAGGAACAGGCCGACACCGCCGGCGAACAGCATGAAGGGCGACAGGAACAGGAAGGCGATCAACCCGTCGAATGCGGTCGTCCGGTCATCGACCGATGCAACCCAGGTGCCAAAGACGATACGGGCAAGAACGAAGAATGCGGCCACGCCGAGCATGAAGGTCGATGCCTGGCGCCAGCTTTCGACCGAGCGGCCCCACACACCGCGGATCGCCCCGCAGGCAGGGCAGGTGGAGGCCTCGGCATGGATCTCGGTCATGCAATGCGGACATTGTTGGGGCATCGGCTGGTCCTGAAAATAAAGATGCAAACACGTCCGGCACAAAATAACCCAAAATGGGATATCACTCAAGTACCACTATCCGAATTCCGGATTTATCTGGAGTTCAAGGATGGGCCGAACCCTGCGCAGCCCTGGTCATCTGGCCTTGATGGCTGCCCTTAAGCAGGCCCGCCTGGATGCAGGGCTGACGCAGACCGAGCTGGCAGAGCGCCTGAAGCGGCCGCAGTCCTTCGTGGCGAAGTACGAGAACGGCGAGCGGCGAATCGAGGTGGTGGAACTAGTCGAAATAGCTACAGCGATGGGATCAGACCCTCGCGATATCGTTCAAATCGTGAGAGAAGCCGACGGGCGCTGATACAGGCGCGCAGATTTCCGACGCGGTCGGCATTGCAGGTGGGTGGACGCGATGGGCGGAAAGTTGTCTAGCAGCACTGCAGCATAGTACCCGCAGAAACACATTGAACATGATCATTCGTGCGGACCGCAGCGAGATATCAGCCAGACTAGCCGTGAGGGAGGAGAGCAGCCCGATGGCAGTACGGCACGGCTGGCGCCTCAGAATCACAGCACGGGATCCTGTAGGATGCCTCGGAATCCCGACGTGACCATTTATTCGGAATACAGCAGGGTAGGTATTTCGCTTGGCCTGCAAGAGAATCCCAAACCGGCGCTTCGGACGATAGCGGCGGGCCTTCCGACAGTATTGAGAGTTATTTGAATTTCTCACGCCTTTACTGCGGATCAGGCCAGGTTGAAGTTTTTCCGAGACACGTAGAATTTTCCGTGCCACAGATAGGCTGCGAAATGTCTTGGTCTCCAGAGCGTGAACGATTGATGCAAGCAGAACGGGCTGGTCCGATCTGGGGAGCAGCTTGGGGCAAGTTCAGCCCCATCTTCGGGCATCATCATCTTGGGCATCATTGCGCCGATGTCGCAGCGGTCTTCCAACTGCTTCTGTCGCGTCGCCCCTATCGCCTGAAGGCTGAGGCGGCACTTGGACGTATACTAAACCCGACCGAGATCGGCTGCCTCACCGCGCTGGCCTTCCTGCATGACATCGGCAAGCTCGCTCCGGGCTTTCAAGCCAAGATCTGGCCCAGAAAGGGTCACCTGGCGACAATCGGGCACCTCGAAGCCGGGTGGCTCTGGGCGGAAGCGCCGAGCGGAGACGGGCCGGGCGCGAGCTGGCACCATGTGCTGGCCGCCTGGCCCGAGCTGGAGCAGTGGTTTTCCATGATTCTGTCGCATCACGGGCGACCGACGAGCCATCCGGGGTCGGGGAGGGTTGCCGCCACCTTTCCCACAGTCGCGAGCTATGACTGGCAAATGGAGCATCGCCGGATCGGGGCGGCTTTCGAGGCATGGTTTCCCGATCTGGACAAGGCGAGACCGCCCCCTGCCGAGCCGGCTTTTGTGCATTTCATCTGCGGTCTTTTGACCCTTGCGGACTGGATTGCCTCCGACAACCGCGCCTTCCCCTACGAGCCTCGCCTGCGCGACGATTATTGGCAGACCGCACTGCTGCGCGCGGAGACACGCATTGCCGAGATCGGCCTGGCCGCGGATATCCTTACGCTTTCGGGGCCACCGGGTTGGGAACTGATCTCGAAGGATCATCCCCGGCCGCGGCCTGCACAACTGGCGATCGGCGGTTTGACGACGGGCGAACGGCTCGTTCTTCTGGAGGCCGAGACGGGAGCGGGCAAGACCGAGGCGGCGCTCTGGCGCTTTGCCGCACTTCTGGCCGCGGGAGAGGTCGAGGCGCTCTACTTCGCCGTGCCGACAAGAGCGGCGGCGCGACAGTTGCAGCGCCGGGTCAATGCCGCACTGGCGCTTATGTTCAAGCCTGTGCCCGAGGCGCTGCTGGCGATCCCCGGACAAGTGGTGGCGGGCGAGGCGAAGGGTCGGCGCCTGCCTGACTTCTCGGTCCTGTGGGACGATGGCAAAGCGCGGCCGAGCCGGTGGGCGGCCGAGCATTCCGCTCGTTATCTCGCGGCGCCGATCGCCATCGGTACGGTGGATCAGGTCGCTCTCGGCGGGCTACAGGTGAAATACGCCCATCTGCGCGGCACCGCCCTGTCGCGCGCGCTGCTGGTCATCGACGAAGTTCATGCCTCCGACCCCTATATGAGCGAGGTCCAGCGACGGATGGCGCGCGACCATCTGGCCTTGGGCGGGCATGTTCTATTGATGTCCGCGACTCTGGGGGCGTCCGCGCGCTGCCGATGGTTCGGAACGGGGATCGCCGCGCTGCCCGAGGAGGCGGCCCGACCCTATCCAGCCGTCTGGACGGCGGCCGGCATCGAGCCGGTCGAGCGCGAAGCGCGTGCGGACAAGGCCGTGGAGATGCGTGCGCATCTGGGCTGGACCGGGGCAGATGCGGCCGATCTTGCCCTTGCCGCCGCGCGGCGGGGAGCGCGGGCGCTGGTGATCCGCAACACGGTGGGGCGGGCGCAGGAAACGTTCGCCGCCGTACAGGCCGAAGCGCCGGAACTGCTGTTGCAGATACGGGGCATTCCGACGCTTCACCACAGTCGCTTTGCGGCCGAGGACCGGGCCTTGCTGGATAGCGCGGTGGAGGGGGCCCTGGGCGCCAAGGGGTCGCTGGGCGGTCGGGTCGTCATCGGGACGCAGACGCTCGAACAGTCCCTGGACATCGATGCGGATCTCTTGATCACTGATCTTTGCCCAATGGATGTGCTGCTGCAGCGGATCGGGCGCCTGCACCGCCACAAGCGCGCGCGTCCCGCAGGGTTCGAAATGGCGCGTGCCGTTGTGCTTTGCCCGCCGGGCGGCCTCGATCCGCTGGTGCAGCGGGCCGATAACGGTCTAGGCGCCTATGCGGCGGGTCCGAGCCTCTCGGGCGTCTATGTCGATGTGCCCGGTCTTGCCGCAACGCTGGATCAGATCACAGGACAACCAGTCTGGCATATTCCCGAAATGAACCGCGTGCTTGTGGAAGCTGCGACCCATCCCGAGGCCTTGGCACGGATCGCCGAGGCCCGGGGCTGGCAGGCTTACCACCAGCGCCTGCACGGCAAGACACTGGCCGAGATGGGCGCGGCGGATCTCGTGATCCTCGACCGCCAGGCGCCGCTGATCTCGTTCCCCGATGACGAGAAGATCCGCACCCGGCTGGGCGAGGAGGGCGCTATGCTGGCCCTCCCCGATGGCACGCCCGGAGCCTTCGGCCTGCCTGTGCGCAACCTGACGCTGCCCGCGCATTGGTCGAAAGGGTTGACCGGCGAGGAGACGGTCGAACTGCTGTCCACCGCGCCACTGCGGATCGGCGTCGGCGGCAAGATGTTCGGCTATGACACGGCGGGGCTAACGATTCTTGCAACGGAGCCTTGACAGCTAAGGCCGCAGCTCTCATCCTTGAAGATGTAGATAACTGTTTCTCTGATGTTCAACGATCACGAGGAGCTTCATACCGATGAGACGTCTCATTGAGGCTGGTACGCGCTTCCTGGCGGGCAGAAAGCGGCGTCCCAATGGCGACCGGGTCACAGGGGTCGATCTCGGGCTGGTATTCTCCTTCGAAGTGTCCCGCTTCGGTGGGAATAGACCCTGCTTGTCTGAGGTTGAAGCCGCAGGCCAAGTGCATTCCCCAAAATTCTTGGGGCGTTGCGCTCGATGAGCGGCAACCTTCTCACCGAGCCGCTTATCTCGACAGACCGGGGATCGCATAGCCTCCCCGGTCTGTTCGCCGCCATGTCCCGGGGCGAGGTCGCGACCTTCCCTGCGCTGCGTCCGCATCAGCGCCCGGCTTGGCACATGTTCTGTGTGCAGCTTGCCGTGCTGGCGCTGGATGCCGTGGGCCGGCACGATCTGCCCGAGGATGAGGATAGCTGGCGTAGCGCGCTGCGGGCGCTCACCCTCGACTTCGCCGATGACGCGCCTTGGCAGCTGATCCAGACCGACCGCAAGCACCCCGCCTTCCTGCAACCGCCCGATCCCGGCGGTCAGAAATGGACGCCGGTCGCCACGCCCGATGCGCTGGACATGCTCATAACCTCTCGCAATCACGACATAAAACGCGAGATCGCCCGTCGACCGGAGCCGCAGGACTGGATCTTCGCCCTCGTCAGCCTCCAGACGATGGAGGGCTATGGAGGCAAAGACAGTTACGGCATCGCTCGGATGAACGGCGGTTCCTCATCGCGGGCGATGATCGCGCTGGCGCCCGCGCGCGAAGGATCTGTCGAGGTTGATCCCTCGGCTTGGTGGGCGCGAGATCTGCGCACGCTTCTCACCCGGCGCAGTGGCATTGCCGGGCTGACCCTTCTCTGGCTCTATCCTTGGGGCGACGGGCCAGGCCTCGATCTGGACCGGCTCGACCCCATGTTCATCGAGGTCTGCCGCCGTATCCGCCTGTCGCAGGCGGGAGATCGGATCACGGCCGAGCGCAGCACCTCGAAGGCTGCGCGTGTGGCCGCCAAGGAAGCCAAGGGCAATACCGGCGACCCCTGGGCGCCAGTGCACAAGACCGAGCACAAGAGCTTTACCCTTGGCGAGCAGGACTGGAGCCATGAGGTGCTGGTGCGACTGCTCTATGGCGGCGACTGGAAAGTTCCCGATCTGGCTCTGCCGCAGCCGGGGGAAGAGGCCGCGCCGCTGGTTCTGATCGCCGAAGCCTTTGCCCGAGGCAATTCCAAAACTGACGGTTTCCGCTCGCGCCTCGTGCCGGTGCCGAAGGCGATGGTCAAGGCGGGGCTGTTTGGCACGAAGCCAGTTTCGGTCGCTGCCGAAGTGCAGGAAGATATCGACGCGATAGAAACCGCGCTGCGCGACGGCCTATCCCTGATCGCGGCCGAGGGCGATCGCAAGAAGCGCGGCAAGCCGCATTATGCCCGCGCCCAACCCGCGCGTGATGCCTATCGCCATGCGGTGGATCAGTTGTTCTTCCCGGAACTCTGGCTGCGAGCATCCGCGAAGGTGGATGCCGATTTCACCCTGATGCGCCGCGAGTTCCTGACGGCGCTTGCCGCGATCGCTCGCAGAGAATTCGACATCGCCAGCAGCGCCATCCCTTGCGCCAGTCTGTTCCGTCCCCGCGCCGAGGCCCGTAGCCGGGACGCTTTGGAGCGGGGCATCGCCAAGGTGTTGCAGCCCTTCCAGCAACAGGACGCACAGGATGCCTGACATGCCCACAGATACGCCCGAAGCCAAGCATGCAGTCAGACCTGAGGACAGGCTCGCCCGCTGCGCCCTGTCGATCGCTGCCGCTCTGGCTGCGACCGATCCGGGTAGCAAGGCCGAGGCCCGGCGGATGGACGGGGCCGGTGCCCCTGTTTTCTGGCGGCAGGTCGCGCGCCTGCAACTTTCATCGGCTGAGGAACCCGTCTGGCTGGCTTATACCCGCATGGTGGCGCTTCTGACCCCGGCCAGCGCCACCACATCGGTCCATGATGCCAAGCGCCCGTTGGGTACGGTTCTGCACGAGGCCGGGGTGTCCGAACAGCGGCTGGCCCGGCTCCTCGCCCTGCGCGGTCCGGCCCGGCTGGAGGCGCTGGAGCGGATCATCCGCGGCATCGCCCGCAAACACCCCCCGCTTGATCTCATCAGCCTCGCCCGCGCCGCTTTCGAATGCGACCGCAATGATATTGCCCGCAGCTATTACCGCGCCCTAGACAGATCCCAGATCGAAGAGACCCAGAATGCCTGATCCCCGCTTCCTGCAAATCCATTTCCTTGCTCCCTATACCGCAGCGCTCCTGAACCGCGACGATGCCGGGCTGGCCAAGCGGCTGCCCTATGGCGGCACGCTGCGCACCCGCGTCAGTTCGCAATGCCTCAAACGGCACTGGCGCCTTGCCGACGACCCCCATGCACTCAGCCGGATCGCAGGCGCGACTGATGCTTTCCGCTCGCGCGAGACCATCGACCGCAAGGTTCTGGCCGATCTGACAGAGGTTGATGAAGCCGTCCTGAAACCGATCCGCGAGGCGCTGCTGGTCGCCGTCTATGGCGATAAGGGTGCGGACAAGAAGTCCCGCCAGACCCTGTTGCTGGGCGAGGTGGAGGTGGCCTATCTGGCCACCGAGGCGAAGCGGCTGGCCGCCGAAGCGGCGGGCGACGGGAAAGCGGCACAGGAGATCGCCAAGGACTGGCTGAAGACTCACAAGGCCAATCTGAAGGCCCTGAGCGAGGGCGCCAGGATGCCGGGCGGCTTGACCGGAGCCTTGTTCGGCCGCATGGTCACCTCGGACCCGCGCGCCAATATCGATGCGCCGGTCCATGTTGCCCATGCCTTCACCGTCCACGCCGAAGAGGCCGAAAGCGACTATTTCATCGCGGCCGACGATCTGGCGCGGGAAGAGGATACCGGCGCCGACACCATTCAGGAGACCGAACTGACCTCGGGGCTGTTCTACGGCTATGTCGTTGTCGACATTCCCGGGCTGATCGCCAATCTCGGCGGCGATGCCGCGCTTGCGGGCGAGGTGCTGCACAATCTGCTCTATCTGATCGCAGAAGTGTCGCCCGGGGCCAAGCTTGGCTCGACCGCCCCGTATTCCCGTGCCTCCTTCCTGCTGGTCGAGGCGGGCGACCGCCAGCCCCGCACGCTGGCGGAAGCCTTCCGCGATGCCTGCGCCGCCAGCACGGCCCCGGCTGTCGCCCAGCTCACGGCGCATCTCGCGGCGCTGGATGCCGCCTATGCCACGGGCGAGACACGCCGGGTGATGACGCTGGCCAATGCCGATGTGCCGGGCGCAGAGCGGGGTTCTCTTGCCGATCTAGCGGGCTTCGTGCGCACGCTGCCCGCGCAGCTTTCGGAAAGCGCGGCATGATGCACCGCTGGCTGCATCTGCGCCTGACCGCCCCGCTCTTGGCCTTCGGCGGCGTTGCGGTCGATCAGGTTGGGCCGACGCGGGATTTCCCCTCTGCCTCGGCGCTGACCGGCCTTCTGGCCAACGCGCTCGGGCTGCGGCGCGAGGACTGGCAGGCGCATCAGACCCTGCAAGACAGGCTGATCTTCGGCGCCGTGAATGCCCGGCAGGGCCGCCGGCTGACCGACAACCAAAATGCCAAGCTGGAAGCTAATGATCGCGGCTGGACCACCTGGGGCAGTCCCGATCAGCGTGCCGGTGCGAGCTATGACAGCCCGCACCGCCGCCGCCGTGACTATCTGGCCGATCACGATTGCCATGTCGTGCTGCGTCTTGCCGACGACGCGGCGCCGGATCTCGACCATCTCGCCGCGGCGCTCGACCGCCCGGCCCGACCGCTGTTTCTGGGCCGCAAGCCCTGCCTGCCTAGCGGCCCTTTGCTGCAGGGGCTGCTCACGGCGGATACGGTTCGTGCCGCATTGACGGCGACCGGCCAGACCGGAGACGCGCTCTGGCCCGCTGAGGAAGGCTCTGGCACGATGACAGAGCTTGCGGATCTGCGGATCTGGCGCAATGGCTATCATGCCGGCAGCCGCCGGGTCGGTCTGGGGCGCACCACATGAGCCTGCATCTCGTCGAACTCCCAGTCGATCTGCGGCAACTCCATCTCTGGGCCGGTGCCCGACAAGTGTGGGGGCGCGGATCGGATGAGGGACTTACCCTGCATCACCTGCTGGGCGAGGTCTTCGGCCCGGGCGTCTTGCAACCTTTCCGCCTGATGGTTGCCCCCGGCGCCAGGCAGGGCACGCTGCTTGCCTATGCCGACCATGATGCCGATGCCCTGCGCCAGAGCGCCGAAATCAGCCAGACCCCCTCGGACGCCGCGGCCATCCGCCTAGATCGCCTGCGCTCGATCCCCCGGCCGGGCACGGCCTGGCGACCGGGGCAGCGCATCGGCTTCGATCTGCGGATGCGCCCTGTGGTGCGGCTGGCGTCGCCGCTGTCCGGCCAAACTAAAGACGGCCAGCCGCTCATCTTCCGAAAAGGGGCCGAGGTGGATGCCTTCCTCGCCCGCGCCCTGCGCGGCGAGGAGGTGACGCGCGAGGCGGTCTATCTGGACTGGCTGGCCGCGCGGCTGCTCCCCGGCGCCGAGCTTGAACGGGAAACCAGCCGTCTGGCGAGCTTTCGCCGCGAGATTGCCGTCCGGGACGGACGCAGAATCGAGGGGCCCGACGTGACAGTGCTTGGCACATTGACCGTCACTGACGCTGCGGCCTTTGCCCGGCTGCTGGCAAGTGGCGTCGGGCGCCACCGCAGCTATGGCTATGGCATGCTGCTGCTGCGGCCGCCGCAAAGGCCGCGCTGATGCTCAAGGGCAGGCTCGGACTCGACAGCGCCAAGGTGCCTCATGCCGACCGGGCAGGCTGCCTCTACCTCGCGCGCGGGGCGTTAACCGCACGCGATGGCACGCTGGCCTTCCTGCAAGGGAAAAGCACCGAGGTGGATGCGCTGCAACCGGGCGATTATGCCATCCCGCTGCAAGGCGTGTCGATCATCCTGCTCGGCCCGGGCTCGACGGTCAGCCATGACGCGCTGCGGCTCCTGGCCCATGCCCGCACCGCCCTTGCCGCCGTTGGTGAGGATGGGGTGCGCTTTTATACCGCGCCGCCAATAATCCCCGACCGCTCGGGCCTTGCCCGGCTTCAAGCGCGGATCTGGGCCGATGACGATCTTCGGATCATGACGGCCCGGCGCATGTATGCCGTCCGTCTGGGCGAGATTTTGCCTCATGGCGAGCTTGATGTCCTGCGCGGGATCGAGGGGGCGCGGATGAAACAGACCTATGCCTTGCATGCGCAGCGCATAGGCATCGACTGGCGGGGCCGACGCTATGACCGCGGCGATCCGATGAGGGCCGACCTGCCCAATCAGGCGCTGAATCATGCCGCCTCGGCCGTCGAGGCCGCCGCCGCCATCGCCGTCTGCGCAACCGCCACCATTCCCCAACTCGGCTTTATCCACGAGGATCCGGGCCAGAGCTTCGTTCTGGACATCGCCGATCTCTGGCGCGATCCGCTAACGATCCCCTGCGCCTTCAAAGCGGCCAGGATCGCCCTTGACCGGCCCGGCGAGAATATCGAACGCCTCGCCCGGCGCCTGACCGGAGAGACGATCGCCCGGAAGGGCGTGATCCCGGCGATGATCGAGCGGATCAAGGCGCTGATCGAGGGGCGCGATCCCTGATGCCACTGACGATGATCGTGACCCGTGATGTCGAGGCGCGCTATCGCGGGTTTCTCACCTCGGTGATGCTGGAGATTGCGCCAGGCGTCTATGTCGCCCCCGACATGTCGGCCGGCGTACGCGGACGGGTCTGGTCGGTGATGACCGACTGGTGGACGGCGCTCGGCCGTGGCTCGCTGACCATGGTCTGGCGAGACACCGGCGCGACCGGGAATCTGAGGATCGAGACCTTGGGCGAACCGCCCAAGGAGATCGTCGACGCAGATGGGGTTTTACTCGTCAAGCGTGTGTAACAGTGAAAACACTCGCGCGTATGCTTTTTGACATCGCTGGAAATTCAATATATTGGGCAAGAGAGGCTCCCCCGCACCTGCGGGGATAGACCCATCTGGTGGATCGTCAAAGTCGATAGCCAAGAGGCTCCCCCGCACCTGCGGGGATAGACCCGCGGTCGAATTCGGCGCTGGTCAGGCGGATGAGGCTCCCCCGCACCTGCGGGGATAGACCCGATTTCATCCAGGCGGTCCATCGCCTGCGGCGGGCTCCCCCGCACCTGCGGGGATAGACCCTTTCGCGGCGGTTACTGCACCACTATCAATTTGGCTCCCCCGCACCTGCGGGGATAGACCCGTGCCAAAACGTGCCAGTCAATGCCAAAATGTGGCTCCCCCGCACCTGCGGGGATAGACCCCGCGACCCGAAGGCCAAAGGCAGCATTGATCAGGCTCCCCCGCACCTGCGGGGATAGACCCTGTGGTGGGCCGGCAAGGAGAGGCTCTATTGGGGCTCCCCCGCACCTGCGGGGATAGACCCCAGAGGACCGATAGATGACCAGCACAGCAGTCGGCTCCCCCGCACCTGCGGGGATAGACCCCCATGTTGCGAAAAATCTTGACCTATCCTCGCGGCTCCCCCGCACCTGCGGGGATAGACCCCCATGCTTATATCATGACCAATGTGTTATCGCGGCTCCCCCGCACCTGCGGGGATAGACCCGCCTAGCAACAATTCACCATAAATATCCCGCGGGCTCCCCCGCACCTGCGGGGATAGACCCCGCCTCGGGATTTACCGTCGCGCCATACTTCGGGCTCCCCCGCACCTGCGGGGATAGACCCGTATGTGGCGATTCCGATTTTCGCAAGATCGCGGCTCCCCCGCACCTGCGGGGATAGACCCAAGGTAAGTATAGCGAATCACAAGGAAGCCGCGGCTCCCCCGCACCTGCGGGGATAGACCCACGCCGTCGCAAATACCGACCGGCGAATCCCCGGCTCCCCCGCACCTGCGGGGATAGACCCTGGACTTGCCGCCGCATCCCGAGAACGAGACGGGCTCCCCCGCACCTGCGGGGATAGACCCATCACCGATTCCGAGGTGGCGGCCATCTACCGGGCTCCCCCGCACCTGCGGGGATAGACCCGGCGCTTTCATGTTTTACGGGGCACAACAGCCGGCTCCCCCGCACCTGCGGGGATAGACCCTCGGATCTTAGATCGGCGGTTGTCATTTCCTCGGCTCCCCCGCACCTGCGGGGATAGACCCGTTCGTAGTCTCATGGCGTCATTCCTTCCTTGGGCTCCCCCGCACCTGCGGGGATAGACCCGCCACCATGAAAGCGACGCATGACGAAACCACGGCTCCCCCGCACCTGCGGGGATAGACCCAATCTTGACCTTGTTTTGCCGCTCTGCTGCGAGGCTCCCCCGCACCTGCGGGGATAGACCCTCGCTGGCCCAGAAGGGCAATGCGCAGTCAGCGGCTCCCCCGCACCTGCGGGGATAGACCCCGAATATCGGCACTGTCCCGCAAGGCTATGCGGGCTCCCCCGCACCTGCGGGGATAGACCCAGATGAAAGCCATTCTAGATGATATGGCAGAAGGCTCCCCCGCACCTGCGGGGATAGACCCGGCTTCCGAGTGACTGGACGTGAGCGGGGCACGGCTCCCCCGCACCTGCGGGGATAGACCCGGATGCTGGAATGAGTCGACCGATTGAATGGAGGCTCCCCCGCACCTGCGGGGATAGACCCGCTTGATGTTGCGCCCGGTCCCTCGCGATCCGGGCTCCCCCGCACCTGCGGGGATAGACCCCGCCCTCATTGCCATCATAGGCAACGGGCAGTGGCTCCCCCGCACCTGCGGGGATAGACCCTATTCGAATTGGGGTTTCTTCTCGAACTACAAGGCTCCCCCGCACCTGCGGGGATAGACCTTCCAGAGCCGATTCCTGACGATACAAGACAATGGCTCCCCCGCACCTGCGGGGATAGACCCCGCCGTGAGTTCTAGTTGATCGGGACGGCATCGGCTCCCCCGCACCTGCGGGGATAGACCCGCACGAGGGACGAGGTTGCACTGCGCGCCCTGGGCTCCCCCGCACCTGCGGGGATAGACCCCCATGTGCGCCGGTTCCTGGCCTACCGGTTCGGGCTCCCCCGCACCTGCGGGGATAGACCCAAGGTGTCCGCTCAATCGTCTGCGAATGAGGCGGCTCCCCCGCACCTGCGGGGATAGACCCCCCGTCTGGTCTGGCCGGGTGATTTTCATGCGGGCTCCCCCGCACCTGCGGGGATAGACCCGCGAGCATGTCGCCCCGGAGTTCGGTGGCGTCGGCTCCCCCGCACCTGCGGGGATAGACCCGTGATGGTGAAGCTGGGCACCCAGCGATAGAGGGGTAACCGACCGATTGTTACCGCGGCGATTGGGTTTTGATGCGGGCGACGAGTTCCGCGTCATCGACAAAGTCGTCGAGGAACGCGTGCCAGGTTTCGGTGGTGATGCGCGCGTCCCTGAGCATGTCTTTCAGTTCATCGATACCGTCATCGGTCAGGGCGGTGACGGTGTCATCCGGGCCGGTATAGACGCTGATGATCGAGCCATAGGTCAGGTTGTCGTCGTTGTAGACGATGGCTTTGAGAAGCTCGGGGTCTTCGCCCAGCATCTTTGCGATGTAGTCGAGGGTGCAGACGTGGGTGACGGTTGCCATCAGGCGGTCTCGTGCAGGGCGGAGGGC
>NZ_LLWQ01000022.1 GCF_001447385.1 Paracoccus sp. MKU1 | reverse complement strand
TGAACTGCTGGAAGGTCTGGGCTTCCTCCGACCGGCGCGTATGCGTCGGCAGAAGCCCGGCAATCTTGCCGRGCTGCGGCAAGATCGTCGCAGGAGTGCCGGCTTTGCGGAAAAGCGCATTGCCGTATTTGCGCAGGAAGAGAACGGTCGCCGCCTCGCAGGCATCATAGGCGGTCTTCCAGTTCCATGCGCCGGTGGCATCGGACGCACCGAAGGCGGCGTCCATGGCGCCGCGCAGGGTTGCGGCATCGACACGCTGGCCGCGTTCGGGGTGCGGCGGGGGAAGCCTGGCAGCAGTGAAGACGCAGGCTGCGGTCTGGGCGTCGTGGTCGAGCGGAAGCGGCGCCGTGGCGGATGCCGCCGCGGATGCGGAAATCATGTTCATCGGGGATTCCTCGGGAGAGCAGGACAGGATCGAGACGCGCAGCGCTCTCGCTCGACCGCACCGGCTTACATCCCTTCCGGCCGCTCTCTCCCTCTCAATCGGTGGCGGGAGCGGGCGTGACACAAGCGCCCTGCCGTCAGGCGGGGCGCTTGTCAGGATCAGCCAGAGCGGCGTCCGGCTCCGGTGAAGGTATATTCATTGGCGACGATGGCCTCGTCGATCACCTCATCCGAGGTCAGGTAGTCGTATTCGCGCTCCAACTGGAGGTAGAGCCAGCGGGCGAGATCACGCAGCGCCTCTATGACGATCTCCTCGGCATCGGCGGTCATGTCCTGATATGTCGGACTGTCGCGGGTGACGGAGATCGACATGCAATATTCGTGGTAGTAGTGGCCGCGATGCGTTGCCTCGGCTCGAAGTTGGTAGAAGTTGCGCTGCTGGACTGCCTGAAGGGCATCGGCGATGCCGTGCAGGGTCGTATCCAGCGGTGCATAGGACCGGATTTCGGAGGGGGAGTGCTTCCGGTAGGAATAGTAGCCCTCGAAGCAGGCCCCATCGCCTTGCGACCAGAAGCCTGAGAAGAAGATGCACGGCTGCTGCCGCGATCCGCCGCCATACAGGCGCACGGTGCGGGTCTTGAAGCGGATGCCGAGGATTTCCGCGATCCGCTGGAAATCCTCATAGACCGCATCATACGAGTCGTAGTCGAACCCGCCATCGCGATACCAAGCGCGGGCCTTGGTCTTCGCCGTGTCGGAAAGCTCATCGAGCCGATAGACCGTGGTTTCGATGATCTCAGGCATAGGGATCACCTCCGTCCAGGACGATCTCCAGCCAACTGCCGCTATAGATCCAGTCCACGGTCTCGCCGGTGGCGAGATCAAGGGCGTGCGCGCCGCCGCCGAAGGCGTTCACTCGCGCCTGCGAACAGGTGGTCGCATACTGGAAGCCCCAGAGTCCGGTCAGCCCGAACGCGGCCGCGCAGCGCTTGACGAACTGGATGACATGCTCGGGATCGCCGGTTTCGTCATCGCGCATCCAGAGCTGCGTGCCGCCATGTTCAGGCTGGATCGAGAGCAGGAAGCCCTCGGACGGAGGGTCTTCCGCGGCGTTTTCCTCGGACAGCGCGTTGTAGAGTTCGAGCGCGCGGGCCGCGTTTTCGGGGGTGCCGACATCGAGCAGGCAGGAGAAATGGGTATAGTAGTTGGCCATGACAGGCTCCTGAAACGACAAAGCCCGACGCGAGGCCGGGCGAGGATGAGGGGGAAGCAGGGAGGGATCAGGCGGCTTCGGGCAGCCTCAGAAGTTCGTCAGCCGTCTCGCGCCAGAAGGGATCGACCAGTCGGGCCTCGAGGAGACTGGCGCGGTAGCGGAGATTGCGGGCAGATGCCGCGTCGCCGCGCCCGGATGCCACGAAGGCCATGCCGCGCAGACGGCTGGCTTCGATGACGACACGGCGGGCCTCGGCGTCGGAAGCGACGGGTTGCTGCCAGAGAACGATACCGGCCCGGACCTCTCCGGCGAGGACAAGGCCCAGGTCGCTGTCCTGAATGACCATGACGCGCGGGCGGAAGCGCAGCGCATCGCCCGCGTCGCTGAGGATGTCGCCGCACGCGACGCGGCGGATGGCGACCGTCATGGCTTCTTCGGGGGACGGGCATTGGCCGATGACGAGCGTGCGGTCGAAGCTGCCGACGTCACCGCTTTCATCGTAGCTGGCGATACCGATGCAGGAGATGCGCAGCGGCAGCTTCTGGGCGTGACGCAGCCGCGGCAATACCTGCTGCGCGACGATCTCGCCGATCGGGGTGAAGGTAGCATGGCGGGGAAGGCTCATGGGACGAACTCCGCGACAGGCGGCGGAAGCCTCTCTCCCGCCTGCAACCCGTCACGGCCAACCGGCCCGCACTCTCACTCTCCCATCGCAATGAAGGACCGTTCCTGCCTGCGCCAGGATGTTCCGAAGGTCAGCACCAAGGTTCACGCCGTCCGGCCCAGGTTCTCGCCAGCCCTTCACTGACGAGAATATCGCCGATGTCGTGACCTTCGACGCGGATCGCCGCCAAGGTCCGCCCATAGCGGTCGGTGCCTTGGCGCAGAATTTCCACCTGCCGGCCTTGCAGAATTTCTGCCAGCCTGATCTTCGCCTGCCGGGCAAGGTCGGATTCATAGGTGCAGCGGCCCTCGATCTCGGGGGCGTCGATGTTGAAGATCCGAACGGCTTCGGATTGGTGTCCCGCACCCAACCGGATCGAGTCGCCGTCCCAGACCCGGATTTCCGCCGATTCGCAGGATACCGTGCAGAGCATGACGGACACGACGATATGGCTGAGCATGGCGAATGGCTTTCATCTTGAAGGAGCGAAATCGGCGTGATCGCCGCCGGTTCTTTCCGATGCGAGCCGAGATCGCAATGCGGACCGGCACGCAAGCGGCAATCGGCGGCGATTGACGGGAAGAAGGCCCGGCTGCGCCTGGGCACCGGGCCGTCGGAGTGAGGCGCTTTCGCGCCTCAGCTCCATGGATCGAGTTCCAGCTCCACCATCTCCTCGTCGCCGTCGAACTCGGCGGCGGGGCAAGCGCCGTGGGTTCCGTCTCCGGCCTGAAACACGACGATCTCGACCATCAGCGTGGAAGCGAGGCTGGCGGCGAAGGCGGTGGCATCTGCGTAGGACATGGGTTCCGGCTCCTGTCTTGGGAGGCGGGGGACCATCCCCCGCGCGACAGGCGCCCGAAGTGTCTGACCGGATCTGCAATCACCCTCGGGCGTTCGGGCTCTTCCCGAATCCCAGAGGGCGGCACGCTCGCGTAAGCCGACCCCTTGCGGGTTGATTGACGAAGAGACGGTCGGACCAAGGTTCGCGAATGGAAGCGGGGGTGGTGTTTTGCCTCCGACAGGGGCCGGAAACCCGTCGCAGATGCCCCGCCGCGCCGGCCTTGTTGCCGCGCCGATGTGCCGGATGTGTTTCAGGCCGGGGATGGAACCCGCTGCATCGTGACGACGAAAGGGTGACGCAATGGTGAAGCTGGATCTCGTTCCATCGCTGCCTGAGCAGCGATACCCGGCGGCCCCGGTGCCCAGGCGCAGCTTTCAGGGCCGGTCAGTCCCAGAACCCATCGGCGATTTCACGGGCGATCAAGGCGCGAGCCTTCATCATTACATCGTCGCCGGAGGTGTCGATATGGCCGTAAAAGCGGGTCCGGGCGCCATATGCCATCCAGTTGGCATAGCGGCAGTATTCGCGGGAACCGAGCCGGAAGGCGCGCATGTCCTCGGCCCAATGCGGCTTCGGCTCCACGACGACGGTGACGCCGCCGCGAGTTTCCTCCCAGGGCAACGTGCGTTCGTTCGGGCGGTTTTCCCGATCCTGGGCTAAGATTTCGTCGATGGTGATGGGCATGGATGCCTCCTGAAAACAATGAAAGGCCCGGCCTCCTGCGGAAGACCGGGCCGGGGGATATGATCGCGATTGCAGGTGCCCGCCGTGGATCAGGCGGCGGCGCGACCTTCGACGACATCGGCGCCGACCTCATCGGCAGTCACGTCTTCAAGACGCGCCGCGCTGTGGCGGTTCTTGGCCAGCCACAGTTCGGCAGCCTCCCGGCTTTCGGCGAGGTGCAGCAATTCGCTGTTGCCGCCGAAGTCCTGAAGCACCCGCACCATGCCGATGGCAGGCCGCTCGACGATCTCGAAGGAAAGATCGCTATCGACCGAGTGGGTGCGCAAGACGGTGACGAGGATCACGCCTGCGCTGGCGAAATTGCCCTCATGCAGGGTGATCGAAGCAGGAGAGGAATAGGTCGGGCGCTCGCGCGCCGGCTCCTTCTTCACCAGCCGCCCGACACCGTTTCGCCGTTCCCAGGCGGCGAGCTTCTTGGTGAAGCGCGCCGGAGGCTTGGGGGCGTGATCGGTGTAGCGGATCAGAGCGCCGAGGGGCGCGGTGTCGTGAATGATATGTGCGGACATGGGAACTATCTCCAGAAACGAGAAAGGCCCGGCGAATGCCAGGCCGGATAAGTCGTGGTGTGGAAAAAGGGGGCGACCGGAGCCGCCCCATCGTTGAGGATCATTCGGCGGCAATCATGTGGGCCGCGTCATTGTCGGCATGGACTTCATCCTCGGCGTCACCGGCGAGAAAGTCCGGCAACGCCTCAGTATCGTCCTGCGCCTCGGCTTCGACCGGGGCCTGTTCCGGGTCGAACAGGCGCAGCGGCTCGGGCAACCAGCCGGTATCGGCCAGAAGACGTTCGGCCTCCTTGGCCATGTCGCCTTTCTTCAGGTGCTCGATCAGTGAAGCGGCGCGTTCGCCAGCCCCTTCGCGCACAGCCTCAAGAATGCGAGTCTTGGTGACGCGACCGAGATAGTTCTCGACCGTTGGCCGCCATCCTGCAGTCTCGACCATATCGAGGCCGGTCGCGCGTGCCAGACGGTCAGCCTGCGCGAGCCGCCGTTCCAACCCATGCTGCGAGATGCCGTTGCCGCTGAAGGGATTGGGCCTCTCGTAGAGTGCATTGACACCATAGGCGATGCAATGGGCAAGCAGCGCCATCCGGCTGGCATCATCAAGCGCCGCGATCCAGTCCCACAAAGCGTCGTCATCGGTCGGCAGGTCCGCCTTCCAGTCCTCATAGCGCGCTTCGATGGACTTGGCCGAAGGGCTGTCCTTCAGGTCCGTGCCCTGCGACGAGAAGAAGTGATGACGCACGCCGACTTCCAGGCAGCCGCCCGGTGCGGAATAGTGGTAACGCTCCATCACGAGCCGATGCAGCAAGGCCGTCATGGCGACATGGGGATTGTTCGCCAGCGCATCGTGCAGCGCCAGCGTCCGGTGCGCGGTCAGTTCCGCGACCAGTCGTTCCGGCAAGGGCTTGATGACGTCATCCTCCTCGTCCGGTTCGGCCGGCTGCCCGCCCACGGTGATGACCGCACGCTGCACCGCCGGAGCCGAAGACGACACGCCATCGGGATCGACGCCTTCGGAATCCTCCTCGCTATCGACGGTCACGGGCTTTTCGTCTTCGGGACGGACATAGCCGCGATCGACCGATAGGCGGCCTTCGCGGTCGATGCTGAGGAACACGCCGGCCTGGGCGATCTCGGCCGGATCGTAGATCACAGGCCGATCCTCGAAGGCGGCCAGCGCGGTTTCGATTTCGCCGACCCGCTCATCCACTTCGTCGGGATATTGCTCGGCCTCGGCATATTCGGCTTCCAGCGCCTCATATTCCGCGGTGAGCGCGTCGAAACTGGCCTGTTCCTCCTCGGTCAAGGGCGTGGTGGCGCCGATCAACCGGCGAAGACCGTGACCATAGCCATAGGGAACCTCGACACGCGCGTCGACCCATTTCCAGCCTTCGGCCGCGATAACCTCGGCTTCCGACTTCAGCTTGTCATCGGTGAGTTGGTCGAGCAGCGCGACATCCTGCAACCAGCCGCCATCGTCGGACTGGAACAGATCGTTGAGCACGATGCCACCGGCCGCCTCATAGGCCTCGAAGCCGACGAACTGCGCGCGCTTGTCGCTCGCCCGCACCGTAGTCTCGGTCAGCATGCGGCGGATCTGATGCGGCTCCTTCGACCAGCTATCCTTGATCGCCTCCCAGACCTGTTCCTGCCGGGCATGATCGGGATTGACGGTGAAGGCCATGAGTTGTTCGAGCGTCAGGCCGTCTTCGGCATAGAGGTCGAGCAGCGAGGGCGCGACGGCAGCGAGGCGCAAGCGCTGCTTCACGACATGAGCCGAGACGAAAAAGGCCGCGGCGATCTCCTCCTCCGACATGCCCTTGGTGCGCATGTCCTGGAAGGCGCGATACTGGTCGAGGGGATGGAGCGGCGCGCGCTGGATATTCTCGGCCAGGCTGTCGTCTTCGGCGAGAATAGTGGAACCTGCTTCGCGCACTATGCACGGGACCGGCGCGGTCCTGGTCAGGCGCTTGGCCTTCACCAGCAGTTCCAGCGCACGGTAGCGACGGCCACCGGCGGGAATTTCGAACATGCCGGTCTCAGCGCCATCGGCATTGACGACGGGGCGCACATTGAGACCCTGAAGCAGACCGCGCCGGGCGATGTCCTGCGACAGCTCCTCGATCGACACGCCGGCCTTGATGCGCCGGACGTTCGACTGGCTGAGGATCAGCTTGTTGAAGGGGATGTCACGCGAGGGCGACAGGTTGATTTTTTGAACGGCGGTAGCCATCGTGGTAGTCTCCGTGACGAGCGCCGAGAGCCTCTCTCTCGACCTCAAACCCGTCACGAAAACCCCGTCACCCCTCTCCCTTTCTCCTTCGGGCCGGGGGCAGAAATCCGAGGGCGAAGCCGGGATGGATCACGGCTCGGATGAGCCTTCTCGTTCCTGCCGCAGCGCCTCACGCATGATCGCGGCCATGACATCGATGATTTCGATGCGGACTTCTTCGGGAACGCGCTCGGGGTGAAAGGCGTCGTTCATCGCCGCGCCCCGGTGGTCGAAATCCGCGATGATCCCGCGCGCCGCGCGCATGGCCCAATCGCCGGGTTCGGGCAGCACGATGTCGTCCTCGCCCTCGGGCTCGTGCGCATCGAAGGGGACTCTCTGGCCCGATCTCAGCCGGTCCTGTGCATATTGGTCGAGCGTGCGACCACCGTCGGTCTTCGGCCATTTCTGCCGTGCCATATGGTCTCCGGCCGGAGGCCTGATGGGGCGCGGGATCGAGACCCAGGCGAGCACCTGGCCGCGTTCGAGCGCCTCACCGAAGTCGATCCCCTGCTTATGGGCATAAACAAGAAGATCGGTCAGCAGTATGGAGAGGTCGTAGGCCCCGCCGGATGGTTTACGCCCACAATCGAGCGCGTGTTTTTCGATCGTGCGCGCTGTTTGCAGATGATGGTCGAGTGCCGCCATGTTCGATCGCCTTTCTAGTCTGGCTCGTTTCATGGCATGGCGGAAAGTTTGCGGGAACACATCTTTTCAATCTTGCGCGGGCGGCGACAGCCGATCCCACAACGCCGTGACGGGCTTACGGAGTATTCGCCGCTTTAGGTCGAGGATCACATTTCTCTTTGCGTGGGGAGCGATCGATGCCGGGTTCATTGGCGGATCGCTCGTATCGGCCGCGTGACTGTCGCATTGCCATTCGGGTCAGGGAACTCGGTTGCCCATGTTCACTTGGAAACAACCGGTCCGGTCTGGCCCCGTAGCGCGAGGAACAGCCTTAAGCCGGCCTACGCGCCCATGCTCTTTGTCGCTGTCGCCCGCCTGCGCGGGATCGGGTCGAAGCCGGGAAAGGCGCGCGTGTTTATCATGCCGCCTCCCGGTCGTGATCGACCGCGATGCCGCCATCTGCTTCGGGAAGAAAGGACAATATCCAGTCGGCGCCCTTGCTGGCCTGCGAGGCGGCGCGGACAATAGCGCGGGAATCCTCGCGCATGACCTCCAGCCAGGAGCCGATATAATCGGCATGGCGCACGGTCGGCACGATGCCGAGGGCCGCGCAACTGAAGGCCGAAATCTGCTCGGCGACCATCTCCTCGAAGGCATATTTCTTCGAGCCGAAGGAGCCGCTGAGATCCCGGTTGAGACGGGTGCGATGGCCGCTGGCGTGGCCGATTTCGTGCAAAGCCGTCCGGTGCCAGTTGATCGGCTCAAAATACGCCTGTGGCGGCGGGACCATCACGAAATCCTGCGATGGCGCGTAGAAGGCGCGATCGCCGCCGATGCGGAAGTCGATGCCGGTGGCGCGTATCAGCGCCTCGACCCTCGGCTCGATCAGGCCGGGCGGAGGTGGCGGCGCAATGGTGGCGATGTCGTCAGGCAGACCCTCGCATTGCGCCGCGTTGAAGACGGTAAACCTCTTCAGGAACGGGATAGACTGTGCGTCGTCGCCGGTTTCGCGGGCGCGGCGCTTCTCGTCCTCCGGCGTGAAACGGTCGGCATAGACGACAATGGTGCCGCGCTCGCCCTTCATGACGTTGCCGCCGAGCGACAGCGCCTGGCGAAAGGTCAGCCAGATCTGGCTAGGAAAGCCGTGCTGAATGACGGCACCCCAGAGAATTAGAATGTTGATGCCCGAATAGGTTCGGCCCGTGCTGGCGTTTTTCGGCAGTCCGAGCGGTGCGGTGTTCGGCAATGCGCCCCAGGGCTGCACCCACGGCAGGCGGCCTTGCTCCAGTTCGGCGATGATCTTGTTGGTGATGTCGTCGTATAGGTTCGTACGGTCGGCGCCATTGCGTGCACGGCGATCATATCTGGCCATCGGACTGCTCCACGACGGGCGCCGGAAGCCTCTCTTCCGGCCTTGAACCCGTCACGGAAAACCCGTCCGCACTCTCACTCTCGTGGGGCGTTGCGGGACAGGCTGTGCAGAAACTCAGAAATCAGTGTAGTTTACGCAGTCAGCGTGGATCGACCTCGTCGTTCGGGCTGATTGCTCCCTGCGAATGCCGACGAGATGTCAGTTCCGCAAACTCTCAAATTCCGGGAGAACCCGCATCGCCTCCGCGATCAGTCGCATGTCTTCCTCCTGAAGCCGGCGCCTTGGTCCACGCATCACCATGCCCCAGTTGGTGCCGAGATCCCGGGTCAGTCGAAGCTCGTCCAGGAGCGGCATGATCGGCGCGGGCTCCGCGTCCTTCAGATAGTCCACGTCGACGCGATACGGATTGAAGTTCATCGCCTGCTCGACGCGGTATGGCGCGTCCGAGGTTACGCAGCCGATGATTGTGAAGGCCTGAACTGTCTCGCCCTCTCCCATGCCCTCGCGCGGGGAGTAGTAGACGATCCAGTCGCCCTTCCTGAGACACTTCACCGCAACATGCTTGCCGTGACCAAGTTGCGCAAAGCCTCCATCTCGCCCCCTACGGGCATGCTGCGCCGATGCGACGCCCATCCAAAACGCCATCGCCTATTCCCCTTCGAGCGCATCAGCGCAGCGTCGCAGAAGGCTATCCAGCAGCCTGGTCTCGTCGCCCGTCAGGCCGGAGAGCATCCGCCGCTCGACGGTTTCGGCCGCGATAATGCCGGCCCGTGCCGCTGCTTTCCCCTTGTCGGTCAGTTCCGTCATGATGATCCGCCCATGTCCGGGATGCGGTGTGCGGGTAATAAACCCGTCCCGCTCCAGCGTGACCAGCATGCCCTGCATGGACTGGGGCGTCACAAAAGCAGCGCGCGCCAGGGAGGCATTTGAGATCTGTGGGTTTTCGTCGATGGCAAGCAGCACGGCATTCTGCGCCGCAGAGACGCCGGTCCCGGCCAATTCCGCCTCAAGCCGTTGGCGCAGACGATGCTGGGTGATTTTCAAGCTGTAGCCGATCCAAGCCTCCCCGCTTGAGACGTTCATTTTGCGCATTGTGAGAATGGCGGTGCGAAATTAGTCCACGTTAGCGGCGGCATGGTGCTGCTGCGGGCGGCGTAAAAGTCGTCCACCTTTTCCCTTTCTGCGGCTGCAGGGAGGATGGGAGGATCTACAGCGTGGAACTCTATCTCAAGGTTCGTCAGGCCTGTGCTGCTGGTATGAGCCAGCGTCAGGCGGCGACGACATTCAACATATCGCGCGACACGGTCGCAAAGATGATGACGTTCTCGGTTCCTCCGGGCTACCGGCGGA
>NZ_LLWQ01000021.1 GCF_001447385.1 Paracoccus sp. MKU1 | reverse complement strand
GCTCGATGCCGCCGTCCCCTGCCAGCGCCACATAGGGGAAGCACGCGACATCCGCCACCGTGGGGTTCGATCCCGCGATCCAGTTGAACCCTTGCAGCTCCTGGTTGGCCAGATGGTCATCCAGGATCCGGAACAGCTTGTGAGCGCCGGCCCTTGCCTGCGCCACGTCGAGGTCATAGCCCAGCACGTCATGCAGCCGCGCCGCCGAGGCCGTGGATGTGATGCTGTCCGCGAAGGCCAGCCATTGCGCGACCCGACCCAGTTCGGACGGATCGTTGACTGGCCACCACGTTCCCGTCGGATCGTAGCGCGAGGCGAGATACACGAGAATGGCCTGCGCATCCCGGATATAGGCTCCGTCGTCCTCCAGCACCGGGATCTGTCCCAGCGGATTTATCTGGAGGAATGCATCGGACTTGTGTTCACGCCCCGGAAAGAAGTCCACGGCTTGCTTTTCATGAGAAAGCTCAAGGAAATCCAGCAACAGCCGTATCTTGTAGCAATTGCCGGACAGGACATAGTCGAACAGCTTCATCTCATGCCGCCTCGTTGAAGAGGGCGACCCCCCACTGAAGTTCATTGGCCTTCAGCCAGCGGCGGTAGGCGATCGAGGACGCGTCCGCGCGGGTCGGCAATTCCCAACGGGGATCGAGCGGCAGCTTCCGGGGAACCTGGTTCTCGAGGATCATCCGGTCCTGCAGGAAGATGTTCTGCTGGAAGTGGAGAAGGCCAGTGTCGGTGTTTTCCTCGTCAAAGACCAGAATGAACGAGTGGACGATACACTCGTCCTCTTCCACGGGCTGGATGAACAGCCCGACCAGATCCCAGACATCCTCTCGGATCGGGCAGGTCTTGTACAGGATCGTCGAATAGGGATGCGGGACGCGATACTTGTATTCGGTCATCTGGCCGCCCGATGCCGCCGCCGAAGCCATGGGCTGGAAGAATTTGCATTTGGTCGCCCAGATTTCGTCCTTTTCCGCATCCATGCTGACGTCGTAGCTCTCGACGCTCGGATGCTCTTCCACGCCGAGGATGTCGGTGTGGACGAAGGGAAAATGCGCCATGTCTAGGAAGTTTTCTACGCAGCGCAGTCCCGAGCAGCGAACGCCCACGCCGCCTACGGTCACAAGACGCCGGTCCGGCTCGTCGAACTCAGGCATGTCGTAAAGCGGGCGTGGCGTATCGCTCAGCGTGGTCCAGAGATGGCCGTAGCGGATCTGCGTCAGAAGGCTGCGCCCATCGGCATCGTTCACCGAAAGAACGCCAGCCGCGTCGCTCACGGTCAGATCCTGCGAAAGCAGTCGGACGGGTTTCGCTTCCGCACCTTCGAAATCGGGAAGGCGGCCGATTGCATACCATTGCGAACGGGTGAAAGTGTCGGGTGTCATAGTGTTTCTCCTCGCTTGTCGAAGTGAGACGATCAACTTGCTAGGCTGCGATGCCTATTAAGCGGCGCTTGATGCCTTGAATACCTGCCGCAGACGGGTGGACAGCTTGCTGACGGCGATCGCGGCATCCTCCGATGCACTGGCCGGAACCGAGGTGTGGATCATCGCCCCGTGTTCCTTCATGTCCAGGAACGCAAGGAGGATTTCTCCCTCCACACCGGGAACGCGGACGATCGCGGCGTGGTCGGTGATTTTCGACATGAGGCCGGCGCCCATGCCATCTGCAAGCTCGTTCAGGCTAGCCGGGGCTTGGTCGATATGGACCGAACGGTTGGGAACCCAGTCGCCGTCGATCGATGGCGCCGCCGTCGTCTCGCCGGGATTGGCGACCCAGATGAACCCGCCGGAATCCGCCGCGCGATAGGCCTTGGCGCGGATCGTCTTGGGCGGAGTCAGGTCGGGATGCGCCGGGATGCCCGCGCAGGCACCCGCCCCGTCATAGGACCAGCCATGATACAGGCATGTCAGCGTGTTGCCCCGGACGATGCCGTAGGACAGGCGCATGCCCCGGTGGGGGCACCTGTTTTCCCATGCGCGGATCTGGCCGTCCTCACCGCGCCACAGGGCGATGTCGTTGTCGGCGATCATGACACGTCCTGCCGTCTTGGGAAGGACGTAGTTCTGAAGTCCGGCAGGGAACCACCCGGCTTCCAGTTCTGAAGGTTTCATTCCACTCTCCATTTCTGTGTTTTAAGCCCTGGACACTGGTCGGTTGGGCTATAGTCCAGCCCGTCCGTTTCAGCGTCCTTGGCGGCGCCGGGCTTCGATTCTGTACCGCGTCAGACGGTCTCAAGCGTGATCGTGTCGATGTTCACGTCGTCCGGCCCGAGCCAGCAGGCAATCTCGAACATGTCGATAAGGCTTTCATCCCCGGTCAGGATCAGCGTGATGTACTTGGGGGTCGCGCTTGTGATCGTGCTCGACAACGAAAGGCGCCGAGCAAAGTGGCTGACCATGGCAAGGCAGGACTCGGTCTTGAGAGCTCCCTCAAGAGATACGCGCCGCGTTACCATGTCACAGGTCCAGCACCAGCTTCTTGCCCTTGCAACGCGACACGCAAGGCAGGATCAGCGTCCCGGATTCCTTCTCGGCCGGATTGAGGTAGAAATCGCGGTGATCCGGTTCGCCCTCCAGAACGGTGGTCAGGCAGGTGCCGCAAACCCCCTGTTCGCAGGATGTCATCGGCTCCAGCCCGGCAGCCTCCATAGCGCCGATGATGGTCTGGTCTTCCTCGACCGTCAGGGTGACACCCGATTTCTGCAGCACCACCTCGAAGCTGTCGCCGTCGAGTTCCAGCGTGGCCGCATCGACGCTGAACCGTTCCAGGTGGACGCGGTCGCTTTTCCAGCCGCAGTTCTTCGCCAGTTGCTCGATCAGGTCCATAAAGGGTCCGGGTCCGCAGAAATACAGGCGAGCATCGGCGGGCGGATTGGACAGGATCCCGGTCAGAACGGCGTTGAGCGTCGGTGGAACAAGGCCAAGATAGACTGGAGCCTCGTCCAGGGCGGCGATTTCGCTTTTGAACGGCACATGTTCGGCGCTTCGGGCGAACAGATGCAGGACGCATTTGCGGCTTACGGACTGAAGATGGCGCGCCATTGCCAGCACCGGGGTGATGCCGATGCCCCCGGCGATCAGGATCACCGGACCCTCGTCCGACCGAAGCTCGAAGTTGTTCCGTGGCAGGCCCACCTCGATCTCGTCGCCCTCGTTCAGCGCGTGCATCGCAGCCGATCCGCCTCGGCCGTTCGTTTCGCGCTTGACGGCGATGTGATAGGCATCGCAGTCCTTGGGGGCGTTCCAAAGCGAGTACTGGCGGACGATGCCGTCGCCGACGCAGACGTCGATATGGTCGCCTGGTGTGAACTTGACGGACGATCCATCGCAGGGGACCAGTTCGTACGAACGGATTTCCGGCGTCTGCTCTACGATCCGCCTGATCTTTACCCGTTGAGTGTTCATGGCGTTTCCTTCGGCATTTGAAGAGGCATCATGCCGGGCATTGGCTTGAACTTCTCGAGTCTCATGAAGCGCTCCATCCACCGCGAAACGGAAAAAAATGGAGCCAAGTCGATGCCACCTTCTTCGGCAAGTGCAATGTAGGGAAGGCACGCGACATCCGCGATGGTCGGATGCGGCAACGGCAGCAGCCAGTCATGGCCGTCTTTTTCGGCGAACCAGAGATGCTCGTCGATGATCCGCAGCAGCTTGATGCCTTCGGTCCGGGCCTTGCTCACGTCCAGCCGATAGAACATCGCATCATGGAGCCGTGCAGCCGAAATGGAGCCCGTCAGCTGGTCCGCGAAGGCGAGCCATTGATAGACCTCGCCCTGGTGATCGCGCGGAAACCATTTGCCGGACTTGTCGTAAGCGGCGGCAAGGTAGACCAGGATGGCCTGCGCATCGCGAACCGCTTGACCTTTATCCATGATGGCCGGAAGCTGTCCCAGCGGGTTTATGTTAAGGAAACGCGGCGACTTGTGCTCGTATCCCGGATAAAAGTCGACAAGGATCGACTGGTATTCCAGGCCAAGCTGCTCCAGCAGGAACCGGACCTTGAAGCAGTTCCCCGAAAGTGGATAGTCATGGAACTGTATCATGACTCCTCCAATCTGCGCCTGATCGCTGACAATTCCGCGCGCCTTTGCGCCGGATCGCCTGTCGGGTAAACCATCGTCCCATCGACGCCCCAAGGGGTAAGATGATCGACGCTGGAATCGACATGCAGCCTGACCTGATCGACCGGCGCCGCGATGTGGACCGGATAGCAAGGCTCGCCTCCGCTGCCCGTGGGCAAGCATTCTTCCACGCTCGCCCAGACAAAGCCGTCCGCCACGGCCGTGGAATAGACGGTCGCACTTATGTCGTGGGACGGGCGTCCCTGCAGCGCGGGAACCAGCGTCACCTTGCCCGATTCGTCGAACTGCCAGCCGTGGTACACGCCTTCGAGGTATCCGCCCATGTTCCGTCCGGCGCTAAGCCTTACGGAGCGGTGGGGGCAGCGATCCAGCCAAACGTTGATCGCGCCGCTGGCGCCCCGCCAGATGACCAAGGGCTTGTCGCCCATCATTGACCTGACGATCGAATAGTCGCGGACGTCTTTTTCGAGTGCAACAACATACGAGGTCATGTCATCGCCCCATAGGTTACATGGTTGGCGCGCAGCCATTCGCGGTAGCTCAGCGAAGAATTGTCCACCTCGATGGAGGTCTCCGCGCCGTTGAGCGGCAGCTTCTTGTGGACATGCCGCTCGAGAACATACTTGTCCTGCGCCGAGATGATCTGCTGGTCGGCTTTCAACTGACGCTCGTCCATCCAGTCTTCCCTTATCCATGCAAGCAGCTTGTGCGCGATAAAGTTTTCTTCATCCAAAGGCTGTGCGAATATGCCGAGATAGTCGTATCGACCCGGTGTAGACGGGCGATGGATGAAAAGAACTACCGAATACGGGTCCGAAATCCGGTAGGTGTATTCCGCGACCGAGTTCGTCAACGGCAGCCAAGCCTTCTGCGACTTCAGCCACAACGCCCCCGCTGCATCGACGCTGGCCTCTCCCGGAACCAAATCCAGGTGATTCTCGTCGCCCAGGATGTTGGGATGCAGGAAGGGGAAATGCGCGTTGTCGATCACGTTGTCCACGATCCGCAGGCCCGAACACTTTATGGGCGTGGACCAGATGTTCATGACCAAGCGATCAACCTCGTAGTATTCCAGCAGCTGCTGTGGGGGTCCGTCGGGCTTGCCCAGGCTAGTCCAGACATATCCCAGCCGCTCAGTCACCGGCAAAGGGCGGGAGTCGCTCGACGCGGAAATCCAGGTCTTGTGGATTTCCAGGTCGATGTCATGGCCCAGAAGCCGGGTCCTTGTCGCATTCCTCCGCCGGATGTCCGTTGGCGACCCGAGCGGGTACCAACGGTTCCAAACCACAGCGTCTTCACATGCGTTCATGCCGGTCACTTGCTTTCGGTGACGTCGGTGAACAGGGCCGCTTTGAACGCTTCTTCGCCCTTTGCCGCGGCAGTGGACAGTTCGCGCAGCCATTTCCGGTACTGGTTCGAGATCTTGTCCGTCGGCAGCGAAACCTCGTCCAAGTAGATCGGGCCAGGCTGCGTCTCGATGACCGGCTGGTCCTCGGCCAAGACGAGCTTCTGGAAGTTGAGCGGCTGGCTATCGGGCAAGTCGTCTTCGGTATGCGCGATGATCATGAAGTTGCGGCACGAGTTCTCCGAGACTGGGCTGGAGGTGGTCCAGAGTAGGAAAGGCTTGTCGTTCTTGTACAACCTGATCGACAGGTTGACGCTGAACGGCATGGAGTTCCGGTAGTTCCAGCTTCCCAGCGGGCTATCGTCCGGCAGCGTGTCCAGCATGTCGCGGCCCGGCTCCATGAAGAAGCGAAGTTCGCCGCCCACGCGGTCAACGGGCACGATCGCCGGTTCCGAATATGCCGGGTCATAGAGGGTGCCCGGATGCACATAGGCGAAGTGCGAAAAATCGGTGAAGTTTTCCCAGCGGCGTTCGGCCGAGCTGTTCCAGTTGTAGGGCTCCGCGATGATTTGACGCTTGAATTCGGGGTTTTCCCAAGCTTCGCAGTAAGGGATGTTCGTGCAATCCCACGAGCTGTCGAGGCGGACCCAGATGATTCCGTACCGCTCTTCGCAGGCATAGGCGGGCGTAAACGCCTTTTTCGGGATCGCGTCGCTGGGACAGGCCGGCATAAGCTCGCAGCGGCCCGTGGCGCCGTATTCCCAGCCGTGATACGGGCATTGGATGCGGTTGTTCTCAAGCACCTTCCCGACGGACAGTTTCGCGTAGCGATGCGCGCAGCGGTCTCGCATGGCGACGTATTTTCCGTTCAGCTTCGCGATGACCAGTGGTTCGTCAAGAAGCGTCCTACCGATCGGACCGTTGCCTGCCGGATCGGCAGCCTCGAGTTCGTTCACGGTTGCGACAGGATGCCAGAAATGGCGCAGATAGCTTTGATCTGCGGTGAGTGGAGTCAAAGCGTTCATTATTTCCCCCGGTTAGCTACCGTTGTAATAGTTGCTTCATAAAAGCCTAACGGAAGGCAGCGCGTTTCAAAAAGTGCATTAAATTGTACCTTGCGTTTCGGATTTTGAACGACAGTTCGGAAACGTGAGAATGGCGGTGCGAAATTAGTCCACGTTAGCGGCGGCATGGTGCTGCTGCGGGCGGCGTAAAAGTCGTCCACCTTTTCCCTTTCTGCGGCTGCAGGGAGGATGGGAGGATCTACAGCGTGGAACTCTATCTCAAGGTTCGTCAGGCCTGTGCTGCTGGTATGAGCCAGCGTCAGGCGGCGACGACATTCAACATATCGCGCGACACGGTCGCAAAGATGATGACGTTCTCGGTTCCTCCGGGCTACCGGCGGACGGCCGAGGTCAGGCGCCCGAAGCTCGATCCGTTCATCCCGATCATCGAGGGTTGGCTGGAGGCGGA
>NZ_LLWQ01000020.1 GCF_001447385.1 Paracoccus sp. MKU1 | reverse complement strand
TGGCCTCCGTGACGGTGCGGCGAGCCTCGGCGTCGGAGGCGACCGGATGCTGCCAGAGCACGATCCCGGCCCGGACCTCACCGGCAAGGACAAGGCCCAGTTCGTTGTCCTGAATGACCATGACGCGGGGGCGAAAGCGCAGCGCATCGCCCTGTCCAACGCGGAAATCACCGCGCGCAACGCGCTGGCTGGCGATGATCAGCGCCTCTTCGGGGGATTGGCACTGGCCGATGACGAGCGTGCGGTCGAAGCCGCCGACGTCATCGCTTTCGTCATCGCTGGCGATACCGATGCAGGAGATGCGCAGCGGCAGCTTCTGGGCATGACGCAGCCGGGGCAGGATCTGTCGCGCGACAAYTTCGCCGATCGAGGCGAAAGTGGTGTGGTGGGAAAGGCTCATGGGGAATGCTCCGCGACGGACGGCGGAAGCCCCTCTCCCGCCTCACAATCCGTCACGGCCAACCGGCCCGCACTCTTACTCTCCCGTCCCGACGGTGGATCGTCCCGCACCTCGGCGGGACGATCCGGCGATCAGCACCAGRGCTCACGCCGCCCGGCCCAGGTTCTCGCCAGCCCTTCATCGACGAGAATATCGCCGACATCGCGGCCTTCGACGCGTATCGCCGCCAGGGTCCGGCCATAGCGGTCGGTCCCCTGACGCAGGATTTCGACCCGCCGACCTTGCAGGATTTCCGCCAGCCTGATCTTCGCTTGCCGGGCWAGGTCGGTTTCATGGATGCAGCGGCCCTCCATTTCGGGAGCGTCGATGTTGAATATCCGAACAGCTTCGGACTGCTGTCCCATACCCAGCCGGATCGAGTCACCGTCCCAGACGCGGATTTCCGCCGGTTCGCAGGAAGCCGTGCAGAGCAGGACGGAGATGACGATATGGCTGAGCATGGCAAGAGGCTTTCATAAGGGGGAGGCTGACGCGACTGCTCAGACTTCTTCCTGAAGTCGGCCATTGACGCAATGCGGATCGACCTCCGCCTCGATCCGCTGCGTCCGCCCCATCCAAGGCGCCGGGTGGATTGCCCGCGCCCAATCGGCGAAGGACGGGATACGGCCCAGATCCTCGCGGACATGCTGCTCCCCGACCCATCGGGCCGGGATCACCCTGCCGGTGGACAGGGTGATCGTCGCCCCGAAAATGGTCTCGGCCATGAAGATGCCCTCGGCATGGTGGCGAAGCGCGCGATGACGAAAATCGGCCAGGATCTCCTTGCTGGCATCGAACCAGCTATGGATGGGCAAGTAATCCTCGACCGTGCCGCCCCATTTCTTCACCGACGAGAGCGCATGATGATAGGGATGTGCCATTTCCGCCCCCTCAGAACTCGTGACTGTAGAATTCGGTGGCGGTGTAGCGCTCGTTGTAGTCGAGCGTGATGGTGCGCGCCGCCACATCGAAGCTGAACTCGCCATAGGCGCCATCATTGTTCTCCCAGCCGCCATGGGTTTCCGAGAGGAAGTCATAGGCGAGCTGTTCGATGGCCGCCTCAACGCCCATTGAGATTGCGGTCACCTTGTC
Organism: Paracoccus sp. MKU1; assembly: GCF_001447385.1. Taxonomy (GTDB): domain Bacteria; phylum Pseudomonadota; class Alphaproteobacteria; order Rhodobacterales; family Rhodobacteraceae; genus Paracoccus. The sequence goes on along the minus strand of NZ_LLWQ01000020.1, from coordinate 161 downwards.
GGTTCCCCATGCCACCGTGGCAATGGTGATCTCGCCCTGCGGCAGGTCCACGGTCCGGTCGTCCGATTGCGCGGTGATGTCCTCGATCTGGCCGCTGTCGCCAGAACCGTCGAAGGTGACGGTCACGAGAGTGATGCCTGCGGCGGCCAGCGCATCGAACA
>NZ_LLWQ01000019.1 GCF_001447385.1 Paracoccus sp. MKU1 | reverse complement strand
GTTCGGCTATGTAAAGACCCGCTACCGGGGGCTCGCCAAGAACCGCGCCCAGCTCTTCACGCTGTTCGCGCTCGGCAACCTGTTCCTGGTCCGAAGGAGACTGCTGGCGTGAGGACGAGTCCGTCTGCAATCTGCCAAACCGCCGACGCGGTAGCCGAGAAACCACGAAATGGACCGCCAACGACCCGTGCCATGGCTACCAAAGCGATCAAGCCGCCATCTCGGCGCAGCCGAACGCGTTGATCAGACGTTCCATAACCAAAGCGTTCAAAAAAATTGACGGCAGTTGCCTGCCTGGATTTGATGCCAAGTTGGTCTGCGAAGGCCTGCTTTCTGACAGTTTCCGCAGAAAGCAGATGATTGCTGAGCTTGTGAATCTGTTTATCACCAACGTGACGCTTACAAAGCACAGTTCATACGACCACCCGCTTTTAATGTTCAACGCAGCTCTTCCGGAGCCTCATGCAAGGCTGTTGGAAGCCTTTAAGGGGCTGGCCTACGAGCTCGTGATCCGGAAGGCGAAGGTGCAGCAGCTTGAGCGTCGCGGTCAAATGATCGTGGCGCGTCTGTTTGATACTTTGCTCTCAGATCCAGAAAGTCTCATTCCTCAGTCATCTTGGCAAGATGGGTGTCCGGAAAGCTCCACAGAGCGTCGTGTATGTGACTACGTCGCTGGGATGACGGACAGCTACGCCGAGCGTCTCTACAAGCGCCTTTTCCACCCGGGTTTTGGTAGTAGCGGAGACGAATTGTGAACGCGTTTGGCTGGGTGAAGAAAGAGCGGGTCTACCGGCCCTGAGCTGCCGGTCAGCCACCCGCGGTGCTGCGCTGCCGCGTTCCCCAAAGCCGCCGCTCGGAAGATGCTGCTGCGGAATGCTGGCAGCTAGGGTGGTTAGCGACGCCACCGGGCCCCGTTCGCGCTGCGCGTCAACCAGATTAGGACTGCTTCGTGCCGATCATGCCCAGCTTCAAGAGCCTTACCTCAGCCCATGCGACGCTACGGCCAGTTCAACGGGAGCTTCTGCTCTCGACCTGCACCAATTGCTTGTCTTATGATCTGGGGTGGGCTGGATGTAAGTTTTGCCTGCCTCGGGGCTCCTTGAGAAGCCTCGATGGCGACGGGGAAAATGGGGGAACCATGAGTTGCACGGCAATCGATCTCTACTCTGGATGTGGCGGAATGTCGGCTGGAGCCGCAGCCGCTATCCCCGGTCTTGAGATTAAATGGGCGCTCGATATCGATGCGAACGCCGCGCGCACCTTCAGAAAAGCTCATCCGGAAGCTGTGGTGGATTGTTGCGACGTTTCCCTCGTTACTGCAACCGATGTCGTTGAGCGAGCTGGTATCGAAAAGATCGACTGGTTCTTCGCGGGACCGACCTGTCAGGCTGTGAGCACGATGGGCGTTTTCCACCTTGAAGATCCGCGCAACGCCCTGTTCGTCCATTTCATCAGGTTGCTGGATGGCTTCATTGCAGCCGGACGAAAGCCACGCCGTGTCATAATGGAGAATGTTCCGGGCGTTGTCTACGGTCGCAACCTCCTCATCGTGAAGGAGCTATTTAAGCTGTTCGAGGAACGTGACTATAACGTCTTCGCCGATGTGGTGAATATGGCTGACTACGGGCTGCCGCAGCTCCGAAATCGTTTTATCCTAATCGCTACAGTTGAAGCGAGGCCGGCCACTTTTCCCCTTCACACTCACGCTCCGGTCGCCACGGAGAACCTGCAGGAATATGTGACGGTGCGGGAAGCGATCGCCGACCTCACAGAGGAAGTAGACAAAAATGCCGTAGCCAGACTTTCAATTTCCGGTGCCCCTACGCCCTTTCAAGCCTTCGTGCGGGACAGTTCTGGCTTCGCACCGAACCATCACGCGAACAACCTTTCCGAGATCAACAGGCGACGAGTCGCGAATGTCCCGCAGGGGGGCTGCTGGAAGGACATTCCGCCGGAGCTTCTCCCGGATCGTTTCCGGCGCGTGCGCCTGACGGATTACGCAACTCTGTATGGCCGCCTTCATGAGGCTTCGCCCTCTTATACGATCTCAGCGGGATTCAACAATGTCACTTCGGGGTGTTTCACCCACCCGATCCACAACCGCGCCCTGACAGTCCGCGAGGGCGCGCGGTTGCAGGGATTCCGAGACTCCTATGAGTTCCTCGGCCCACGCGAGGCCCAGTACCGCCAGGTTGGCAACGCCGTTCCTCCATATTTCATGATGCGTCTTGTCCAGCACCTTCAGGATAGCGAAGCAGGCCTCCCTGCCAGGATCACCTCACCTGTTCTAGATAGCGGCCGAAAACTACCGAGCATGGTGAAAAGATACATGAAGAGGAAGAACGATTCAGTCAGATCTCGCGACGGATACGGCGGCGGCACCTATTGGCCGGCCGGTTGGGGCGAGCCAATCCCAGCTGATGCAGTGGCAGCAAACGGCTATCGTCTGGAGGACACGCCGCTTCGATATCGCAGGCGCGACGAATGGCGCGTGACCCGAGACCACTTCGTCAATAAGGACATTATCAAAGTCTACGAGGATCAGCGACGGCTGGAATTGCCAAGCGGTGCAATTGCACTGGCGCTTGTCCGTGAGGATGACGTTGATGCCATCGACCGGGCGATCGTACAACTCTTGGCGATCATCGGCTCGAGCGGCTATCCACTGGAAATGCAGGTTTCGGTTCGTTACCTCCGCGCGCGCCTGAAACTTCTCCATGATCGGTTGCGCGAAAAGCAGGTGGAGTACCTCCCCCAAATGGAGATCATAGAACTCGATGGCGTCATAAGGTTCGGGCAGGCCATCGGCTTACCGGATGTCGCCCGGTTGACCTTTGAAGATTCCGACTTTGCTGAGGGCCAGCGCACCCAGGGGCCGCACCTCGTCCTCCATCGTCAATCGATATCTGGCGAGCAGTTCACCTCTGGAGATAGCCTATTAAGCGACTGATTAAGCCAGATAATAGATGATAGATTGTTGGCTGGCAACAAGGGGGGAGAAGGTGGCGACTTTCGAGGAGCAATGTATCGAGAGATACTTCCTCGCGCCCGGAAATTCCGGGCCGATCGCTGGTGTCTACGTCGCCGACGAGGATCTCCTTGAGATGTTTTCCGTTACAGATGTTGCGCTTGCTCACAAACGACTACTCGCATCCCTGCCGCATGTATCCATACTAAAGGCGCGGTTTTCCGGCGACATCCGCCCGCTTCAGGGTAAGCCGCCCGACTATGTTAGAATTCTGATCTTCCTCTGCTGGATGCAAACGACGAAAACCCGGAAAAGGGGCGATCGGGATTTCAGGGAGCTTCTCGAGAAGCAGATCGGCACTCGTTTCACCGGTGCAAACATGAGCGGTCTTAACCTCATGTGGGAGCACCTCAGAGATTTCCTCGCGCGTGAGCACGATATCAAACTAGTCCTTCCGGCTATTCACGCAAACATCCGTCAGATCGGTCGCACACTCCAAATTGCATTTCCGACATGGCGTGATCGGGCTGCTTTGCGAAAGTTGCGGCAAATTCTTCCTCCTGAGCGGCTTCTCGAACCACTTGAGGTTTCCAACAGGATTTATACGTCCCGGCACCTTCTGGGCAACACAATGCAGTCGTTCGAATACAATTTCGAGCAGTTCGACTGCGCGCGGAAAAACGGTGGCCGCGAGTATGCGAGGACGCCGTTCTGGCATGCTTGGTATTCGGTGATCGCAGAACAGGTGGCGCTCGAAGACCTGGAAGTCGTTGAGAGCGACTTCGGCGAATATGAGCTCTTCCGTGTCTCACCGGTTGGTGACCGTGTACCGATCTCATCGCCTGATGAAGCGGTAAAGTTTGTTCCGAAGTCTGTGGCTAAAATGATCAGGGGTGGGACTGTCTTCCTAGAAAGTCTTGGCTTCGGAAGGTACCGCGCACAGGCCTCCACCGCATCACAAATCTTGCTCATGTATAGTTCCAAGCTTGCGGAATGTACGCCCAGTAAGATCCGGTTCTCCGTTGCGCTCAATTCGAGATGGGTTGTCGCCGCATTCCGAGGACAGGAAGCTAGACAAGCTGCCGCATCCGGAAAAAGGGAGTTCGGCTGGCTCGGCGGCATAAGGGTTGGAGGCGCCTACTTGGGACGAACACCTCTCACTCCTGTGATATCGAGTACGCTCCCGCTATCGGTCAACGTGGAAATAAGCGGGCGACCGATAGATCTTATCCAATCCGAAGGCGTATTGGCTCTTTCCCCGGGCATATATTCTGGCCCCGCTGTCGCCCGTAGTCGGGGTGCGTCACATGAAGTTTTAATGGTCCCTAGGGCCAATGAAGTTGGCGAGACCCGTCGGCTTGCGTTCGATCCGTCGCGGGAGATTCCGGAGGACGAATTCCATTACGGAAGCGCGCCATCCCTGTCAGTGGAGACCGAAATATGGCAAGGCGAACGCTTCGATCCCCGCGATGAATTAGTGACGCTCGGCGAGGCGCTTTACGCGCGTACAGCACGTGGTCTATCGTTTTCCGAGGCTGTTGAGCTTGTGCGGAAGGCCATAGGCTACATTGAAGAGCGCCCCTCCGTGTGGGACATCCTCCGTTCGTTTGCCGACGCTGGCTGGCTGGAAACAACATTGCTCCGTCATTTCCCTGTTCGCCGAATACTGCAGCGACCCCTGTCGGCCTCCTTGGTCAGCTCGGAGCTTGTCAGAATAAATGGGCCGACCCCTCTTGCTGTCATCGATCGCATCTCTGCATCCGCCTATGCCGTAGGATGTGTTGTGGAGAAGTGGCGTGGAACTTCTCCGTGGACACTGCCTAGATACGTCGTGCGGTGTCCCGATGAGAGTGCCCGAAAGGAGTTCGTTCTCAAGGCCGCTTTGGGCGTACTCCCGTCGCTCCTCCAGGCCGTGGCCGACGTGGCGAATTGCGACGGTGTTCACGGATACTCCGTGATCGGTAGATTCGATGAAGATCGAGGCTTCTTCGCCGTACGATTCAGTGAGGGGATGACTGAAGGTCTGTATCGGCTTGAGAGGCCCGGCTCCAACAATCCCTTCCTGTATAGATCTGTTGTTCGTGGCAGCGCTGACCAAAACTACTTTTCTCCTTCCGTCGCACTGCTGTCCCATCATCTGCGGCAAGGGAATCAGCTCTTTGACTACGACGGACAATTCCTGTCTCCCCGGCTAGCAAGGGTCGTCTTGCCCGCGAGTTGGGCGAGATGGATATCTGACAGGGCACTCTGCAATGCGGGGCCACGCAATGATGGCAGCCATTGGCGCTACGAATACCCGCTCGGGCATGTAGGGGCTCAGGCCCTCTCCAAAATAGTGCCTATCGCTATGGAAAGGAGGGCTGACATCGGATGGATTGACAGGTTCGTCTGGTCGGCCTCCAACAGTGGTCGGACAATCTACGACGGTCGCTTGCGTAAAGTCCGTTCGAATAAATCCAGCGTATACGGAAAGCGTTTATGAATGGCGAGCGCGGGAAAAACAGTAGTTAGAGTCACGAAGGTTCTCGGTCCCGATGTCGCGATCATTTGCGAAGTAAGGGATGGCGATGCGCACGGTGGCAGAACCCGTGAGACAAAAGATCCCAAGATAGTTCTCGGCGGCGTAGATTCATTCTGGCTTGTGACCGGAGAGAAGAAGGAGCATAGGCTTTTAATTAAAAGAGAAGAGTCTCCGATTCCGTCAGTATCTCCTCTGACTGCTACCCATCATGCGAGTTCACTGTTCAATTTGCCTATAAACTTCGATTTTGGCAGCTCCGGCAGTTTTGCGGCGGTTTCTTTCGCAACTGCGGCAAGGCTGCCAGTCGCATACAGCCCACGCGACATCTCCCACGAAGAACTTGTTGCACGCCTCCGGAAAGGAGTATTGTCCATTCCGTCGGAGAAGGGCGTGGATGCCATTGAGGTACGCTCGGGGTTATGGCTGACACAGTTTGACCGCAGGCCTTCGGGCTACGGCCTGTCGCCCAGCACGATCATGCGTTCTGTACCAGTGGTGACGCTCAAGAATCGTCCGGAAACCATAAGGCTCTCTTCTGGCCTCGTAATCTACGTCACCCAACCGAGATGGGCGCCTGAAAAGGAGGTCGATCTCCGGCCGGAGCACGAGATGCTTCAGGCGGCGGAGTATTGGTTAGCGCGTGCGACATCTTCGATTGTTCAATCCAGCTCGAATGAGCGCTTTATCGACCTTCTCAGGCAATACATAGCCAATACAATCAACACCGAGGAGATGGCGGACCTTTCCGCAGTGATCGGACTACTCAGCAAACGTAAGACGATTGTTGAACTCTTGCCTCAGATGATGGCTCGCGAACCAGATTTTCAAGAGAGGCTCAGAGAGTTTGAACAATCAGAAAGAGATCGCCTGCGAGCATCCCTGCAGTCACGACTTGAGGAGGAAATGCAATCGGAAAGAGCCCGGCTCTCAGATATACGTGCAGATCTTGCCGACGCGGAGACCAGACTTGCGCTCGTAGCGCATCGCGAAGGTCTACTCAGAAGCGAGGCAGAAAAGCACGACGAAAGTATCCGTACGAGGATAGCTGAGGCCGCAAAAGATGTAGTCGGAGAGGCGAGTAGGGAGACTCAGCAACTGAGCGAGGAAGTGACCCGGCTGCGCGACTTGATATCCCAAACCCCTATTTCAACCGTGTACGCCACCAAAACAGATCTGCTTCCCGAAAGAAAGCAGCAGGAGGACGCTTCGGGTCAACTTGTCATCGCCACCGAGGAAGTCCGAAGGAGCATTATTGGGAGCCTCTCATCCGCGGTTGCGATGCCGGTAGCGGACGTCGCCACCATCATATTGAGATCAACCGAAGATCTTCCTGTTCTGATCGGCAATAAGGCTTCGGGTGTTGCTGCGGATATATCCGTAGCGATCGGTGGCGAAAACAGCGTGATCGCATTTTGCGATCCCTCCCGCATATCGTGGCAGGATCTCCTACGGGACGAAACCTCCGGTCTGGCTGCAGCCATAGCCAAAGCCCGAACCCATCCCGGGCTGATCGTTCCTGTCGCTCTCTGCGGCATAACCAACGGGCCGTGCGAATACTGGGTACCCCAGTTCATCGAGTCCAGGCGGCTCGGAAAGCTGCCGCGTAACCTCGCCATTATCGCCAGTGCAGGGGTAGACGGTACGCGTGTTTCGGTGCCGGACTCAGTTTTAGAATACTTCGTCCCCATCTTAGTTCCCGCGTCTGCGCGCCCCGCCCGCAACCTGTTCGCTGGTGCGTGGGGAGCCGAGCTCGAAGTCGATAAGAAAAAGCTTGCGGAGGCAATAGACCTTCTCTCGAAGTCGGACAGCCTTGAGAGGGCGGCGCTTATCCGCGCGGCCAAGACCCTATCCCGCACGCCGGCGGGCATTGATATGGGCGAGGTAGCAGCAGCACTCGTCCGTCAAGAAGAACGGCGCTTGTCCCTTCCTGGCGAAGGGCAGCAGCATGCATTCAATACCTATTTCAAGAACATTGAGGGGTAAACATGTTCGATCCGATCGGCGGATTCAGCAGAATGATCGAGCAGTTCCTAGCCTATCTCGATACAGCTTACCGTATCGATGATTCCAGAGTGTCTGCGATGCGGAGGGAACTGCTGTCCCAACCGGGGCAGCTTGCCCTTGATCCAATATTCGAGGCGGTCCCGCGCTACGAGACGGCGGGCCACGGCTTGGAGGCCCTGATCGATGATCCGGGGAAAAAGCTTCCCGGTTTCACCAGGCCGCAAAGAGAGGCGTTCATCGAACTTGCACTCTCGGGGCTGTTCGAGCGCGACAAGGAAAGCGCAGACATAAAGGGCGAATACGAGCCCTACCTTCATCAGATGCAGATGCTGTCAAAGGGAGTGTCGGATGGGAAACCCGGCATCGTCACCTCCGGTACGGGTTCCGGCAAGACGGAATCCTTCATGCTGCCGATCCTCGCCCAACTCGCGAAGGAAGCGACCACTTGGCCCGCACCTCTAAAGCCGGTCGATGACGATTGGCTCGAAAAGGGCAAGGAGTTCCAGCTTCACCGGCGGAATGAACATCCGGAGAGGCCGAAAGCGATCCGCGCGCTGATCCTCTATCCGTTAAATGCTTTGGTCGAAGACCAGATGGTCCGGTTGCGCAAGGCCCTCGACTCGCCCGATGCGCAGGAAGTGATGGCGAAGCATTTCAAGGGCAATCGCCTGTTCTTCGGACGCTACACCGGAAAGTCACCGGTCACCGGGTTTCTTTCGCATCCGCGCAAGAGCCGTGACAGGTCTTGGAAAGGCCGCAACAGACGCGCCCGGAGGGAGCTAAAACAGGAACTGCAGCGCTATCAGTCCATCCAAAGGCGACTGGACGCGGAGGGGGAAAACGATCTGCGTTACATCTTCCCAACCACGGATGGAAGCGAACTGATCTCGCGGTGGGACATGCAGGCCACGCCGCCCGATATCTTGGTCACCAACCAATCGATCTTGAACGCGATGCTCGTCCGCGAAGTCGAAGACTCCATACTGACGCAGACGCGGAACTGGCTGGTGGAAAACAACGACGCCAGATTCTACCTCGTGCTCGATGAACTCCATCTGGTGCGGGGATCCGCAGGTGCAGAAATGGCGGGCCTTCTCAAGGTACTTCTCGAACGCCTGTGTCTGGCGGACGGAGCACACGCACACAAGCTCCGGATACTCTCGTCCTCTGCTTCGCTGCCAATGGACGAGGAAAACGCCGCTGCTAGTATTGAGTATCTGAGGAACATGTTCGGCGCGGCCGGAACAGCCGGCGCAGAGAATCCCGATAAGGTCTGGAAGGATAGTGTCGTCACGGGCAAGGCTATCGCAGTTCCGCGGCCGGTTCGCACACCATCCCGCAGCAGCTTGGTCGAACTCTCCCGAGCGCTGAAGGATCTCGATTACAGGAAGCAGCCGGCACAGCTCCTCGAGAAATTCGTGGCCTCTGCGCAGAGCCTGCCGGGTTCATCCGGCGCAGCCTCAGCGGCATTGATGTTGGAAGCTACTGCGACGGCGGCAGCAATGCTAGACTTCGCAATGCAGGATGCGGACTGTCCTGGCGCGAAACGTCCGAGTTCGGTGGGCGACATCGGCAAGAATCTCTTCGGCGCTGAGGATTGGGATGCCGTGCGCGGGCTACTCGCCCTACGTGCGATTCCAGATCTGCCCAAGTCGGTCCTTCCGGATGAACTCCGGCCGTCACGCTCGGAGATCGCCAGCCTTCCAGGCTTCCGCATGCATAGTTTCGTGCGGAACATCGAAGGGCTGTTCGCCTCGGTTGGTCGTGACAGGAATGGAGCGGTTGTCTGGGGGCGGCCGAGCATTGAGCGCGGCCAGGATTACGATGAGGTTAAGGAGCTTGGCCGGAAGCGTCTCTTCGAAATGCTCTACTGTGAAGCCTGCGGCGACCTCTACCTCGGCGGGAAGAGAGGCGAGACAGAGCCGGGCACATCCAGCCGGGTGTCGCTACTGCCAGCGCCCCAGGAACTCGAGAAGCTTCCAGAGAGCGCATCATCTCTCCGGTTCGAGGAAGCCAGCTTCCGCGAGTTTGCACTGTTCTGGCCAAGCCAGGGAACGCCAGAAAGAGAAATCCGCGTCGAGCGAAGTCCGTACGAGTGGGCACGCGGATATCTAAATCCGCAGACAGGGGTCGTCAGCGGTAGAGAAGAAGACGGTGACGTTTCCGGTTATCTCCTGAGGTGGAAAGGGAACGACGCATTCCATCAGCGAGCGATGGACGATGACGGCACCGCCGTCCCATACTGCTGCGCGAAGTGCGGCACCGACTACTCCGGGCGATATAGACAACCGAACTCGAAGAAACGCGAAGGCCGCATTTCGCCCATCCGAAGCTTCAGGACCGGCTTCGGTAAGACCTCCCAGCTTCTCGCGACCGAACTGGTCGCAGCGCTGAAGTCCCAGGGTGGCGACGGCAAGCTCGTCGCGTTTTCCGATAGCCGTGAAGATGCCGCCAATTTGGCCCTCGAGGTCGAGGTTCAGCACCAGCGGGATCTTCGCCGCGAGATCTTGATAAGTGCCGCGACCCGCATTGCCGCAGATCGCGCCTTCACTGCGGATGACGATGCCGAGCTACAGCGTCTGAAAACCGAGATCGTTGACTTAATGGCCGACGACCAAGACACGGATCACCTCATGCTCCGGATGAAAGCGCTACAGAAGCGGAAAGCCGGAGCCGGGCAACCGCCGAGCGTACCGTTGAAGGATCTTTTCGAGTTTGAACGAGACAAGGCCGGTTATGCGGCCAGACCGATCCTAGCTGAATTGATGAAGCTCGGCTCAACTCCAGTCGAGGGTGCCGACACAATACATACCCGAGTTCGCAACAAGCCTTGGTACGAGTTCTTCGAAAGGCAGGATGGCGACCAGATCGCCTGGAAGAACGAGGTTCCTGAGGAGGAGTTGAAACTCATCCGAAGGGCGCGAGAAAAAGTCCAGGACGAGCAGCCGCCGGATGCGACGGATCTCCTATTCAGCAAAACCTATTTCGCATTGGAGGAGACCGGACTGGGCTGGCCAAGCTTCTACGGCCCAGAAGAGTACACTCCCGAGAAGTCGCGCGACGACGCCATGCTCCGCATCTTCGCGGACGCGTACCGCATCACGCCCAACCGATTCCAGGAGGAGACGAAGACCGCTTGGAAGACCGCCTTCGATATGCTCGGTCTCGGCGACAACCGTCTGAAGCGGCTTATGACGAAAATCGTTCAGCAACCAGAAAAGGGATGCGAGGATTTTCTGCACAAGCTCAAGACCACGCTCAAGCAAGTTCGCGGCGACGGCTCGATCGACATAAGCATGCTCTACTTTCGGGCCGCGGAGCCGTCAGCGAAGGCATGGCGGTGCGAACGGTGTGGCCGTGTGCACCTCCACGAAGGGTTCGGCAAATGCACCCGGTGCGGAGAAACGCTGACCCACCCGGAGGACCTGACCGCTTCCGTGATCGCCCAAGGCAATTTCCTTGGCCGGAGGGTGATGCGCGCCGTCGGAAGCGACGAGCCGCTCTTCAGATTGAAGTGCGAGGAGCTTACCGGGCAGACGAAAGATCCGGCAGAGCGCCTGCAGCAATTCAAGGGTGTGTTCGTCAAGGCCGACGGCGAAACAGACACGAACTTTGAGTGGCGCAAGCTCTTCGACTCGGTTGATCTGATTTCCGTAACGACGACAATGGAGGTCGGCGTCGACATCGGCTCCTTGCAGGCGGTCTATCAAGGCAACATGCCGCCCCAGCGCTTCAACTACCAGCAGCGCGTCGGTCGCGCGGGTCGTCGAGGCCAGGCCTTCTCCACCGTGCTGACCGTTTGCCGGAGCAAGAGCCACGACATCCACTACTTCCACAATCCGCTTGAGATAACGGGAGCCGCACCACCGCCGCCATTCATCACCACGGGCCTCATCGACATTCCATCCCGCCTCCTGAGGAAGTTCTGGCTCGTGGAAGCCTTCCGCATATTGCGCAAGGAGGCCGATCAGGACTGGGCCGGTGACAACGTCGTCCCTGGCGACATCCACGGTGAATTCCTCTACTGCAATGAGTATTTCAATCCGGAGAAGCACTGGCGCAAAAAGCTCGCGGCCGCGCTGGCTCAGACGGATCATCGCCGGCTTCGTCTCGCGAAGATCCTTGCGGACGTTTCGGGGTGCGAGGTCATTGAGATTACCACGATTGTCACCGCGGACAAAGTTCTCGCAGCCATCGACGGACTGCAGGACGAATTCGGTCTCCAGCCCATTGGCATTGCCGCCGCCTTGGCGGAGCGCGGTCTGGTTCCGCTTTACGGCATGCCCACGCGCACGCGAAACCTCTACGTGGAGCTGCAGAAGGCAAAGGGAAGCTTCGAGGCGGAATGGGATACCATCGACCGCGATCAGGACATGGCGATCTTCGATTTCGCGCCCGGCAGCGTCCGGACCCGGGAGAAGCTTCGGCATCGTTGCATCGGCTTCACAGGCATTCTTCCGGATCCCGACGAATTCATGACGGACTTCGGTGTTCCGATGCGGCCATTCAGTCCATGGTACAAGGACGACTTTCGTCTGAGGTTCTGTGGCGGATGCGGAGCATGGAGCCGGGGAGGAGACGAAACTTTGACGTGTCCCGCCTGCGGAGCAGACAACTCGGATCCAGGAATTCGGTGCATAACGCCCTCCGGATATAGGACGGAGTTCAGGCCCACCGACGAAAACCTTGCGTCGAAGGTGGGGCAGCGGATTTCGTTGGCGAGCCTTGGCAAGGTCGACAAGCAGAAAACCGACGAGAACCTGCGAGTGAATTTCGCGGAGCAGTCCGAGATCTTCCTGGTCAATCCCGGATTCAAGGATGACGAGGACTTCACTGGCTTCGATATCCGGGAAGCCATCGACCAAGATGCTCAGAGGATTGGGTGGTGGACAAAGACCAAGCCGCTGGTGAAACTTGCCGGACAGGCGATCAGTTCGCAGGTTCTCGCCGAAGACCAGAATGGCCGCTACAAGGCGGAGGACGACGTAGTGAGCGCGTGGCTAGCCTCGACCAAGATCACGAACTCACTGCAGATCAGCCCTATCCAGCTGAACCCGAACCTTCGCCTGCTCGACATGGATGTAGGCCTTTCCATGGGGCGGCGAGATCCCTCGCGAACCAGCGTTCGCGCAGCAGCCATATCCGCTACCGAAATACTGGTGCAACGGGCAGCGCTGGATCTCGACATTGCCCCTGAGGAGTTCGATGTGCTCGCCCCCAACATCATGGTGTCATCGTCGGGTGAACGACTGCCGTATCTGCAGATCTCGGATGCTCTCCCCAATGGTTCCGGTTTCTGCCGTCACCTCCTCGGCGACAGCACCATTCCTGTCTCCAGCCTCATAAGAAGCATTTTGGATGATGCTAAGGCGTGGCCGCGCAATGAGGTCTCCGATGACACACACAGAAACCGATGTGGCTCTTCGTGCTATCGATGCCTACAAAGATACAATAATAGGAGCCTCCACGGTCTGCTGGATTGGAGGCTCGGCTTGAGCTACCTGAGAGCTCTATCTGATCCAGGATACGAATGCGGGTTCGATGGCGGATATGCGCACTTCGAGCTGTCTGACTGGACCGCAGTATCGCACGACCTCGCTCTACAGACCAAGACCTTCATTCCCGGAAATAAGGTCTTGAGCATCGAGAGCAGATTGGACATCCAGATATTCTCGCTAGACGACCGCCACAGCCGCTGGGGGGTCGTGGTCCATCCGTTGTGGAATACTGAACGGCTATTCAAGATGATGGGGCTAGATCGAAGTTACGTCGCCATCGACAGCTTCGAGCTGGCACGTCGCCCGCTTCATGTACTGCAACGCGCCCGCTTTTCTGTGAAGTGAGCCGGTAAACCTCCCCGTTTTAACGGGGCGCAAGAGTAGACTTCAGGCAGCCATCTTCAGTTTCTGGTCAGGTGTAATGCCACCGGTGTCTGCTAATCTAGGTTCGCCGCATGGGCTGTGCTGCAGTGCCGTCAGGCGGCTCTCCGCCCATCGGAACGGATACTCCGAGCTGCGTGGGCGTTTTGGAAAGTAAGCTCCCGGTGAGGACCGTCTGACGCTGAAGGTGGGATGGATGTAGGAGGCTGAAGCTATGGACACCCATAGCTTCAGTTCCCAAGTCGAGGTTCTCTCGGTGACCGATAGTGGTCGGCGGCGTCGCTGGTCGGCTGCCGAGAAGATCCGTATCGTCGAGGAAAGCCTGTCGCGCCCGCGCAGCGTGGCGCTGACGGCGCGGCGTCACGATATCTCTCGCGCGTTGCTGACGCGCTGGCGGAAGGACT
>NZ_LLWQ01000018.1 GCF_001447385.1 Paracoccus sp. MKU1 | reverse complement strand
SCTTCGACAGCGCTCTCAGGCTCTCTTGACTATTTTGTATTGCTCGACGGATTGCCTCTGTCGTCGTGGCGCTCCCATGAAGAATCTGTCCCATAGCGCATCCCTCCAAGCTTGGGAAAACAATGCACCATCAAATGCCGGGATCAAACACCTAGCTAAGGGGTTAAGAATTCATATGAACTGGCCCCCCTTTCGACCGGACACTTGGGCATGACCATGGAGGCTTAGGCATATGCCTGAGCACGTGCTTATGTCTGAGATAGAGATCATCGCCGATGGCGGCCGTCGCCGCCGCTGGACCGCCACCGAGAAGCTGCGGATTGTCGAAGAGACGCTGGACGACCGGTCCAGCATCTCGGTTGTGGCGCGCCGGAATGGCGTGGCGCCGAACCTGTTGTATCGTTGGCGGCGGCTCATGCTCGAAGGGGGGAGTGTCGCCGTGGCGGAAGACGATGATGTCACCAGCAACAAGATCGTCCGGCATCTGGAGGACCGCATCCGCGAACTCGAGCGCCAGCTCGGTCGCAAGACGCTCGAGGCCGAGATCCTGCGGGAGGGCCCTGGACAAGTCACGGTCAAAAAAACCGACCTTGCTCGCGCGGTCGCCGCTGAAGGGCGATTTCCAGTGAAGGTCGTGGCGGAAATCCTGTGCGTGGCCCGCTCGAACCTGATCGTTCGGTTGAACGGCAGGACGCCGCCGCGTCGGCGCTATCATAAAGCGCAAGACGCGCGGGTGGTGCCGTTGATCACGGCGCTCGTATCGGCGCGCCCCACCTATGGCTACCGGCGGATCACGGCGATCCTGAACCGCCAGTTGCGGTCAGAGGGTCTGGCACCGGTCAACCACAAGCGGGTCTACCGGATCATGCAAACCCATAACTTGCTGTTGGCGCAGAAATATTCCGAGCGGCCCCAGCACGTTCACGACGGAAAGGTGATTGTCATGCGCTCGAACCTGCGCTGGTGTTCAGATGGCTTCGAGTTCACCTGCTGGAACGGCGACATCGTCCGCGGCGCCTGCCTCATCGATGCCCACGACCGGGAAATCATCGCCTGGCGCGCAGTGGTCAACGCCGGGATCAGCGGCTCCGAAATCCGCGACATCATGCTCGAAGCCGTGGAACGCCGCTTCGGCGCATACCGCGCGCCCTCGGTCATCGAGATGCTGTCCGACAACGGGTCGCCCTACATCGCCAAGGACACGCAGATCTTCGCCCGCCAGTTGGGGCTGAAGCCCTGCGTCACGCCGGTCAAGAGCCCGCAAAGCAACGGGATTTCGGAGGCATTCGTGAAGACGCTGAAGCGCGACTACGTCCAGGTCACGCCATTGCCGGACGCGCAGACGGGCCTTGGATTGATCGGCACCTGGATCGAGGATTACAATGAAAACCACCCGCACTCAGGGCTGAAAATGCGCTCGCCACGCGAGTTCATCGCAGCTCAAACCGCAATCGCCTGAGTGTCCGGTGAAATGGGGGCAAGACCATCATAGGCATGCTGGTTCCTCTCAAGGCGCAGTCTGAGTAGCCCATAGCCTTTTCCCACCATAGCGTTGGTTACCCAGCGGCGTAAAGCGAGGCTCTATGCTTGATCGTTGTTGTTTTCGGCTTCACCGATCATCGCGGTAAGGCTCGTGTCCAGAGCATCCGCCAGTGCCTTCATCGTGCCAAGACTGGGCTGGTGCTTCCCGCTCTCAAGCAACGAGACATAGCGCATGCTCAATCCCGCCCGGAACGCAAGCTCCTCCTGCGAGAGGTCCATGTTCTTGCGATGCCTGCGCAGCACCCGCGCATAGGCCAGGAGAAAGGTGTCGGGGTCGGTATCCATCCCCGCGCACGAGCAAGACTTATCCCACTTTCTCTATGAAGTATTTTATGAAAAATGGATTCTAGGAAGTATTTTGTGAGTGGGAGCACTTCGTGATGGGTGAACGACAGACAGGGTGTGTACCTGCCATGGCAATCTCTCTTCGGTCAGCTTTGGCTGGTGTCGTGGTCGCTACACTGGCAGGATCAGGGTTGGCGCAGACCTACAACGCAACCTATGGGGACGCCGCGAAGCATTTCTGCCGGGAGGTTCCCAAGAATGCAGAACTGATTTACAAAGCCAAAGCCTCCGGGATGCTCAAAGCTGAATTCCAAGCTGTATACGAAAAGTTCTTCGAGAACATCGAGGATGAGAACCAAAAGGCTCTTGCAGCTCCTATGGTGGTCGTGGGGTTATGGCTGACGGATCGTGTCTGGAGTTCCACGGCAGAATCCGATTCCCTTCGGCAGTCGCTGAGTCAGACCTACCAGCGGGAGTGTCAGGAAATGCTGTACGAACTTTTGGTGGAGCAGGCTGGATAGGCTTCCCGTGCCTGAACCAGGATGCAGTCTTTGCCCGAGGCTCCAGCGGTCTCGGGCGGCCTTACAGTTTACCTCACCAACCGACCTGACAGAGACGACCCATGGGGCATCTCTTGGGGCATAACCACGCCCGTTGCCCAATCGGCATCACGACGCAGATCACGCGCCAATCCGGGCCAACCCATCGAAAAGGTTCGGAAAAACCCTGTCCCTGAGGACAGAAAATATCATCTTCTCAGCAGCTTGGATGATTTGGCTGGGGCGGTAGGATTCGAACCTACGGTACACGGTACCAAAAACCGTTGCCTTACCACTTGGCCACGCCCCAACTTGTGGAGGCGTATCTAGCCAAGGCGGCGGAGGGGTGCAAGAGGCAAAAGGAAAAATCTTGTGGCTTCCCTGCAGGCACTTTATGCGCCCGGCATGGAACAGGTGGATACCGTCATTTTTGGCGCCGGAGCGGCCGGGCTCTTTTGCGCCGGCTCGATTTTGCAGCAGTCAGGCGACCAGGCAGGGAGGATCCTCGTGCTGGATCACAGCCGCGCGCCGGGCGAAAAGATTCGCATCTCGGGCGGTGGGCGGTGCAATTTCACCAACCTCGCCAGCGGGCTCGACCGCTTCGTTTCTGACAATCCGCGCTTTGCCGCGTCGGCCTTGGCTGGGTTCTCGCCGACGGACTTCATTGCCATGGTCGACCATGCCGGCATCGCTTGGCACGAGAAGACGCTGGGCCAACTGTTCTGCGACGGCAGCGCGCGGCAGATCATCGACATGCTGCTGCATCGCATGCGTGGCGCGGAATTGCGGCTTGGGACGGCCGTCGAAGCGGTGGAGCGCACGGAACAAGGGTTTCTTGTCGCCAGTTCGGGCGGGCCGCTGGCCGCGCGCCGGGTGGTGGTGGCGACGGGCGGCAAATCGATTCCAAAGATGGGCGCAACGGGAATCGGCTATGACATCGCCGCTCGGTTCGGGCTTGCGCTGGTCGAACCGAGGGCCGGGCTGGTGCCGCTGACCTTCGCCCAACAGGATCTGGAGCTTTGCCGGCCGCTGGCCGGGCTGTCGGTGACGGCCCAGGTCAGCCATGGTACCGGACGGCGGCGCACCAGCTTTCGCGACGGGCTGCTGTTCACCCATCGCGGTTTGTCGGGGCCGGCGATCCTGCAAATCTCGAGCTTCTGGCGCCCGGGAGAGGAGATCGCCGTTGATCTGGCACCGGACACGGATGTTGCGGCAGGGTTGCGCGAGATCCGCGGCCAGGGCGGACGCATGACCGTGGCCTCGGCGCTGTCGCGCTGGCTGCCCGCCCGGCTGGCCGAGGCGATTGCCGTCGAGATGGGGCTAGCGGGGGCAAGGCTGGCAGACCAGCGGAATGCCGCGCTCGAACGCTTGGCAGGGCGGGTGAACCGCTGGCTGCTGCGCCCGGTCGGCAGCGAAGGCTGGCGCACGGCCGAGGTCACGGTCGGCGGCGTCGATACGCATGCGCTCGATTCCCGGACCATGCAGGTGAAATCCGTCCCCGGCCTTTACTTCATCGGCGAGGTCGTCGATGTCACCGGCTGGCTCGGCGGCTATAATTTCCAATGGGCCTGGGCCTCGGCCCATGCCGCGGCCAAGGCCATTGCGGCCGGCTGATCAGCCCATCACCGGATCGGATTTCGCCAGCGCGTCGAAGCGCATCAGCGAGGCGATCAGCGCCGGCATGCGGTCCAGATGAATCATGTTCGGCCCGTCCGAAGGCGCGTTGTCAGGATCCTGATGCGTCTCGATGAAGACGCCGGCGACGCCCAAGGCCACCGCCGCCCGTGCCATCACCGGCGCGAATTCGCGCTGCCCGCCGGAAGAGCCGCCCTGGCCGCCCGGCTGCTGCACGGAATGCGTCGCGTCCATGATCACCGGCCAGCCGGTCCGCGCCATGATCGGCAGGCTGCGCATGTCCGCGACCAGCGTGTTATAGCCGAAGCTGACGCCGCGTTCGGTTAGCAGGATGCGCTTGTTGCCGGTCGAGGCGACCTTCTCGGCGACATTGGGCATGTCCCAGGGCGCAAGGAACTGGCCCTTCTTGATGTTCACCGCCGCCGGGGTCTCGCCCGCCGCCAGCAGCAGGTCGGTCTGGCGCGACAGGAAGGCGGGGATCTGGATCACGTCGACCACCGAACCGGCCAGGCGCGCCTGCTCGATGTCATGCACGTCGGTCAGCACCGGGCAGCCGATGCGGCGGCGCACCTCGCCGAGCATGTGCAGCCCCTCGTCGATGCCGATGCCGCGCCGTCCCGTCAGCGAGGTGCGGTTGGCCTTGTCGTAGCTGGCCTTGAAGACGAAGCCCGCGCCGGCCTTGGCGCAGGCCTCGGCCACCGTCTCGGCGATCATCAGCGCATGGTCGAGGGTTTCAAGCTGGCAGGGGCCGGCGATCAGCCCCAGGGGGCGGTCGTTGCCGAAGGTGACATTGCCGATCTGGACATGTTTCATGAGGATACCTGTTCGCGCAGGATCGAGGCCGTCAGCGAGAGCATCAGGTAGATGCCCGAAAACACCAGGAAGGCCACGATCGTGTTCTGGAAAGCCTTGGGATAGGTCGCCTCGTCCGGCGGCACCGGCGCGACCGAGAGCGAGAGATAGCGCACCTGCTTGTTGGCCTCGATCCGTGCGGTCTCCATCTGCGCAGCGGCGGTGGCCAGCAATTCCTGCCGGGTGAGAAGCTCGGATTCGGCGATGCGGATCTCGCCCGAGATGGTGGCCAGCGAGCCACGGGCGTTGCTGCCCTCGGTCAGCTGGCTGCGGGTCTGGGCCAGCATCTCCTGAAGCCGGCCGATATCGCCCTCGACGCCGGCGACGCGGCTGGCATTGGGGCGGAGATTCGATTTCAGCTGGCCCAGTTCCAACCTTTTTTCCGCCAGCTGCCGTTCCAGCTCGGCGATGTGGCCCATGATGACGCTGCCCTCGGCCGCGGGATCGAGCACGCCCAGCCTCTGCTGCAATTCCTGCACCCGGCGCTGCGCTTGCAGCACCTTTTCCTCGGCATCCTGATAGCTTTCGACCGAGCCTTTCATCTGGTCCTCTCGCAGGCGCGCGGTCATCTGGTCCACCTGGCCCTCGGCATATTTTATCAGCGCCAGCGAGAATTCCTGGCTGAGCTTGGGATCCGGGGCGATCACCTCCATGTTGATGACCCCCTCGGTCGGATCGTAGCCGATCTTCACCGAGTTCCGATAGAGTTTGTAGGCCTGTTCGTTCGTCGCAGCCGGCGCCAGGCGCAGGATCGGGTCGATGGCCGGATCCTGGAAGGCGCGCTTGAAGCCCAGATCCCGGTCCAGCCGCAGCATGGCATCGCGCGAGGTCAGATAGCTCTGCACCGAGACCGAGTCGGTATTGGTGGCCAGTTGCGTGCCGCCGAACAGCCCGCCCAGCCCGCCCGAGCTGGATTGCTCGGCCTGCTGGATCTGGAACTGCGAGACGGTGGCGTAAAGCGGCGTGGCGACGAAGAAATAATACCAGCCCGCGATCAGCGTCGGCAAGCCGACGAAGGCCGCAAGCCGGGCAAAAAGCATCAACAGCCTGCGGCGGCGGCGGCGGGCGATGTCCTGCTGGATGCGGATGATCTCGGCCGCGCGGCGATCTTCGGTCAGCGCCTCGCGCGAGGGCAGGTTGGTCGAGCCGGGCGCCAGCGGCGCGATCTCGGTGCCGCGACGCCGGTTTGCGCCGTCCTGACGCGTCGGCACCGGCATATTGGCGCCGGAGGCGGATGCCGCCGCCTGGGCCTGAACGCGTGCGCCTTCTTGCGAGAGGATCTTGGCGACCGAGGCGCGGTGGAACGGATCGATGCCGCGGTCGCGCAGCAGGATCACCGCCTCATGGTCGGATGCGGCCTCGATCTCATGCATGGCGGCGATGCGGCGGGCCATGCGCAGTTGCCGGTCGGTCAGGTTCTCGGCCCGCACCGCGGCGATGCGTTCGGCCAGCGGCGGCTTGTCCTGCCCGGGCCCGGCCGGTTCCTGCGCGGCGCCGGGAAAGCGCATGTCGCCGAAACCATCCTCCTCGGTGGCGAAAAGCTGATCGGGCTGCGGATGGGGTTTCTGGCCGGCGGATGTGGATTCGGCGCGTTTCTGGACCTCGACCTGCACCTTGCGCGCCACCCCCTCCGCGCCCGGGCCGTGGCTGACCGCCAACACCGACTCTTCGCGGTTGATGCGATAGGCGCGCGCCTTAGGCGGTGTAGTCATAATATTGCTTCGCCTCTCCGAGGGTTTCGAACTGATATAGCTTGCCGTCGCGCAGAACGGCAGCGGAATTGCAGAATTTTTCAATGGTTTGCGCCTGGTGCGACACCACGACCACGGTGGCGGACTTGAGGCGTTCGTAAAGCACCGTCCCGGCCTTGCGGTTGAACTCCGGATCGGTGGTGGCGGGCATGCCCTCGTCGATCAGATAGATGTCGAATTCCAGCGCCAGCATCAGCGAAAAGGTGAAGCGCGCGCGCATGCCGGCGCTGTAGGTGCCGACCGGCATGTCGAAATATTCCTCGATATCGGCCATCCAGCGGCAAAAGGCTTCGACATAATCCGGGTCCAGCCCGTAGATGCGGGCGATGAAACGCGCATTCTCGTTGGCGCTGAGCGACGAGGTGATGCCGCCCATAAAGCCCAGAGGGAACGAGACCCGGCATTCGGTGCGGATCGTGCCCTCGTCCGGCTTTTCCAGCCCGCACATCATGTTGATGATCGTGGTCTTGCCGGTGCCGTTCGGCGCCAGGATGCCCATCGACTGCCCCAGCTCGATCCGGAACGAGGCGCGGTCGAGGATCACCTTGCGCTGGGTTCCGGTCCAGAACGATTTGGAGACATTGTCGAATTCGATCATCTGGCCGTCCTGATCCACGCGCCTGCGCAGGCTGGTAATGGTTACGACATACACGGTCCCCGCCGTGGCCCGAAACCCCGGCCGTGGCAGGCCGGACAATAGGCCCGGGGGCCTGCGCTGTCCACCATGGCAAGCAATGCTTGATATATCGTGAATGCCGGGCCTTTTCCCACGGGAGCGGCGTGCCTATCTGCCGGACATGCCCGCCCCGACCAGTATTCTCCGCGAGATTTCTGCCTGCCGTCTCTGTGCGCCGCGCTTTGCCTTGACGGCCACGGCGCACAGCCCGCGGCCGGTGGCCTGGTTCCGTCCCGGCGCGCGCATCCTGGTTGTCGGTCAGGCGCCGGGCATGCGGGTGCACCTGGCCGGGCGCCCCTTTGCCGACCGCTCGGGCGACCGGCTGCGCGACTGGATGGGCGTGTCCGAGGCGGAGTTCTACGACCGGGCGCGCATCGCCATCGTGCCGATGGCCTTCTGCTTTCCGGGCTATGACGCCAAGGGCTCGGACCTGCCGCCGCCGCCGATCTGCGCGCGGACCTGGCGCACGCGCGTCATGGCCGAGCTGCGGCCGCGGCTGACGCTGCTGGTCGGCGGCCATGCGCAGCGCTGGCATCTGGGCGCGGCGGCGCGCGGCGGGGTGACGGAAACTGTCGCCGGCTGGCGCGCGCATGCGCCGCACATCTTTCCCTTGCCTCATCCGTCCTGGCGCAATACCGCCTGGTTGCGGCGCAATCCCTGGTTTGAGACGGAATTGCTGCCCGAGTTGCGCGCCGCCATTGCCACCCAGTTGAGAGAAACCGATGACCCCGCTGGATGAACTTTGCCAGGTTCCCTTTCACGAGGCCGATGCGCCTGTCCGGGCCCGTATCCTGTCGCGCCTGGCCGATACGGAGCTTTTCGCCGCGCTGCTGGCCGAGCCGGCCGACGACCGCGCCGAGCTGCGGCTGTTCGACCTGCCCGAGGGGTGGTTTGCCCTGGCCTGCGACCGCGAGGAGCGGCTGGCCGGTTTCGTCGGCGGCCCTGTCGCCTATCTCGCTCTGCCGGGTCGGGTGCTCGCGGCGGCGCTGGCCGAGGAGGGGCGGGGCCTGCTGGTCAATCCCGGCCATGCCTCGGAGCTGATGCTGGATGCGGGTGTGCTGGGCTGGCTGGTGCAGGCGCTTCAGGCCCGGCCCAGCATGGCGCCGCAGGAAAGCGCGCGGCGGCTGGGCGCGCCCTCGCCCGAGGCCGTGGCGCTGCTGGCCGAGCCCCTGGCGCAGCGCTTGGGCGACATGGCCGGGCTGGTCGGGCGGCTGGCGCTGGTCGCGGCCGAATGGCGGGACGGCCGGCAGGGCCATGCGCTGATCCTGACCGGCGTCGCCCCGGCGCATGAAGGCGGGGTGGCCAAGGCGCTGGCCGAGTTGCTGGCGTTTCTGCCCGAATTGCCCGGCGGCGTCGATATCGGCTTTGCCGAACGGGACCTGCCGCCCGCGGCGCTGATTCTGGAGCCGCCGCCTCCGCCTCCCGCGCCCGAGCCCGTGCGGCGCGATCCTTCGGCGCCGCCGCGGTTACGCTAGGGCGGCGCGGGCAAACGAAAACCCGCCCCTCGGGGCGGGTCTTTGCGTGATCGCCTAAAGTTGATCGGTCGCGAGTCAGGCGCCCCAATGGCGGATCGGGCCACAGTCCATATGGACAAAGTTGGAGCGCGAATATTTGCCGACCCCGCCAGCGTTGCAGGCGGCAGCGGCCTTGTACATCTGCGAGACCGAGCGCGATTTCAGGCGCAGGTCGGCAGCCTTGCCCACCATGTGCAGCGAGTTCCTGGCCACGCCCGAGGAGCGCGAGCGCAGCATCGCGTTGGTCTGGGGCGAGCGATAGCCCGACAGCATCATGTAGGGTTCGTTGGTTTGCAGCAGCCTGTGCGAGGCTGCGGCGATGTCGATCGTGCGCGGGTCGATTCCGATCGCCTGGCCGGTCCGCCAGTCGCGCATGAAGATGTTGATTTCATTGAGGGCATCCCGGATATACTTGCCTTCGACCCAGTAGACCGTGTCGATGCTTTCGCCCGTGCGCCCCGAATACATGCGAATGCGGCGGATATCGCCGGCGCCGCGCAGAAGACCGAAGGCATTGGCCATAACCGGCGCTGCTGCCACCGTGGTCGCCGCGAAGACGCCAAGGATTCCCCGACGCGAGAGAGATTCGAACGTCATGTCAGATCGCCTGTCCTGCTTTCGTTGTTTTTGCCGCCCGTTGAAACGGCCCGCTCCGGTTTAGCCGGAGCCGGTTAAGAATATGTCACCAGCGCGCGAGCGGAGGGAAGCTTTTCGTTCCACTTGCAGCGGAGTTCCGCCATTCTCGGCGAGAATCCGCCGAAATCGGAGCGATTCGGAACCAAATCCGATGTTTTTGCGCGGCCGTGTTTGCCTTGCATCACTGATGCAAGAAAAAACCGGCCTCGCTGGACCGGAATCGGCGCAGGTGCGAAGATTTGCCGCAGAAGCAAAAGGAATATGAAGTGCGCTCTACCGGGCCGATTCGCGTAATGGTTGTTGCGGCCGTTCTGGCGGCCATGCCGCATCTTGCGGCCGCCCAGGCGCTGGATGCCGCGCCGGTCGCTGCGCTTCCCGCGCCCAGGCTAAGCTTTTCCGAGCAGGAAATGCAACTGGCCGAGCAGGTTGCCGACCATCCGGGCCTGGCGGATTTCTATGGCACGAACGGGCTGAAGCCGGTCTTCATCGGCGCCGAGGGGGCCCCGCGCCGCGCCGCGCTGATCGAGGCTCTGGGGCAGGCGGCCTCGCATGGCTTGCCGGCCGGGCGTTATCGCCAGGCCATGCTGCGCAAGCTTGATCGCGAGGGTGCGGATACGGTCGAGGAGGAGATCCGCTTTGCCCGCGCTTTTGCCGACTGGAGCCGCGACGTGTCGGACGGCATCCTCGACCCCCGCAATGTCGAGCCGGGCATCAAGCGCGAGGTGCAGCGCCCGCGCACTGGCGATCTGTTACGCGCCTTTGCCGCCGCTGCCGATCCGGCATCCATGCTCGCCACCCTGCCGCCGCAGGATCCGCGCTACGAGGCGCTGCGCCAGGCGCTGGCACGGCAGTCGCGGCTGGTCGCCCCGGCCGATGCGCCGCTGGTGCCCGAGGGGCTGTGGCGCGAGGGAGCCAGCGATCCTGCCGTCGCGGCGCTGCGCGTGCGCCTTGCCTCGGTCGGCTTCGCCGCGGCGCCCACGGGCAGCCCGCTGACCTATGACGGGGCGCTGGCGCAGGCGGTTGCTGCCTATCAGCAGGCGGCAGGACTGCCGGCGGATGGCGTCGCCGGGCCGCGCACGGTCGCGCGGCTCAACCGCGGCACCGGCCCCGAGGCCGAGGCGATCCAGGTGGCGCTGGAGCGGATGCGCTGGATGCGCGGCCACGACCTGAACGCTCGCCACGTCTGGGTGAACCTGCCCGAGTTCAACGCCCGCATCTATGAGAACGGTCGGGAGATCTTCGAGACCCGCGTGGTCATCGGCAAGGCCAATCGCGAATTCGAGACGCCGGAGTTCAGCGAGACGATGAAATATATGGTGGTCAACCCGCGCTGGAACGTACCGCGCTCGATCACCGTCAAGGAATACCTGCCGCGGCTTCAGGCCAACCGCTACGCGGTTTCCCATCTCGACGTGGTGGACGGGGCCGGTAACGTGATCGCGCGCGACCGCATCGATTTCCGCAAGTACAGCGCCAAGACCTTTCCCTACCGCATGCGGCAGAAACCCAGCGACGACAATGCGCTGGGGCAGGTCAAGTTCATGTTTCCCAACCCCTGGAACATCTATCTGCACGACACGCCCACCAAGCATCTGTTCAACCAGTCGAGCCGCGCCTATTCGCATGGCTGCATCCGCGTCGGCCGGCCTATCGACCTGGCGCATGAACTGCTGAAGGGTCAGGTCGAAAACCCCGAGGCGGTGTTTTCCAAGGCGCTGAAGTCCGGGCGCGAGACCTATCTAAACCTGCGCCCGCCGGTGCCGGTGCATCTGGTCTATTTCACCGCCTTCCCGGACGAGACCGGGCAGATCCGCCGTTTCCCCGACATCTATGGCCGCGATGCGCTGGTGCATGCGGCGCTGGTCAAGGCCGGGCTGGATTCCGCCGCTGCGGATGAATAGATGAACCCCAAGCAAAGGGGAGCCGCATGACACTGACCATCGCCGAACTGGCCCGCGCACTCGATGCCCGCCTTTGGGGCGACGGCAGCCTGATCGTCAACGGCGCGGCCGAGGCCGGCCAGGCACGCCAGGACCAGATCGCGCTGGCAACCTCGCCCGCCTATGCCGAGAAGCTCACGCCGGGCGGCATGGCGCTTTTGGCCGAGGGGGCCGACCCCGAGGCGCTGGGGCTGCGCGCCGCCATCCTGGTCGGCCGGCCGCGGCTGGCCATGGCCGGGCTGACGCGGGCCTTCGATCCCGGCCCCGGTATCGCGCCCGGCATCCATCCCAGCGCCGTGATCGACCCGACGGCCGAATTGCCCGAGGATGCCGCCATCGGTCCCTTCGTGGTCATCGGCCCGCGGGTGCGGATCGGCGCGGGTGCGCGCCTCGCCTCGCATGTCTCGATCGGCGCGAACACGGTGATCGGGCGCGATGCGCTGATCCATGCCGGGGTGCGCATTGCCCATGGCGTGACCATCGGCGACCGGGTGATCCTGAATCCCGGGGTCTCGCTGGGCGCCGACGGGTTCTCCTTTGTCACGCCCGAGAAATCCGGCGTCGAGGAGATCCGCGAATCCCTGGGCGAGCGGCACGAGATCCGCCAGCAGCACTGGACCCGCATCCATTCGCTGGGCGGGTTGGAGATCGGCGACGATGTCGAGATCGGCGCCAATTCCACCGTGGACCGCGGCACCATCCGCGCGACGCGGATCGGGCGCGGCACCAAGATCGACAACCTGGTGCAGGTCGGCCATAATTGCGTGGTCGGCGAGGATTCCCTGCTCTGCGGCCTCGTGGGCGTCGCCGGTTCGGCCCGGATCGGCAACCGCGTGGTGCTGGGCGGACAGGTCGGCGTCTCGGACAACATCTTCGTCGGCGACGACGTGATCGCAGGCGGCGCGACCAAGATCTTTACCAACGCGCCTGCCGGGCGGGTGCTGCTGGGCAGCCCGGCGGTGAAGATGGAGACCCATGTCGAGGCGCAGAAGAACATCCGCCGCCTGCCGCGACTCTATGCGCAAGTGGCCGAGCTTCGCGAAACTGTTAAGAAACTGCTCGACAAGGGCGACGCGGAATAGCATTTCCGCAGGTAATCGCCCCTGACCGGGACAGAACGGAGGCCGAGATGACAGAAATCCGCGACCGCATCATCCAGATCATCGCAGAACAGGCGATGCTGGATCCGTCCGAGCTGAAGCTCGAGATGTCGCCGCAAGAGATCGGCATCGACAGCCTGGGCCTCGTCGAATCCATTTTCGCCATCGAGGAGGCGTTCGACATCTCGGTGCCCTTCAACGCCAACGAGCCCGAGAAATCCGACTTCGATATCTCGAGCCTCGGCGCCATCATCGGCGCCGTGGAAAAGCTGGTCGCTGAAAAGGCATGAACGCCAAGAGGAACAAGGGCGAGAAACCGCCGAAAACCCCGCGAAAGCCCGGCAAGGTCAAGGGCAAGGTCAAGAGCGCGACGAAGATCGCCCGCACCATGCTGGGCCGCGTCATCATGGGGCGGCACGCCAACGGCATGCGCCGCGTCGCCATTACCGGCATGGGCACCGTCAACGCGCTTGGCCGCGACGTGCCCTCGACGCTGGAGGCCATGCGCGAGGGGCGCTGCGGCATCGGCCCGCTGGAGTTCCGCGACGTCGAGCGGCTGGCGATCCGCATCGGCGGCCAGGTCCGCGACTGGGAGGCCGAGACCTATTTCAACCGTCAGCAGATCGTCCTCTATGACAAGTTCACCCAGTTCACCCTGCTGGCCGCGCGCGAGGCGGTGACGCAGTCCGGGCTGGTCTTCGAGGGCGAACTGGGCCTGCGCTCGGGCGTGGTTCTGGGCACCGCCGCCGGCGGCATGAACACCTGGGACGAGAATTACCGCACCGTCTATGAGGAGGGGAAGAACCGCGTCCATCCCTTCGTCGTGCCCAAGCTGATGAACAACGCCGCCTGTTCGCATCT
Organism: Paracoccus sp. MKU1; assembly: GCF_001447385.1. Lineage (GTDB taxonomy): Bacteria > Pseudomonadota > Alphaproteobacteria > Rhodobacterales > Rhodobacteraceae > Paracoccus. Next base: position 10,465 of record NZ_LLWQ01000018.1, on the reverse strand, counting down.
GAGCATGGAATACGGGCTGCTGGGTCCCAGCTTCACCGTGGCCACCGCCTGCGCCAGCTCCAACCACGCCATGGGCCTGGCCTTCAACATGGTGCGCTCGGGCGCCGCGACGGTGATGCTGACCGGCGGGTCCGAGGCGATGCTGTGCTTTGGCGGCGTCAAGGCATGGGAGGGGCTGCGCGTCATGTCCAAGGACGCCTGCCGGCCGTTCTCGGCCACCCGCAACGGCATGGTGCAGGGCGAGGGCGCGGGCGTCTTCGTCTTCGAGGATTGGGAGCACGCGGTGGCGCGCGGCGCCGATATCCTGGCCGAGGTGGTGGGTTTTTCCATGTCGGCGGATGCGCAGGACATCGTCATGCCCTCGGCCATCGGCGCCGAGCGTACCATCACCGGCGCCATGCTGGACGCGCATATGCGCCCCGACGAGGTCGGCTATATCAACGCCCACGGCACCGGCACGGCCGCGAACGACAAGACGGAATGTGCCGCGGTGGCCCATGCCTTCGGTCATCATGCCGACCGGCTGATGATCTCGTCGACCAAGTCCATGCACGGCCACCTGATCGGCGGCACCGGGGCGGTCGAGCTTTTGGCCTGCATCATGGCGCTGCGCGACGGCGTCATCGCGCCGACCATCGGCTATGAGGAGCCGGACCCGGAATGCGCGCTGGACGTGGTGCCGAATGAAGCCCGCGAGGCCAGGGTCGAGGCGGTGCTGTCCAACGCCTTCGCCTTTGGCGGGCTGAACGCGGTGATCGCGCTGCGCAAGGCTTAGGGGCCGGTTGCCGCGCGGCGGGCGCGGCAGGCCGCCTTACCGCGCCGCCTCGCGCGGGCGCAGCATCAGCCACAAGAGCGCGCCGCCGGCCAGCACCAGGAAGGGCAGCATGGCCAGGTTGACCGCGTTCCAGCCGGCCTGGGCCGAGCCGCCCATGCAGTTCATCAGCCCGCCCGAGGACAGCGAGGCCAGGAACACCCCGCCGAAGACCACGGCATCGTTCAAGCCCTGCACCCGCTCGCGCTCCTCGGGGCGATAGGCGCGGGTCAGCATGGCGGTGGCGCCGATATAGCCGAAGTTCCAGCCCAGCCCGAGCAGGATCATGGCGATGAAGAAATGCGCCAGATCCACCCCGGACAGTGCCACCGCCCCCGCGCCCGCCAGGATCGCCAGGCCGACCATGACGATGCGCGTGGCGCCGAAGCGGGCGATCAGGTGGCCGGTAAAGAACGAGGGCGCGAACATCGCCAGCACATGGCCCGAGACGATGTTCGCCGCGTCCGCCGTCGCAAAGCCGCAGCCCACCACGGCCAGCGGCGCCGAGGTCATGACCAGGTTCATCAGCGCATAGGACACCATGCCGCAGATCATCGCCACGGCGATCTGGGGCACGCGCAAGAGCTCGCCCAGCGGCCGGCCTTCGGTCTGGCCGCGGACGGGCGCGGGCGGGCGCGGAATGTCGAGAAAGGCGAAGAGCACCGGCCCGAGCAGGTTCAGCCCGATGATCGCCGCATAGGTGGCGAGGAATGGGATGGCGGTCACTTCGGCGGTCAGCCGCACCAAAGCGGGGCCGGTGAAGGCGGCGGCAAGCCCGCCCGCCAGCACCCAGGAAATCGCGCGCGACTGGAACTCGGGCGGTGCGCAATCGGTGGCGGCGAAGCGAAAGAAGCCCTGCGCCGCCATATAGACGCCGGTGAACAACGCGCTGGCGGTGAACAGCCAGAAGCTGCCGCTGGCCAGGGCATAGGCGGCGATGGCCGCCCCCAATGCCGCCGAGCCGCAGGACAACAGGAACCCCGCCCGCCGGCCGTGCCGGCGCATGAAGCCCGAAAGCGGCCGGGCGGAGAGCGCCGAGCCCAGGATCATCATCGACAGCGGCAGGGTGGCGATGCAGGGATTGGGGCTCAGCATCTGGCCGGCCAGCCCGCCGACGATGAAGATCATCGACATCTGCGCCCCGAGCAGCGCCTGCGCCAGCAAGAGCACGATGACATTGCGCCGGGCGCGGCGCATCGGATCGGTTTCGGCCAGGGTCATCGCCATGGCGGGTCTAGCGCAGGGTGCTCGCGTCGCGGGCGCGGGCTTCGATGGCTGACCAATCCCCGGCGGCGACATCGGCATCCGGCGCGATCCAGCTGCCGCCGACGCAGATCACGTTCGGCAGCGCCAGATAGTCGGGGGCGTTCTGCAAGGTGACGCCGCCGGTCGGGCAGAAGCTGACCTGCGGCAGCGGCCCGGCCAGCGATTTCAGCGATTTCGCGCCGCCCGCGGCCTCGGCCGGGAAGAATTTCAGCATGGAATAGCCCAGTTCCATCGCCCGCATCACCTCGGAGGCGGTAACGGCGCCGGGCAGCAGCGGCAGGCCGATCTCCTCGCAGGCGCGGGCCAGCCGCTCGGTCAGGCCGGGCGAGACGGCGAAGCTGGCGCCGGCCTCCTTGGCCCGTTTCGCGTCGTCCGGGGTCAGCACCGTGCCGGCGCCGACATGGCCGCCCGGCACCTTGGCCATCGCGCGGATCACGTCGAGCGCGGCGGGCGTGCGCAGGGTCACCTCGAGCACCGGCAGGCCGCCGGCGACCAAGGCCGTCGCCAGCCCTTCGGCGCGGCCGGCGTCGCCGACGACCAGGACCGGGATCACCGGGGCGAGTTCGCAAAGCGCGCGGGTGTTCTGGGACTGGGCGGCAGGGGTCATGGCGGGCCTCGTTCTTGCGGAAATCTGGCGGCAGGTTGCGCTTTTCCGCGCCGCTGCGCAAGGGTTTGTGTTAGCGGTAACTGCCGCGGGGATGCCGGCTTCGCCGGGGAAGGGGCTGTCCGCCCCCTCTTGCGGCTGGCGCCGCAATTCACCCCCGAGGGTATTTCGGCAACGAAGAAGCCGTCAGCCGCCGAAACTGCTGCGCCCGCCCGAGCGTGCGGTGGCCGAGGCGCCGAAGCCGCCGCGCTGGCTGACCTGGGCCGCGCTCATCGGCGGCTTGCCGATGGTCGAGGGCGCGCGCTGAAAGGTCGCGGCCGGCACCTTGCCCGCGCCGCGATTGCTGGCGAAGCTCTGGTCGCCCTTGGGCGTCGAATAGCGGCCATCCGCCGTGCGCACCATCGGCTGCGAGGAGATGCCGCCGCCGCGCGACAGCATCGAGCCCATCATGTAGCCGACCAGCAGCGGCATGAAGGAAAAGCCGCCGCCCGAGTTCTGCGCCTCCTGGGTCTGGGCCGGATCGCCGCCGCAATTGCCCACGCCATGCTCCTGTTCGCAAAGCTCCTTGGATTCGTAGCGCGGGGCGGTTTCCTGGAATTCCTTCTGGGCGGCGGCGAAGTTCTGACGGCAGTCCTCCTCGGTGAACCACAGCGTTTCCTGCTTGCTGGCGGCGATGCAGCTTTCCAGGTCGGGAAAGCTTTGCGCGTCCATGCGGTCGTCCTCGCAGGCGGCGAGCGCCAGCGTCGCGGTTCCGGCCAGCACCAGCGCGACATGGCGCGAGCGTTTGCGGGGGAGGCGTTCGGTCATGGTCAGCCCTCGATGAAATGCGGCTTGAAGCGCGACAGGTTGTGGGTGATGGGCGAGCGGTCCTCGCGCAGACCGAGGCCGCAGCAATTCTCACCCACGATCCAGGCGCCGAGCACCGGGTGGAAGCCGCCGAAATCCGGCAGCCGGGCAAGGCCCTGCACGATCATCGGATGGTGCGAATAGCTGTCGTCGCCGGTGCGCGCCACGTCGCGGCCCTGTTCGCGGATCACCACCCCGGCGCCCTCGCGCGAGAAGATCGGCTTCGTCACATGGCCATGGGCCAGGGTCTCGCGCGCGGTCTCGAAAGCCTGGGCCACTGCGGCGGCCGGATTGCCGCCGGTCAGCGCCTCCTGCACATCGGCGAGGAAGAAGGCGGGCAGCAGGTTCGGGTGGCCGGGGAACATCTGCCACAGGAGCGGCAGGATGCCCTTGTTCGACAGGATCGCCTTCCAGGGCGGCTCGATGAAGCGGGTGCCCGAGCTTTGCAGATGCGCGGCGAATTCGTCGCGCAGCATGTCCTCCCAGGGGTAGAGCTTGAAGAGCGTGCCGATAATCCGGGACTGGTCGTCGGCGAACTGGCCCTCCTCGGTCAGGCCGATCTGCGAAAGCGCGGTGAAATGCGCGCCCAGGCCTGCCTCGCGCGCGGCCCAGGCCAGGGTCTCGACGGTGGCGTAATCCTCGAGGTTATCGGGATCGGCGGCGAAATGCACCTCTTCGCCATCGGCGCAGATCTGGGTCCAGCGCGCCACGATCGCCTCGTGGATGCTGTTGAACTGGTCGGCATCGGCGTCGAGCACGCCCGCCGCCTGCTGCTGTTCGAACCAGAGCCACTGGAAGCTGGCAGATTCGTAAAGCGAGGTCGGCGTATCGGCATTGTATTCCAGCAGCTTGGCCGGGCCGTTGCCGTCATAGGCCAGGTCCATGCGGCCATAAAGCTCGGGCTCGCCCCGCGCCCAGCTGGCGGCGATCAGATCCCAGTGCTGGCGGGGAATGTCGAGCCGGGCCAGCCAGGCCTCGTCGCGGACGGCACGGTCCACCGCCTCGCGGCACAGCGCATGCAGTTCGGTGGCGGGGGCTTCGATATCCTCCTCGATCTCGCGCAGGGTGAAGCGATAGGCGCTGGTCTCGTCCCAATAGGGCTCGCCGCCCATGTCGGCGAAGGTGAAGCCCAGTTCCTCGGCTTTGTCGCGCCAGCCGGGCCGCTCGGGAAGGGTGCGTTTTTCCATGGTCTCTCCTTCAGCCCGAGATAGGACGGGCCCGCGCCCCGGTGCAAGCCTGCGCGGCGATTTTCCTTGCCGGGCGGCTTGGCGCATCGGCTGGCTTTCGCGGCCCGGCTTGCGCCCCGGCACGGGGGGCTTGCGACAAGCCGGGCTTCGCGCCAAGCTGCTACCATTCCAGCCCCGCGAGCGACGGGGCGCGACAACAGGGAAGTCCCATCATGCAGAACCGTTTTCCGCTTCGCGCGCTGCTTCTGGCCTCGGCCGTGGCCATGGCGGCGCCCGTCTCCGCGGCCTGGGCCGAGACCCCCGCCGACACGCTGGTGATCGCGCATCAGATCGACGACATCATCAGCCTCGATCCCGGGCAGAGCTTCGAGTTCTCGGGCCAGGACGTGGTGCATAGCCTCTATGACCGGCTGGTCGATTTCGATCCGCTGGACCTGAACGCCGGCATCAAGCCCAGCCTGGCCGAATCCTGGGAGGTCAGCGAGGACGGCAAGACCATCACGCTGACCATGCGCGAGGGGGTGAAATTCCATTCCGGCAACCCGGTCCGGGCCGAGGACGCCGCCTGGTCGCTGCAACGCGCCGTCAAGCTGAACAAGTCGCCGGCCTTCATCCTGAACCAGTTCGGCTTTACCGCCGATAACGTGGACGAGATGGTGACCTTCGACGGCAACAAGCTGATCCTGAAGCTGGACCAGCCCTATGCGCAAAGCTTCGTGCTGAACTGCCTTGCCTCCGAGGTCGGTTCGGTCATCGACAAGGAAACCGCCATGCAACATGCCGAGGGCGAGGATTTCGGCAATGCCTGGCTGTCCACCAACGATTCGGGCTCCGGTCCCTACACGCTTGGCGCGTGGCGGCCGAACGAGGCCGTGCAACTCGTCGCCAGCGAGGAATACTGGCAGGGCGCGCCGGCGATGAAGCGGGTGATCGTGCGCCATGTGCAGGAGAGCAGCGCCCAGCGGCTGCTGCTGGAACAGGGCGATGTCGACGTGGCGCGCAACCTGACCCCGACCGATGTCGAGGGCATCGCCGGCAATGACGAGCTGAAGGTCGCGGACGAGTTGCGCGGCCGCATCCTCTACATGGGTCTGAGCCAGAAGGACCCGCTGCTCCAACGCCCCGAGATGATCGAGGCGATGAAATACCTGATCGACTACGCGGGCATGGAATCGAGCTTCCTCAAGGGCCAGTGGAAGGTGCACCAGAACTTCCTGCCCGAAGGCTATCTGGGCGCCTCGGACGAGAACCCCTGGACCTATGACATCGAGAAGGCCCGCCAGATCCTGAGCGATGCCGGCATCACCTCGGGCACGGTCAAGACCGTCGTGCGCGACATTCGCGAATATGTCGACGCCGCCCAGACCCTGCAAGCCGCCATGGCACAGGTCGGGCTGACGCTGGAGATCCAGCAGATGACCGGGGCGCAGGTGCTCGATGCCTATCGCGCGCGGCAGGTGCCGGTCTTCATCGGCGAATGGGGGCCGGATTACGCCGATCCGAACACCAATGCCTCGACCTTTGCCCATAACCCCAACAATGCCGACGATGCCGGGCTGTCGCAACTGGCTTGGCGCAACAGCTGGGCCGTGCCGGACGAGATGAACCAGGCTGTCGAGGCCGCCACGCTGGAGGGCGATACCGACAAGCGCGTGCAGATGTATCTGGACATCCAGAGCCAGTATCGCGAGATCGCGCCGATCATCCCGATGTTCCAGAAGATCGAGCAGGTGGCGATGCAGCAGAACGTCCAGAACTGGACATCGGGCGGCTCGGTCACCTCGGTCAACTATCGGCAGGTGACGAAGGAATAAGGCGTGGTCCAGCCCGACATGACCGGCCAGCCGGGGCGGGGCACGCCACCCCCGGCCGGGGGCGTGCCCTCGGCCCGGGCCGCGCGGTTGCGGCGGCGGGCGCGCAGCCTGGGCGGGCTGGTCCTGTCGCTGGCGCTGACCCTGCTCGGCCTGCTGCTCGTCACCTTCGTCATCGGCCGGGTCATGCCCATCGATCCGGTGCTGAAGGTGGTGGGCGAGCGGGCGACGCAGGCGCAATACGAGGCGGCGCGCATCGCGATGGGCCTCGACAAGCCGCTGTGGCAACAGTTCCTGCTGTATATGGGCGAGGTGCTGCGCGGCGATTTCGGCCGCTCGATCTCGACCGGGCATCCGGTGGCGCAGGACCTCAGGCGGGTGTTTCCGGCGACGGTCGAACTGGCCAGCCTGGGCACGCTGATCGGCGTTTGCGTCGGCGTGCCCTTGGGCGTGGTCGCCGCCGCGCGCCGGGGCGGCTGGATCGACCAGATCGCCCGCGTGGTGGCGCTGGTGGGCTATTCCATGCCGATCTTCTGGCTGGGGCTGATGGGGCTCTTGCTGTTCTACGGCATCCTCGGCTGGGTCGGCGGGCCGGGTCGGCAGGGCATCATATACGACGGCATGGTACCGACGGTCACCGGGCTGATCCTGGTCGACAGCCTGATCGCCGGCGACTGGGCCGCCTTTCGCGACGCCTTCAGCCATATCGTGCTGCCGGCCAGCCTGCTGGGCTATTTCAGCCTGGCCTATATCAGCCGCATGACCCGCAGCTTCATGCTGGAACAGCTTTCGGCGGAATATGTCGTCACCGCCCGCGTCAAGGGCCTGTCCGAGCGCCGGGTGATCTGGGGCCATGCCTTCCGCAACATCCTGGTGCCGCTGATCACGGTGATCGCGCTCAGCTTCGGCTCGCTGCTCGAAGGCTCGGTGCTGACCGAGATCGTATTCTCATGGCCCGGCATCGGGCAATATATCACCAAGGCGCTGCTGGCCGGCGACATGAACGCCGTGCTGGGCGGCACGGTGGTGGTCGGCACCTGCTTCGTGGCGCTGAACCTGCTTTCCGACATCCTCTACCGCCTGCTGGACCCGAGGGCGAAATGACCGAAACCACACGCGCATGGCTTCTGTCCGACGCGCCGCAGACCCGGCGGCAGGCTCGGATGGGGGCGCTCTATCAAGGCTGGCTGACCTTTCGCGCCAACCGGCTGGCCATGGTCGGGCTGGCGATCCTGATCCTGCTGGTGCTGGTGGCGGCCTTCGCGCCCTGGATCGCGCCGCAGAACCCCTATGCCCAGAACCTGGCCGAGCGGCTGAAGCCGCCCTCGGCGCAGCACTGGCTGGGCACGGACGCGCTGGGGCGGGACATCCTGTCGCGGCTGATCCATGGCTCGCGCGTGACGCTGTTCATCGTCGGCACGGTGGCGCTGATCGCGCCGGTGATCGGGCTTTTCGTCGGCACGGTGGCGGGTTTCGCCGGCGGCTGGGTCGACCAGGTGCTGATGCGCATCACCGACATCTTCCTGGCCTTCCCCAAGCTGATCCTGGCGCTGGCCTTCGTCGCCGCGCTCGGCCCCGGCATCGGCAATGCGGTGCTGGCGCTGGCCGTCACCTCATGGCCGCCCTATGCGCGGCTGGCGCGGGCCGAGACGCTGACCATCCGCAACGCCGACTATATCGCCGCCGCCCGATTGCAGGGCGCGGGGCCGCTGCGGCTGCTGATCGGCCATATCTGGCCGCTTTGCGTCAGCTCGCTGATCGTGCGGGTGGCGCTCGACATGGCGGGGATCATCCTCTCCGCCGCCGGGCTGGGCTTCCTCGGCCTGGGCGCGCAGCCGCCGATGCCGGAATGGGGGGCGATGATCTCGGACGGGCGCACCTATATCCTCGATTTCTGGTGGGTCGCCGCCATGCCCGGCATGGCGATCTTCATCGTCTCGCTGGCCTTCAACCTGCTCGGCGACGGGCTGCGCGACGTGCTGGACCCCAAGGGAGGCCGCGAATGAGCCCGCTGCTTTCGGTCAGGAACCTGCGCGTCGACTTCCCGACCCGCTCGGGCATGTTCGAGGCGGTGCGCGGCGTCGGCTTCGACCTCGGGCGCGAGCGGCTGGGCGTGGTCGGCGAAAGCGGCTCGGGCAAGACCATGGCCGGCCGCGCCATCCTCGGCCTCGTGCGCCCGCCGGGCAAGGTCACGGCCGAGCGCATGGAACTGGGCGGCGAGTCGATCCTGAACCTGCCCGAATCCCGCATGCGCCGGCTGCGCGGCTCGCGCATCAGCATGGTGATGCAGGACCCCAAGTTCAGCCTGAACCCGGTAATGACCGTGGGCCGGCAGATCATGGAGGGCTACCGCCTGCATACCGGCGAGAGCCGCGCCGCCGCCCGCGACAAGGCGCTGGAGATGCTGCGCGCAGTGCAGATCCGCGACCCCGAGCGGGTCTTTGACGCCTATCCGCACGAGGTCTCGGGCGGCATGGGCCAGCGCATCATGATCGCCATGATGCTGGCCCCCGACCCCGAGATCCTGATCGCGGACGAGCCGACCTCGGCGCTGGACGTCTCGGTCAGGAACGAGGTGCTGCGCATCCTGGACCGGCTGGTCGGCGCCCGCGGCATGGGGCTGATCTTCATCAGCCACGACCTGAACCTGGTCGCGCAATTCTGCGACCGCGTGCTCATCATGTATGCCGGCCGCGTGGTCGAGGAACTGCCCGCCCGCGACCTGCATGCCGCGCGCCACCCCTATACGCAGGGCCTCCTGAACAGCCTGCCGCGCCTCGACCGGCCGGTGGAACGCCTCGCGGTCCTGCGAAGGCAGCAGGGTTGGCGCGACGCCCCGCCGGAGGGCGCGGCATGACGCGGCTTCTTCGTTGCCCAAATACCCATCCGCCCCGGTGCAACCCATGCTGACGGTCGAGGATCTGGATGTCTGGTTCGGCCATCCGCCCGAGCGCGTCGATGCGGTGCAATCGGCCAGCTTCACCGTCCCGCAAGGCGAAAGCTTCGGCCTCGTCGGCGAAAGCGGCTCGGGGAAATCGACCATCCTGCGCGCCATCGCCGGGCTGATCGACACCTGGTCCGGCCGCATCGAGGTGGCGGGCGAAACCATCGCCGGCCGCCACCGGACCCGCACCTTCCACAAGACGGTGCAGATGGTGTTCCAGGACCCCTATGCCAGCCTGCATCCGCGCCATTCCGTGGATCGGGTGCTGTCGGAAACCCTGCGCCTGCAAGGCATGGACCGGGTCGACCAGCGCATCACCCGGCTTCTGGACCAGGTCGGGCTGGGGCAGGGTTTCCGCTTCCGCTATCCGCACCAGCTTTCCGGCGGCCAGCGACAGCGGGTCGCCATCGCCCGGGCGCTTGCGGCCGAGCCGCGGCTGCTGCTGCTGGACGAGCCGACCTCGGCGCTGGATGTCAGCGTGCAGGCCGAGATCCTGAACCTGCTCTGCGACATCCGGGCCGAGCGCGGCCTCACCTATGTCATGGTCAGCCACGACCTCGCGGTGGTGGCGCATATGTGCGACCGGCTGGCGGTGATGCGCGCTGGCCGGATCGTCGAGCAGATGGATACCGCCCGGCTGCGCGCCGCTGCGGCGCAAAGCGATTATGCCCGGGCGCTAATCGCGGCCAGCACCGGCTACAGGCGCCCTGCCTAGGCTCCAGACCCATTGATTGCAGGCCTTTGGCGTGCTTCAGGCTCCGCAAGGAGAGCTGATCGATGAGCAATCTTTTCTGGCTGAGCGAGGCGCATATGGAGCGGCTACGGCCCTTCTTTCCCAAGAGTATCCGAAGATCAGAAAACAGTCCGGGGGACTGTTTTCCTGAGGATGGGCAAGCCGCGCGTGGATGCCCGGCATGTGCTGAGCGGGATAATCTTCGTCAATCGCAATGACTTGCGGTGGTGTGACGCGCCGAAGGAATACGGCCCGGCCAAGAC
>NZ_LLWQ01000017.1 GCF_001447385.1 Paracoccus sp. MKU1 | reverse complement strand
CAATTCCGTGGGCCGGTCCAATTCAACCGGCAGAAACAGCGTTTCCGGAGACGCCGAAATCACGCCCTTCTTCTTTAGTTGGTGCCGCCAGGCATAGATTTGCTGCCGCGTCACATCGTGCCGCTGTGCAACCTGCGTCACCGTCGCCCCGTCCACGCCGACCGACAAAACGATCTCGAGCTTCTCCTCGTCGCTCCACCGCCGCCGCCGCTCCAGTCCAAGAATATCGCCCCGCATCCCCACACCCGCATAAGACACGTCATTAACGACGTCACTATGCACGTGCCTTAATCCATCAGCCCAAACTCAGGCAGACGGTAACAATCGGGCCGTTACGATCTATCGTCCGCAAGCCCTCGCCATCCTTCAAAAGACCCTCGACCGGATCGCGGCGGAGGTTGCCACAAGTGCATGCATCCGGACTCTGAATGATCTGTCCGACCAAGGTCAGATCGCGGGGGACAACAATCCGGAAACGCCGCATCCTGATCCGGAACCCCGTGCGCCCGCCGAAGCCGTGACCCGGAATCTGGACGCCATGCTGCAGGATCGTGCCGCCGCGTGGCGTGATCGCCTCCCGATCCTGGACCGTCACTGGGGCCTGACCGGGTAACGGGTTCCGGTTGGGGCACCTCGGATCACGCGAGGACCATGCGGCCGATCCGGATATCGCCTCGCGCAATCAGGGGCCTGCCCCCGGATCCGGAAGCCATGACGGCCGAAGCCATGCCGAGGTTTTCCGCATCCCGGATTCCGGATCCGAACGGGCCAGGCACTCCTGAAGCCCGGAGGTTTCCGGATCCCCGCCAGCCCCAGACCTGACACCGCCACCGCATCCCGCCTCTCGGGATCGCAACCCGCTCTGCCATCTGCCCCGCCGCCATCCGGAATGCTGGGTGGCCAGCCTCTCTCATACCCGGAATTCCGCCATGACCCAGACAAACGCAACCAATCCCCGCAATCCGAACCCCGAATCCGCAACCCGTAATCCTCCATCCTGGGCTTCCCTGGCCCGTCACGCCATCCGCGGCCTCGAGGCCGATCTTGCGAACAAAATGACCGACAACTGGGATCCGGCGCTCGACCCCGAAGACATGGACCTGCCCGAGCTGCTGGAGGCCGCCATGTCGCCTCCGGGATCCGCCGCACTCGATGCCCTGAACACCAGCCCCACCGCGCAGAACGTCTCCCCGGAAGAACACGACGCCATTGCGGACGCCGGCGGCGATCCGGCCGCCACCGCAGCCAATGGCACATCGCAGCCGCGCATCCGCCTGCCGGCGGGCAAGCTGATCCCGCTGCTGCGCCTTGCCGCCAGTATTGGCAGCCTCAAGGACCGCGACGCGATGCTGGTGCCGGGCGCCATCACGGTGATCGAAGGCATTCCGGGCAGCCTGATCGATGCGCTCAAGAAGCTGCTGCCGTATACGTTGCCGACCGGCTGGTCACTGGCCATGTCCATGGGCCGGCTGCCCCGCGACAAGCCCTATCTGCTGGTGCTGGGCCCGGAGCTTATGAACGGCAAGATCTCCGAGCACGCCGGACGCGGCTTTGCGGCGGAGCTCGCCACAGCGATCGACATGCGGGTTCCGATCCTGATCCTGCTGCCGGATGTGGCAACCGCGCCCGAGGTGCTGCGTCACCCGCCAGTCCAGCGCCGGGCCTTTGCGCCTCTGTCGGCGGAGATCCTGATCACCGCCCTGCGCGCCACACACAGCGCCACCGGCCGGGTCGACGAGACCGCGGTGTGCGCCGCCCTGCCGGACGACGCCGCGCTGTCTGACCTGGAGCCACTGGCCCTTGGTCTCGCCATGCGGGCGCCGACTGCGAAGGCGGTTGCCGAGCGGATCGCCGCCCTCACGGTCAAGGCGCCACGCGCCGCGGCTGACGGCCCCTGGCTCGAGGATATCCATGGCGACACGCCTGCACTCCGCGCCGCGCGCCAGATCGTGCGCGAC
>NZ_LLWQ01000016.1 GCF_001447385.1 Paracoccus sp. MKU1 | reverse complement strand
CACCGCAAGCCATTGCGATTGACGAAGATTATCCCGCTCAGCACATGCCGGGCATCCACGCGCGGCTTGCCCATCCTCAGGAAAACAGTCCCCCGGACTGTTTTCTGATCTTCGGATACTCTTGGGAAAGAAGGGCCGTAGCCGCTCCATATGCGCCTCGCTCAGCCAGAAAAGATTGCTCATCGATCAGCTCTCCTTGCGGAGCCTGAAGCACGCCAAAGGCCTGAAAGCAATGGGTCTGGAGCCTAGCGCGGCTGTTCGCGAAACATCGATCCTCGTGGTTTCCAAAGATGGTGACTGGCGAAGCTTCTGTGGGGCATCAACGCGTCTCTATCTCGTATCCGAGATTGAGACGGCGCTGGGATTGCTTAACGATCCGCCGCTTGTAGTTAGACAGTCCATCTTGGCTTGGCTTACGCAGGAAGGTGACGGTCGAGTTGAAGTTCAATCTGCTCTGGCCAATGCAATCATTGATCTCGATGTCGATGTCAACAGCTATGCGATCTCAGGTGAATTGGAAGCCATTCCATACGGTGCTGAATTACGGAATGTAGTTTGGTCAGAAGACTCCGACATCGATATTATTGAGACATCAGATCCTGATGCCGATGGCGTTGTGACAGCGATGCTCAGCATGCCGCTTCAAGTCGATCTGCGAGTTCAAGTTGAATTGAACTTCTCGGTGTGGGACAGTATTGACCGGGAGTCGATTGGAATGGGCGGACGATCGGTTGAAGTCGAAGAAGAACACGATCTTCGTACCACCGTGACGATCCAAATACATAATCTTGGGGGGAATTGCAGGAGATAGAGTTCCTTTCGTGTGAAATTGACCTCAATAGTGTCGAAGTCAATCTCGGAGAGGTCAATGTATTCGAGCCCGAGGATTATTATGATGATCGTGATGAGTAATAATGCTTCGCACCTTGTGCGACCGAATGTTGGCTAGATGTTTTTATCCCATAATTTGATGGTGCGATCCTTTCTTGGGAATAGAAGGATGTCCTGTGGGATATAGTTCGTCTGATGTGCTGCACTGCCGTCAAGCGGCTCACCGCCTTCACGGTCTATGCGGCAGAAATCTCGCTGTAGCTTGCCTAAATGGCCGCCTTCCCAGAATTGCTGAGGCTACCGCGCTGCACCGCCGCCAGACGGCTTCCCGCCAGATAAGACAGTCTGTTGACGAGGGTCAGCACGCGAAAATATTGTCCATCTTACCTAGGAAGTTCGTCGCCCTGCATCGGCTTCTTCCCCTTACCCGCCCGCTTGAGAACATCCAGCGCCTTGGGGATATCCGCCCGCGCCGCTCGCTCCTGGAAATAGCTCTCCACCCGCAGGGCCGAGAGCTTCTCGGCCACGGCCACATTGATCAGCTGGTTCAGCGCCACGCCCTCGGTCTCGGCGACCTTGCGGGCCTCCTCCAGCAGCGAGGGCTGGAGCCGTAGCGCGAAATTGCTCTTTCTCATAGCCTCTTCTCCACTTTCCGCCACGCCGCGCCGGGCGCGAGGGTTTCGATTCCGAAGCGCTCGGCCACCTGGCCGAAGTCGCGCAGGTTGAAGGTCACGATGGCATCGGCCCTTCCGTTCACCGCCGCCGCCAGCACCATGTCGTCATTCTGGTCGCGCACGGCGGGCCGCCAGAGGAAGGCCAGCCGCACCGGATCGACCACCGCCGCCACCGCGTCGAGCAGCACATTCACGTCCTCGACCGACAGGCCGGACGCCTCCAGATGCTCGGGCCGGGTCAGCACCGCCTGATACTCGATCATCAGCGGCACCGAGGCCAGCAGCGTGATCCGCCGCTTTAGCCCCGCCACCAGAAGCCGGCGGGAGGCCCCGGCATCGCTGCGGATCGCTGCCACCATGGTGGCGGTGTCCAGAATCAGTCTCATGCAGAGATATTGGATCGGCAAAAGGATATTGCAAGTGATATTGCTTTGATGCCTGTTCAGAGTTACCGTGGTAGCGGCTCGCAGAGGCGGCTCGTCCCTTTTCTTTCCTTTCCTGCGCTCGGGTTCTCCGAGGCGGGATTAGCGTTTGGCGGAGAGGAAACCCCGTCGTTTCATGTCATTTCCCATCGAGCAGGGGGGAGATCATGGAAAGGAACGGTTCAACGGGGCGGGCTGGAGAGATACCGGCGAACGCCAATCGTCCGCCCGACGGGCGGGATGCCGGCAACGAGACCGATGTCGGTCAGCGGCTGGACGAGGTGGTGCTGATCATCGCCCGGCTGATTGGCAGGCGGATGGCGCGCGAGGATTACGACAAGGCCATGCGCGCCGCCAACCACAATGCGCCACCGGCCCGCGAAGGGGCAGGGCCGGTCATCGAGGACAAGGACTGACCGAACGGAGACCGTCATGACCCGTGCCGCGCTTTACGCCCGCTATTCTGACGACAAGCAGAGCGAGGCGTCCATCGAGGATCAGTTCCGGCTGTGCCGCGAGCATGCGGGACGGGAACGGTGGCAGATCGTCGGCTCCTACGAGGACGCGGCGATCTCGGGGGCCAGCACGATCCTGCGTCCCGGCATCCAGCGGCTGATGCGCGATGCTCTGCACGGCGAGTTCAACATCCTGCTGGCGGAGGCGCTGGATCGGATCAGCCGCGACCAGGCCGATGTCGCCACGCTCTTCAAGCAGCTGAAGTTTGCCGGCGTCAGCATCGTCACCCAGGCCGAATCTGGCGAACCGACCTGTCTCGCTCCTGTCCGGCCT
Source organism: Paracoccus sp. MKU1 (assembly GCF_001447385.1). Classification (GTDB taxonomy): domain Bacteria; phylum Pseudomonadota; class Alphaproteobacteria; order Rhodobacterales; family Rhodobacteraceae; genus Paracoccus. The sequence continues at coordinate 7,972 of NZ_LLWQ01000016.1, read as the reverse complement.
GATGACCTGCGGCTGCTGCGGCGGAAAGGTCGGCATGGTCCTCTCGGCAGGTTCGGCTGCCTCAATCACCACCGGCGAGGCACCTGCAACAACAACCGCACCATCCTGCGCGAGAAGCTGGAGGCGCGGGTGCTGGCCGGATTGCAGGACAAGCTGGTCTCGACAGAGGCGGTCGAGGAGGCGGTACGTGCCTATGTCCAGGAGACCAACAGGCTGAACCACCAGCGCCGCGCGCAGCAGGACACCGACCGTCGCGCGCTGGCAAAGATCGAGCGTGCCATCGTCGGGATCTTTTCAGCCATCGAGGACGGCATGTATCAGCCGTCGATGAAAGCCCGGATGGACGAACTGGAGCGCCAGAAGGCGGAGATCGCCGCGCGCATGGCGGAGGCGCCGGTGGACCTGCCGGATGTTCATCCGAACGTAGCGACCAGTTACAGCCGCAATGTCGCGCGATTTGCCGAGGCCCTGAACGATCCTGATGGCGGCCGGCAGGCGGCCGAGGCGCTACGGTCACTGATCGGCGAGGTGATCCTCACGCCCGGCGAGAAGCGGGGCGAGGTCCATGCCGAGCTACGCGGCGAGTTGATGGGTATTCTCGGCATCGCGGCTATCCAACCGGATGAGGGACGAGCGCGAGTTATGACAGCGGTAGTTGCAGGCCCGGGAGCAGAACCTACGCCAGAGCACGCCAAACTACGATTTGGTGCGACAAGCATACTCCCTGAATATGCAGGTTCAAATTGGGTATGCTTCGCCGTGATCGGCCATGCAGGCCCTGAAGGGGCTTTTGCGCGTTGCTCCCTTCCGTTAGTTCCGCCGTCTTGCGACTATCGGAAGACAGATAACGAAATCAAGATGTTCCACTCTCACGCCGCGCAGGATTGCAGACTATTGCGACCTGAGGCTTGCCCCGCCGCTCACCCCCGAATTGGACTTGACCGGAAAATGTGGAGAGCACCCAATGAGAAAGCGGGAGGTGTTCTATGGGAAACGGGAACCGGCCGACGCCGGAGTTTCGGCGTGAAGCGGTGCGTCTGGCGTTGACCAGCGGCAGAGCGCGGCGGGAGAGCGCGGACGATCTGGGCATCGGGCTGTCGACGCTGACGCGGTGGCTGACCCAGGAGCAGGATGCCGGTGAGCGTCCGCAATCGCCATCTCCTGCGGGATGATGCTCAACTCCGCCCTGTCCCCGACAGATAGATTTCGGATTGTGCATATGGAACGATCTTCATAAGATTCGACGCACCTTTCGGCTCTGCGATACATGGTCCAGCCAATCTTCCTGCCTTCCCCCGGCCACGGCCTTCCCTACCTCAAGGTAGGCGTCCTGCTCTGCCCCGATTTCACCCTGACGCCGATGGCGAGCTTCGTGGACACCCTTCGGCTGGCCGCCGACCGCAGCGACGGAAGCCGTCAAATCTACTTTTCCTGGGATTTCCTGGCGGCGGGCGCCGGGCCGCCGCGATCGAGTTGCGGGCTGGAGGTGAAACCGACGGCGGCGCTCTCCGAGCGGCCGCGATATGATTGTCTTGTCGTTTGTGGCGGGCTTCTGCGCAAGCACTCGGAGATCCTGCCCGAGACTTATGAATATCTGCGCGCCGAGGCCGACCGTCGCATTCCTATAGTCGGCCTTTGCAGCGGCAGCTTCGTGATGGCGCGCAGCGGCCTGCTCGACGGGCGCCGCTGTGCGCTGCATTTCGAGGTGTTCGAGGAGTTCGTCCGAAGCTTTCCGAATGTCCAGGCGGTATCCGACGAGAACTTCGTCAGCGATGGTCCCTTTATCACCTGCCCGGGCGGCTTCGCCGCGGTCGAGGTGGCGGCACAGCTCGTCGCTGCCTATGGCGAAACCAGTCGCGCCGAGAAGGCGATGAGCTTCCTGCTCTTCAAACCGGGAGAGCCGCGTATCGTCCTGAAGACCAAGCCCTATGCCGAGGCACTGGCCCGAGCCTCGCAGCTTACGGTCAATGCGGTGCGGGCGATGGAGTTCGGGATAGACGCGCCTTGCTCGATCGATTCGCTGGCACGTTCGCTCAATGCGACTCGCGCCCGACTCAACCGGGCCTTCGCCGAGGATCTCCAGACATCGCCCGCCGCCTTCTGGCGCGACATGCGCATGCTCGCCTCGCGCGAGCTTTTGTTGAACCGGCGGCGGACCGTCACCGAGATCGCCTATGATCTCGGCTTCTGCGATGCGGCGCATTTCTGCACCGCCTTCAAGCGCTATTTCGGGATCAGCCCGCTCGAATATCGCCTCTACGAGCGGAAGACGGGTAAGGCTCCCGTGCCTCCGGCGCCTGAAAGCGCCAGCTCCGGCCAGCATCCCCCTGCCGCCACGACCTAGACGGCGACTCGAGACGGCATGCGCGCTTGCTGGAACGCCGCTGGCAGCGGCAGGGCTGCGCCCGCTCCATCCTGACTGAATGGATCAACGGTTATCAATTTCGTATCAGATACACAATCCGATCGAGACTGCGCCCTGTAGCATCCATGGTCGACAACACACAAAGCCGCCCAAGCGGCGCGTTTCCGGCCAGACGCCCTGGCCGCGGATCAACGGGGAAAGGACTGCTGATGATGCGGGATCTGCATCGAACAGGGATTCGTCCCTGCGAGGATCAATGCCGGAGGACGATGCCCTGATGCATATCCTCCCCTCGCAAACTTCTTCTGGATCGCAACGGGTAATGGTCGAAGTCGCCGGTCTGTGCAAGGACTTCGGTGCCCATCGGGTTCTCGACAACATCCATTTGACCGTCGATCCCGGCGAGGTCATCGCGATCATTGGTCCCAGCGGGTCGGGCAAGAGCACGCTGCTGCGCTGTATCAATCTGCTCGAACGGCCGAGTGCGGGGGCCATCCGCGTCGGCGACGTCGAGATCGACGCCTTCCGCAAGATCACCCGCCGGGAACTGCTGGCCTTCCGTCGGCCGATCGGCATGGTCTTCCAGTCGTTTAACCTCTTTCCGCATCTCTCGGTCCTGCGCAATGTCAGTATCGCGCAGGAGCGCGTGCTGAAACGCAGCCGGGAAGAGGCCGACGCGGTCTCGCGCCAGTTGCTGGAACGTGTCGGTCTGGGTAGCAAGGCCGATCAGTATCCCGCCCGCTGCTCGGGCGGCCAGCAGCAGCGGATCGCCATCGCCCGCGCGCTCGCGCTTGAGCCGGAACTGATGCTCTTCGACGAGCCGACCTCGGCGCTGGACCCCGAACTGGGGCTCGAGGTTCTGAACGTGATGCAGGAACTCGCGACCGCCGGTATGACGATGATCGTCGTCACTCACGAGATGCACTTCGCCGAGAGCGTGTCCAACCGCGTCATCATCATGGCCGACGGCAAGATCATCGAGGAAGGCCCGAGTGTGCAGGTCATGCGATCACCGCACAGCGAGCGCGCCAAGCAGTTCCTCGGCGCGGTGCTGAACCGATGAGCGCGCAGATGATGGCGACGATCCTCAGCGGCGTCACCTGGACGATTGCGCTCTCGCTGACCGCGCTCGCCATCGGTATCATCCTTGGCGGCGTACTTTGCGCGATGCGGACCTCCGGCGTGGCGCTCCTCGATTTCGCCGCCACCGTCCTGATCCTGGCGTTCAGGTCGGTGCCGCCGATCGTCTGGCTGTTCCTGATCTATTTCGGGATCGGCAGCGGCATCGTTCAGGTGAGCCCGTTCCAGGCCGCCGCGATCGGGCTGGGTCTCATCACCGGCGCGAACATGGCCGAGATCTTTCGCGGCTCGCTCAAGGCCATCCATCCCGGTCAGGGAGAAGCGGCTCGGGCGCTCAGCATGCCTCCCGTCTGGCGGATGGTCGATGTGATCATCCCGCAACTCATGCGCATCTCGCTGCCTTCGGTCGTCTCCTACGGGATCGGGCTGCTGAAGGACACGGCGATCGCATCCACGATCGGCGTCCCGGAAATCGCCTTCAAGGCGTCCCATGTGTCGCAGGTCACGTTCAGGGGCCTCGAAAGCTTCGCCTTCGCGGGGGCCCTCTACATCCTGCTGAGCGTCCCCATCGCCCTGGCGAGCCGGGAAATCGACCAGCGGCTGCGCGCGAGGGTCGCAAAATGATCGACATGCTCGAATTCTGGCGACAGTCCCTTCCGCAACTCCTCACGGGTTACAGGCTATCGCTGCTTGTGACCGGCGCCTCGCTTTTCCTCGGCATCCCGCTCGGGCTGTTGCTCGCGCTGTCGCTCCAGACCAGATCGACCTGGCTGAAGCTGCCCTCGCTCTCGGTGGTCGAGATCGGGCGCGGCGCCTCGATCCTCGTCCTGTTGCAGTTCGTCTATTTCGGCATGCCATCGGTCGGCCTCACCTTCTCGTCCTTCGCTTCTGTGACCATCGCCTTCACCTGGTGCACGGCCGCCTATACCAGCGAGATCATCAGGGCCGGGCTGGAATCGGTGCCGCAGGGCCAGCGCGAGGCGGGCGAGGCCCTTGGCATGACGCGGCTCGACATCCTGCGGATCGTGATCCTGCCGCAGGGCCTGCCGGTCTCGGTGCCGGCGCTGCTCGGCTTTTCGATCCTGATGCTTCAGGCCTCGTCGCTGGCCTTCGTCGTGGCCTTGCCCGAACTCATGAGCAAGGCGCAGCTGATCGGCTCGAATACCTTCCGCTACATGCCGCTCTTCACGCTGACCGCCATTCTCTATGCCGCGGTCTGCATCCCCGCCACGATCGTGGTCGGCTTTCTCGAACGACGGCTCAGCCGCCACTTCTAATCAACAGGGAGCGTTAAAATGAATAAACTGAGCTTACTCGGCTTCTGCCTCGTCGCGATGTCCCAGGCGGCAGCGGCACAGGACTGCACGCCGAAGCACGAGTTCCCCACCGTCACCCCCGGGGCGCTGACGGTCGCCGTCTACAACTACCCGCCCTTCGCGACGGTGGGGGACGGCAACGCGATAGGCGGCATCGACACCGAAGTCGTCAACCTCATCGCCGAGCGCAACTGCCTCAAGGTCGTGCCCGCGGTTGTCGATCCCTCGGCGGTCATCCAGAACGTCCTGACCAGAAAGGTCGATCTCGGGATCGGCGACTGGTTCCGCACGGCGGAGCGGGCCAAGGTCCTCGGCCTTTCCTACCCGATGTATGTCGACCAGATGGCTTTCTATTCGCGCGAAGGCTACAGCACGCTGGCCGAGCTTGAAGGGAAGAGGGTCGGCGCCGTCTCGGGCTTCCTCTATGCGGGCCAGTTAGAGAGGGCGCTTGAATCCTCGGTCGTTCTCTATCCGAACCCTGTCGCGCTGGCGCAGGATCTGATGACCGGTCGGATCGACGTGGCGGTCGAAGGTTATGGCACCGGCGCCTATGCCAAGAGTCAGGGCGCCTATGAGGGGGTCGAGATCGTGATCGCCCAGCCCGACGAGCGCGTGCCGGTGTCGGTCGAGCCCGCGCAGATCGCGTTGCTCTATCATCCGGGCAACCCCGAACTGGGCGCGGCGATCGATGCCGAGATTCAGGAGTTCCACACGACTGGCCAGATCGCGGACATCCTTGAGGCGAACGGGCTCGAACGCAGCGGAGCCGAGACCGGTGAGCCGCGCCTGATCGAATAGGCGCCCGCCTGCTCCCTCGGAGAGGGAGGCGGGAAATGGAGCGGACGCCCCGTAAACGGGGCGCCCGGCAGATCAGCAGAAACGAGAGGTCAAGACATGACTCGCGAATTCGATGTCCTCGTGGTCGGCGGCGGCATCATCGGCGCGGCGGCCGGGCATCACGCCGCATCCGCCGGTTACCGCACGCTTCTGGTGGAGCAGGGCGATTATGCGTCGGCGACGAGCAGCCGCACCTCTCGCCTGCAAAACTGCGGGTTCATGTATTTCATGGACATGCACGGCGCAGGGATAATGCAACTGCTGCGCGACCCGCGCCGCATCGTCTCGTCGCTCGAACTCGCCCGCCGGGCCATGCGAGAGCGCGCGGCCTTTGTGCGTTCCTCGCCGGACCGGGTGCGCAAGCTCGAATTCTACGTGCCGTTCGGCGGCGCCACCGGCATCACCGGATTGCAGATGCGCGCCGCGGCCAAGGCCTTGCGGCTGCTTGGCGGCGGCGAGGTTCCGCTGGAAGCCGCGTTCCTGAGCGCGAAGGAAGCCCGGGCGCATCCGCTGCTGCGGATGACGGCGAAAGCCGACCAGCTGCGCGGCGCTTTCCGCTATGTGGAGTATCAGTATCCTTCGCCTGAACGCATCGTTGTCGATACCATCCTGAAGGGTCGCGAAGCTGGCCTCGACGCGCGCAACCATACGCGGCTTGTCGGTCTCGCGCGCGGCGGTACCGGATGGGAAGCGACGCTCGAACATGACGGCGCCACTTCCATCGTCACCGCCAAGGCGGTCATCAACGCCGCCGGTGCCTGGGTCGACGACATAACCGGCCTCGCCTCCAACCACGCTCCGCGCCTCAACACCGGAGCGAAGGGCGTGAACCTCCTCGTCCGTCTGCCAGCGGGCGCCCGTGGCCTCGGCTTCGAGACGGTGACCGAACGTGGCACCCCCTTCTACCTCTTTCCCTGGGGGGATCTGCACTATATCGGCCCTGCCGACTCCACCGCAGACGCCAAGGCGACCGAATTCCGGGCGACCGACGCCGAGATCGCAGAGATTCTTGCGGATGCGAGCCGACTCTTCCCGGACCTGAACCTGACGCCCGACGATGTGATCTACAGCTGGGCGGCCGTCCGGCCACGCACCGCCGGGCCGAATGCGCCGCAAGGAACCTTCGACGTCCGCGAGCACGACCTGTCGGACCGCGGCATGCCGGGGTTCATCGTCTTCACCGGCGGGCTCTTCATGACCCACCGGGACGCCGGGAGAAGGCTCGTGCGGGCGCTCCGCCGGCATGTTGCGCCATCGGGTCCGTCGCGTGTCCTCGACTATGCTCTGTCGCGCCAGGCCGACGAGGACCGCGTCACCGCCGCAAGCGTCCGGCGCGCCATCGTCGACGAGCAGGCGCGGACCCTGTCCGATATCCTGCGCCGGCGCCTGCTGGTCGCCTGGTCGGACGATCTCGGCCTCGGCCTGGCTGAGGAGGCCTCCCGGCACGCCGCCGGGGTTCTCGGCTGGGACGAAGGCGAGCGCCAGAAGCAGCTTGCCCTATACCGTGCCGAGGTCGAAAGGAGTTTTCGTCCCCAACCGGCAGTTCTCGGAGAGGCGGCCCGGGGAACGGGTCTCGAAACTGTCGTCGAAGTCTAGTCCGTGGTCATGCCCAACAGTGTTTTTCAAATGACCGCAATCAGTTACACTAAGCGGCAAGCTTTGGGATCTGGCGTTCGACCAATCGCAAGTATCGTTGGTTGCGTGCCGAGGAGCGGAACCTACCCCAATTTGCGCAAAACTGCGATAAAATCTACTGACCGACTGGCTGAGGTTTCGTCATGATGAACTCTCGCTCCATCCCTGATCATAGGAAACCAGGGCCTGCCGAGGCGTGAAATACACTACGGTCATGACAGAGACCCTTGAAGCGTAAGAGGTTGAGCTGCCGCCGATCTTGATGCCATCCACTTTTTCGCCAAAGACATCGGCACTACGGATCATCGACTGTGAGTGCCGTTGTTGCGTGATACCGTCCGATGGGGCGCGCGGCTACTTTCGCCTTCTTGTGGGCTCCTCTCTCGCCGGGGCGTCAGGGGGCCACATAGCGTGAAATAGAGCGGTCTCTCCGTCGCCCTTCAGCGTTCCGATCTCGTCCGGCTCAGCCGCGCAGGATGGATTTCCCGGCATATTCGGCGGCGGCGCCCAACATTTCCTCGATGCGGATCAGCTGGTTGTATTTCGCCAGCCGGTCCGAGCGCGCAAGCGAGCCGGTCTTGATCTGGCCGCAATTCGTCGCCACGGCCAGGTCGGCGATGGTGGCGTCCTCGGTCTCGCCCGAGCGGTGCGACATCACCGAGGTATAGCGCGCGCGGTCGGCCATGCGCACCGCGTCCAGCGTCTCGGTCAGGGTGCCGATCTGGTTCACCTTGACCAG
>NZ_LLWQ01000015.1 GCF_001447385.1 Paracoccus sp. MKU1 | reverse complement strand
GGTCATGCCCACGCCGCGCGAGATGGCGGCATTCTTGCGGTCGGTCAGGCTGGTCATCTCGGGCCCCTCCTCGATGCGATTCGGAGCCGATGCTATACGCGGGTCGGCGATCCGAACAGGCCCGCTTGCGCGCGCCCATGCGATGCTTCAGGCTGAGGCCATGTTCCCGATCCGCGACCACAACCCCTCCGAGCGCACGCCCTATGTGACCCATGCGCTGATCCTGCTGAACGTGGCGATGTTCCTGATCACCATGCCCTGGGCGGGCGGGCAGGTCGAACTGTGGCACCGGCTGGCGCTCTATCCGGTGGCGATCGCGCATGGCGACTGGCTGTGGGGGCTGGTGACGCATATGTTCCTGCATGCCGGGATCATGCATATCGCCGGCAACATGCTGTTCCTGTGGGTGTTCGGCGACAATCTGGAGGATCAGATGGGCCGCCTCGGCTTTCTGGTCTTCTATCTTGCCTGCGGGCTGGCGGCGGCTGCGGGGCAGATCGCCACCGATCCGATGAGCGACATTCCCATGGTCGGCGCCTCGGGCGCGATCGCCGGGGTGATGGGTGGCTATCTGCTGATGTTCCCGCGCGCCCGCGTCGATGTGATCGCCATCATCATCGTCATCATCCGCCGCTTTACCATCCCGGCCTGGGTGCTGCTGCTGGCCTGGTTCGGCATCCAGCTTTTGTCGAGCGCCAGCATGGTGAATGACGGCGTGGCCTATGTCGCCCATGCCGCCGGCTTCGTCGCCGGGATCGTGCTGGCGGTGCCGGTCTTCCTGCGCCGGGGCGGGCCGGGTTTCTGGCGCCGCACCCATGGCCGGCCGCCGCATGCGCCGACCTATGCCCCCTCGCGCATCCCGCCGGTCCGGCGCTAGAGCCGGCCGCGGCTCATGTGACGCTTGCCGGCGAAGCCGGGGGCGCGGCCGACCGTGAACCCCGCCGCCGCCAGCGCCCGGCGCACATGGCCCGCCGCGGTATAGGTGGCAAAGGTGCCGCCCGGCACGGTATGGGCCGCCACCTCGGCCATCAGCGCCTCGCCCCAGAGTTCCGGGTTCTTGGCGGGCGAGAACCCGTCGAGGAACCAGGCATCGGCGCGGCCGTCCCAGTCGGGCAGCGCCTTACGGGCGTCCGCCTCGATGATCTCGGCCGCGACCGTGCCCAGGGTGAGGCGCCGCTGCGGCCATTTGTCGCGCAACTGCCGCGCCAGCGGCTCCAGTTCGGGAAAGGCGGCATGGGCGCGGGCGAGCTCCTCGACGCTCATCGGGAAAGCCTCGAAACTGGTGAAGCGGATCGGCACCGTGGCGACCTGCGCCAGCGCCAGCAGGTTCAGCCCGGTGCCGAAGCCCAGTTCCGCGACATGAAAGCCGGGCCTCAGCCGCTGCGGCAGGTCGTTGCCGGCCAAAAAGACATGGCGCGTCTCGTCCAGCCCGCCGTTCAGGCTGAAATAGGGGTCGTCGAAGCGGCGCGAGACCGGGATCGCACCCTCGCGCCAGTCCAGGTCGGCGCCGCTCTGGTCGCGCTGATCCATCCGCGCTAACTCCTCTTTTGCACGGCAAATGCGGCAAGGGGCGGCGGAATGGCAAGCGAAATCACGGTGGCGGGCGCGGGGGTGTTCGGTCTCGCCTGCGCATGGGAGCTGGTGCGGCGCGGGGCGCGCGTGCGGATCTTCGAGGCGGTGCGGATCGGCGCCGGCGCCTCGGGCGGGCATGTTGGGGCGCTGGCCCCGCATGCGCCCGAGAACTGGAACGCCAAGAAGCAGGTGCAACTGGAGGCGCTGGTTGCGGCGGCCGGTTGGTGGGCCGAGGTCGCGGCGGCGGGCGGCGTGGATCCCGGCTATGCCCGCACCGGCCGCATCCAGCCGGTGGCCGAGGGTGCCGAGGCGCGCATGGCCGAGCGCATCGAAGCGGCCAGCGCGCATTGGCCGGCCTGGGCGGGGATGGAGCTGACCGATGCGCCGCAGGGGGTGCTGGTGCCGGCCTCGCCCTCGGGGCGGTGGCTGGTGGACCGGCTGACGGCGCGGATCAGCCCGCGCCGGGCTGGCGCCGCGCTGGCCGCTGCGATCCGCGCCCGGGGCGGCGAGATCGTCGAGGGAGAAGCGGCGCCGGATGCCCCGGCGATCTGGGCCACGGGGGTGGCGGGGCTTACGCCTTTCGGCGGCAGCGGCGTCAAGGGACAATCGGCGCTGTTGGCGTTTTCCGCCCCCGATCAGCCGCAGGTCTTCGCCGACGGGTTGCATATCGTGCCCCATGCCGACGGCACGGTGGCCATCGGCTCGACCTCGGAACGCGACGCCATGGACACCGGCACCGACGCGCAGCTCGAGGCGCTGATCGACAAGGCCCGCGCGCTCTGCCCGGCGCTTGGCGATGCGCCGGTCGTGGATCGCTGGGCCGGCATCCGGCCGCGGGCGAAATCCCGTGCGCCGCTGGTCGGCCCCTGGCCCGGGCGGCCCGGCCATTACGTCGCGAATGGCGGCTTCAAGATCGGTCTCGCCATGGCGCCGGCCTGCGCGGTCCTGCTGGCCGATCTGATTCTCGACGGGCGCGACCGCATCCCCGAGGGCTTCAGGGTGCTCGAGCCTAAGGCCGGGGACTGACCCCGATCACCAGCGGATGCAGGTGGTACAGCGCCAGCCAGACCAGCACCGCCGCGGCCAGCCGCGGCCAGGTCGGGCGCAGCGCGATACCGCGGCGCAGGCTGATCGCCAGCCCGAACAGGGCATAGACCAGCAGAAGGCCGAACAGGACCACATGCGCCAGATCGCCGTTCGCGACCAGATGCGCCGCGCCCCAGAGCGTGAAGCCCGCCATCAGCCCCGCCATGCCGCCCACTGCCGCCGCCAGCACCGCCACGGGCATGGCGATGTTGACCAGCCAGCGCATCCATGGCTCCTGCGGCCAAAGCTCGACATAGGGCGCCCGCGCCGCCGCCAGGATCAGCCAGTAAAGCAGCGCCAGCGACAGCAGGCTGTAGCCGATGACATAGCCACGCCGCCCCAGCCCCGCGACCAGCGGCTCGCGAAACCGGGCCGGGATGACATGCGAGCCCAGGAAGGCCGCCAGCGCCAGGATGAATTCGCCCCATTCCATGCCGGAAGCCTAGCCTTGCGCCCGCGCGACGGCAATCCGCGTTGACGCCGCGCGCTCCTGCGGCATGATGGCGTAAAAAGAGGACCGCATGACCCGCCTTCAGAAAGCTTTCGACGCCGTCGACAAGGCCAATTCCGCCGACCCGCATCGCAGCCCGGACGGCCAGCCCGAGGCGCTGCTCTACGGCCAGCGCATGACGGCCGAACAGCAGGCGCTTTACCCCGATGCCTCGGAACCGCTGCGCATCGCCTGCCGCGGCCAGCATGTCGAACGCTGGCAATTGCCCCGCGACGCCTATCCGATGGACCGCGCCGGCTATCTGGCATGGCGCACCGAGCAGGGCCGCCGCCACGCCGCCCGCATCGCCGGCATCATGCGCGAGGCCGGCTATGGCGACGAGGATATCGCCCATGCCGAAAAGATGCTGACCAAGCAGGGCATCAAGCGCGACGACGAGGTGCAGGCGCTGGAGGACGTGGCCTGCTTCACCTTCATCCGCTGGTATATGGGCCCCTTTGCCGAGGGGCGCGACCCGGACGAGTTGCAACGCATCGTGGAAAGGACCGCGCGCAAGATGTCGGCCATGGCCCGCGCCCGCGCGCTGGAGGAATTCGCCATCCCCGAGCCCTTCGCCGCCGCCTTCCGTGCCTAGGGTGCCGCCCCAGGTCTTGATCGTCGCCCATGGCCAGCCCGGCGACCCCGCCCCGCAGCAACAGGCCATCGAGGCGCTGGCCGCCCGCATCCATGTCCCCGGTGCGCAGGTCCGGGGCGCGACGCTGGCCATGCCCGGCGCGCTGGACCGGGCGGATGACGAGACGCTGATCTATCCGCTGTTCATGGCGACGGGCTGGTTCACCCGCAGCGAACTGCCCCGCCGGCTGGCGCTGGCCGGTGCGGCGCAGGCCCACATCCTGCCGCCCTTCGGCAGCGATCCCGGCCTGCCCGCGCTCTGCCTCGCCCAGGTCGCCGGGGCGGCCGAGGCGCAGGGCTGGCGGCTGGCCGAAACCCATGTGCTGGTCGCCGCCCACGGCTCCGGCCGCTCGCGCGCGCCGTCCGAGGCCGCACGGCAGATCGCGGCAAGCCTCGCCCCGCATGCCGCCGCCGCGACCTGCGGCTTCATCGAGGAAGCGCCCCATATCGCCGAGGCCGCCCGCGGCCTGCCCGCGCAGGCGATCTGCCTGCCGCTCTTTGCCACCCAGGCCGATCACGTCACCGACGACCTGCCCGCGGCCCTCTCCCAGGCGCGCTTCCAGGGCCTCCTTCTGCCCCCCGTCGGCCTCGCCCCCGAGGTTCCGGCGATGATCGCCAGGGCCATCGGCCGCGCGCTTTAGCTCTTCATGAACCGCCGCCGCGCCTCGATGGCGATGGCGCGGCGCATCTCCAGATCGGCGATCCGCGCCAGCGCCGCGTCGCGCTCGGCCCCTTCCGGGATCCCGGCCAGCGCCGTGCGCTCGCCGTCGATACGCTTCTTCAGCACGATCTCTTCGGGCAGGACACCGGCCTCGGCCATGATCCGAAAGCCGATGGCCTCGCCCGTCTCGGGCTCATGCCGCTGCGGCAAGGGCTTGCCCTCGCCCTCCAGGCCCGAAAGCTTGCCCTCGGCCCTGGCCTTCAGCATCATCCGTTCGGCAATCCGTTCCAGCCAGCGCATCCCGCCCGCCTTTCCGTTTTCCAAATACCCCTGCGACCGAGCCACCGGCACGGCGCAAGGGCCGGTGGCTTACATCGCCGCCAGCTGCGCCAGCGCCGCGCGGATGCGCGCCAGATCGTCCTCCAGCGCCGCGAGCTTCTCGCGCGTCTCCTCGATCACCTCGGCTTCGGCATTCTCGACGAATTTCGGATTGGCCAGCCGCCCGCGCAATCCTTGCGCATCCTTTTCGGCCTTGGCGGCAGCTTTTTCCAGCCGCGCGGTTTCGGCCTTGACGTCGATCATCTCGCCGACCGGCAGCGCGAAGCTCGCCCCCAGCGCCGCGACCGAGATCATGCCCGGCCCCATGGTACCCTCGGCAGGCGCATTCACCCGCGCCAGCCGCTCGATCAGCGGCGCGTTGGCGGCCAGCGCCGCCCGCGCCGCATCGTCGGCCTCGGTCACGATCAGGTCGGGGCGGGCGCCGGCCGGCACGCCGATCTGGGCGCGGGCCGAGCGGATGGCCTCGATCAGCGCAATCACCCAGTTCATCTGCCGGTCGGCCTCGGCGTCGATCAGCTCGGCGCCGTAGGCGGGCCAGTCGCCATGCACCAGCATCCGCTGGCGATCCCCGGTCAGCGCCCACAGCTCTTCGGTGACGAAGGGCATGATCGGGTGCAGCAGGGTATAGCACTGGTCCAGCACCCAGCCCATGGTGGCCCGGGTCTCCTCGCCATATTCACCGTCGAACAGGGGTTTGGAGAACTCGACGTACCAGTCGCAGACCTTGCCCCAGACGAAGGCGTAAAGCCCGGTCGCCGCATCGTTGAAGCGGAATGTTTCCAGCGCCTCGTCGGTGGCTTGCCGGATGCGGGCGACCTCGCCGATGATCCAGCGGTTCACCACATGCTGCGGCTGGGGCCGCGCCACGCCGCCGCGCACGCCGTTCATCTCGGCAAAGCGGGTGGCGTTCCAGATCTTGGTGACGAAATTGCGGTTCGCCTCGACATGTTTCGGCCCCAGCTTGGGATCGCGGCCCATGGCGGCCATGCTGGTCAGGGTGAAGCGCAGCGCATCGGCGCCATATTCGTCGATCAGGGTCAGCGGGTCGATGACGTTGCCTTTCGACTTCGACATCTTGGCGCCCTTTTCGTCGCGCACGAGGCCGTGGACATAGACGGTGCGGAACGGCACCTGCCCGACCACGGCCAGCTGCATCATCATCATCCGGGCCACCCAGAAGAAGATGATGTCGAAGCCGGTGACCAGCACCGATGTCGGGAAATACTGGCGCAACTCGGCCGTGTCCTCGGGCCAGCCCAGCGTGCCGATGGGCCACAACCCCGAGGAAAACCAGGTGTCCAGCACGTCCGCGTCGCGCCAGACCGGATAGACCAGCTTGGTCGGATCCTGCGTCAGGTTGTAGTCCGCCAGCCCCTGGGCAAAAGCGTCGATGGCGGCCTCGCGGTCGGCAACCTCGGTCACGCGGGCCATTTCCAGCGGCACCGGCAGCTCGGCGATGGAATCGCGGAACTTCTCGACCACCTCGGCAAAGCTCGACGCGGCATGGTGGATCTCGTCGCGATGCACCAGGCCTTCTTCCAGCAGGGCGAAGATCTCGACCTCGTCCAGCACGCCGTCATGGTCGTCCTCGACCTGGCCTTCCAGCCGCAGGTCGAGCCCGTACCAGACCGGGATCTGGTGGCCCCACCAGAGCTGGCGGCTGATGGTCCAGGGCTCGATATTCTCCAGCCAGTGGAAATAGACCTTCTCGTGCTGTTCGGGCAGGATGCGGGTCTGGCCCGAGCGCACCGCCTCCAGCGCCGGGCCGACGATCTTCGCCGTGTCCACGAACCATTGGTCGGTCAGCATCGGCTCGATGACCACGCCCGAGCGGTCGCCGAAGGGCTGCATGATCGGCTTGCTGTCCACCAGCGGCCGGCGCTCCAGATGCTCGGCGCCGGTTTCCTTGTCGATGGACTTGTGCAGATAGGTGACCGCCAGCCCTTCCTCGGTAATCGCCTCGACCACGCGGGCCCGCGCCTCGTAGCGGTCCAGGCCGCGCAATTCCTCGGGGACCAGGTTCACGTTCGAGACGTCGCCCACGTCCTCGCCCTTGGCGGCGCGGGTGGCGATCTCGGCGCTTTCCTCATAGGACAGGCCGTCGGCGCGCATCCGCCCCTTGCCGTCCATCAGCACATAGAGCGGGATGTCGTTGCGCATGGCGACGGCATAGTCGTTGAAGTCATGCGCGCCGGTGATCTTGACCGCGCCCGAGCCGAAATCCGGGTCGGGATAGTCGTCGGTGATGATCGGGATCAGGCGGCGGTGCTCCTTGGGCCCGACCGGGATCTCGCAAAGCTTGCCGACGATGGGGGCATAGCGGGCGTCGTCCGGATGCACCGCCACGGCGCCGTCGCCCAGCATGGTTTCGGGCCGGGTGGTGGCGATGCTGATATAGTCGCGCATCTCGCGCAGGGTGACGTTGCCGTCGGCGTCGCGCTCGACATATTCATAGGTTTCGCCGCCGGCCAGCGGATATTTGAAATGCCACATATGGCCGGGAACCTCGCGGTTCTCGACCTCAAGGTCGGAAATCGCGGTCTCGAAATGCGGGTCCCAGTTGACCAGCCGCTTGCCGCGATAGATCAGCCCCTTCTCATACATGTCCACGAAGACCTTGATGACGGCATCGTGGAAATTGCCCTCCTCGCCCTCGGGCGCGCCGGGGGCGCCGGACATGGTGAAGGCGTTCCTGGACCAGTCGCAGCTGGCGCCCAGGCGCTTCAGCTGCTCGACGATGGTATGGCCGGATTCCTGCTTCCAGGCCCAGACCTTTTGCAGGAAGGCCTCGCGCCCGATCTCGCGGCGGTTGGGTTCCTGCCGCTCGGCCATCTGGCGCTCGACCACCATCTGCGTGGCGATGCCGGCATGGTCCTGGCCGGGCTGCCACAGCGTGTCGAAACCGCGCATCCGGTGCCAGCGCACCAGGATGTCTTGCAGCGTGTTGTTCAGCGCGTGGCCGATATGCAGGCTGCCGGTCACGTTCGGGGGCGGGATCACCACCGAGAAGCTTTTCGCCCCCGGCTTCGCATTGGCGCCCGCGGCGAAGGCATTGCTTGCCGCCCATTCCCGCGCGATCCGCGCCTCGGCGGTCCCGGCGTCGAAAGTCTTGTCCATGGCCATGTCGCTTACCCCTCGAATCGAAAAGGGGATAGCGAAGCGCGGGCGAAAGGCCAAGAGGCGCTAGGTCAGGAAGCGCGCCGGAATCCCCTGTTTGAAGGGAAAATACTGAAACCAGGGCTGCGCGCCCGCGATCACCCGCTGGACCGAAGGCCGTTGCATCAGCCGGTCGAAATAGGCCGACAGCGCCGGGTGGGCATCGAAGGGATGGATGGCCCCGGCATAGAACAGCGCCGGCATGGCGGCGCAATCCGCCAGGCCGAAGCCGCCGACGATCCAGTCTCGGCCGTCCAGCTGCCGGTCGAGCGCGGCATAGGCCAGGTCCAGCTTGCCGCGGGCAAAGGGCGAGACCCGCTCCTCGGCCCCCTCGGACATGAAGATGCGGGCATCGACGATCTGTTGCATCATCTGCATGACCTGGAAATCCAGGAAGCGATCCCATTGCCGCGCCGGCAGCGAGGCGTCGGGGTCGGGGTCCAGCAGGCGCTGCGGCCCGGGATGGTGCCGGTCCAGCCATTCGATCATCAGCGAGCTTTGCGACAGCACCAGATCGCCCTCGCGCAGCGCCGGCATCCGGCCCATGGGTTCAAGCGAGCGCATCAGTGCCCGGTCGCCCTCGTCACCCAGGTCGATATGGCGAAACTCGAAATCCGTCCCCAGTTCGTAAAGCGCGATCAGCACCTTCTGCGTATAGGAGGACAGGGGGTGGCCGTAGAGCGTCAGCATCACGCGGCCTGCGCGAAATGCGCGAGCTGCGCGGCATGGGCGCGCTGGAAGGCCGGGCGGGCGGTGATGCGGTTCATGTAGGCGGAAAGCACCGGATGGGCCCCCAGCTCGCCCAGGCTGTCCACCACGCGCAGCACATCGGCCAGCAGCAGGTCGGCGATGGTGAAGCGGCCGGCCGCGACGAAGTCCCGCCCCTCCAGCACCGGGACCAGCTGCTCCAGACGCTCGTGCAGGCGCGGCAGGGCCAGTTCCTCGGCCCTTGCGTCCTGATCGAAGATCCGCGCCAGCGCCATGGCCATCACCGCCGGTTCAAGGCTGTTGAGCGCGGCGACCAGCCATTGCTGCGTTTCGGCCCGCGCGGCGGCCTCGCGCGGCATCAGTGCCTCGGAACGTTCGCCGAGATAGAGCAGGATGGCGCCGCTCTCGAACAGCGAAAGCGGACCGTCGCGCAGGATCGGCACCTGGCCGAAGGGCTGGCGGGCGAAATGCTGCGGGGTCTTTTCGCGCACGCTGGTGGTCTCGATCTCGTAGGGCAGGCCGGCTTCCTCGCAAGCCCAGCGGATGCGCAGGTCGCGGACATAGCCCACGGCAAAGGGCGGCACCCAGTCGTAGGTCGTGATCACGAATGTCATGGCTTACTCCTGCCGGGCGAACTCGGCGTCGATTTCGATGGTGATCGGATCGGTGAAGAATTCGTTCATGCCATGGGCCTGCGGGTCGATGTCGGTCCGGGCATGGATGCCGATCAGGTCGCGGATGATCGGATTGCCGGCTTCGTCGCCGGTATAGCCCTTGCCCGCGCCGATCAGCGTCACGTCGAATGTGGCGGGCTGGGTCTTGCCCAGCAGCGTCAGCTGGCCCGAGACCTTGCCCTTGGTCGGGCTTTCCGCGCTGAAGCTGTCGGCGGTGAAGCGCGCGGTGGGGTTCGCCGCGCTGTCCAGATAGTTCGGGCCGGTCAGGATCTCGGCAAAGCCCTGGACCGGGGTCATGATCGAGGCGATCTCGACCTCGGCTTCCAGCCGGCTTTGCGCCGGGTCGTCCGGGTTCCAGTCGAGCTGGCCCGAGACGGCGCCGAAACGGAACACGCTGACCGAAAAGCCCATATGCGGCACGCGGGCCTGCACCGCCGCATGCGCCGGGTCCAGGCGATAGGCCCCGGCGCCGGCGGCGTGATAGTCCTGCTGGCCGCGCGGGATGCTCTCTGGCGTCACCTCCTGGGCCGCAGCGGGTGCGGCCCAGAGAGCAAGCGCGATCAGGGTCGCGCGGATCATGGCGTTTCGTCCTTGGGCCCGACGATGGCGAAATGCGCGCCCTGCGGGTCGCGCGCCACCGCAATGAAGGCCGGCCCAGGCACCTCCATCGGGCCGTGCAGGACCTCGCCGCCGCCGTCGCGAATGCGGGCGATGGCGGCATCGACACCGTTCACGCCGAAATAGGGCAGCCAGCAGGGCACGGGCGCATTGCCCAGCCCCATCATGCCGCCGATCTCGCCGCCCTGCCAGGCGAACAGCTGGTAGGTGCCCATCTCGCCCATGTCCATGGCGGTGGACTTTGTCCAGCCGAACAGCTCGGCATAGAAGTCGAAGCCCGCGCCGGGATCGGTGGACATCAGCTCGATCCAGTTGCCGTGGCTTTCCTTGCCCTGGTTCCAGGCCCCGGATTCGACCGGGGGCTGCGGGTCCATCGGCGCCGGTTGCAGGATGCCGAAGGTGGCGCCCTGCGGATCGGTCACGACGGCGAAGCGCCCGGTGCCGGGAATGTCCGCCGGCTCGCGGAACACCGAGCCGCCCAGCGTCTTGATCTTGGCCGCCGTGGCATCGGCATCGTCCACGTCGAAATAGATCATCCAGAAGGGCGGAACGTCGGCGCAATCGTCCGGCATCTCCATCAGCCCGGCGACCATGTCGCCGCCGTGGCTGGCGAGGCGATAGGTAAAGCCCTCCATCCCGGAATCCGCGATCGTCCAGCCGAGGATCCTGCCATAGAAGGCCTCGGCCGCGTCGAGCCCGCCTTTGGCGGTGGAGAGCTCGAACCAGCAGGGTTTGCCGTGATACATGGCCGCCCCCTCAGGCCTTCTCGTCCACGATGGGCTCGAAACCGCCCCACATCATCCGCATGCCGTCGAAGGGCATTTCCGGTGGTCCCTGCATCTCGGGGTCGGACATCATCTTTTCGAAGCCCGCATCCGCGGTCGCCTTGTCGGGCCATTCGATCCACGAGAACACCACGGTCTCGTCGTCCTTGGCCTGGGTGGACATGTAGAAGTCGTTGACCTTGCCGCGGGGCACGTCCACGCCCCAGGCCTCGACCATGCGCAGCGCGCCATGGCGCTTGAACATGGACCAGGCCCCCTGGGCCATGTCGATGTATTTCTGCTTGTTCGCCGTCGGAACCGGCAGCAGGAAACCGGAGTAGTAGGTCATCTCTCTTCCTTCTCATCGGGCGCTGCATGCGCCAATGAGTCGCAGGCTGGCAGTTGCAGTATGAAAAAGCAACTGTTAATATCCAAACATGACTGACACCGGCAAGATCTCGCGACTGCGCTATGAAGAAGGGTGCCTTGGCGCCCATGCGCTGAATTTCATCGGCGACCGCTGGGCGCTTCTGGTGGTGCGCGAACTGATGTTCGCGCCCAAGCGATTCCAGATGATCCGCGCCGGGCTGCCCGGCGTCACCGCCAGCGTGCTGACCCAGCGCCTGACCCAGCTGGTGCAGGCGGGGGTGGTGGCGCATGACGATGTGCTGGGGCTTTACGCGCTGACCGATGCCGGCCGGGCGCTGCATCCGCTGCTGCGCGAGCTGTGCCGCTGGGCGCTGGTGATGCCGGGACACGATCCGCGGAAGTTCATCAGCATTTCCGCGCTGATGATCTCGATCTCGGCCACGGTGGACAGCGCCGGTGCCGCCGGATCACCGCTGCGCGCCGGCTTCGTCTCGGGCAAGGAAGGGTTCGAGGTCGCGCTTTCGACGGACGGGATGCCGCGGGTCCGGGCGGCGCGGGCGCCGGCGGCGGATTTCGTGCTGGAGGGTTCGGGCAATGCGCTGGCGGCGGCGGTCTATGGGCCGGGGCCGGTGGCGCTGGCCTCGGCCGGGCTGATCGCGCTGCGCGGCGACCGCAGCGCCGCGCAGCAGTTCACGGCGCTGTTCCGCCTGGCGCCTCAGACCAGGTCGAGCAGCGAATCGCCCGAGGTGACCGAGCAGGCGCCGGGCGATTCCTCGACCTGAAGCTCTTCGACCGTGCCGTCATTGACCAGCATGGCATAGCGTTTCGAGCGGCCGTTGACCCAGCCCGCGCCCTCGATATTCATCCCCAGCGCCTTGGTGAAGCTGCCGTCGCCATCGGCCAGCACCTCGATCCCGGCATCGGTCGCGCCGGTATCCGCGGCCCATTTCCCGGCCACGAAGGGGTCGTTCACCGTGATGCAGACCACGCGCGACACGCCCTTGTCGCGGAACTTGTCGGCGTTCTTCACGAAGCTGGGCATATGGGCATTGGTGCAGGTCGGCGTATAGGCGCCCGGCACGGCAAAGATCGCCACGCGGCCCTTGGCCAGATCGGCGGCGGCCACTTCCTCGGGCCCGTTGGCGCCCGGTTTGAGCAGCTTGCCTTCGGGCAGCTTGTCGCCTTTCGAGATGGACATGCGCGGTTCCTCCGTCAATTGCATCGTTCCGGGCGCGACTATAGGCTCTGCGCCGCGGGCAAACCAGCGAGGGCGAAGAATGAACATCGTGATCCTTGGTGCGGGACAGGCGGCGGCCTCTCTGGCGGCGAAACTGCGCGCGCTGGGGCACGACGGCGGCATCGCGGTCATCGGCGACGAGCCCGCCCCGCCCTATCAGCGCCCGCCGCTGTCCAAGGCCTATCTGCTGGGCCAGATGGGGCTGGACCGGCTGACGCTGCGCGCCCCGGACTGGTGGGCGGATCAGCGCATCGCCCTGCACCTGGGCGAGCGCGCTACCCGCATCGACCGCGACCGCCGCATGGTGGTGACGGATCGCGGCGAGCATCCCTATGACCAGCTGGCCCTGACGCTGGGCGCCGCGCCGCGCCGCCTGCCCGCCGCGATGGGCGGCGACCTGCCCGGCGTGCATGTGGTGCGCAACCTGGCCGACATCGCGGGGCTGCGGCCGGCGCTGGTCGCCGGGCGGCGGCTGGTGGTGATCGGCGGCGGCTATATCGGGCTGGAGGCCGCCGCGGTGGCCCGCAAGCTGGGGCTGGAGGTGACGCTGGTCGAGGCCGCGCCGCGCATCCTGGGCCGCGTCGCCGCACCCGAGACCGCGGACATGATCCGCGCTCTGCACCGTGCCCATGGCGTCGAGATCGTCGAGGGCACCGGCATCGCCCGCATCACCGGCGACGTGGCGGCGGACGGGGTCGAGCTGGCCGATGGCCGCCGCCTGCCGGCCGATCTGGTGATCTGCGGCATCGGCATCGCGCCCGAGACCGCGCTGGCCGAGGCGGCGGGGCTGGCCATCGACAACGGCATCGCCACGGATGCGCTTGGCCGCAGCTCGGATCCGGCGATCTGGGCGGCGGGCGATTGCGCCAGCTTTCCGGCAGCCGGAGGGCGGCTGCGGTTGGAAAGCGTCGGCAATGCCATCGACATGGCCGAGGCGGTGGCGGCGAACATGCTGGGCGCGAATGCCGCCTATGTGCCCAAGCCCTGGTTCTGGTCGGACCAGTTCGACGCGAAATTGCAGATCGCCGGGCTGAACCTGGGTTACGACCGGGTGGTGACGCGGCCCGCCGCGAATGGCGGCTCGGTCTGGTATTTCCGCGGCGGCTATCTGATCGCGGTGGACGCGCTGAACGACGCCCGCGCCTATATGATCGGCAAGCGGCTGATCGAGGGCGGCCGCTCGCCCAGTCCCGAGGCCGTGGCCGAGGCCGCCGACCTGAAGGCGCTGATGGCATGAGGATCGTCGGCGGCACCCTGCGCGGGCTGAAACTGGCCGAGGTCGGCGCCGGCGATCCGGCCGCGCATCTGCGCCCGACCACCGACCGGGTGCGCGAATCGATCTTCAACCTGCTGATCAACGGCACGCATGGCAATCCGGTCCCCGGCGCGCGGGTTCTGGACCTGTTCGCCGGCACCGGCGCGCTGGGGCTGGAGGCGCTGTCGCGCGGCGCGGCGCGCGTGGCCTTCGTCGATGACGGCGTGGCGGCGCGGGGGCTGCTGCGCAGCAATATCGAAAAGGCCCGCGCCATGGGCGTGACCGATGTCTGGCGCCGCGACGCCACCAAGCTGGGCGAGAATCGCGGCGCGCCCTATGGGCTGGTGTTCCTGGACCCGCCCTATGGCAAGGGGCTGGGCGAACGTGCGCTGGAATCGGCCTTGGCCGGTGGCTGGATTGCCCCGGGCGGCATGGTGGTCTGGGAAGAATCGGCCGCGCCGCCCCCGGTCACGGGACTCGCGCAGATCGACCAGCGCAAATACGGCGACACGATCGTCACATTGTTGCGCGCGGGACACGATCAGGTGGCGCGATCCAGCTTGGTGGACAGGTGAATCAGGCTCTCGCTTGAGCGGACGCCGGTCAATCCGCCGATCTGATCGAGCACATCGTCAAGCTGGCTGGTCGATATGGCGGCCAATTGCAGCAAAAGATCGACGCGCCCGCTGGTGGTATGGATGCGCTCGACCTCGGGCAGGCTGCGCAGCCGGGCCAGGATCGCCGCCTGCGCGCGCGGCTCGATGGTCAGCAGGCAGGTGGCGCGGATGCGATGCTCGCGCGCGGAATCGCCCAGCCGCAGCGTGTATCCGGCAATGGCGCCCGAGGTTTCCAGCCGCTCCAGCCGCGCCTGCACGGTGGAACGCGCCACCTTGAGCCGCCGCGCCAGAACCGCTACGGACATGCGCGCATCCTGCGCCAGATGGGCCAGAATCCCCCGATCAAGTTCGTCCACCCGCCCACCTGTCGATTTGCCGAAATTTTCGTCATATTAACGAAGCTGCGGCCCATTTCCACCCTTTTCATTGCAGCAATCGGAACCCATAGGGCGCAGACTTGTTTCCACCCCACACGCGCACAGGAAGGACATGCCGATGGGACTGACCGAGGGCCGCGGCCCCAAGACCGTCTGGAGCAATCCCGCCGAGATCATCCGCAGACTGGCGCCGGAGAATCCGGTGATGGTCTTTGCCCCGTCGGTCTTGCGCGCCACCGCCCAGCGGTTCCTGCAAGGCTTTCCCGGCCTCGTCACCTATGCGGTCAAGTCGAACCCGGACGAGGCGGTGATCCGCACCCTTTCGGCCGCCGGGATCAAGGGCTTCGACGTGGCCTCGCCCTATGAGATCGACCTGATCGGCCGGCTGGCCCCGGATGCGGCGCGGCATTACCACAACCCCGTGCGCTCGCAGGCCGAGATCGCCCATGCCGTCGAGGCGGGGATCAAGGCCTGGTCGGTGGACAGCCGCTCGGAGCTGGACAAGCTTTTCGCCCGCGTGCCCACCGAGAATTGCGAGATCTCGCCGCGTTTCAAGCTGCCGGTGCTGGGCGCGGCCTATGACTTCGGCTCGAAATTCGGCGCCTCGCCGGAACTGGCGGCGGAGTTGCTGCGCGCGGTGGCGGATCGCGGCTACATCCCCTCGCTGACCTTCCACCCGGGCACGCAATGCACCGATCCGCATGCCTGGGAAAGCTATATCACTACGGCAGCCGAGATCTGCGCCATGGCGGGCGTCAAGGCGCGGCGGCTGAACGTGGGCGGCGGCTTCCCCTCGCATCGCGTGACCGGGGTCGAGCCCGACCTGGCCGCGATCTTCCAGCTGATCCGCCGCGTCGCCGACGAGGCTTTCGACGGCCAGGCCCCGGCCTTGGTCTGCGAGCCCGGCCGCGGGCTTTGCGCCGATGCCTTTTCGCTGATCACCCGCGTCAAGGCGGTGCGCGACGGCCAGAACGTGTTCCTGAACGACGGCGTCTATGGCGGGCTATTCGAACTGCCCATCGTCGGCAATCTCGACCGGCTGCAGGTGCTGACCCCCGAGGGCACCCCGCGCGAGGACGAGCCGATGCCGCGCGTCATCTTCGGCCCGACCTGCGATTCGGTGGACCGCCTGCCGGGCGAGTTGACCCTGCCGGCCAATATCCAGGAAGGCGACTATGTCATCTTCCACGGTGCCGGCGCCTATTCGACGGTCACCAACACCCGCTTCAACGGGTTCGGGCTGATGGCGCACCTGACCGTGAACGCGCTTGAATAGGCATTAATCGACGCTTCGCTTTTCCGTGCTAGCGTTGCCGCATGGAATCAACGCGTCCGCCGATATGTCAGGTTGTGCTGATGGATGGCACCTTCGCCTCGCTGACCGAGGGGCGAAGGTCCTCCATCGCCAGAATCCACGCCATGCTGTCGGGCGAATGCGGGGCGTTGCCGGCGCCGGTGCGGGTGCATTACGCGCCCGGCCAGCAATGGGAGGCCTGGCGCACGCTGCCGGAACTGGCCATGGGTTCGGCCCTGGAGCGGCATATCTGCGATGCCTATTCCTGGCTTGCCCGCGAATGGCGGCCGGGCAATCCCCTGTTCTTTCTCGGCTATTCTCGCGGCGCCTTCGCCGTGCGATCGCTTGCGGGGATGATCGGGCGCGTCGGGCTGCTGACCCATGCCCATGCGACGCGCCGCAACGTGCAGCAGGCCTGGCAACTTTACCGCAACGGCCGCGACCGGCTGGTCGGGCGGCTGGACCCCGCGCTGTGCCATCCGGCGGTGCCGATCCGCATGATCGGCGTCTTCGATACCGTGATGGCGTTGGGTATCCGGCTGCCGCTGTTATGGATGCTGACCGAGCCGCGCTTTCGCTTTCACGACGCGCATCTGGGCGCCGAGGTCGAGCATGGCGTGCAGGCGCTGGCCCTGGATGAAACGCGGGCGGCCTTCCAGCCGCTGATCTGGGACAGCGCCTCGGCGCCTGGCCGGATCGAGCAGATGTGGTTTCGCGGTTGCCACCCGGATGTGGGCGGCCAACTTTCGGGGCTGGAATATGCCCGGCCGCTGGCCAATATCCCGCTGGTCTGGATGATGTCGCGGGCCGAAGGCTTCGGCCTGCCGCTGCCCCACGGCTGGCGCGCGCATTTCCCTTGTGACGCGACCGCGCCCTCGGTCGGGTCATGGCGCAACTGGGGCAAGGCCTTTCTGGCGCGCGCGCCGCGCCTGGCCGGGGCGGACCCGTCCGAGATGCTGCACCCCTCCGTGCCGCGGCCCTATACCGGCCCCGCGCTCTTGGCCGGGGCGCTGGCCGATGCCGCGCCGCCGCGCCCGCATCGCCGGCTGGTCCGGGCAAGGCCGACGCCGCCGGCGCCAGTGGCAGCGGAGACGGGCAGGGCAAAGGTGGCGCAACCCGAACCGGCGGCGCAGACGGGACAGGGGCCGGATGGCTGATCCCCTTCGCCCGGCCCGCGCAGTTCAGGCCACGCGCGAGAATTCGCCCTTGGGCGCGATCCCCAGCGCGGCGCAGACCTTCAGCACCAGCTCGGGCTTGTTCAGCGTGTAGAAATGCAGCTTGTCCACGCCGCCCTCGACCAGCCGCTCGCACAGCTTGACGCAGACATCCAGCGCCAGCTGGGCTTCGCCCTCCTTGCCGGCGGCGGCAAATGCGTCCTCGGCCCATTGCGGGACCGAGGTGCCGCAGCGTTCGGCAAAGCGGCGGGTGCCGGCCCAGCTCTGGATCGGCAGGATGCCGGGGATGATCGGCGCCTCGATCCCCGCCGCGAGGCAGGAATCGCGAAAGCGGAAATAGGTCTCGGCGTCAAAGAAGAACTGCGTCATCGCCGATGTGGCGCCGGCATCGACCTTGCGCTTGAGCCAAGCCACGTCGGCGGCGGTGTCGGGACTTTCCGGATGCGGTTCCGGATAGGCGCCGCAGCGCACGGTCATGTCGCCGCGCGCCGCGATGGCCTCGATCAGCTCGACCGAATTGGCGAAGCCGTCGGGATGCGGGGTGAAGCGCTCCTGCCCCTGCGGCGCGTCGCCGCGCAGCGCCACGATCTCATGCACGCCGGCGGCCGCGTAATCCTGGACGATCTGCAAGGTCTCCTCGCGCGTGGCATCGACGCAGGTCAGATGCGCGGCGACGTTCAGCCCGTAATGGCTGGCCAGCGCCGTCACCGCCTCATGCGTCAGCTGCCGGGTGGTGCCGCCCGCGCCATAGGTGACCGAGACGAAATCCGGCCCCAGCGGCGCCAGCGCGCGCGCCGTCTCCCACAGCCGGAACGACTGGTCGAGGTTCCGGGGCGGGAAGAATTCAAAGCTGATCGCGGGTGTCGTCATGGTGCCATCCTTTTGTCGCAGGCCTTGTGACATGCGCCACGACGTGAGACAAATTCATAATCTTCAAGATCGTCATGAGCGCCAATCAAGATGCACCTCGAGCTTCGCCACCTGCGCAGCCTGCGCGCCATCCATGAGCAGGGCGGCCTGGCCCGTGCGGCAGAGGTGCTGAACCTGACGCAATCGGCGCTGTCGCATCAGATCAAGGCGCTGGAGGAGCAGGCAGGGGTGGAGCTTTTCCTGCGCAAAACCAAGCCCTTGCGGCTGTCGGCGGCGGGGATGCGGCTTTTGCGCACGGCCGAGCAGGTCTTGCCGCTGATTGATGCCGCCGAGGCCGAGTTCCGCGCCGTCGAACTGGGCCGCGCAGGCCGTCTGCATGTGGCGATGGAATGCCACCACTGTTTCGACTGGCTCTTGCCGGTGCTGGACCAGTTCCGCCGCGCCTGGCCCGAGGTCGATCTGGACATCCGCTCAAGCCTGGCGCTGAAGGCGCTGCCGGCCTTGCAGCGGGGGCAGGTGGACATGGTGATTTCCTCCGATCCCGAGGAGATTTCCGGCATCACCTTCCAGCCGCTGTTCGACTATGCTCCGACCTTGGTGGTCGCCGCCAGCCACCCGCTGGCCGCCAAGGGCTATGCCGAGCCGGCCGATCTGGCGGGCGAGACCCTGATCACCTATCCGATGGAGCGGGCGCGGCTGGACGTGTTCTCGCAATTCCTCGATCCGGCCGGGATCGAGCCGGCCCATGTCCGGCAGGTCGAGCAGACCGCCATCGCGCTCATGCTGATCGCCTCGGGGCGCGGGGTGGCGGTCATGCCCGATTGGGTGCTGCGTGCCCAGGCCGGCAACCCCGAGCTGGCGCTGCTGCCGCTGGGTCGGCAGGGGATGCTGCGCCGGCTCTATGCCGCGCTGCGGACCGAGGATCTGCAACAGCCCTATATGGCCCACGTGCTGCGCCTGGCCCGGACCGAGCCGGTCAGGATGATGCGCGCCCTGGCGCAAAGCTGACCCCCCTGGGCCGGGCAGGGGGCGGTCATCCTCGGGATCATGGTCAAAATGACACTCGTTCAGCCGGATCCCGAGGAGCCTTCCCGGCATGCGCCTTGGGCCGCAAGGGCCGCAGGCCATGCCGCAAACGGTTTTTCATGCCGGCCGCGCCTTGGATCACCGATCCGCAGCGTTTTTCCCGCCGGCATGGCCCAAGGCGACCGTCGTCGCCCCATGCAGGAAAACGGAATGCTTCAACTAAACCAGAGCGGGTAATTTGGTCAATATATACAAATCAGAAAGCTTCGATAAATCTGTCTGCAACATTTCACCCGGCGACCGGCGGAGGCCTGGCCGGGGCGGATCGGCCACAGCCTTCGGCCGGAAATGCCGCGCGGATTTGACAAAGCCCCGCAATCGCTGGATGAATCCCATTCATCCTTTTCGATCAGGACCGTCATGGCCAGCCCTCCCGCCGATCCCAAGCTCAGCGCCACCGTCTCGGACGGCGAGCTGCGGCTCGCAGGCGAGTTCACCGTCTGGACGCTTGGCCAGTTGCCGCCCGAGGCCGGCACCGCCTCCCGGCTGGAGCTGTCGGGGCTGACCCGTCTCGACACCGCCGCCGCCTGGTATCTGACCGGGCGCGAGCGCGAGGGGGCGCGGCTCGACGGGTTGACCGAGGCGCAGGCGCGGCTGCTTGACACCGTGCGGCAGGCCTTGCCGCAGCCCGATGCCGAGACTGCCGGCCCCGCCGGCTGGCGGCTGATGCTGGAGCAGACCGGCCGCCGCGTGATCGCCGCGCTGGTGTTCCTGCGCGAGATCGCGGAATATCTGGGCCGCTTTCTGGCCGCCCTGGCGCGCGGCATCCTGCATCCGGGCGATTTCCGCTTTACCTCGCTGGTGTATCACTGCCAGGAGACCGGCTTGCGTGCCGTGCCCATCGTGGCGCTGATGTCCTTTCTGATCGGCATCGTGCTGGCCTTTCAGGGCGCCGTCCAGTTGCGCCAGTTCGGGGCCGAGGTCTTTGTCATCGACCTGATCGCCATTTCCATCCTGCGCGAGCTGGGCATCCTGCTGACCGCGATCATCGTCGCGGGCCGCACCGCCTCGGCGCTGACCGCCTCGATCGGCTCGATGAAGATGAACGAGGAAATCGACGCCATGCGCACGCTGGGGCTGGACCCCGACATGGTGCTGGTCCTGCCGCGCGTGCTGGCGCTGATCATCACCCTGCCGATTCTGGGGCTGATCGCCAATATCGCCGGGCTGGTCGGCGGCGCGCTGATGTCCTGGATCGAGCTGGGCATCTCGCCCTCGATGTTCCGCTATCGGCTGCTGGCGGATACCAGCGTCGATCACGTCATCGTCGGCCTGTCCAAGGCGCCGGTCTTTGCGCTGATCATCGGCGTCATCGGCTGTCATGCCGGGATGAAGGTGGGCAAGGACGCGGAATCGCTGGGGGCCGAGACCTCGCGCGCCGTGGTCAACGCCATCTTCGCCGTGATCGTCGCCGATGCGCTGTTCTCGATCTTCTTCTCTGAGGTGGGGCTGTGAGCGGGAATATCATCGAGGTCCGGGGGCTGCGCACCCAGTTCGGCCGCCATGTCGTGCATGACGGGCTGGACCTCGACCTGCGGCGGGGCGAGATCCTGGGCGTGGTCGGCGGTTCGGGCACCGGGAAATCGGTGCTGCTGCGCACCATCGTCGGACTGAACCAGCCCACTGCCGGCACGGTGCGGGTTTTTGACCAGGATGTCGGCGCGCTGACCGGCCCGGCGCGCGAGGCGCTGGAGCGGCGTTGGGGCGTGATGTTCCAGAGCGGGGCGCTGTTTTCCTCGCTGACCGTGCGCGAGAATGTCGAGGTGCCGCTGCGCGCCGTGCCGGACCTGTCGCCCGAGGCGCGGCAGGGGCTGGCCGAGCTGAAGGTCTCGATGGCGGGGTTGCCGTGGAACGCGAATGACAAATACCCTTCCGACCTGTCGGGCGGCATGAGGAAGCGCGCCGGGCTGGCGCGCGCGCTGGCACTGGACCCCGAGATCCTGTTTCTGGACGAACCCACGGCGGGGCTGGACCCCATCGGCGCCGACGCCTTCGACCGGCTGATCGTCGAGCTGCGCAATGCGCTGGACCTGTCGGTGTTTCTGGTCACCCATGACCTGGATACGCTGCATGCCTGTTGCGACCGCATCGCGGTGCTGGCGGAAAACAAGGTGCTGGTCAGCGGCACCATGGCCGAGATGCTTCAGGTCGATCACCCTTGGGTGCATGAATATTTCCACGGCCCGCGCGCCCGCGCCGCCATGACCACCGGCCGCGCAAAGGAGTAAGCCCATGGAGACCAAGGCCAATTACGTGCTGATCGGAGCCTTCACCATCGCCGGCTTCCTGGGAATGCTGGTGTTCCTGATGTGGTTCGCCAAGCTGCAACTGGACCGGCAGTTCGCCTATTACGACATCTATTTCCCGGAGGTGTCGGGGCTGGGCGTGTCCTCGGAGGTGCTGTTCGCCGGGCTTTCCGTCGGCAAGGTGGTGGACATGCAGCTGTCGCCAAGCGTGAACGGCGCGGTCCGGGTCCGGATCGAGGTGGCCGAGGATACGCCGGTGCGCACCGATTCCCGCGCCTCGATCGAGATCCAGGGCGTCACCGGCGTCGCCAATGTGGCGATCACCTCGGGCCGGCCCGACGCGCCCCTGCTGCGCGACGTGGACCCAGATTCGATCCCGGTGATCGCCGCCAACCGCTCGGCCCTGCAAACGCTGTCGGAGCAGGGCCCCGAGATGCTGTCGCGCCTCAACACCGTGGCCGAGCAGCTGACCCGGCTGCTGGGCGACGAGAACCAGGACCGGGTGCGCAATATCCTCGACAATGTCGAACGCTCCAGCGCCAATCTGGACAAGGCGCTGGCCGATGTGACCACGGCCACCGATTCCATCGCCTCTGCGGCCTCCGACATCTCGGCCTTCGGCGAGCGGCTGGACGGGCTCAGCGCGGCGGCCGAGACGACGCTGGGCAATGCCGATACCGCGCTGGCCAAGTTCAACGAAAGCGCGGGCAAGGTCGATACGGCGCTGGAATCCGGCACCGCCACGCTGGACGAGGTGCGCGCCTATGTCGCGGGCGATTTGAAGGCGCTGACACAGCGGCTGGACCAGACCGCCGCCACGCTGCAATCCGATCTGAACCGGCTGACCGAGCGCGCGGACCAGAGCCTCGACAGCCTGGACGCGGCGCTGGAGGTCGGGCAGCGGACGCTGGCCTCGGCCGAGCGGGCCTTCGACGGCGCCGACCGGGTCATCAACAGCAATGTCGAGCCGGTGGTGGCCGATCTGCGGGTGACGCTGGGCAAGGCGAACGAGGCCATCGACCGCGTGGTCGCCGACCTGCCCGAGATCACCGACCGCTTGCGCAATGCCGCCGACAGCGCCGACGCCGCCTTTGCCAGCCTGCGCGGCATGCTGGACAGCGCCCGCGCGCCGGTGCAGGCTTTCACCCGCGAGGGGCTGCCGCAATTCACCCGCATGGCCAGCGATCTGCGCGGGCTGGTGGGCAATGTGAACGAGCTGGTCTCGGCGCTGAGACGCAACCCGTCGCAAGTCTTCTCGGGACCGCGCGTGCCCGAGTTCCGCCGCTGAGGGAGTCCATGATGCGCATTACCGCCGCCCTGCTTGTCCTGACCCTGACCCTGCCGGGCTGCGCCGCGGTGCGCGCGCTGGAAGGCGAGCCCGACCGCGATGTCTTCGAGCTGCGCCCGCCTTCGGACGTGCCGCAAAGCTGCGGCCGCGGCCGGCTGGCCGAACTGGTGATCGAGCCGCCCAAGGCGCGCGGCACGCTGGACACCGACCGCATCATGATCCGGCCGAACCAATTGCAGACGCAATACCTGCCCGATGCGCGCTGGGGCGACACGGTGCCGGTGACGCTGCAAACCCTGCTGGTTCGCGGCTTTGGCGTCTATGACGCCTTCACCCATGTCGGCCGCGCGCCGCTGGGCACGGCGGGTGATTACGCGCTGATTTCCGAGATCAACGATTTCAATGCCGAGGTCGCAGGACAGGGCGCCATCATCAAGCTCACGGTCGATGCGCAGATGGTGCGCGAGATGGACGCCCGCGTCGTCTCGCGCGGGCGGTTCGCCGCCACGGCCCAGGCGCCGACGACCAAGACCTCGGACCTGATCCCGGCCTTTGACGCAGCCGGCCAGCAGCTTGTCGCGCAGATGACCGATTGGGGTATGCGCGCCGTGGGGGTCGATCCCGCGCGCTGCCGCTGAGGTCAGACGATACCGTGCTGTTTCAGCAGTGCCTGTTCGTCGCCGCTCACCCAGCCGAAGACCTTGGGCGTGCCATCAAGGATCTGCACGAGGTAATGCACCTCGAACGCGATGGTCACATCGGGCGCCTCGCCCCGGTCATAGACGGCCCGCCAGCCGACATGGGCCATGCAATGCAGCGGGTCTATCGGTGACAGCCGGATCTCGCGGATCGTCATCTGCTTGGTGCCGATGGTGCGATAATGCGCATAACCCTGCGCCATCGCCTGCCTTAGCTGGTCGTCGTTCCGGCCCGCCTTCACCCCCGCCGGCGAGGCGGCGATGAATTCCGGGGCGTAAAGCGCGGCGACCTCCTCCATATCCGCCTCGCCGGCCAGCGCCTGCGCGAAGAGCCGCTCGTAGCGGGCAAAGAAGGCGCGAATACTGTCCTCCATGGCTTCCTCCCGTCAGCCTTTGTGGAAATGATCGACGATCTTCTGCGCCATGGCTTCGCTGATGCCCTCGACCGCGACCAGATCGGCAAGCCCGGCGCGGCTGACCGCCTTGGCGCTGCCGAAATGCTGGAGCAGTGCGCGCTTGCGGGCGGCGCCGATGCCGGCGATCTCGTCCAGCGGATTGGCCATCACCGCCTTGGCCCGCTTGGCGCGATGCGTGCCGATGGCCCAGCGATGCGCCTCGTCCCGCAGGCGCTGGATGAAATACAGCACCGGGTCGTTCATCCGCAGCGCGAAGGGCCTCTGGCCGTAGCGGTGGAACTCCTCCTTGCCGTGGTCGCGGTCCTCGCCCTTGGCGACGCCGATCATCGGGATGTCCTCGACCCCCATCTCGGCCATGATCTCGTGCACCGCCGAGACCTGCCCGGCGCCGCCGTCGATCAGCAAGAGATCGGGCCAGGTGTCGGTCTGGCGGTCGGGGTCCTCTTTCAGCAGGCGCGAGAAGCGGCGGGTCAGCACCTCCTTCATCATGCCGAAATCGTCGCCCGGCGTGATCTCGGTGCCCTTGATGTTGAACTTGCGATACTGGCTCTTGATCCAGCCCTCGGGGCCGGCGACGACCATGCCGCCGACGGCATTGGTGCCCTGGATATGGCTGTTGTCATAGACCTCGATGCGCTGCGGCACGGCGGGCAGGTCCAGGGCCTCGGCCAGCCCCTCCAGCAGCCGCTGCTGCGCGGCGCTTTCCGACATGCGGCGCGCCAGGCTTTCGCGGGCGTTGCGCAGGGCGTTTTCCACCAGCTCGGCCTTTTCGCCGCGCCGGGGCACGCCCAGCGTAACCTTGCGCCCGGCCTTTTCCGACAGCGCCTCGGTCATCAGGTCGGGGTCCTCGATGCCATGCGACAGCAGGATCAGCCGCGGCGGCACCTTGCCGTCGTAGAACTGCGCCAGGAAGGCCTGCATCACCTCGTCGGCCGATTCCACCCCGTTCAGCCGGGGATAGAAGTCGCGGTTGCCCCAGCTTTGATTGCCGCGGATGAAGAAGACCTGCACGCAGGCCTGCCCGCCCTCCATGTGCAGCGCGATCACGTCGGCCTCGGGCACGCCGCGCGGGTTGATCGCCTGCACCGATTGCACGGCGGTCAGCGCCTTGATGCGGTCGCGCAAGGCGGCGGCGCGCTCGTATTCCATCGCCTCGGCCGCCTCGGCCATCTCGCGCGCCAGGTCGGCCTGGATGCGGGTGGTCTTGCCTTGCAGGAACAGCTCGGCATCGGCGACCAGGGCGTTGTATTCCTCCAGCCCGATGCGGCCGACGCAGGGCGCGCTGCATCGCTTGATCTGGTAAAGCAGGCAGGGCCGCGTCCGGCTGGAAAAGGTGGCGTCGGTGCAAGAGCGCAGCAGGAACACCCGTTGCAACTGGTTCAGCGTCCGGTTCACCGCCCCGGCGCTGGCGAAGGGGCCGTAATAATCGCCCTTTTCCGCCTTGGCGCCGCGATGCTTCTTGATCTGCGCGAAGGGATGCGACTTGGCCACCAGGATATTCGGGAAGCTCTTGTCGTCGCGCAAGAGCACGTTGTAGCGCGGCTTCAGCTGCTTGATGAGGTTCTGCTCCAGAAGCAGCGCCTCGGTCTCGGTGCGCGTGGTCAGGAACATCATCGAGCAGGTCTCGCGGATCATCCGCGCGATCCGCGCCGAATGTCCGGTGCCGCGCGCATAGTTCGAGACCCGCGCCCGCAGATTCCGCGCCTTGCCGACGTAAAGCACCGCCCCCTGCGCATCCAGCATCCGATAGACCCCCGGCGAGCCGTCGAGCGTCCGCAGATAGTCCTGGATCAGCGCATGGCCCGTCTTGGCGGGCGGCTTTTCTGGGGTGGAATCGGTCATGCTGTTAACGAAATGATTCTCGGCCTCGGCTGCAAGTTCGGATAGGAAAGTTCAAGCTGAATCCTGTCCACGGAATCTGTGGATAACTCTGTGAATCAGCTTGGGAGTATCACGCGTTCAATTAGCGTTTCTTGGGGTTTCGTTGTTTTGCACAAATTCTAGGCAGCATTGCAAGTAGTTGATTCCAGGATATATTTTTTCTCTCCTGTGCAATCCTCTGAATTTCTTACCAGAATCGTGAAGATTGCGTGAATGCGTTCCGCAAAGTGGACAACTTGCCGCGGACCGGCGGATTCTTGCTCTATTCGACGCCCAGCACGTCGGGGGTGCGCCAGGCCAGATGCTGGCCGCCGTCCACGCAGATCAGCTGTCCGGTAACCGAAGGCGCGTCCATCAGATAGCCCAGTGCGGCGCAGACATCCTCGGGTCCAGCACCGCGTTGCAGGATGGTCGCGGCGCGCTGATTGGCGAAATGGCTGGCGGATTGGCGGGTGCCCTGCATGGTCGGGCCGGGGCCGATGGCGTTGACGCGGATATCCGGCGCCAGCGCCTGGGCAGAGGTCCGCGTCAGCCACCACAACCCGGCCTTGGCCAGTGAATAGGTCATGAACTCCGGCGTCGGCTTCAGCACGCGCTGGTCGATCATGTTGATCACCAGGCCGCGCGCCACCGGTTCGCTGCCGCTGCGGTCGGCCCTGGGGGCCTGGCGGGCAAAGGCCTGGGTCAGGATGAAGGGTGCGCGCAGGTTCGACCCCATGTGCCGGTCCCAGCTTTCACGCGTCGCTGTGGCGATGTTGTCGTATTCGAAGATCGAGGCGTTGTTCACCAGCAACCCCAGCGGCCCCAGCGCGGCATGGGCGCGGTCCACCAGCGCCTCGCTCTGGTCGAGATCCAGCAGGTCGGCCTCGAAGATCTCGGCCCGGACGCCCAGGGCGCGGGCCTCGGCGGCCGTGGCCTGGGCCTCGTCGGCCGAGCTTTGATAATGAATCGCCACGTCCAGCCCGCGCCGGGCCAGATACAGGGTGATGGCCCGCCCCAGCCGGCGGGCGCCTCCGGTCACCAGCGCGGTCATTTCCGCCCGATTCCCAGCAGCCTGGCGATTACGCGGCGCACCCCGGGGCCGGCGGCCAGTGCCAGCGCCATGATGATGAGCAGGCACAGGATGACGGTCTTGATCATCCGCGCCCCGCCCCGAAGCGCGCGAAGGCGGCGCGTTCCTCGATGCTGTCAATAAAATCGTCGGCGGACAGGCCGAAGCGGCGGAACCACGGGATGCGCTGGCCATAGGTCAGGAAGCGCACCTCCTTGCCGTAAAGCTCGCGCATCTTCGGCACCAGATGGGCGATGCCGTCGGCCAGCCCCAACTCGACCGCCTCGCGGCCGGTCCAGATCTCGCCGGTGAACAGGTCGCGATCCTCGGGCAGGCGGTTGCCGCGCCGCGCGCGCACCTGCTGCTTGAACGCCTCGTGGATCGGGCCGAGCAGGCGGTCCAACCGGGCGACGTCCTCCGGGGTCTGGGGCCGGAACGGGTCCAGCATCGACTTCGAGCGGCCAGCGGTATGCACGCGGCGCTCGATACCGTGGCGCTGGATCAGCTCGACGAAGCCGAAGCCCGAGGAGATCACCCCGATCGAGCCCAGCACCGAGCTGTCATCGGCCCAGATGTAATCCGCCGCCGTCGCCAGCCAATAGCCGCCTGAGGCCGCCACGTCCTCGACAAAGGCATGGACCGGGATCTCGCGCTCCTCGGCCAGGCGGCGGATGCGGGCGCCGATCAGGCTGGACTGCACCGGCGAGCCGCCGGGCGAGTTCAGGGCCAGCGCCACGGCGGCGGGCCTGCGCCGCTTGAAGGCGCGTTCCAGCAGCGGCGCCAGCGCGGCATCGGACAGGCCGGGGCCGCCGCGGCCGGCGACCCCGATGGCACCTTGCAGGCGCAGGACGGCGACAGTGGCCGGGCGGTTCAGGAATGGAATTTTCATGGGCTCCAGATAGGCAGATGCAGGGCCATGGGCAAGCTCTCAGCCGCGGGCTTTCAGAAAGGCGAGGACTTCAGCGCGGTCGGGCATGGCATCGCCCGCGCCCTTGCGGGTGACTTGCAATGCCGCGGCGGCGGCGGCGTGGCGCAGGGCGATGGGCGGGTCCTCGCCCCGCGCCAGCCCGGCGGCGAACCAGCCGGCAAAGCAATCGCCGGCGCCGGTGGTGTCCACCGCCTGCACCGCAAAGGCCGGCTGGCGCCAGACCTGCCCGCCGCGCAGGTCGCGGAACTCGGCGCCTTCGGAGCCGCGGGTGACCAGCAGCCCCTCGACCGGCAGGTCCTCGCCGAAGGCTGCAAAGGTGTCGCGGGCTTCGATCTCATTCACCGCCAGGATCGAGACATGCGGCAGAATCTCGCGCAGCGCCGCGATGCTGAAGGGGGCGGCGGAATAGATCACCCGCGCCCCGGCCCGGCGGGCATGCGCGGCGGTTTCCGCTTGCAGGTTGGTCTCGTTCTGCATCAGCAGGATGTCGTCCGGACCCAGGCCGGCGCCGCTGGCCAGGTCGGGCGGCAGGGCCAGATTGGCGCCGCCATGCAGCACGATCGAGTTCTCGCCCCCGGCATCGACCAGAATGATCGCGTGGCCGGTGGCGATCTCCGGCAGCCGGGCGATGGCCGAGGTCCGCACGCCCGCTGCGGCGAGTCGCTCCAGAACCCAGTCGTCGCCGTTACCCATCGCGCCCAGATGCACCACATCGGCTCCGGCGCGGGCGGCGGCGACCGACTGGTTGGCCCCCTTGCCGCCCAGCCCCTGGGCATAGGATTGCGCGTGCAGCGTCTCGCCCGGTCGGGGCAGGGCGGGCAGGCGATAGACATGGTCGATGTTGATCGAGCCGAGATTGTAGATCGTCATGTCCAGCCCCCGCCAATGCCGTTCCGGCCCATCTGAACGGTGCGCGGGCGCCTTGTCCATATCGGCTGCGGCGCATGCGTCCCCGGCAAAGAAAAACGCGCCCCGAAGGGCGCGTTTCAGGATCAGGACCGGGCGATCATTCCGGCTTGCGCGGATGCTTGATCGGCTGCCACAGCTTCTTGTTGGTCAGATAGAGCAGTGCCGCAAGCACGATCAGGAAGATCACCGAGACGAAACCGACCTGCTTGCGATCCATCATCTTGGGCTCGGCGGTCCACATCAGGAAGGCGGCCACGTCGGTCGCCATCTGGTCGACGGTGGCCGGGGTGCCGTCCTCGTAGGTGACCTGGTCGTCGCTGAGCGGCGGCGCCATCTGGATCCAGTTCCCGGCGAAGGCGGCGTTGTGGTAAAGCACCGCGCCTGCCTCTTCCTTTTCCTCGCCATCATAGCCGGTCAGCACGGCATGGATGTATTCCGGGCCGCCGGTACCCTTGAACAGCTGCGCAATGCCGGTGCCGTAGGGGCCGTGGAAGCCGGCGCGCGCCTTGGCCATCAGCGACAGGTCCGGCCCCATGCCCTCACCGCTGATGGTGGGGAAATGGTCGGTCGGAACGCGCGGCCGGTCCTCGCCGGTTTCCACGTCGGTGATGTCGAAGTTCGCGGCATAGGCGCGGACCTGATCCTCGGGCAGTTGCGGGCCGCCCTGGTCGGCAAGGGTGCGCAGCGGCACATAGCGCAGGCCGTGGCAGGCCGAGCAGACCTCGGTATAGACCTGCAAGCCGCGCTGCAACTGATGCTGGTCGAACTTGCCGAAGGGTCCCTCGAAGCTGAACGCGATATCCTCGATATGCGCGGCGGCATGGCTGTCGCCGGCCTCCTGGGCAGCGGCATCGCCGTGATCCGCGGCGGCCGCCTCTTCCTCGTCGGCCTCCTCGGCCGGTGCTTCCTCGGCAGCTTCTTCCTCGGCGGGAGCTTCCTCTGCGGTCGCTTCCGGTTCCTCGGCAGCGGGCTCCTCGACGGCGGCCTCGGGTTCGGCCGGGGTTTCCGCCTCAGGAGCTTCCTCGGCAGGAGCTTCTTCGGCCGGTTCCGCGGCGGGTTCTTCCGCCGCAGGCTCCTCGGCGGCGGGCTCTTGGGCCGCCGGTTCCTCGGCCGGAGCCGCTTCTTCGGCAGCGGGCTCGGCCTCGGCGGCCGGTTCTTCGGCCGGGGCTTCCGCCGCAGGCTCCTCGGCGACGGGTTCCTCCGTCGCCTCGGCCGGCTCGGCCTCACCCTCGGCCGGTGCGGCCTCGGTCGCAGCCGGTTCGTCTGCCGCTTCGGCGGGGGTTTCGGCCGCCGGTGCCGCCTCGGCCGCCGGTGCCGCCTCGGCCGCCGGGGCGGCCGTGTCGTTCGTTTGATAGCTCGAGCCCGCGGGGGCCGTGGTGCCGGGCGCGGTGCTGGTGTTTTGCGCCACGGCGCCGCCTGCCAGGGCAACCGTCAGGGCCGCAACAGCCGTGAGCGATGCGTTTCTCAGGGTCATTGTTGCCTCTCCTTACTCGGCAGGATGGGTTTCGGGCCCGTAATGGGCATTGAAGTCGTCCTCGATGGTCTGCGGCATCGCATCGGGCTTCTCGATGATGCCCAGCAGCGGCAGGATGATGAGGAAATAGGCGAACCAATAGGCCGCGCCCGCCAGAGCGATATAGGGATAGATCCCCTCGGCCGGCATGGCGCCCACCCACATCAGGATCACGAAATCCACCGCCAGCAGCCAGAACCACCACTTGAACAGCGGGCGATACTGGCCCGAGCGCACGCGCGAGGTGTCGAGCCACGGCACCAAGGCCATGACCAGAATGGCGCCGAACATCGCGATCACGCCGAAGAACTTGGCGTCGATGATGCCGAAGGACAGCCAGTTGACCAGCATCACCACCCAGACATCGGCGGTGAAGGCGCGCAGGATGGCGTAGAAGGGCAGGAAATACCATTCCGGCACGATATGCGCGGGCGTCACCAGCGGGTTCGCCTCGATATAGTTGTCGGGATGGCCCAGATAGTTCGGCATGAAGCCGACGATGGCGAAGAACACGACCAGCACCACGGCCAGCGCGAACAGGTCCTTGATCACGAAATAGGGCCAGAAGGGCAGGGTGTCCTTCTTCGCCTCCTCCTTCGAGCCGCGACGGACCTCGACGCCGGTCGGGTTGTTGTTGCCGGTGGTGTGGAAGGCCCAGATATGGACCACTACCAGCGCTGCGATGACGAAGGGCAGCAGGTAATGCAGCGAGAAGAAGCGGTTGAGCGTCGGGTTGTCCACCGCCGGGCCGCCCAGAAGCCAGGTCTGGATCGCCTCGCCGACGCCCGGGATGGCGCCGAACAGGCCGGTGATCACCGTGGCGCCCCAGAAGGACATCTGGCCCCAGGGCAGCACGTAACCCATGAAGGCGGTGCCCATCATCATCAGATAGATCAGCATGCCGACGATCCAGGTCACCTCGCGCGGGGCCTTGTAGGAGCCGTAATAGAGGCCGCGGAAGATGTGGATATAGACGGCGAGGAAGAACAGCGAAGCGCCGTTCGCATGCAGATAGCGCAGCATGTAGCCGCCGTTCACGTCGCGCATGATATGCTCGACCGAGGCGAAGGCCAGATCGACATGCGGCGTGTAATGCATCACCAGCACGATGCCGGTGGCGATTTGCAGCACCAGGCAGAACGCCAGCACGATGCCCCAGATCCACCACCAGTTGAGGTTCTTGGGGGTGGGGATCATCAGCGTGTCATAAACCAGGCTGACGATGGGCAGGCGGCGATGCAGCCAGCGCTCGAAACCCGTCTTGGGCTCGTAATGGTCGTGGGGAATACCGGCCATGTGCGCCTCCTCAGCCCAGTTTGATGGTGGTTTCGTTGACGAATTCGGCAACGGGGACATGCAGGTTCTGCGGCGCCGGCCCCCTGCGGATGCGGCCCGAGGTGTCGTAATGCGACCCGTGGCACGGGCAGAACCAGCCGCCGAAATCGCCCGCGCCGTCGCCGATCGGCACGCAGCCCAGATGGGTGCAGACGCCGATCATCACCAGCCATTCGCCGGCCTCGTCCAGCGAGCGGTTTTCGTCGGTGGCGGGCTCGCCGGGCTTGTTGGCGTTCTCGGCATTCTGGTCGATGAGCTCGCCCAGTTGCACGGCGCGCGCGGCGGCGATCTCGTCCTCGGTGCGGCGGCGGATGAACACGGGCTTGCCGAGCCATTTCACCGTCAGCTGGGTGCCGGTCTCGACGCCGCTGACATCGACCTGGATCGAGGCGAGCGCCTGGACATCGGCCGAGGGGTTCATCTGGTTGACAAGGGTCCAGGCGGCGGCCCCGGCCGCGACGGCGCCGGCGCCGGCGGTCGCGAAATAGAGGAAGTCCCTCCGGGTGCCGTGGTCACCTGCGTGTTCATCTGCGTGGGACACGGGTCTGATCTCCATTTATGCCCCGGAATCGGGGCGATACGACGGAACGGGCCGTATCGTTGCACAGCCCTCGCCGCGCGGTTCTAGCGATCAAATCCGCGTCAGTCCAGCGGCCCCGGCGTCCGGCAGCGCCGCAAATCGCCGCAGGTGTGGGATTTTGGTTGCGCGGGAAGACACGCCTTTTCTGGTGTTTGCGCTAAAGCAATCCCTCGCTGCGAAAGCTGAGTTCGCGCGACTTGCCGATGATCAGATGGTCGTGGACGGCGATTCCCATCACTTCGGCCGCGGCGACGATGCGGTTCGTCATGCTGATGTCGGCCTGCGAGGGGGTCGGGTCGCCGCTCGGATGATTGTGGATCATCCTACGACTTGCTTTATCATATTGAAATGCAAGCATTTTTTCTAAGTGATTCCAGAGGTGGTGCCGGGATTGGGGATCGGCATTTGGTGCGCTATTGTGATGGTCACGAGCGATCATCGGCGCGCGCAGTGAATTCCTTTGATGCACGGCGCTCAATCCAATCCCTTCCGGCTCAGGCTTCTATCTCGCCGATTCGGTGGAGCATCTGGAGCCGTCCGCGAGCCGGTTCCGGCTAGATGATCAACCGGGCAACGTCTGCCTCCGAGTTGCGCCACCCTCAGTGCCTCCGTCAAGGGCAGCGGTAGTCTTGCAGGAAGGATAACCCGAGCAAGCCAGGAACGGTTGATATGCTCCGCCGGAACGAACGACCATCGATCCATCACCACAGGTGGGACAATAATCTCCAACTGACATCGGGCGTGCGATCCTCACCCGATTGGACGGTGCCCCCGCACGGGAACTTTCCACCGAGATGTTGCGCTTGAAATCACAACGAGGGTGGGTGCTGCATGCCTCGAACGGGCCATATTGGCCGTCGTACCGCTTCATGGTGCCGCAGCCGCACTTCGGGCACGGGCTCAGAACGCCTTCCTCCGCTTCGATCTCCACTGCGCCGGTTCTCGCTAGCTCGATCAGAAAGCGCGACGGCGCATCGGCCAGGGTGCAAATGCGAACCTGACGGCGAGCCCGCGTGAGCGCGACGTAGAAAAGGCGGCGCTCCTCAGCCAGGGGATATGGGTCGGGTTCGGGCATCGCTATCTGGAGGATCGGATCGTCGGTAATCCGGCTTGGAAAGCCCGGTCTGGATTGACGGCAAGAAATACTGGGAATTGCCGAAAGCTTGGTTCAACGATTTCGTCGAACGGGCGTTGGCGAAGTACAGCAAGGTCTACGTTATTCAGCCTTACCGCGAGCAGGAGAAATGCTCCCCAACGTGTCAGAACGCTATCGGGCATGAGTGCCAATGTTCTTGCATGGGCCTCTATCACGGCGCCGGGAATGACGGCAGTTGGTTCGAGGTTTCCGACACCTTCGCGACGCGTTGGGCTGACCACGAGCTCGCCTGTCGACTCATGACCGCCAAGCCCTAACGCAGCATGCGATCAAAATACCATTAGTCTCGCTGCCGCCATCCGGTGTTTGTAGCGAGTTCGGACTCTAGTCGAGACCAAGATGCGCTGCTTCAAGCTCCTAGGAGCGCACGTCATGTCCCGCGACTTCGAAAGGCAGGTCGCCGAGCTTCAGATCAGGCCGCAATCCTGAACCGCTTCACCGCCCTCGGAACGCCGCTCACGCAGCGCGTAGGATAGGTCTGTCCAGGGAAAGGGCACTCCGGCCTTCAGAGGATTTGCGCAACAATGCCTACTGGCGGGATAATCACATCCGGGAGTAGCTTAACTTCGCCGCCAAACTGTCCAAGAAGGCGGGACCACCTCACAAGAGCGTCTATCGCGGGGGGCTCCTCACAAGTCATTACCGTGACATCGCCGCGTGTATAGTTTCTGTACGGAAGCATCCCTTCGGCCGACGGTGCTTGTCCGGTCTGAAGTCGATGCTTGAGTAGGCGACGAAGGAAGAACAATGGAACTCAACCAGATTCGATATTTCCTGAACCTGGCAGACACCCTCAACTTCACCGAAGCAGCCATGCGCAGCGGGGTGTCTCAGCCCACGCTCACCCGCGCGATCCAGCGGCTCGAACAGGAGTTGGGCGGAACGTTGGTCTATCGCGATGGAAAAGACAGTCGACTGACAACGCTCGGCCGCGACATACGATCCGAATTCGCTGCGATCGCCGACCGCGAACAGCGGGTTCGGGCAATATCCCTCAATCGGGTTCGCGGCCGCCGCGAGACCTTGACGCTGGGTATCGTGAATACCATCGCGCCAGCACTGATTACGGAATTTCTGAAACACGCCCTTCGACAGATGCCGATGCTTGAACTGGTTCTTCAGCCGATCACCCGCGACGAGGGGATGGAGCGCCTGCTCGGCGGTCAAATTGACGGGTGCTTCTGCACGGATCCAGCGGCCGGAAACACCAAGATTGCAACCGTTGAAATGTTCCGTGAGCGACTGTTACTGGCGATGGCGCATGGACACAGCCTGGCAAGCCAAGCCTCGGTGTCTCTTGTCGAGCTATCGGAACAGCCTTACCTCGATCGCCTCCAGTGCGAATTCCGCACGCGCGTGCAAAACCATTTGAACGAGCGCGCGATTTTCATGATCCCACGGCTCAGATCCGAACGGGAGGATTTGATTCAACAAGCCGTGGCATCGGGCGCGGGCGTTTGCATGCTGCCTGAACGTTCGGCAATCGTAGAGGGCTTGACGTTACGCCCGGTCGATACGCTCGACCTGTCGCGCACGGTGGCATTCCAATCGATTTCGGGATCTGGAACGGCAACGGCGCTGCGGCAGCTCCGTGTACTGATAGAGCGGTATGTGTGGTCGTGAATTCCGTGAAGGCGCGGGCC
The DNA here is from genome assembly GCF_001447385.1 of Paracoccus sp. MKU1. Classification (GTDB taxonomy): domain Bacteria; phylum Pseudomonadota; class Alphaproteobacteria; order Rhodobacterales; family Rhodobacteraceae; genus Paracoccus. The sequence continues at coordinate 11,755 of NZ_LLWQ01000015.1, read as the reverse complement.
TTTATGGTGCGGCGACCACACAAGCGTTCCCAGTGCATGCCGGTGACAACATCAAAACTATAGTTGCGGCGTATTGGACACCTTCGGATCGAATATCCATTTTCTCGGGTATGAGTTCGAAGGAGGAATCCATGACAGCCTACAAGAAGACAGAAGCTGCTATCGCCAAGCTGTCACCTGAGGAATATCGGGTGACGCAGCAGAGTGCGACCGAGCGACCAGGAACCGGTGCGCTTCTCCATAATAAGGAACCCGGCGTTTATGTCGATATCGTCTCAGGCGAACCCCTGTTCGCATCGTCCGACAAATACGAGTCGGGCTGCGGATGGCCGAGCTTCACCAAGCCGATCGAACCTGCGAACGTGAATGAACTACGCGACAACAGCCACGGTATGATCCGGACGGAAGTGCGTTCGACGTATGGCGATAGCCATCTCGGCCACGTTTTCCCCGACGGGCCGAGCGATCGCGGTGGCCTGCGTTACTGTATCAATTCGGCTTCGCTGCGCTTCGTACCCCGCGGCGAGATGGAGAGCCAAGGTTACGGTGAATATCTCAACCAGGTGGAGGATATCTGATGACGACTGAACGCGCTGTTCTCGCCGGCGGCTGCTTCTGGGGCATGCAGGATCTTATCCGCAAGCTGCCCGGTGTAATCTCCACCCGTGTCGGTTACACGGGCGGCGATGTGCCGAATGCGACATATCGCAATCACGGCACTCATGCCGAGGCGATCGAGATCACCTTCGATCCCTCTCAGACCACCTATCGCCGATTGCTTGAGTTCTTCTTCCAGATCCACGACCCGACGACGCTCAACCGTCAGGGGAACGACCGAGGCGCGAGCTACCGTTCCGCGATCTATTTTACCAACGACCAGCAGAAGGCCGTTGCGCTCGATACGATTGCAGATGTTGAAGCGTCGGGCCTATGGCCAGGCAAGGTCGTCACCGAGGTCGAGCCAGTCGGTGATTTCTGGGAGGCAGAGCCCGAGCATCAGGATTATCTCGAGCGAATTCCCCACGGGTACACCTGCCACTTTGCACGTCCGGACTGGGTGTTGCCGCGCAGGGCCGGTGCTGCCGCTTAGCAAACCTGCGGCTCGTGGTTTAACGCCGCGAGCCGACATCGGAGGGCTTCATGGAAACGGGAATTGTGGGTCTGCCTGCCCCTCCGCTGGAGAATATCCGGTGGATCGATGAAAATGGTGACGAGCGTAGCTCCTTGACCTTGGCCGAGTTGGGGCAAGGTTTCAAAATATTGTACTTCTTTCAGGATTGGTGTGCAGGCTGTCATGCACATGGTTTTCCCACATTCGTGACCCTTGCCGAGGAATTTCGCGATAAGGGAGTTGGCTTGGCGGCGATACAGACTGTGTTCGAGGGTTCGGAAGTCAATACCTTCGATCGTCTGCGGGAAAACCAACGCCGATATGGACTGCGTCTTCCATTTGGTCATGCTGTCGCGGGCTCGGGCTCAGTAGACGCTGCGCCAGCAATCATGGAGGCCTACCGGTCCGGCGGAACCCCATGGTTTGTGGTGATCGCACCCGATGGTCGCGTCGTGTATAACGGGTTTCAGCTCGACGCGGAGAGCCTCATCCAGAAACTTCGGCCGCTCACGGCCTGATAAAAGGAGCCTGGATGCCGCGGCGGCCCAGCGGTATAATTCCCGGGCCGGTGAAGTCGTGCGCAGCCCTAGATGATCTCCGCAACGCATTCCGACAGAGAAAGAGAAAGAGAGAGAGAGAGAGAGCCCTGTCCTCGATGATCCCGCATCAGGTGCTCTATGCTATCTGATCAGATCGCGGGCAAAGCCTTTTCCTTTCTTGCGCAATCGAGCATTCCGAGAGCCGACGCTACGATTCCCTTCAGCAAAGCTGGCTCGGGTCGCACGCGCGCGAGCACGCGCAATCCCATCAGCACGCTCAGGAGATGCCGTGCCATATCCTCTGCCGGCAGCAGTGATGCGATCGTGGCATCGGCCTGACCCGACTCTATTCGGCCCAGGAAAAACATCTCGATGCGCATGAGCACGGCCGCGACGTTTTCCCGGAACGCTTCGTCGGGGGGTGCCGCGTCGAGCGCGGTGTTCACGAGCATGCATCCCTTGCGCTCAGGATCCTCAAGCGAGCGCTTCAAGACATCGGAAAAGAACGCTTCGATGGCTTCGCGGGGCGGCAATGCCTCGCAACGCCGGATCCGATCCGCAACGCTGTGTTCGACATAACGGTCCAGCGATTTGATGAAGAGCGCGCGTTTATCCCCGAATGCGTTGTAAAGGCTCGCACCGGTGATCCGGGTCTTGTCGATAAGATCGCGCACGGATGTTGCCTCGTATCCGCGGCGCCAGAAGCACTGCATTGCTGCGTCGAGCACGGCTTCCTCATCGAATTCTCTTGGTCTTGCCATCCGGCGCTCTCGCAAATTCCAGCTTCGCGTCTTGCCATATTGTCCGCGCCGATGCATTCTAGAACAAATGGACTAAAACTCAAGGTGTGACCGCCGTCATCGTTTCTCTGCCGGCAGCCTTGGACGATCCAAAGGCTGGAATCATGGCTGCCCAGGAGGCGATTGAAGTTACACGAGCGGAACGCATGGCGGGGCACGCGGCTTGAGGGTCTGCTCTGGGCTGCTCGGAGCCTGCGTCGTGACGGCTCCGGTGAGGCAAACCAGTCCGGCGTATTTTGGGCATGCGGAAAAATGTAATCTTCCTTCGCGAGCATCGTGAGCTCGGCGACGTCGCGTGGCAGCGCGATCACGATCGCAGCCAGCCGCTTGCGGGCGAAACCGCGTATGTACGCGGCCCTGTATGCTGCGCTGCGCCGACTGCACCTCCGTCATCGGACGGTTTGTCAGGACTCGAGATTCTGCGTGGCTGGACGCTGCGAGGGTCGGCATCGTGGCGGATCGTGCAACCCCAATGACGACACCGCTCGAAGCAGACCAAAGCCAATTACAACGAAGAGAGACGTACCAGATGACGCTGTTTGAACCATTCCTGCTGCGCGGTGTAACGCTAAAGAACCGGGTGGTCGTCTCACCGATGAGCCAGTACCGCGCGCAGCACGGCGTGGCGAACGACTGGCACTTGGTCCACCTCGGTCGGTTCGCACTCGGAGGCGCCGCGCTGGTGTTCTGCGAGGCTACTGCGGTGCAGGAGCATGGCCGGCGTACACATGGCGACCTCGGGATATGGTCGGACGCCCACATCGACCGGCTCGCGGCGGTCACTCGCTTCCTCTCGCAAGAGGGAGCAGTTGCAGGCATCCAGCTCGCCCATGCGGGCCGCAAGGCGAGCGAACGCCGCCCCTGGCACGGTGAGACACCGGTCGACTCGGAAGACATCGCACAGCGCGGTGAAAAACCGTGGGCTGCACTCGGGCCGAGTGCGATCCCATACGCGGAAGGCTGGCCTGCTCCGGCCGCGATGAGCATCGAGGACATCAGGGAAGTGATCGCGTCGTTCCGAATTGCCGCTGAGCGAGCACGCGAGGCCGGCTTCCGGGTGATCGAGGTCTACGCCGCGCATGGGTTTCTCATCCACCAGTTTTACTCGCCGCTCGCGAACCAACGGCGCGATGACTACGGCGGAAGCCTCGAAGGACGATGCCGTCTGGCACTCGAGATCGCCGCAGCGATCCGCGAGGTTTGGCCAGACGAATACCCACTGGTCTTCCGCCTATCGGTCACCGACTGGCATCCCGAGGGCTGGCAAGTGGACGACACAATCTACCTCGCACAACGACTGAAGGACCTCGGCGTCGACGCGATCGACTGCTCAAGCGGCGGCATCTCAGGACGGGAACGTCCGCAGGGCATGACCCTCGAGCACGGCTATCAGCTCGCCCTCGCCGCGCGGGTGAAGACGGCAGCACGCATCGCGACGATCGGTGTCGGACTTCTTTGGGACCCGAAGCTGGTCGACCGCTCGATCGACCAAGGCGATATCGACCTCGTCGCACTCGGTCGCGAACTGCTGGAGGACCCGAACTGGCCATTGCAGGCGGCCCGCGAACTTGGCGCCGACGGGGTTCATGGGATGTGGCACCCGGAGTTCGGGTGGTGGCTCGAGAAACGGGCGCGGGCTGTCCGCAGACTCGGGATACGCAAGTGATCGACCATTGATCATCAACAACGCCCTCGGCCCGAAATCCCGGCGCGATTGCTCTTGCCGCGACCCAGGATAGATACAACATCCCTTAGGACAGGAACTCGATGGAGGAGTAGGTAGCCGCGCACTGCGAGATCTAGACATCGTCATTGTTGACGTCGCCCGTGCATGAAGTGGCGGCCCCGTTCGAGATTGAGCAGGTATCGCAGATGAGCTGATAAAGCCTTGGCGGTCTCGGCTATGGTCCTTCACCCTACGATTTGCTGCAGGGCTTGCCGCCTGCACGACGATGGCCATGCGGTTATCTGCACAACGCAAGAGTCTCCCGCCTGAGCGAGCGCGAATGACAGTCGTGCATTCGAAACGTTCCGACATGATGCCCACCGATCTTTTCACACGAACGATTGTACTCGAAGGGCCACTCAATCACTCAATGACGACAGCGCCAGATGATTCTTGGGATAGCCGATCGCTGTCCAGTCGATCCGACCATGGTGCGCGGATCGGATATTCAGACCGGGCTCTATTGAGGGCAAGCTCTGTGGCGCAATGTAGCTGATGTCTATTTTGGTCGCACTGGGAATAAATCTACCAGCATCGTACTTCTAAACGTCAATTCTTTCGGCCGCACCATTGGTTTTTGGATGCATCGCCGAATGCATCGATTCCATAGCCGGAGGTCTTTGGCGGTGGAGACCTACGCTCATATTTTTGGGCTACAGGCATGGAAAAAAGAACACGGACCACCGAAAAAGTTGAGGCAGTGTCGCAGGCGACGTTATACTTTCGATCTTGAGGGAACACGAGATGTATGCACATATTTTGGTCGCAAGGGATGGCTCTAGTCTGGCGGTCGATCAGTCGATAGCCGCTCGAGATTTTCCGATTTCCCCGGCAGCACCTCCTCCATGAACTTGTGAAGGATAAGTCCGCGCTCGCGGCCGCCTCTGCCGCGAAACTATAGCGTGTCGGGGCGTCGTCCATCCATGATAACACTGGCACTAGAGGCGCCAGATAGTTACCCTGTTCCGGCCCAGATGCTTGGATTGATACAACGCCGCATCAACCTGGTGAAAGACGTCGGCCGGCGATTGTGGCCCTTCAAAAATCCCAAGCCCCATCGAAACCGTCACCACACCGTAGGGTTGGTTCCCGGGGTGTGTAATTGCCAACGCACCGACTCGATTCCGCAATGCCTCAAAAAAAGTGTGTGCGTCCAGAGCGGCGCGTGTACGACACGCCATGAGAAACTCCTCGCCGCCGATCCGGAAAAAAAGATCGTCGGCATTTGTTAAATGCGTGCGCAGAACCGTGCCTATTTGGCGCAGAACGTCGTCTCCAGCCGCATGGCCATGCCTGTCATTGTAGCTTTTGAAATTGTCGATATCGAGAATGGCGACGGATCGGAATAGGCCATCGTTGGCCGTGTTGAGATATTCTGGAAATTGTCGTGAGTAGGCATGCCGGTTCGGTATTCCCGTCAACGCGTCGATACTGGCGCTGCGTGCTTCGGTGATATCCGTAAAAATCCAGATTCGCGCAGCCAACCTTCCACCTTCATCGAACGGCACACTGCGCCGCGAAAAAATGCGGCCGTCCTTGAGCAGAATTTCGTCCTCGGAGGTCTCCTGGGCCAGCTGCAGCCGATCCACCTCGCGAAGGAAACCCTCCGGGTCCAGCAGTTGGTCCGTCACGAAAGTGAGCATGCCGAGCTCGTTCTTCGTGCTCACCAATTCGTCTGGAATCTTCCAGAGCTGAGCAAAAGAGCGATTCGCATAGACTACGCGACGCTCGGAGTCGGTTAGTAGGACGCCGTCCGGAAGCGCATCCAAAGTCCGCTCGAACAGCGAGCGCACGGCAGTCCCTCCAAATGTCATGCGCTTCAATCCTCTAGTCCGCCCCAATTGCGCTCGGTCATTGTATCCGGGAATGGTTGTAGTTTCGTCACTTACGCCCTTGCCCAATAGATCGAGGATGCGGTGTTCACGAGCATGCACTCCTTGCGCTCAGGATCCTCAAGCGATCGCTTCAAGACATCGGAAAAGAACGCTTCGATGGCTTCGCGGGGCGGTAATGCACGGCAACGTCGGATACGGTCGGCTACGCTGTTCTCCACATAGCGGTCCAACGATTTGGCGAAGAGCGTGCGCTCATCCCCGAATGCGTTGTAAAGGCTCGCGCCGGTGATCCGGGTCTTGTCGATAAGGTCGCGCACTGACGTTGCCTCGTTGCCTCGTAGCCATGGCGCCAGAAGCATTGCATTGCCGCGTCGAGCACGGCTTCCTCATCGAATTCTCTTGGTCTTGCCATCCGGCGCTCTCGCAAAATTCCAGCTTCGCGTCTTGCCATATTGTCCGCGCCGATGCATTCTAGAACAAGTGAACTAGAACTCAAGGTGTGACCGCCGTCATCGTTTCTCTGCCGGCAGCCTTGGACGATCGAAAGGCTGGAATCATGGCTGCCCAGGAGGCGATTGAAGTTACACGAGCGGAACGCGTGGCGTCATGGCGGGGCACGCGGCTTGAGGGTCTGCTCTGGGCTGCTCTATCGATCGCGATCTTTTCAGGCTGGTTCGTGGTGACCCGGTTCAGCGTCACGCGCGAATTGCAGGTCTGGGACGTGACCGCGCTTCGCTTCGGCGTGGGCGCCGTCCTCCTTGCCCCGGCTGTCCTGCGTCGCGGTTCGCGCCTTCCCATGTCTGCATGGGGTGAGGGGCTTTTGTTTGCATTGCTGTGGGGTGCACCCTTCGTGCTCCTCGTGGCGCTCGGGCTCAAACTGACTTCGGCGGCACAGGCCGCCTCCATTGCTCCAACGACGATGCCTCTCGTCGCAGGAATACTCTCCTTCGTCTTCCTGAAGGAACAGCAGGGGTGGATCCGGTGGACTGGATATGCCGCGATCCTCGCCGGACTGGTCTGCCTCACCGGAGCCGTCACGACACAGGCTCCGCCCAGTCCAGCCGGCGTTACGGCCCTAGCCGCGGCAGGTGGCATGTGGGCGGTCTATACGTTGCTGTTCCGCCGTAGCGGCCTGTCGTCGATCCAGGCGGCGGCGCTCATCTGCATCTGGTCGGCAGCTCTCTTTCTGCCGGCCTATGTCCTCTTCGGTCTCAGCCATCTCGGCCGCGCGTCCGCAAGCGAGATAGCGCTCCAGTTGTTTTACCAGGGTGTGTTGATGGGGGCGGTTGCGCTCGTCACCTTCAATAGAGCGGTTTCGCTGTTGGGCGCCTCGGCGGCGACGGCCATGATCGCTCTCGTTCCCGCTGCGGCATCGCTGCTTGCCATCCCGGCCCTGGGCGAAACGCCGTCGTTCGTCGAAGGCATTGCAATAGCAGTCATCGTTGTGGGCGTCCTGCTGGCGGCCAGCCGGCCATCGTCTGCAACACTGTCAATTCAACCGCAGGAGACACCATGATCCGCTTCTATTTCCATCCCACGCCGAACCCGGCCAAGATTGCCCTGTTCCTTGAGGAGGCAGGGGTTCCATATGAAACCGTGGCCGTCGACACCAGCAAGGGCGAGCAGCACGCTCCGGCGTTCCGGGCGATCAATCCGAACGGCAAGGTACCAGCCATTGTTGACACGGACGGTCCGGGAGGCAGGCAAGCGCGGGTTTTCGATTCCACTGCGATCCTGATCTACCTTGCCGAGAAAACGGCTAAGTTTCTCGGCACGCCGGAGGATCGGCCCGAACTGCTGTCCTGGCTGCTTTTCCTTGGCACGGGTCTCGGGCCTTTTTCGGGACAAGCCGTGCATTTCCAGTTCGCCGCGCCGGAGGGCCAGGAATACGCGACCAACCGCTATCGTCGCGAGGCCGAGCGCCACTATCAGGTCCTGAACGATCATCTTGAGGGGAGGGACTGGATCATAGGCGACAGCTACACGATCGCCGACATGTCCGCCTGGGGCTGGCTCGATCGCGCCTCCCGTGTACGCAAAGGGGCGGAAGACCCGCTGGCGGCCTTTCCCAACCTCAAGCGCCTATTCGAAGCTGTCGATGCACGGCCTGCCGCCTCCAGAGCGCGAGAAGTCGGCAAGGACCACGCCTTCAAGAAAGTGAACGACGAGGAGACAAAGCGCGCGCTGTTCCCGTCGAATTATCCTCCGGCGGCCTAAGCTGGCCATTGAGACGTCACAGGAGCGACCATGACGAATACCGCAGAGTACACGCCGCCGAAAGTCTGGACCTGGGAGAAGGGCAATGGTGGTCAGTTCGCCAGTATCAATCGCCCGATTTCCGGTTCCACCCATGATAAGGAGCTGCCCATCGGCAAGCATCCCTTCCAGCTCTATTCGCTGGGCACGCCGAACGGCCAGAAGGTCACTATCATGTTAGAGGAACTGCTCGAGGCCGGTCACAAGGGCGCCGAATATGACGCCTGGCTGATCAAGATCGGCGACGGCGACCAGTTCGGCTCCGGATTCGTCGAGGTCAATCCGAACTCCAAGATCCCTGCGCTGATGGACCGCTCCGGCCCGACGCCGATCCGCATCTTCGAATCCGGCGCGATTCTGATGCACCTGGCGGAAAAATTCGGCAGCGCCTTCCTGCCGACGGAACAGCCGATGCGCGCCGAAACGCTATCCTGGCTGTTCTGGCAGATGGGCTCGGCCCCGTTCCTCGGCGGCGGCTTCGGCCATTTCTATGCCTATGCGCCGGAGAAGATCAAATACGCCATCGACCGGTACGCGATGGAGGTGAAACGCCAGCTCGACGTTCTCGACCGGCGTCTTGCCGACAACGAGTATGTTGCCGGTTCGCAATATACCATCGCCGATATCGCGATCTGGCCCTGGTATGGCGGTGTGGTGAAGGGCTGGCAGTATGGCGACGCGGCGCAGTTTCTCTCTACGCACGAATACACGCACGTGAATCGCTGGGCCGAACAGATCTATGGCCGACCGGCGGTGACGCGCGGCCGCAAGGTCAACCGGACTTCGGGCGAGCCGTCGAGCCAACTCCACGAACGCCACAACGCGTCCGACTTCGAGAACAGGACACAGGATAAGCTGGAAGGAGCACGCTCGTGAACATTGATGGCAAACGCATTCTGATCACTGGCGGATCGAGCGGCATCGGACTGGCCCTTGCCCACGCGCTTCTGGCCAAGGGCGCGAGGGTAGCTATAACCGGCCGCCGCGCCAAAATGGTCGCGGATGCTGTCACCGAGCTGAAGGCAGGGGACAGTGAGGTTCACGGCGTCGTCGCCGACATTGCCACGCCGGAGGGCCGCGCTACAACGTTGGAAGGAGCGTTGCAAAAGCTCGGCGGCCTGGACATCCTCGTCAACAATGCAGGTGGGGTTCGGGCTGGACGCCTTGAGAACACGCCCGAAGCCGAACTGCAGGCGATGATCGATATCGATCTCGTGGCGCCGATCATGTTGACCCGGGCGGCGCTGCCAGTCCTGCGGGAAGGCGGCGATGCCGTGATTGTCAACATCTCCTCCGGGATAGCGCTCGTCGGTGCACCGTTCTATGCGACCTATGCCGCGGTGAAAGCCGGGCTTGCCAACTTCGGCGAGGCGTTGCGGCGCGAACTGAAGGGTGAGGGCATCCACGTGATGACCGTCTATCCGGGTGGCACCGATACGCCCATGATGAAATCGAACCGCGCCGGACCCGATCTAGGCTTTTCGCGCGAGCCGGCTTCCGCCGTCGCCGATGCGATCGTTGCCGGCATCGAAGCCCGGGCGTTCGAAGTAATCCGCGGCGGCGAGACACGTGCGCAGATGATCGCGCTCAACCGCGAAAACCCGGCCGCAGTCGACGAACGCTTTCTCGGGTTGAAGCGGGCGTTGGAAGAAGCGGTGAAGGACCACTCGGCGCTTTGAGCGCCAAAAGAATTTAACAAGGAGTGCAATTGTGATGCTGCAGAATGGCGACGTCTTTCCCTCATTCATCTTTGGTCGCGCTGGCGGCGGCGAAATCCACTTGCCCGGAGATCTGGCGGGCGGGTTCGGTGTTATCCTGTTCCACCGTGGTTCCTGGTGTCCATACTGCAACGCCCAGCTCGCCGAATTTGCGCGAGCGGCGGACAAGTTCGCCGAGGACGGGATCAGGGTCGTCTCAGTATCGACGGACGATCGGGAAAAATCGGAGGCGCTCGTCGACAAGCACAAGCTAGGGTTTCCGGTCGGCTACAGCGCGGATGCACGAGCAGTTTCCGCAGCCACCGGCGCCTTCGTCAATGAGAATCCGCTAGCCCTCCAAGCGACCGGGTTCGTCATCGATCCAGAGGGCCGGATCGTGACAGCTGTCTACTCGACCCGCGCGATCGGTCGCCTTATGCCCGCCGATGTTCTGAATTTTGTACGTCACTTCAAGTCCCTGGCAGGCAACTAAAAAAACGGTTGATCTGTCGCCGCGGAGCACGGTCAACGATTACTTCCGGCGATGGGACTGGGACGGGGCGCTGGAGCGCATCCATCACGCGCTCTATGTTGCGTGTCGTGAGGCAGCGGGCCGGGAGGCCAGTCCCACAGCGGCGATCATTGACAGCCAGACCGTCAAGGGCGCCGAAAAAAGGGGGCGCTCGGTCGATCCGCCAGGCTACGACGCCGGCAAGAAGATCAAAGGTAAGAAGTGGCACGTCCTGGTCGACACACAGGGCCTGTCGATGCGGGCCATCGTGCATGCCGCCGACGTGCAGGATCGCGACGGCGGTGTGTTGCTGATGGGCGCGCTGTTCGGCCTCTATCCGTTTCTGCTCAAGCTCTACGCCGACAGCGGTTAGCAGGGACCAAAATTCCGCGACGGCCTCGCCGCCGCCGGTGCCCAGGTCAACGTCGAGGTCGTCAAACGCTCGGACGTGCACAGGTTCGTCATCCTGCCTCGACGATGGATCGTCGAGCGCACCATCGCCTGGCTCAACCGTTGCCGCCGATTGGCAAAGGACTGGGAGTACCTCAACCGCACCGGCCTCACCTTCCTGCGCTGGGCCACCGTTCGCCTCATGCTCCGAAAGCTATGCAAAAACACGAATTGATCCCAGATGGACTCTAAGCGATCAAGCACGATCCATAGCGCTTTGTTCAATTCGCCTTGGGGCGCGGCACTGCACACGATTCTTGTCGTCCCACGCCTCAAGCTCATCGACCCGGTAGAGAACCGCTTTGCCGATTTTTACGAACGACGGCCCTATTTTCATCACACGCCAATTCCGAAGTGTGCCAACGGAAACGCTGCCACGATAGCGTTCGGCTACTTCTTCTGGTGTGAGGAATGTGGTCTGTGACATATGCCCTCCTTCAGCAAGAAAACCTGCCGCGGTCATTGTTGACGATCAAGCGCGAGACGCATTCCGAAATGCGTCTGTCATTGGAGAGGCAGTAACCATCCGGCGTAGGCCGCGGACGGGTGTCCGTGCTCAGGGAGTGGGCTTGGGTGCTTTGGGCTTGCCGGGCCGCGGGGACCATTTCTTCGCGAGTTGGTCAAAGCGTTCGACGATCCTGTCGATCCTGGCATCTTCGGGATCGAAGGATGCACCTGACCAGCCGACCATGTCGTCGTGCTGCTCGTGGTCCGGATCTGCGAGGGCTTCGAGGAATTCCTCGTAGCCCGGAGCACCGCCGACATCCTCGGGCGGGCAGGCCCCGCTGGCCTTCAGAAGCCTTGGATAGGTCACGCCCGGGCTGGCCTCG
>NZ_LLWQ01000014.1 GCF_001447385.1 Paracoccus sp. MKU1 | reverse complement strand
AAACAGCGTTTCCGGAGACGCCGAAATCACGCCCTTCTTCTTTAGTTGGTGCCGCCAGGCATAGATTTGCTGCCGCGTCACATCGTGCCGCTGTGCAACCTGCGTCACCGTCGCCCCGTCCACGCCGACCGACAAAACGATCTCGAGCTTCTCCTCGTCGCTCCACCGCCGCCGCCGCTCCAGTCCAAGAATATCGCCCCGCATCCCCACACCCGCATAAGACACGTCATTAACGACGTCACTATGCACGTGCCTTAATCCATCAGCCCAAACTCAGGCAGACGGTAACAATCGGGCCGTTACCCTGAACGGCCGCTTCGAGGAAAGGCGCACAATGGGCGACCGGCTGCTTTGGGCCGCCGTCCCGCCTTAGGTTGCAGAGTTTGGACACAATTCTCTATGACTCTTGAGTCTTTGCTCAGCAATCGAAGTGTCGACGGTCCTCAACCTTCCCGCCTGATCAAAACCGAGATGGCGTAGTTCGGCATCGCGCTCACCCGGCTGTTCTTGGAGCGCACAACAATGCCATCAGCCGGCTCATCATATGGGATTGCCCTAATCGATTCTACGCGGAACGATGTGCCTTTCAGCCAGTCAGAATAGTCGAGGCGCATGTCATGAGCGACACGATCGATATCGATCGCACCGGCCCGAGCCACGATATGAAGGACGCCCCTTGGCCGCAGGCGTTCGCCTGCAATGGCGAGCGCTCTGTCCTCAACCAACGTGCGGTGGTCCGCGTCACTTTTGATCTCGAAGTGTCGCGCGATCTCTGTCGCGCTCCGTGCCTTGTGGACACCGCTGAACCACAAGGTCAGTGCATCTAGCGGTCCCACCGTGTCGAGAACCCGCTCAATCTCGGAGTCTCGAACGACGACATCCGATTGAAACAGCGTGATGCCGTCCGACCCGATTTGTACGGAGCCGTGATAGGTCGAAACGTATCTACCGCTTGCCAGAACCTCGTCGCGCCCCCGCCAGATGTTCGAACGCGGCACGTGAACCGCCAACAGGCTTGCGGCTGCCTCGAGACAGTCGGGGTTCTCGTCGATCCCAATAAGATGGGCTGCCGCAGGGAAGGCCCTGCGAAGAGCTGCAAGGCCATGCCCTTGACCACAGCCGACATCGAGCAACGCTCGTATGTCGCCCGCCTGGGCCGCATGCTCGGAGAGAATGTCGTAGACCCCCTGCGCTTGATAGGCAGATGCGTTGCTGGCCCATTCCTCGGCGTAGATAGTTCGGGCGATCGCGAGCATTTCACCCTCGGGCGCATCGAAGACGCGCTGGTGACAATCGCGGTATCGCTTGCCGTTGCCGCATCCGCAGGGATCATCGGGATTAAGATGTTGTTCGGGCTTCATAGCGCAAGTATAGGTTCGGTCCAGACCTGCGGCAATCTGTGACTATATATGATGCGTAAATAGCGCAGGCCACGATTGACACTGAGGCGCGCTCAAACGCCTCTGCCGAACGGTTGATAGATATCCTGGACGCGGTTTTGAGCGTTTCGGTCACAGCTTGAAATTGCCCTCGGGCGGATACTGCGGCGATGCAGCGAATTTCTGCATTGTCGCAACCCCAAATTTTTGGACGAGCTTTTTGCTTCGCGGCCAACGAACGTCCGCTTTCGGGAAGCCGCAATGCAGCTGCGCCGGCGGGTTGATCGTCCGATGGTGCCCAATGCTGCACAGCCCCTTCGACGACCGCTTCCGGGGACTCCGCCATGCAGCAACGCGCGGCGCCGACCGTCCGCTATGGGCCGCGCTCGCCTGCCCAGGGAAGCGGGACGGTTGAGGGCGCCAACCTACCGGTTTCCGTGCCGCAGCATATTGCTCGGAGCCCATCGCCGACACTCAGGGATTTCGCAGCAGGGCCGCGCGTGATGCAGGTGCGGCTTCGGAGCGGCCCCTGCTTTCCGCTGCGCCTGCAAGGGCTGCTACATGCTGCGGTCTGCATGAATGTCTCTGGCTGGGCTCTGAGCAACCTGTCGCACCACAGTAGCGATCCCCACTAATATGGCCAAAGATCGCTGGAGTGTGTGGATCTTGACAGTCGTTGTCGCCAACCTTCCAACAGGCTACCCGTTGTCGAGACTGCGACGAGAAGGCTGACAGCGATGACGACCATCGGAAGAAAAGAACTTTACGAGCGCGTCTGGCAAACCCCCATGGTCAGGTTGTCAAAGGAGTATGGCATCTCAGATCAGGGACTTGCGAAAATCTGCAAACGCCATGCGATTCCGGTGCCCCCGCGCGGCCACTGGATCAGGAAAGAGACTGGAAAGCCGGTAATGCAGGTACCGCTGCCAGACCTGCCCGAGGGGGTGTCCGAGCACATCAGGATCGAGGCGGCTTCAAAATCTCTGGTGCAGGCCATGGCAGCTAAAAAGCAGGAGAAGACCGCTCGCGCAGACCTCAAAGAGGTCTCTGTTCCTGACGATTTGCGCAGCCTTCATCCCATCGTCGCGGGCTGGATCGCCGAGCACAATAAAGCTCAGGCCGCGCGTCTTGCAGAAATTCGTGCGACGCGGAAGGATTCTTGGTGGAAGCCATCCCCGATCCGCGACCTGACGGAACGCGATCTCTATCGGTTCCGGATCACCAGCGCCCTATTCAAGGGTGTCGTCGCCAACGGCGGCAAGGCAATTGAGGGGCAGATCGGCGGAGCTATCGTGATCGAATTCGCGGGCGAGCGGATCAAGCTCGCGGTTGCCGAGAAGATGCGGCAGTTGCTCAAGAGCCGCAGCGAGGAGGATAAGGCCTGGACAGCCTATCCCGACTTGCACAACAGCGCGCTTCATCCGACCGGATTCTTGCGCGTCACGATTGACACCTATTACGGCGGCACATTCCGCAAGGAGTGGGTTGAGACGGGACAGAAGAAGGGCGCAGCCTTCCTACCCGAAGTTCTGGCTGGCCTTAAAGTCATCGGCGATGCGCTGGTGGTGCGCAGGCGTGAAGCGCAGGAGGAAGAGCGTCGCCGGGAAGAGCGACGTATGCAGGAAGCCGAACGCCAGCGCCTTCTGAAGCTCGAAGCCGAGCGCTGGGATCACTTCAGGAAATGGGCGTCAGACTGGGAAGAGGCACAACGCCTACGCGCCTTCCTGGCAGCCGTCCAGGCCACGCCTCTGAAAGACGAGATCGATGGCATGCCCGCCGAGGACTGGCTCAACTGGCTGCGGTGGCGGATCGACAAGCTTGACCCGCTGGCCTCATCGCTGGAGGATGGTGGTTAGCAGCAAATGTTGTTCGCAGGAAACGATACGATATCCCCGCCCCTCGTAGCGGATCCGGCTGTGATCTCGCTGCAGTGTGCCCGGACGGCTGCTCCGTCAACACCACGGCGCAGCATCCCCCAAGGGCCGAGCGGCGGCTAAGGGCCGTCTCATGCGAACCAGTCGGAGCTGCTGCTCACCGACCCATCTAGCCCCGGACATCGAGCTGTCTTCCGTAGCGCATTTCAATCAATTCCTCATCTGAGAGGTCGAGGTAGCCTTTCTGGGTCGCAGCGGCGAACTCCAATAGGCTCCAAGGGCCGGTCTTTGCCGTGGCACCCGGGTCGGGCATCCTCCCCAACCTCCGCTCCATCCCGTCCGGGTCGAACAGATCGGCCCCGGTGATCACGATGACGGGCGAGGCGGGGTTTCCATCCGTGCGTGGACGTGCCCATCCCCATTGGCAAAGATCAGCGAGTCGTCCCTTTTCCTCATCCGACAGCACGCTCTTCAGGCAAGCTGCAATGAGATAGGCTCCGGGCAGCCATTCGCCGAGGCGGCGAAGGCGGTCGACGTCGGCCTGCTTGAAGGCGTCTTCAGCAAAGCCTTTGCACTCTCCGACCAGCAAGTTCGGCCCGGCGAGACGACGCCCTCCAATGTCCCGGTCATGCCAAGCGAAAAGATCCGTCTCAAGCCGCTCGCCGTCCCTCGTCAAATCGAGGGCCGTGGTGAAGGTCATCGCTGGCGCCATACCGAATGCCTGGCGCAGAAAGTTCAGCGTCAACAAGCAGGTGTAGGATCCACCGGCGAGATTTGGGACAGCGTAGGGGCCGACAACGCGGTATCGCCAAGCGGTCCTCGGTGGCAGTTGGCCCTGAGGGAAGGAAAAGACGGAGAGGCACCGCTCGCAAGTGACCTGCGCGCCAACTTGGTCAAGGTCATACCAGTTCCATTTCCCGCAGTGGTCGCATTGGGCCGATAGGCCGAGCCGGAGCGCTCCGATATCGACGAAAGGTTGCAGCGTTGCAGGCCGACCCCAACGCGCCCCGATGGCCCGCAACATGGGCTGTAGCTGATCGACGGTAGCGGTCCGAAAAGGCACGTCCTCGACCTCGCCGTCCCCGATTTCCCGTCGACTGTGCGCCATACGGTCGAACTGGCGCAGGACTGCCTCGTGGCCGATGATGCGGCTCTGGTTAAGGCCGCCCAAGGTGACCAGCATGCTGTGGGCCACCCGCCCGGCATCGGACGGCGCGGCCTCGATCCCCTGCGCGGTTAGCCACGCCTTGACGACATTGCGCATGAAGGGCAGCCGGATCGAGTGACCACCTTGGTTGTAGGAATGGAAGGTAAGCCATCCTTCGCGCGTTGGGCGCTGGTCCATCATCTCGGACTGGGGAGGATAGGCCCGGCTGCGCCCCACCGCAGCGGACGGCATCGCATCCGCCCGATCATCGTTGGAACCGTAGAACCGGTGGCTGATCGTGTTGACCCAACCGGCGTTAAGGCTGCGCGTCTGGCGCAGGTAGGGCGGCGCGATGTGGGGCACCCGTACAGCCCACCGGTCGTCCAGCGGGACCTCAACATCCCGACGCTCTGCCGAAAGGCGCGAAGGTTCAGGACGGCTGAACAGATCCAGATCATCCAGCTGCCAGATCGGGTCGTACCACGTCTTAGTCGTGTAACTGCGATCAGGAAGGCCGGCTTCCGACAAACGCAAGACGTCGATGGTTGCCGGGTCGAGTGACCGGCCGAGCTGGATCGTTGTGTGGGTCATCACCCCGTGGGCGTTCAACGGTCGGTATTTCCGACGGATGAGGGCGACAACGAGATCGCGCGAATCTTCGAGCCAGTGGACGTTTACCGGTACGACGTCCCGCCGGAACAGGCGCAAATTCCAGAAGTCGATTACATCAGGGCCGCTGAGTGGGTCGAAGATAAAAATTGTCTCATCCCACGACCTCTGGAAGAAGCGTTCCGTCCCGTGGAGAGTGACGTCGAACGGACACATCGCCTCCTGCCGTTCCATGACCGCCCAGGTCTCGACTTCTGGAGGAACGGATCGTGCATCGAAAGCGCGCTCATATGTCCCCTCAACCCCCGCGAAGTCAGTGCGGTCCGGGAACATCCCGTAGGCCATCTCGAAGAAGGCCCGTCCGACCTTGTCCCCGCCCTCGAAGCGCAGCAGCGTCCGCGGGGTCCGTCGTTCGAACTGGAATTCCTTCCGGTGAAGATACGCGTAGACGTGGTCCATCGTCACACCAACGTCCCTCATCGAATGCCTGGCTCCCTCGACCAGCTTGAACGCTCCATGCCCCAAATTCGGATGACGCTCGTAGCGATCACCAGCGTTCGGATCGACGCGATCAAGCTGGCCTGCACAGGTCTCCACCAGCAGGTCCGGCTCAAAGTACCTCAGCAGGCCGCGCGTCAACTCATTCGGATCGGGATTGGGGCGGTTGACCTCGCACCAAGCCGGCGGAAGGGCGTCCATAACCGGGATCATCGGACAGGCGATGCCGCCCCATTGGCAGGTCGCGACCCTTGCGACCTCAGAAAGTGCTTGCCTATCTACTGGATTTACGAGGAAGCCGATCCGAATGGGGCGAAGGCTGACTTCGAGAGTTGCGGTGCTGATCGTCATTTTCCATTCGCCTTGAGCACGTCCTCTTTTATGGAACTGCCCGCCAAACACCGGTGTCCCCGATCTGCAGGCGCCGTCCGATTGCCGATGAGCACACATCTTCGGCGTCGGGTCGTCGAACCTTGGCTAAACCTACGGTGGGCTTCAGGTCCTTGTCTACGCCCTGCGCCTTGCCCTGCTTCCGCAAATCGCGGCGGCCTTAGCCTCAAATCTATCGCGCCACTCCCGGCGTGTCTCGGAAGGCTTTCACGGCGGTGGTAGGCTTCTCGTCCGCCGCGCTGATAGCCACGGCACAGAAATGCTGCGCCAATGATCGGACGGCTGCTCCCGGGAAAGCGGATCTGCAGCATTTGCGCTCCACGGCTGTCCGCTAAGGGCCGACCATGTTGCTGTCAGCGATGCGCCAGATAGTCCGCTGAAACATAGCCCGAGATACTAGGCCTGTCGGTGAGTGAGACTCTGCACCAGACCTTACCGTTATTCGTGACGCAGTTCTGACGGGTGAGGCGCGTTCCGTCAGGCAGGCCGATGATGATGTTATGGTCAAGGCCGGGGCCTTCGCGAAGCTTCAGGAGATCGTCTGGCCCGACGCCCTTGACCACTGCACCAGAACCGACCGCACATCCGGTAGCGATCATGAGAGCGAGAAGAGCAGCAAAATGAGTTCGCATTGCCTGACCTGAATCGTTTTGCCATCACTACGACACCATCACGCTGAATGACAGCAGGCAGGTGCCAGGCGCGGATGAAAGGCTTGCAAAAGACCAGCCATCTAGGGCCCGCTTCGTCCCATGGAGCAGCGATTCTGGTCAGGATTTCGCCGTGGCGCCAGTCGAGCGGCAGCTTCGGAGAATGCGGCCACGCAGCATGGGGTGCGTCCGACGAGCGGTTCTGGGCCGAGGTACGCTTGTCTCCGCCCCCCGGTCAGTCCACGTCATTTGCTTGTCGGATGAACGTAAGCGGCCACTCGACTGCCGGTTACCTCCTCGAGGGATCCCCGATAGTGGACGAGCAGCACTTCGGTCACTGGCGCGAGGATCTTCACGTCGAAGTGGAATCGGCCATCGCGGACATGCTCCTGCGCCACCGAGCCGGGCAACAACCAGCGCGGCAACGGCAGTGGGCCAAGCCATCCCGACATCACCGGATAGTGCAGGGTCTCCTCCTGCGCCTTGAGGCCGAGCAGGAAGGTGAAGGGGCCGAAGCTCTCGGTCATGCCCCGCGCCGAGGACGCCAGGTGTGAGCGGAAGACGCGCGTTCCGAACCGCCGCTGCCAGGTTTCGCCTTTCGGCGTGACGGTCTTCGTCACCTCGACCGGCATGCCTTCGCCGGTCGGCGGAAAGCCGAAGAGACGGCCGAGAAGGCGGCTCCAGGGGCCCCCGCCACGCCGGACGGAGGCATGGCCCCGCCAATGGCTGACATCCGTCGTCTGATGGGTCGCGCGGATCGGGGCCGGAAGGGTTTCGAACGCCGGGCCGAGCACCCGCGGGAAGAGCGGGACGACCGGCTCGCAGGCGCGCTCGGTCCGCACCTTCAGGTCGGACATAGCGGCCTCGGCCTCCTCCTGCGTGATGGCCTCCAATGCCGGGCGGGCCCCCGCCGGCAAGGTGTTGCGCCGCAGCAAGGCGCGGGTGGCGATGGCGGGAATGAAGGGGCCATCGCCGTCCTCCACCAGCAAGTGCCACCAGCGGCGCTCCTGCCCGGCGATCACCATGACCGACATGCTGCCGCGCCCGCTGCCGAAGGAGGCCAGAAGATCGGCCGCCAGCTTGAAGGTCCGCACCACCGGCCGGTTGACCGGGATCGGCAGACACCGGCGCAGGGCGGCAAAACCGGCCAGCCCGTAACGCATCGCCGCCAGTTCCAGACCGGCGCGAAACTCCACCGTATTCGCCCCGAAATGCGCCGGGAAAAGCGCCAGATCCGGCACCTCGATCTGCCAGCCCTGCCGAACCAGCCCACCCGGCAGCCGGTATCGGCGCGGCCCGGACCAGCCGGTCGCGCGGCGCCATCTGCCCCCGCGCCAGACCGGCATCGGTCGCCCGACCTGCGACAGGATCGAGGTCATCACGGAAAGGCCGCGCGGGCTGCGGTTGCCGGGCAGGATCGCCGTCTCGATCACCTGCGGCGCCTCGGACCCGGTCAGGGCGCGCACCGCCGCGCTGGACAGCGCCGGAACCGAGGACAGTCCCGACAGGACGCATGACCCGGCGGCCCGCGCCTCGGTATCCAGGGAGGTGATCCCCGCGCAGAATGTCGCGTTGTCGCACAGATCGAGGTAATGCAGGCCCCCGGCAATCGCGGCCCGGGCAAGGGCATAGGGATCCTCGCCATAGGCATGGAACGGGCCGGCGGCATCGACCACGGCCTGGTGGCCGGCCAGCAGGTGCAGGTCCGTTTGCCGGTCCATCCGCAACGCCGCGCAGCCCAGCCGGTCCGCCAGAGCCTGCGCCTTGGCAAGATCGCGCCCGGCAATGGTGACCTCGTGCCCGTCGCGGACCAGCAGCCGGGCGAGGCGTTCGCCGAAGACGCCATAGCCCCCGAGGATCAGGACCCTCACCGCAGCAGCAGCCTGCGCTGGAAGGCCGGGTCCGGCAGGGCGCACATGTCGGCGCGGCCGAACAGTGCATAGCGGTTGCGTGCGAAGCGCCGGTAGAGCCAGTTGCGCACCGGCCGGGGGAAGATCCGCAGCACGCCGGCCATCCGGGTCCATCCGCCCAGGCGGCGGCCGGCCTGAAGCACGGCGTCGCAATCGACATGCGCCACCCCGCCATCGATGAACAGCCAGCTCGAGGGATCCTCCCGCTCCAGCCCGTAATGGCGCAGCAGGGCCGCGCCCAGGGGACTCTGGATCGGGCAGATGCGCACCGTTCCGGTGCGGTCGAGCCGGTGGATCATCCGCGCGCCCCAACTGCACAGGGCGCATTCGGCATCCATCACCGCGACGGGCTGGAGATCGTCGAAATCCGGCACCGCCGGGTCCTCGCGGAAGGAAAAGGGTTCAGCCATGACACCGGATCATCCGGCAAACCCCGGCGCGGCGCAATCCAAAGCTGCCGGGCATCGCGTGGCCTTCGCGCTGGTTGCGAACTGACAGCGAATGCCGGCGGCCGCCTATTGGGGCAGGAAGTTTGTCGCGTTGTATCCCAACGGCCGTTTCCGGGAATGCTGCTTAGCAGCGCGCCGCAGCCTATCCGGCCGTAAAGAGCCGTCGACTTGACCTGCCAATACGTCCGGCGATGGCCGATCTACTCCGGGCTGAAGAAGCTCTTGCCAGAAATCCCAGCACGGTCGAAGAAGGCTTGGTTTCGCCCACGGGCGTCGCTGAGCAGGGAGTCCCAGCCAATCAACTCGATGGAGCCGCGGAAACCGTCGCGGGGCAGATAAATGCGCCCTCGTCCATCGGCCGTTCGCTGCCACGAGAAGGTCCACTCATCGAGCTTGCCGACGATATCAGCGACAATGAAGCAGTAGAATATCGTGTTCTGGTCGAGTTTGATGGGTCGCCCTTTGACGTCCCGCATATTACCAGCCTGCAACCGCCGCACATAGCGCTCAACCTGTAAGGCGGGATTTTCATTGTCGGCGTAACTCGAGCGCCCAGGCCGCTTGAACTCGACTAGTAAGACCTTCGAGGGCTCCTCGACCTGACGCAAGCCATGGACATGATCGAAGATCAGGACATCGGGCCGCTCGTCACTTTCAATCGCGTCCGACAAGACCGAGAACTCCTCGTCGGAGCTGAAGTACTGCGAGAACGTCAGTCGCTCATCGACGATCCAGAGGTCGTGCGATGCGGCGGCCTCGACCTTGCGGCTGCCATCCTCCAGGGTGTTGACGCGCAACGGGCAGATGAAGGAGTGCAGGACATCTTCGCGCTGGTAGGCGCTGTCGCGCGTGTCGTCGCGAACCTTCTCCAAAAGGATTTCGATGAAATCCAGCACCACCTTGCGACGCACGACATACTCAGCAAGGCTGCGCTGTTCGGAATCCTCCAGCGCCTTGCCCGCTTCGGCGATCGCCCCCGAGAACGATGACACGTCGGCCGCGCCGTCCTTGAGCCGGGTCAAGACCGTACGGATCTTTTCGGCTTGGCGCTGATCGCGACGGAAACGCTCGCGCGAGAGATGGCCGTAGATCGCGTCGCCATTCAGTTCGCCAGAAGGCAGCTTAGACTGCAGTTCGGCGGTGTTACCGAACGCCACCGAAGGGTAGGTCTCGGTGATCTCCTCGATCTTGATGCGCTGCTCACCACTTAGCTTGGACAACGGCTCAGCGAGGAACGCCTCGATATGATCGGTACAGACGTCGTTAATGATTCGCTCAAGCACGGCGTCTTCGAACATGAATGCTGTCCGCTCCTGGTTGACGTTTTGATCCAGAAATTCACCGGTCAGGATGGCATGGAAAACACGATCGTTGTCCTCGCCAAAATACTTAAGCCCCAGCTTGCCATCGATGCTCTGGGAGTGGACCGTGCGGTCGTGGGCGATGAAGTGCACGAAGTGCGACCCCTTCAGGTCGGCGCTGGCGACCTTGTCGCATTCCATCAGGGTAAGGAAGAGCGTACCGTATGCTTCGGTCTCAAGCCTCAGAGCCGTCTGCTTGCGATGGACGATTTTGTCGATGTCAGCGGGAAAGTGACGGGTTTCGTCGCCGACCAGCACTGTGACCTGGGGACACCGGCCGCTGATGAAGGTCGGCAGAAAATGAGAGGTCAGGTGCTGGAAGACGAAACTGTCGCGACCGGGGAACTTGTTGAAATAAGCGTTGTCGCGTAGCCCGGTAAACTTGACGTGGAACGAAGTTTCGCGGCCGGGGGCCGCGGCCTCGATGACGTGGTTCTGGATCTGGTCCTCGTTGGCCAACACGAACGCGAAGCGCCGCTCTTTGCGCACGCCGTCTTCGTCATCGAAGACGCTCATAACCTGGGTTTGCCGAAAGCAATCGAGCCAAAGTAGCCGTCCAACACCCTTGCCGCCGATCAGAATCTTGTTGTCGCTGTCGGTAGTGGTAAACGACTCCCAATTCCGCTCATCGAGGCCGATGCCGTTGTCCTCGACCGTAGCCCAAACGTTCTCCTTCTTGCGATCGGTGCCGACCGTGACGACGATGCGCCCCTTGGACGTTACGTCATGGCCGAACTTGGCCTGCACTGAGTGGATCGAGTTGCTAATCGCCTCGAAAAGGGGCTGCATGGCCGTCGCAACATTCGATGGCTTGGGCAGCCGATCTATGCGTTTGACCAGATTGGGACGCAGCGAAGTCATTGCGCGACAGCCCCATAGCGCCGGACGCGCATACACTTAGCCCTCATATCCGCGATCAAGGTGGATGTCTCCGATTCTCTTTTGATGCGCCGATCATACCTGCGAAGAAAATGATTGCGATGGAAAAAGCCGAACCGGCATTTCGCTGCATCGAAAAAACAAGATCAGCTTTGGGGGCTTAGCTCCGCCCCACGCCCTTCGGGCACAAAACCTTAACCCCATGCTTATCAGAAGTGAACCAGCCTGAAGGAGTATCAGTCCAAAGCAGACACTAGCCTCTACCGCGGCGATCAGCAGAAAGTTCCGTATCACTACCATGATGACCGGGAACTTGCTGCGGAACCTGTTGAGTGTCCGCTTCCGGGAATGCCGCCGCGCAGCAAGGACAGCACTTGACCGACCGCAATGGGCCGAGCCTCCCGCGGCACGCACACCATGGCCCGGCGCGGTCCGAGTCAGTCGTTACCTCGACCCTAGATACACCCACAGACCGATCGCCCCTCGCCATCACCGCTCATGCGACGCCACTGACATCATCGGCGCCGACTCCCTAACTGCGCAGGCGCGCGGCGTCGCGGAACGGGGGTGTGCCGAACATGCGGGCATATTCGCGGCTGAACTGCGAGGCGCTTTCATAGCCGACCGAATGGGCGGTGCGCGCGGTATTGCCCGTCATGATCATCAGGCGCCGCGCCTCCTGCAGCCGCAGCGTCTTTTGGTACTGTAGCGGGCTCATCGCGGCCGCCGTCCTGAAATGGCGGTGAAACGAGGCGGGGCTCATCCCGGCGATCTCGGCAAGGGTCTCGACGCGGATCGTTTCGTTGAAATGCGCCCGGATCCAGTCGATCGCCTGCCTGACCTGCGACAGCTGGCTGTCGTCGCGGGCGATCTGGCGCAACACGCCGCCCTGCGGACCCTGCATCACCCGATAGAGGATCTCGCGTTCCAGCATCGGCGCCAGGACCGGAATGTCCCTCGGCGTGTCGAGCAGCGCCAGCATCCGAAACCACGGATCGACCAGTTGCGGCGTCACCGGACTGATCCCGAAACCGGCCGTCTGCCCATCGGCAGGCATTGCGCCATCGCTCAGCAGCGAGGCGATGACATCGCGGTTCAGGCGCAGGCTGACGCAGATATAGGGCTGTGCATCGCTGGCCTCGATGATCTGGCCGGAAACCGGCAGGTCGAGCGAGGTGACGAAATAGGATAGCGGATCGTAGCGCAGCACCCGGTCGCCGACCATCACCTGCTTGGCCCCTTGCAGAACAAGGCACAGCATCGGCTCATACATGGTCGATGTCGGGCAAGTCACCGAGGGCGCGACGAACAGCGAAACGCCGGGTATCGCGCCTGCGCCGCCGGGCATGGCGACGTGACGCCCGGCCAGGCTGCGCATCATGGTCAGTTGCTGCTGCATGTCTGCCAGACTGGCCCAATCCCTGCGCCACCGCAATGCAGCTCGGGCAGTCATCCCGCCGATTTGAGAGGAATGGGCAAAAGTTCGACATGATCCGGCGCGGCCTGCCCGGGCAGGATCACCAGATCATCGTCACCGGGCGCCCACGGGGCATCGCGATCCTTGCCGTTTCCCGCGTCCGGCATTTCAACCCATCAAGGAGGCAAACCAATGTCCCCATCATTTGGAGCGGAAGCGACCGCGGATGAGGTGCTGGCGGGCGTGGACCTGTTCGGCAAGCGCATTCTCGTCACCGGCGTGTCGGCGGGTCTGGGTGTCGAGACGGCGGGGGCGCTGGTGGCGCATGGCGCTGATGTGGTCGGCGCGGCGCGAAACCCAGACAAGGCCCATGCCGCAACCGAGGCGGTGCAGACCGCAGCAAGGCAAGGCGGTGGCGGTCTGGACCTGATCACGCTGGATCTGGCTTCGCTGACCAGTGTGCGGACGGCCGCGGAGGCTCTGCTGGGCGACGGCCGTTCCTTCGATGTCATCATCGCGAATGCCGGTGTGATGGCCACGCCTCAGGGTCGAACCGCCGACGGTTTCGAGACGCAGTTCGGCACCAACCACCTGGGGCATTTCGTCCTGATCAACCGAATCGCGCCGCTGCTGAAGCCGGGCGGGCGGGTGGTGAACCTGTCCTCGGCGGGCCACCACGCTGCCGATGTCGATCTGGACGATCCGAATTTCGACCGGCTGCCCTATGATCCCTTCCTGGCCTATGGCCGGTCCAAGACCGCCAACATCCTCTTCGCCGTCGAATTCGACCGCCGTCACGGGGACAGGGGTGTGCGCGCCACCGCCGTGCATCCGGGCGTCATCCGGACCGAGCTTGTCCGGCACATGAGCGACGAGGCGACGGAAGCACTGATGACCTCGCTTGCGGCGCGTCAGGCCAAGGGAGAGGCAGCCTTCGCCCTGAAGACCATCCCGCAGGGCGCAGCCACATCGGTCTGGGCCGCCATCGTGGCCGATGCCGGTGCGATCGGCGGCCATTATTGCCTCGACTGCCATGTCGCGGGGATCGACGACGAGACGGCGCAGGGCGTCCGCAGCTATGCGCTCGACCCCGACAACGCCAGGGCGCTGTGGGCGAAAAGCCAAGAGATGACCGGCAAACGGTTCTGACCGCCCAGGCCACAAACCCAAGAAGGAGTTCCCATGAAAACCATCGGATATGCGGCGACCAGCCCCAACCTGCCGCTTGCCCGGCACGACATCGAGCGCCGCGAGTTGCGAGACAACGATGTCGGGATCGAGATCCTGCATTGCGGCGTCTGCCATTCGGACCTGCACCAGGCCCGGAACGACTGGGGCGGCACGATCTATCCCGTGGTGCCCGGCCATGAGATCGTCGCCAGGGTCACCGGGGTCGGCAGCGCCGTCACCCGCTACAACGCGGGCGATACGGTCGCGGTCGGCTGCATCGTCGACAGCTGCGGCACCTGCGACCAGTGCCTGAAGCATGAAGAGCAGATGTGCCGCGAAGGCGTGACCCAGACCTATAACGACCGTGACCGGATCACCGGCGAGGTCACCTATGGCGGCTATTCCAGGCATATCGTCGTGCGCGAGGAATTCGTGCTGGCGGTCCCGAAGGGGCTGGACATCGCCCGCGCCGCGCCGCTGCTTTGCGCGGGGATCACGACCTGGTCGCCGCTGCGCACCTGGAATGTCGGGCCGGGCAGCCGGGTCGGTGTCGTCGGCCTCGGCGGGCTTGGCCACATGGCGGTCAAGCTGGCCGTCGGGTTGGGCGCCGAGGTGACGGTGATCAGCCGCACCGACGCCAAGACGGCCGACGCGCTGGCCCTTGGCGCCGACCGCGTGCTGGCCTCGGGCGACGCGGCGGCGATGGCGGGGGCGGCCAGTTCCTTCGACCTGATCATCGACACCATCCCCGTGCGCCACGACCTGTCGCCCTATCTGCCGCTTCTCGACGTGGATGCGACGCTGGTGATCGTCGGCCAGCTTGGCATGGTCGACGAACACAGCACGCTGCCGCTGCTGATGGGTCGCCGCCGCATCTCGGGCTCGCCCATCGGCGGGATCGCCGAGACGCAGGAAATGCTGAACTTCTGCGCGAGGATGAACATCCTGTCGGATTGCGAGATGATCGCCATTCAGGACATCAACACCGCGTTCGAGCGGATGGAGCGCGCCGATGTGCGCTATCGCTTCGTCATCGACATGGCATCGCTGGAAGCAGCCTGACACGTCACGCGGGGCGCGCGCGCGCGCGCATTGCGCGCCCCGTGGCATGTTGGACCGGCTGGCCGCGATCAAGCGCACAATCCCCCAGCGGCCTCAACGGCGGCGAGATACATCCTGTTCCGCCTGGACCGGCCAGAGGAGGCCAAGGGGCATCATGATGGCATCGTCACCACCCTGGACAGCACGCGCGGCGGCGAACATCCCCGGACCTGGGGCATGCGGCTGGAACGCGACTATGCTTGCGGCATTGACTTGCTCGAGGGCGAACGGCGACGCTCTTGCAGCGCCATCCTTTCAGGTCTGACCGAGGGCGAGTCGGTGCTGGGTTTCCTCGGTGTCCCCTTGCGCTCATCCCGGCGGATGGCAAGTTTGCCGGAGACGAAGAGCGGCGCAAGCTCCATGACATGACGGTCGGCCGGTTCAAGACCAGTTTCGCCGATGTCAGGCGCCTTTTCGTCGTGCCGGATGGCATCATCCACCTAGTCCCCTTTGACGGCTTGCTGGATGGCGACGGGCGCGCCGGGATCGAGACACGCGACGTGCGGATCCCGCGCAATGCGCGCTCGATCCCGGCCGCGGATCGCGATAGTCTTGCGGAACCTGGCCGGATGCTGCTGGTCGGCGATGTCGACCGGCAACGCGCTTGTGGGCCCCCCACTTGGTGCAATGCTGGTGACGGCTGATGCAGTTTCATCGTGCCGGCCCGACAACCATTGGTTATACCCATAAGAGAGTTTTGTCTCCTTCTCAGCATCTCCGCTGCACTATGGTGTCGGACAGACCCATGCCGGGTCGGCGACGAGAGGGGGGAGGATGGACAAGGCCATATTGCCGGATATCGGCAAGATCAGCGGCGAGGCGGTTCATATCCGCCGGCGCATCCATGCCAATCCCGAGCTTGGCTTTGAGGAGGCCGCCACCGGCGATCTGGTGGCGGGGCTGCTGGCGAGATGGGGCTATGACGTGACCCGGATGGCGGGCACCGGGGTCGTCGGGCGGCTGCGCAATGGCGCGGGCCGCTCGCTTGGCCTGCGCGCCGACATGGATGCCCTGCCGATCCAGGAGGCCACGAACCTTGCCTGGCGCAGCGCGGTCCCGGGCCGGATGCATGCATGCGGCCACGATGGCCACACGGCCATGCTGCTGGCGGCCGCGCGCCACCTTGCGGAAAGCCGCAATTTCGCCGGCACGCTGAACCTGATCTTCCAGCCGGCCGAGGAGGGGCTGGGGGGTGCTGCGCGCATGCTGGCAGAGGGGCTGTTCGACCGGTTCCCCTGCGAGGCGGTCTTTGCGATGCACAACCTGCCCGGCTTGCCCACGGGTCAACTGGCGTTTCGCGCCGGCCCGACCATGGCCTCGGCCGACAGCGCCCGCATCCGGGTGCATGGACTGGGCGGCCATGGCGCCACCCCGCATGCGGCAATCGATTCCGTGGTCGTGGGGGCCGCCATCGTCTCGGCGCTGCAATCCGTCGTGGCGCGCAATGTCGACCCGCAGGAGGCGGCGGTCATTACCGTGGGCAAATTGCATGCCGGCGACACCGCCAACGTCATCCCCCAGACGGCCGAGATGGAACTGACCATCCGCTGTCTTTCGCCCGATCTGCGGGACATGCTGGAAGGCCGCATCCGCCGGCTGGCCGAGGCTCAGGCGGAAAGCTTTGGCGCCCGCGCGATGGTAGACTATGTCCGCAGCCATCCGGTGCTGGTCAACCACCCGGCCGAGACGGCCATCGCCCGCCGGGTGGCCGAGGACTGGTTGGGCCCGGTCGCCATCGTTTCCGACCTCCGCCCAACCATGGCCAGCGAGGATTTCGCCCTGATGCTGGAGCATTGCCCCGGCTCCTACATCCATATCGGCAATGGGGTAAGCAGCGCGCCGCTGCACAATCCACATTATGACTTCAACGACGCGGCCTTGGCCGCGGGCGCGAGCTATTGGGTCAAGCTGACGGAACAGTTTCTGGCGCCGGGCGCGGCGGCGGAAACGACAAGCGTCCAGAGGGACAACTGCCAAGCCTGAGATCATCACGACAGGGAAACATCATGCTCAACACCATCAGGATTTCGCTTCTTGCCCTGCTTTGCGCGGGCGCTGCCCAGGCCGAGGACCGCACCGGCCAGACCATCCGGCTGGGCGTCGATCCAACCTATCCGCCGCTGGAATACAAGCAGCCCGACGGCTCGCTGACCGGCTTCGGCATCGAGATCACCGAGGCGATCTGCGCGGAACTGCGTGCCAATTGCATCTGGGTCGAAAGCGGCTGGGACGGCATCATCCCCTCGCTCCAGGCGCGCAAGTTCGATGTCATCGCCTCGTCCATGACCATCACCGAGAAACGGGCCGAGCAGATCGCCTTCTCGGACAAATATTCCAACGCGCCTTCGCGCCTGGTGGCGCGCAAGGGCTCGGGGCTGGAACCGACGGCCGCTTCGCTGCGCGGCAAGCGGATCGGGGTGCAGCAGGGATCGTCCCAGGAAACCTTCGCGCGCGCGGCCTGGATGCCCGAGGGGGTCGAGATCGTCTCCTACCAGACCCAGGACCAGATCTATGCCGACCTGATCAGCGGCCGGCTGGATGCCTCGCTTCAGGCCTCGATCCAGGCCAGCGAAGGCTTTCTGAAAAAGCCCGAAGGTGCCGGTTTCGAGTTCGCCGGCCCCGACATGAACAACCCGGCCTATTTCGGCGTCGGCTCCGGCTATGGCTTCCGCAAGGATGATGCCGCGCTGCGCGAGGACTGGAACAAGGCCTTCGCGGCGATCCGTGCCGATGGCACCTATCGCAAGATCAACGACAAGTATTTCGATTTCGACGTCTATGGCGACTGAGCCCGGCCGGTTGCGCCCGGTCCCCGCCCCATGAGGGTGGGGCGGGCATCCCGCGCGATCCGCGCGACAAGCCGGTCACGGAGGGAGGGAACATGTTCCTGAACGGTTACGGCCCGCTGGTGCTGGCGGGGCTGATGATGACGCTGAAGCTGGCGCTGCTGGCGATGATCGGGGCCTTCCTGCTGGGGCTTGTCGGCGCGGGCTGCAAGCTGTCGCGCAGCCGCGGGCTGCGGGCGCTGGGGGCGGGCTATACCACGCTGATCCGCAGCGTGCCCGACCTGGTGATGATGCTGCTTCTGTTCTACAGCCTGCAGATCTGGCTGAACCGGCTGACCGACGCGCTGGGCTGGGCGCAGATCGACATCGATCCGTTTTCGGCCGGGGTGATCACCCTGGCGGTGATCTATGGCGCCTATTTCACCGAGACCTTCCGCGGCGCCTTCGCGGCGGTGCATCGCGGCCAGATCGAGGCGGCGCTGGCCTATGGCATGCCGCCCTGGACGCTGTTCCGCCGGGTGCTGTTCCCGCAGATGATGCGCCACGCCCTGCCGGGCATCGGCAACAACTGGCAGGTGATGATCAAGGCCACGGCCCTGGTGTCGCTGATCGGGCTGAACGATCTGATCAAGGCGACGCAGGATGCCGGGAAAGGCTCGGGGCAGTTCTTCTATTTCAGCATCCTCAGCGCCCTGATCTTTCTAGCCCTGGCGACGGTCATCAACCTGGCCGTCCTGCTGCTCGAGCGGCACTTCTCGGCCGGAACCCGGAGGCATGCCGCATGATCGAGATCCTGCAGGAATACGGGAAAGCCTATCTCTGGACCGACGGTTACAAGATCACCGGCGTGGCGATGACGCTGTGGCTGCTGATCGCCTCGCTGGTCCTGGGCTTCGTGCTGGCGGTGCCGCTGTCGGTGGCGCGCGCCTCGGCCAATCCCTGGCTGCGCATCCCGGTCTGGCTGTTCACCTATGTTTTCCGCGGCACGCCGCTCTATGTGCAACTGCTAATTCTCTATAGCGGCGTCTACAGCCTGTCCTTCGTGCAGTCCCAACCTCTGCTGAACAGCTTTTTCCGCGAGGGGATCAACTGCGCCATCCTGGCCTTCGGCATCTGCTCCTGCGCCTATACGACCGAGATCTTTGCCGGCGCCATCCGCGCCGTGCCGCCGGGCGAGGTCGAGGCGGCGCGCGTCTTTGGCATGACCGGCTTTGGCGTCTATCGCCGAATCGTCCTGCCAAGCGCGTTGCGCCGCGCCTTGCCCGCCTATGGCAACGAGGTGATCCTGGTGCTGCACGCCACCTCGATCGCCTTCACCGCGACGGTGCCGGACATTCTCAAGATCGCCCGCGACGTGAACTCGGCCACCTATGCGCCTTTCAGCGCCTTCGGTATCGCGGCGGTTCTCTATGCCGCCATCGCCTTCACCCTGGTCTGGCTGTTCCGCCGCATCGAGGCGCGGCTGCTGGCCTTTCAGCGCCCCCGGTCGGCAGGCCGCAGCGCATGACCCGCCATTTCCCCGAGGAAACCATGTCTCATCCCAAACCCGACCCGCAATCCCCCCTCGCCGTCCGGGTCGAGGATCTGCACAAGCGTTACGGTCCGCTGGAAGTGCTCAAGGGCGTCGACCTGATCGCGCGCGAGGGCGAGGTGGTGTCGATGATCGGCGCTTCGGGTTCGGGAAAAAGTACCTTCCTGCGCTGCATCAACCTGCTGGAGCTGCCCAGCCGGGGCCGGATCGCCGAGGCGGGCGAGGAGCTGGCGTTGCGTCCCGGCCGCGACGGTGACCTGCATGCCGCCGACCCGCGCCAGTTGCGGCGTATCCGGACCTCGCTGTCGATGGTGTTCCAGAGCTTCAACCTGTGGCAGCATATGACGGTGATGCAGAACATCGTCGAGGCCCCGGTGCACGTGCTGGGCCTGAGCCGCGCCGAAGCGCGCGACAAGGCCGAGGCGCTGCTGCATAAGGTCGGGCTTTACGACAAGCGCGACCAGTATCCCGCCCATCTGTCGGGTGGGCAACAGCAGCGCATCGCCATTGCCCGGGCGCTGTGCATGGAGCCGCGGGTGCTGCTGTTCGACGAGCCGACCTCGGCGCTCGATCCGGAACTGGTGGGCGAGGTGCTGAAGGTGATCCGCAACCTTGCCGAGGAGGGCCGCACGATGATCCTGGTCACGCACGAGATGAAATTCGCCCGCGACGTGTCGAGCCAGATAATCTTTCTGCACAACGGCCTGGTCGAAGAGCGCGGCAGCCCAGCACAGGTCTTTGGCGATCCGCAAAGCGAACGCTGCCGGCAGTTCCTGTCGCGCACCCACTAGCCTTGCCCGCGCCGGCATGATCGGGCCGCGGCAGCTTGCCAGCTTTTGATTGCGTCTGCCGGCGAAGGTTTCGTCCCGCCCGCTCAGCCCTTTTTCGATATATCTCTGAAACCGTGTCGGAAGCGCCGATGGCAATGGCGCTGACATGATCCATATTCCGAGAATCACGATCAGCACCGTGACGGAAGCCAAAGCGGCCCAGGGCTCCACCAAAACGCTTTAGATGGCCGCCCAGGCGCGATTGCCGAATTCGGCTATAACGGAATTCTGCGCTGGCGGCGGTCTACGTGATCGTACGTCGGTCCAATCCGCCATTCGCTATAGCTCAGTTCGCCAAAAACAATTTTCCCCGATCTCCTGGTTCCCCCCATGCTTGATGTGGAAAGGGAGAAGCTATGAGCAATTTCGATTTGGTCCTCACGGGACGTGTGGTCGATGCAGACCGCGTCCGTGACAATGGTTGCTGTCGGCTTCATGCCCATGTGATGGCGCTCGAAGAACCTAGTGGGCGTGACTGTTGAACGCGAGACATGAATTTTTTATGCTGATAACCAAAAGTTATCTCCTGGACGATTATGAAACTTCATCAACTTGAAGCCCTGGTGGCAAGCGCCGACGCCGGCAGCATCCGGGCAGCCGCGCGCATGCTCGGTCTTTCCCAACCCGCCGTTACCCGGGCGCTGCGCGAACTGGAGAGCGAGCAAAAGCTGCAACTGCTTCAACGCTCGCCGACTGGCCTGAAGTTCACGGAGCATGGCATCGCGCTTCTGACCCACGCGCGTCTCATTCTCAACCAGATGAGACAAGCGGAGAGCCAGATGAGCATCCGGCGGGGAGAAATCGAGGGGCGGCTTTGCGTCGGCGTTACGCCCTGGCTTTCCCTGACATTGCTGCCCGAAGTCGTGACATCATTCCGCAAGCGGATGCCGAACGTCCGGCTCGAACTGTTCGACAGCTTCGTGATGATCACTCAGCCGCTCCTGCGGGATGGCTATATGGATCTTGCCATCGGCCAAGCCTCGCCGGCCATGTCTCCGCAGGAGTTCCTGATCGAGCCGCTGATCCGGTATGAGACCGCCGTGATGGTGCGTCGCGGGCATCCTCGCGAGGCCTGCCGGTCGATTCATGATCTGCTGGACCAGGACTGGCTCTTGAACTACGCCGCGGACGGGCGCGATGGTCTCATGCAGGAAGTGTTCTGGAAGCATGGAGCACAGATAGATGAGCGGCGGATTGTCGTAGCGCACTCAGTCATGATGTCGCAGATGTTGGTGGAACAGGCCGATATGTGCACCTGGATTCCCAAGGTGCTGACAATGGTCCAGCCCTTTGTGGATCGCACCGTCCTGCTTGAACTCGACGAGGTTTTCGCCCCTCGCGATCTGAGCCTGATCGCGCGACGCAACGGTCCCTTGGGATCAGCCGTTCTGTGCTTTATCGACTGCCTGACCTATGCAATCAATCGTCGCTACAGGTCGGGAAAAATCGAAGATCGCCGGATCTTTGAAACCGTGGAACTTCTGAAATAGCGATGGCTTGATGTAAGAGAGGGTGGCCTGCCCCATCAGGGAGATCCACCGGCCAGGTTAGGCACTGGGCTTCGGCAACGGTGCCGTTCCCGTCAAGCGTTTTCGCTCAACAGAGTTGGTCCGCCAAGATGATGCTTCGGTCCGTCGTCAGCACGGCGCGGCTGCCACATGATGCTGGCTCGCTGCAATTTCGGTGTACCCATCTCACTTGCGTGCTCGTCCGCGCGGGCGGCAGCAGTCAGAGTCTCGGCATCACCGGAACCACGTTGCTCTGGGACCTCGGATGCCCGCGCCGGGCGGGCCGGCGGCGGTGCGGCCAGTCGGATCAGCCGATCTTGGACGCAGCGTCAGGCTGGAATGCCGCACGATCGCGCCACATGCGGTGCAGGATGACTGCGATCCGGCGGGCGAGCCGCCGCCATCGGCGCGCTTGTTGCTTCTGCGCTCTGCGACCCGCGCCGCCCATGCTCTCAGCATGACGGCCGCTGCTTGGCAGAGCTCGCCGGCGCAGGCCGACGTCACCCGTCGGAGTGATGTCGCGCTCGCCAGATAGCTGCCGGGACGGCGTGAGCCCTACTCAAGGACCGACCTTTCTCGAAGAGGTGAAGCGCGCCGGGTCATCCACCGCCGATTGACAGACAAGGGATCGGAACGCTGCTGATTGTCGGCGCCGAAAGCGGGCCGCTCCAGGCGGCGATGGTCGACCCGGAATTGCGCGGAGCGTGCCGGGTTTCCCGACAGGCTTGTTACTCCCGGCGCCCGTGCCGATGCGCTAGGATGGCCCCATGAAACGCATGGCCGAAATCATCCGCGAATACGGCCCCTTTCCGGGGATCGAGGAGGTGCATGGCGTCAGTTTCGACGGAAGGCAGGTCTGGTTCGCCAGCGGCGAGCGGCTGAACGCGCTGGACCCCGACAGCGGCGAGCTGCTGGGCGCGCTGGAGATTCCCGCCGATGCCGGCACGGCCTTCGACGGCCGGCATCTGTTCCAGATCGCCGGGCCGGTCATCCGCAGGATCGACCCGGAGAGCGGCGCGGTTCTGGCGACCATTCCCGCGCCCGAGGGCGGCAATTCCGGGCTGGCCTGGGCCGAGGGYTCGCTYTGGGTCGGCCAGCATCGCGGGCGCCGCATCCASCAGGTCGATCCCGAAACCGGCGAGGTGCTGCGCAGCCTCGAATCCAACCGTTTCGTCACCGGCGTCACCTGGGCCGACGGCGCGCTCTGGCACGGCACCTGGCAGGGCGAGGAAAGCGACATCCGCCGCATCGACCCCGCCACCGGCGCGGTGCTGGAGCGGCTGGAGATGCCGGCGGGCACCGGGGTCTCGGGGCTGGAATCCGACGGCGGCGCGCGGTTCTTCTGCGGCGGCGGCAGCAGCGGCACGCTGAGGGTGGTTCTGCGCAAGGCGGATCAGGACGCGACTTAGGGCCTCCGGGCATTGGGGCTCCTGGCGGCGGACCTGACAGCGGGGGCCTCGGTCGGCTATGCTGTCGGGGTCCTTTCCACCAGCCACCGGGAGGCAGCGATGAGCGACGAACACGCGGGCAAG
>NZ_LLWQ01000013.1 GCF_001447385.1 Paracoccus sp. MKU1 | reverse complement strand
GACCCCTCTGGCGATGTGGTGAGCAGGCCCGTGGCGGCGTAGCTTTCCAGCTGGCGCAGCCGACGCGGGCCTGCGTCTCGAGAGCATTTAGGCTCGTGTTTTGATGCGCCAGCTGTCGTTGCCGGTTTCGACGATGTCGCAATGGTGAGTGAGACGGTCGAGCAGCGCGGTGGTCATCTTCGCGTCTCCGAAGACGGTCGGCCACTCCCCGAATGCCAGGTTGGTGGTGACGATGACGGAAGTCTGCTCGTAGAGCTTGCTGACCAGATGGAACAGCAACTGGCCGCCGGATTGGGCGAATGGCAGGTAGCCGAGCTCATCGAGGATGACGAAGTCGAGTCGCATGAGATGTTCGGCCAGGCGGCCCGCCCGCCCTGCACGGCCCTCGGCCTCCAGCCTGTTCACGAGATCCACAACATTGAAGAAGCGGCCCCGGGCGCCGTTGCGGATGACGGCGCGCGCGATCGCCACGGAGATATGGGTCTTGCCGGTCCCGGTGCCACCAACCAGCACGACATTGCGCTGCTGGCTGAGGAATTCCCCGCTGGCCAGATCGCGCACC
Source organism: Paracoccus sp. MKU1 (assembly GCF_001447385.1). Classification (GTDB taxonomy): domain Bacteria; phylum Pseudomonadota; class Alphaproteobacteria; order Rhodobacterales; family Rhodobacteraceae; genus Paracoccus. The sequence continues at coordinate 1,162 of NZ_LLWQ01000013.1, read as the reverse complement.
AGCGTCTCGTTGATTGGGGTGTCATCGAAGGTGAACTCCTCGATCTCCCGGGCATAGGGCAGCTTGGCGGTGGTGATCTGGTATTTGACCGACCGCGCCTTCTTCTCGTTGATCTCGGCGGCCAAAAGATCACCAACGATCTGGCGGGGTTCATGCTGACGGCGCACAGCCACCGCCATGAGTTCGTCGTAGGCGGCGCGCATGCCGTAGAGCTTCAGTTCGCCCATCGCTGCCATGATCTCTGCACGATCCATCAGCCAGCCCTCCGCAGCAGGTCATAGCGGGCACAGTCGGCCTTCGGTTCATGGGTCAGGCGCAGGGCCGGAGAGGTGAGCAGCAAGGGTGGCGGCTCCGGGTCGCGCCTGCGGGACAGGATGTTGAGGATCACATCGGCGGAGTGGACGCCCTGCGAGAGCGCTTCGGCACAGGCCTTCTGCACGGCGGGAACCCCCTCCGTCAGCACGGCGCCGAGGATCTTCACCATCTGGCGGTCGCCATCCGACGACCCCTGCAACTTGCGGCGGATCTGCTCGAGGGCGCCGGGCAGAACCCAGTCCTTGAACGGTGCGCCATTGCGCAGCGCCCCGGGTTTGCGAAGCAGGACAGGCACATAGTGCCAGGGATTGTAGATTGTCCGGTCCCGCCCGAAGTGACGGGGATGGTCCCCGACCAGCCGCCCTTCCTGCCGGATCTCGATCCGCTCCGCATAGGCCCGGATCTCGACCGGCCGCCCGACAGCCGTTGCCGCGACGGAGTATTTGTTGTTGTCGAACCGTACGAGGCAGGTCTTCGATACCGCCGCAGGCAGCGAGTGGAAGCCGTCGAAGCGCCCGGCATAAGGGACGAGGTGCGGGCGCTCTTCCTGAAAGACTTCCCAGACGGTCTTGTCCGTCAGTTCGGGATGCTTGCTGCTCCTGGCCGAGGCGATGCACTTGTCCACCAGCCAGGCATTCAGTTCCTCGTAGCTCTTGACCCTGACACGGGGTGAGAAGAACCGTTGGCGGACAGTGCCGACCTGGCTCTCCACCTGGCCTTTCTCCCAACCCGAGGCAGGGGTGCAGGCAACAGGTTCAACCAGGTAGTGGCTGGCCATCTGCAGGAACCGACGATTGTAGAGGCGCTCCTTGCCGACGAAGATGGTCTCCACCGCCGTCTTCATGTT
>NZ_LLWQ01000012.1 GCF_001447385.1 Paracoccus sp. MKU1 | reverse complement strand
CGTCATCATCTTTGCGACCGTGTCGCGCGATATGTTGAATGTCGTCGCCGCCTGACGCTGGCTCATACCAGCAGCACAGGCCTGACGAACCTTGAGATAGAGTTCCACGCTGTAGATCCTCCCATCCTCCCTGCAGCCGCAGAAAGGGAAAAGGTGGACGACTTTTACGCCGCCCGCAGCAGCACCATGCCGCCGCTAACGTGGACTAATTTCGCACCGCCATTCTCACCCGCCGCTTGCGTGCGGCGGTGCTGGACGAGGGGCCGGGCGGCAAATACCTGATCCAGCATTCGGCGGGGTCGGGCAAGACCAACTCCATCGCCTGGACTGCGCATCTGCTGGCCGATCTGCATGACGCGCGGGACGAGAAGGTGTTTTCCTCGGTCGTCGTGGTCTCGGATCGCAACGTGATCGACACGCAGTTGCAGGAGGCGATCTTTGCCTTCGAGCGCACCACCGGCGTGGTGGCGACGATCACCAATGAATCGGGGGCGAAAAGCGGCCAGCTTGCCGAGGCGCTGGCAGGCGGCAAGAAGATCGTGGTCTGCACCATCCAGACATTCCCCTTTGCACTGAAGGCGGTGCAGGACCTAGCGGCGACCAGCGGCAAGCGGTTCGCGGTGATCGCCGATGAGGCCCATTCCAGCCAGACCGGCGATGCGGCCTCGAAGCTGAAGCAGGTGCTCTCGGCCGAGGAACTGGCCGAGATGCAGGACGGCGGCGAGTTCAGCGCCGAGGACGTGCTGGCCGCGAACATGGCGGCGAAGGCGGGGGCCTCGGGGATCAGCTTCATCGCCTTTACCGCGACGCCCAAGGCCAAGACGCTGGAGTTGTTCGGCCGCCGCCCTGATGCGGGCAGCCTGCCCGCACCCTTCCACGTCTATTCGATGCGCCAGGCCATCGAGGAGGGCTTCATCCTCGACGTGCTGAAGAACTACACCCCCTATGCGCTGGCCTTCCGGCTGGCCAATGGCGGCGAGGAAATGGACGACCGCGAGGTCGAGCGCAGCGCGGCGCAGAAGGCGCTGATGCAATGGGTGAAGCTGCATCCCTGGAACATCGCGCAGAAGGTGGCCATCGTGGTCGAGCATTACCGCTCGATGGTGATGCCGCTGCTGGACGGGCGGGCCAAGGCGATGGTGGTCGTGGAAAGCCGCAAGGAGGCGGTGCGCTGGCAGATCGCCATGCAGAAATACATCGCGGAAAAGGGCTATGGGCTGGGGACGCTGGTCGCGTTCTCGGGCGAGGTGGACGACCCGGAGAGCGGCCCTGAGCCGTTCACCGAGACCTCGAAGGTGCTGAACCCCGGCCTGCGCGGCGACATCCGCGAGACGTTCAAGGGGCCGGAGTTCCACGTCCTGATCGTGGCGAACAAGTTCCAGACCGGCTTCGACCAGCCGCTTTTGTGCGGCATGTATGTTGATCGGCGGCTGGCGGGCATCCAGGCGGTGCAGACGCTGTCGCGGCTGAACCGGGCGTATTCTGCGGGCGGGATCACCAAGGATACCACCTATATCCTCGATTTTGCGAACAGCGCCGAGGACATCCTGACCGCCTTCCGCACCTATTATGAGACGGCAGAACTGGAGGCTGTCACTGACCCGGATCAGGTGCTGGACCTGCGGGCAAAGCTGGATGCGCTTGGCTATTACGACGATTTCGAGGTGGATCGCGTGGTCCGGGCCGAGCTTGACCCAAAGGCGAACCATGCCAGCCTCTCCGCCGCCATAGAGCCGGTGGCCGACCGCCTGCTGAAATCCTTCCGCGCCGCGAAGGAGGCCGGGATCGCCGCCCGTGCTGCCGGCGACGACCGGGCAGCGTTGGTTGCCAAACAGACGCAGGACGCGCTGACCCTGTTCAAGACCAATATGGGCGCCTTCCTGCGGCTCTACAGCTTCCTGTCGCAGATCTTCGACTATGGCTCGTCCGCCATCGAGGCGCGCAGCATCTTCTACCGCCGCCTGATCCCGCTGCTGGACTTCGGGCGCGAACGCGAGGGCGTGGACCTCAGCAAGGTGGAACTGACGCACCACAAGCTGACCGCCAAGGACAGGACGAACCTGACCCTGGGCAGCGCAGCCGAGAAGCTGAAGCCGATGACCGAGACGGGTTCGGGCGAGGTGCAGGACAAGGAGAAGGCCCTGCTGTCCGAGATCCTCGCCAGGATGAACGATCTGTTCACCGGGGTGACGGACAACGACCTGTTATCTTATGCGATGGCGGTGAAGGGCAAGCTGATGGAGAACGAAACCCTCACCCAGCAGGCCGGCAGCAACCAGAAGGAACAGTTCGACAACTCGCCGGTGCTGAAGGCGGCAATCATGGATGCCGTCATCGGCGCCCTGGACGCCCATTCCGCAATGAGCCGCCAGGCGCTGGAATCGCAGGCGATCCGGGACGGGTTGAAGGCCGCGCTGATGGGGCCAGGGCGGTTGTATGAAACCCTGCGTGAGCGGGCCGCGTGAAGAGAGCTAGAAGAGAAGATTCGACCAATAACTGCCATTTTCTCTTGGCGAGACATTGCTGCGCGGCTTCCCCCGAAGCTGCCTTTCAGTTCCTTGTACAGCATTCGGTTGACCGAGTGACGGCAGAGGCACTTTGCCGTCATTCGAGACGGATCAGCGGAACTAATTACTCCGGCGTCGAACTTGGTTGTTTAACCTGACGTATTGGGGGGCTTCGGTCAAATCTGGTCTTGCCCGAGCTATTGATCCCAAGCATTGCCTCAACTCATCAGAAACGTATGGCTGATCATTAACGACAACACCCAAAAGCCGGAGGGCGTCCTCAGGAAATTTACCGCACAGTCCGCTCTCGTGCAAACGATGCATAATGTAGTGTGGGTAATTGAGTGGAATCAGCCAATCCTGGATGGTTGTCAGCGCTGCTGGAAACTCAGATCCCGCAGCGATACTTAAACGGGCAAGATCTTCTGCGATACCCTCAGTTACACGGTCGAGAGACTTTGGCCATACGTATTGCCAGAATGGTAAGATACGATTTTTCCAGTATTCTTGCCGTTGATCGCCCGCTCCCTCAAGTGCCTGCGCCAGTGCTTCAGCGCCCACCTCAAGTCCTTCCTGCGGCAACAACGCAATAGCGGAACTGAACTCCTCCCTAGAGAAGGCTTGATTGGGTTCCAGCGCCGCATAAGTCAGAAAGGCTGCGAACTGTTTAGCTTGCGCGCCTAACACCGCGTAGTGCCGAGCTGTTTCGAGGAAATGCTGTTTGAAGGCGTTTAGCAAAGGCCAATATACACGCGGCGACCAGAGGAAGCCGCTCCACGCAGCCCTTGCCTCATTTGGAAAGTCCGTCCAATTGAATAAAGGCAGCAATAATTTCTCGGCCCACGATCTGTCCACACGGAAAAGGGCGATGGATTGCGCGCTCAACAAGACCCTTCCGTGACGGAATTGATGCACCTCAATATTGCAGAGTTGCGTGAATATGGATTTGAGATCTTCAGGGAGCCCCTCCTCGTCACTTGGCTTGCGGCTGAACCATAGATTCAAGAGAGTTTGGGTGATGTGCCCAACCGGGTGATTGATTGCCTTTGCGATGGGATCGTCCGCTGCCTCACCATCCGGCTCAATACCCGAAGCAGCATCAAGGTACTTTTCCAGTACACGTCGACACAGGTCGAGAAGGATAGTATCGTCACGGTTGATAGATTTAGAGACGGCCTCAAACCACCAAGTTACCGGGCGAATGAGCTTCACTAGTACATCATCTGGCATAGCTTGGACGAGCGGCGCGCCGTATCGCCAAGATCGCCATGTAAGCCCTTCTTCGCTCCACGTTTGCAGCGCTTCCCTCCAGCGGATTTCCGGCCACTCGCCTGCACGCGCTAGCTCGCAGAGCGCGGTAAGACTAAGAGACAGCCGCGTTCGGCAAGTTTCTCGCCACGTATCCTCGTAGAAGGGACGGTGCTCGGGCACTGGCTGCTTCAGCCACTGCACGAGTTCGCGACGGTGAGAGGGTGCAATATTGATCTCTTGGCGGTCTTCATTGTCTGGGTCGCCGGTACCGCTGGTCCAAATTGAAAACTCATCACGTTCGTTCGGGGCCAGCTTCCATGCCGAGTTCAACTGCGACAGCTCTTCGAAGATCTGCGAAGCTTTAGCGCCAAGAGCAAGGCCGGAAGCGTCAAGCTTGGCTAGCCGTAACCAGATCGAACGATCCTTCAAGTCTTCCCATCGCTCAGGCTCAAGATCATTGCGATACATTCGGCGTGGAGGACCGGCCAAGATAGCCATTTCCAACCGCTTCTGCGCCGGTCCTGTCAAGTCACCGCCTTGCAGGACAAGAAGCCGAAGCACCTCGCGAACTAATTCTGTAGACCAGAGCCACCAAGAATCGTCCACTAAGAGCCAGTTTACCCATATTTCAGCAGGGATACACTCGCTCTGCGCCGCTGCGAAAAAGGCCAAGCGTTTGAACGTCGGATAAGGAATCTTAAACCATGCTTGTGCGATGAAATTCGCGCCGGCAGGGTCTTCATTTCGAACGGCTAGCCACGAGTCCCGCAACAGCTCAATCAGCGTCACCCAATCATGCAGACCGCGATTCTGCCAGTGCGGGCTAATGGATGGAAGGACCCAGCTTGACCGATCATGATACTCGTCAGCCTCGCCCAACTCCTGCATAAGGTCCAGGCAGTCACGAAGAAGAAGTTGAAAATCGTCCATAAGCAAGGGCAACGCTGCCTGCCATCTTTGATGGGCTTTTAGCTCTCGTAGCACTGAACCCACGTCGTCGGCTGCAAGAACTAACTCACAATCCAATACTTGACCGACTCGAGAGGGCTTATCGCTTGCTTCGGGTTCATCTCCCCATCTAAATGGTTTGGCCAGTTTAACTTTTGGCGTCAAAGCATCGCGCAACTCTATCCGAAGGGTGGCACTAATCCCCATCTGCGTCAGGCGAGTTTTCCAACTGTAAAGATCGTGATGGCTCCACGGTGATTTTATCCGACCGTCTAACACCAAACGCCAGAGTGTCTGCATGACCGGTCCAGGTATCGCGTTAGGTGCATGGGCGCGAATGTCGTCCAAAAGTTCTGTTTTTCCTTCCTGTGCCAAGCGATTGAGACGATCCAGTTCGTACTTGACCAGAAAAGACCAGCGTTCGTGTAGTTTTCCTCCCCGCTGTGCTATCCACAGGATCAAGTCCGGGTCGTTTAAATGTCGCAGTAGCCAACGCGCAAGATTGAACATGACTTCGTCCCAATGCGAAGTTTCGATACCGCTCGAAATCAACGTCATTGAGGGTGCAAGCGTATAAGGGGTTGGTCTACAAATCAGACTAAACTTTAGGCTACTATCGCTTTTGATAACTGACGACACACCGAAGCGAGGGAGATCTGCGTGTCGATAGCGATCATAAGAGAAAGCATCGAACAACCAGTCCAACGAAGGGACTGGATTAAATTCGGAAAATCGTTTGGCTGGCAGTCCGGACGGGTCCGACAGTGCCCAGAGCATCCTACCGACAAAGTCATCCTGTTGCGTGCTGGCCGACGGACGTGCAAGCGCGTGGCTTACTACCATCTTTTCTTTGCCAAGCACTCCGTCCCGATAGGTTTCGCCCCAAACATGGAGTGTTTTGTGCAGCGCTGAGTGGTCATGACTACCGACTGGAACTTCGTAGAGAACAGGCTTCACGCCTTTGGCTTCCCATTCGATGATCTTTGCTGGTTCCTGTCCCGCTTCGAAATCTCCGAGCGCCCAAGCCTGTGGGGTACTTTCTCCCAACATACGATCAGCGGCCAATGCATCCATCATATAACGCAAAACCGGATCATTGATGCTGTAACCAATGAAGCATACTGAGTAATGTCGGAATAGCTCGCTCACAAAGCGGGCAGCCCATCGTTCAGTTAGATAAGCTAGGCCGAAGTCACCACTGGTAACAACTAATCTGTTGAGCGCTGCTGCATCAGCTTTTTTGGGCAGTGAGCCATGGAGGTAGATCAGGCCATTCCATCGGCTATTCTTCGGAATTGGCAGCATTGGAGCGGAGTATGCATTAAACTTTTGCCCATCGCGCTGCGCCGCTATTTCAAACACACCATCGAAATTTGTGGTAACTAGCCTTAGATCGCCTTCGCGGCTCCGGGCTAGTCGAAGTAAAGCTGCATGAGTATCAGTTGCGCCCCTACGGCGCAATTTTGGCTTGAGAGATTGTGCTAGCGCCTTTCGCACAGCAACGCGCTGTCCAGGCAAGCGGCGTTCGAGCAAGTCGAGCGTTGCATCGAATTGGCCACGATCAAAAGCCTCCTGCTCGATTGCCGTCCTAGTGGTTCCGGTAAGTTTGAATATTTCGTCCACGAGCCCCTTAAACCCTGGAAGTCCTGCAGGATAAGAAATCCCTGCGCCACAAAAAAAGATAAGACGGCCTTCCTCGTGCGCTTGCAGGAGCTCATCTGGTATATCAGGCCCCCCAGAAATAAACTGCACGGTATCGCCTCCCTCGAATAGCCTCGCTGCTAAGCGTTCGCGGTTTCCAGTCCAGATCTTGCTTGGTTCCCGTATAAATGACACCCCGAAGATGGCAAGAGTTACTACACTACCTGCTCGTTGGTCTGCTTCTCACAAGAAGTATGACGCTGTTGTATCGGCAGCCAAGGTGTGGGATGCGCCCAATGAACCATAGGTAGCTTGGGTTCCGCACTCTGTGCAGGAACGGCAGCTATCGCCGATTACTGCAGGCGCAATACTGCACTGCTGCATGTCCGCTTCCCGCCGAGGTTGTGTGGAAACTCGGAATCAACGAATCCGCGGAGAAAGGATTCCCTCCAGCGCAGCTCCACACAACGCCGTTCGACACCTCTTCCCGCAGCTGCCACTATGGAAGAACACTTTCCCTCCGAGCGTGCGGCCCAACCGAGTTTCCACACGGCCTCCGCCCTTTTTGTCTCCGTCACGTGCAGTAACAGCGAAGGCGAGAACCGCTGCGATAGTTGAGGTCTCCCCGCTTCTCGCCTTCGCTGGCTCTGAGAACGGCACTTCTGGGGCTGTTGGCGCCGAATGTCCATGCAACCGGGTGCCGAGGCTGTACGCAACCGAGTGCCGAACCGAGTGAGAACCAGCACCTTCGCCGAAGCGCTCCAGAGTGCTGCGAGAGAGCATTACGGACATGTCCTGCCGGCATTCGTGCAAAGGATCATCGCGCAACACGACCTGATGAAGGAAACCCTGCGCCCGATGATCGAGCGCCTGCGCACCTTGATGCTGGCGGCGATCGGGCTGCCCCCGAGTGCGAAAGAGGGTCCGGTGCTGCGCGTTCTGAACCGTCTGGCCCTGATCGCTGCGGCTGGCGAAATCGGCAGCCGGTTCGGCATCCTGCCCTGGCGGAAGGGCATGGCGACCGGCGCCCTCGTCGAGATCGCGGTGATCTGGCACCGGGCCTATGCGGCGCGTCCGCCCTCGACCGCCGAGGCCATGGCGGAGCGTCTGACCGGATATCTGCGCCGCAACCGCCACCGTCTGTGCCCGCCGGGAGCCGAGCCGGATCCGGATGCCATCGGCTGGTGTGATGCGCGCTGGATCTATCTCGGCATCGAGGCCTTCCGGACGGACATCGCCTGCGGCATGCCGGCTGGCCTGGCCGTGAAGCTTCTGGGCGATGCGGGTCTGCTGGTCCCCGGCGGTGAGCAGAGGTCGTATCAGTATCGCCTGCCTCGCTGCGTCGATCCGGACAGGGCACGGGTCTATCGCCTCGACAGGCAGAGGATCGAGGGCGGATAGTCTTGCAGGCGCTGCACCCTGCCAAGGATCCAGGCATTTATCGTGGCGGTTTCCGAGCCGCCGCGAACAGGCTTCCCGGCATCTTTCGGTATCGGAATAAAAACCGGCTGTCTGCTCTCGGCTTCTCAGGCGGCAGGATCTCCAGTCATGCCCTGTCAATCCTTTCCCAGCTTAGCGGGCCTCACAGGGGAACAGCAGCATTTTACAAAGTTCGATAATATGGGGCGAGGGGCGTTTCGCCATGTTATCGGGCGATACGAGCAGTTCATGCCCCGGTCGGATCGCCGGGACGTGGCGTTGGAAACCCAGGGAGGCCAGAGCGAGATCATCGACGAAGGGGGCGATGACACGGACAAGGCCATCTTCGCCGCTTCAGTCCTCCAGAGGGAAAAGCGCCGTCTGATCCCAACTTACGCCCTTAATGAAACCCGAGGTGCAAAGCCCCTCAACCATGCGGAAGTGTAGCATAAAACGGGCGTTGTTTACACGACCTCCGCCCTTCACGCTTGAACGTTTCCGCGCTGGCGCGCCGTCTGGGGATTTCCCTGCCGCAGTTGTTCGGCTGGCGTAAGGCCTTTCTGAAGAAGCAAAACGCAGAAGCTCCGGCTGGCGCACCCGCTCCCACAGTGGAGATTGTCCTGGGCGAGGTGTTGATCCGCGTCGGTGCCGACGTCAGCGAGGCTTCGCTGCGCCGGATCCTGCGTGCGGTGCGCTCGACATGATGCCGTCGGGCGTGAAGGTCTATCTGGCCAGCGAACCTGTAGACTTCCGGAAGGGCCCGGACAGCCTGCTGTCGCTGGTGCGCGATGCCGGTAGTGACCCGTTCAGCGGCGCGCTTTACGTGTTCCGGGCGAAGCGGGCGGACCGGGTCAAAATCGTCTGGTGGGATGGCAGCGGCGTGTGCCTGTTTGCGAAGCGGCTGGAGAAGTCCTCGTTCTGCTGGCCGCGGATCGGACCTGTCAGCGACGGCGCGACCACGCAGCATTCGTAGCCAAAGGCCCGCACCTGCCTGTAGAGACCGTATCCTGTCGGCCCGGCCTCATAGCAGACGGAAACATCACCCCGCCCCGAAAGCTTCTTCAGAAGCCTCTCGACGCTCCCCGGCGTGTTCTCGAATGTGCCCAGATTCAGAACCTCGTCACGGCGCTTACCACTGGCGATCGCAACCGCGAACTTGTCCTTGGACACATCTATTCCAACATAGATCGTTGCTGGTGCTTCGGGCATGTCTTTCTCCATCGCAACAGGACGGCACTGACCTGCCCCCCGGAAGTTCCCTCGCCGTGATGTAGAGTCTCCCAATCTGAAGGAGCAGACGAGATGAGGAAGAGCCGTTTTACCGATGAAGAGGGGACCGTGGCCCCAGCGGGGCCGCGTAAGCCCCGATGAACAGATTATCGGGATGATCAAGGAACAGGAGGCTGGTTTGCCCACGTCCGAGCTTTGTCGGAAGCATGGGCTGAGCCCCGCGACATTCTACAAGCTGAAGGCGAAGTATGGCGGCATGGACCTGTCCGACCCCAAGCGGCTGAAGCAGCTTGAGGACGAGAATGCGAAGCTCAAGCGCCTGCTGGCCGATGCCATGCTTGACAACGTCGTGCTGAAGGATCTGCTGGGAAAGCTCTGACGACGCTGGTGCAACGGCGGGACGCGGTGCTGCGGGCGATGAGGGATCATCCGATCTCTCAACGTCACGCCTGCGTTCTGATCGGTGTCGATCCGAAGACGGTGCGGCGCAAGCGGCCGCCCGATAACCCGGAGATCCGTGAGGAGATGCACAAGATCGCCGAGCAGCGCCGCCGCTTCGGCTATCGGCGCGTGGGCATCATGCTGGAGCGCAAGGGCATGGTCATGAACGAGAAGAAGCTCTACCGGATTTACCGGGAGGAAGGTCTGTCGGTGCGGCGCAGGCGCGGTCGCAAGCGGGCGCGCGGCAGTCGGACCCCCATGCCAGTGCCGTTGCTGCCGAACCAGCGGTGGTCGCTGGACTTCCTGGCCGACACGTTCGGGGCCTGCCGCAGGTTCCGCATTCTGGCCGTGAACGACGATTGCTGCCGCGAAAACCTCGCCTTGATCGCCGACACCAGCATCTCGGGGGCCAGGGTGGCGCGGGAACTGGATGCGCTGGTCAGGATCTACGGCAAGCCGGCCTGTGTCGTCAGTGACAACGGCACCGAGTTCACCAGCAAGGCAATCCTGAAGTGGGCCAACGAGAACGGCGTCGAATGGCATTATATCGATCCGGGCAAGCCCCAGCACAATTTCGACCGCTTCGGCTTGTCGCCCTCCATATCAGGCAAGCGCGAGATGCCATGTCGCTGCAGACAGCGGTGCAGCGCTGATCGCGTCAGGTGGGGGATCGAGGGCTGCAGAGCGTAGAGACAATCGTCTAATGGCAGCAGCGTATGGCGCCGGAATGCCACGACCATCGCCTCCTCGGCTTCGGTGAGGACGGTGGATCGCGGCTCCGACGGCCCGGTCTTCATATCCTCGACCGTCGCGCGCTTGCGCCACTTAGCAACGGTCTTGGGGTTGATGCCCAACTCCCTGCTCAGTTGCGCGAGCGAAGCTTGCGATCGCTGTATTGCTGCTCGGACAGCGTGCGTGGTCGTGGCGCTGCCATGGCGAATTTGTCCCATAGGGCATCCTTCCATTCCAAAGAAAGGATCGCACCATCAAATCGTGGGATCAAACACCTACTCCGTTCCTGATCAACTCGATCAGACGCACAGGATCGATAGCTTTGCAGAGCGCGCTCTTGCGAGGCTTTACGCAGGTCATGTCTTCGGCGGTCAGCATGGCGTTGATTACCGCCTCATCGACCGCGTTCACCGTAGCCAGATAGACCGGGTCTAGCCAATCGTCGGGAATGGCGGTCATGTTGCGCGGTGCGGTGGCAAGCGCATTGCGCGGGATCGCATTGGCGGTCGAGAAGGCGATAAAGATGTCGCCCGAATTGTTGCCGCCCGGGCTGCCGCTGCGGCTGATCCCCAGACCGCCGCGTTGAGCCAGCCGCTCAAGCTGGTTAGGCAGCAGCGGAATATCGGTGGCGATGACCACGATGATGGAGCCCTGTTCGTGGTCCAGAAGCAGGTTCTCACGCATATGCTGCCCGGCAGGCACGCCAAGCACGGTCAGCCAGTCGCGCCGCCCGTAATTTGCCTGGACCAACACACCGACAGTGTAGTCCCGTCCGCCCAGACGCACGACCTGAGAGGCGGTGCCGGTGCCGCCCTTGAATTCATAGGCGATCATGCCGGTGCCGCCGCCGACATTGCCCTCGGCCAACGGCCCTGAGACAGCGCCTTCCAGGGCCGAGATCACATGCTCCTCGCGCACGTGCATGCCGTTGATATCGTTCAGGACGCCGTCATAAGTCTCGGCCACAACCGGCATCGCCCAGAGGTGGTCGTTCAGAAACTCCTCGGCATACTGGCGGATCATCCACTTCGTCGCTGCCGAATGCGCCACGCCGATGCCATGGGTGTTCGTCAGGCAGATCGGCCCCGAGAAATGCCCCGCATGGCGGATCCAGTGGCTGCCCGTCATCTCGCCATTGCCGTTTAGTGCGTGGATGCCCGCCCAGACCGGCCGGATCTCGGCAAGGTGGCCGCGGGGCAGGATCGCGGTGACGCCGGTGCGAATGGGCCCTTCACCCACCCGCAGCGGACCATCCCCCTCGATGATTGTCGTGTAACCGACCTTGACGCCGGGCACATCGGTGATCGCGTTCCATTGCCCGGTCTGCCCAGGAAACGGCAGTCCGAGCTGACGTCCGCGCAGCTTTTTCAAGCAGATTTCCATGGCCGGCACAGTCTCCAATGTTATCAAAATAACTTAACTTGACATGAATGATGTAATTATCTCATTGTCAAGAGTATCGGTAGAAACAGCCGACAGGGGGAAGATCAGAATGAGACGAAATACGGTAGCCATGATCACGGCAGTCACCGCCATGCTGACGGTGGCGCCCGCTTGGGCCGAAAATCTGATACGCATCGGCTCGCCCTATCAGACAACGACGCTGGACCCGATCCGGTCGTCGGCCGCTGGCAATATTGAGACCTTTGGCCAGCTTTACTCCCGCCTGCTTCGTCGTGATGCCGATGGCAAGATGCAGCCCGGTCTGGCCGAGGAGTGGACGATCTCTGACGACGGGCTGGAGCTGGTCTTCACGCTGCGCGACGCGAAGTTTTCGAACGGCACGCCGATCATCGCTGACGACGTGGCCTTCAGCCTGACCCGCGCCATCAAGGATGAGAAATCGGCCTATTCCGCGACGCTGGCGGCGATCGATTCGGTGACCGCCGTGGACTCGCATACGGTGCGGGTGACGCTGAAGCACAAATTCGCGCCGATCCTTGAAAACCTCGAGGTGTTCAACGCCGGCATTGTCTCGAAAGCCGATGTCCAGGCGCGGGGCGAGCAGGCTTTTGTCGATAAGCCGGTGACCTCGGGGCCCTATGAGGTGCGCGAATGGCGCCCCAACGATCGGCTGATCCTCGAGCCCAACCCCCATTACTGGCGCGAGGGCTATCCCAAGAACGACGGCGCCGAGTTCATCGAGATCTCCAACGCCAACACCCGTGTCTCGATGATGATGTCGGGCGAGCTGGAGGCCATGCGCGAGGTTCCCTGGTCGCAGCTCGCCGAGATGCAGAGCCGTGACAATGTGACGGTGGCGCTGGAACCTTCAACGATGATCTACATGACGCTGCTGAACGAACGGCGCCCGCCCTTTGACAACGTCAAGGTCCGGCAAGCGGCAGCCTATGCGCTGAACGTCCCGGCCATTGCCAAGGCGATGACCGAAGGCCACGCCCAGCCCGCCAATACGACCCTTCCCTCGGCCCTGAACTATCACGACAAGGACTTCCCCGGCCTGCCTTACGATCCGGCCCTGGCCCAGACCCTGCTGAAAGAGGGCGGCTATGACGGTAAGGAACTGACGGTGCTGATCGCTCCGACCACCGATTCCGATAAGCTCGCGACGCTTTTGCAGGCGCAATGGAGTGCCATCGGCCTGAAGACCAAGATCGAGAAGGTCGACCGCAGCGTCTGGTGGGAGCGGGTGCCGGCCGGCGACTACGATCTGGCGCCAAGCTGGTGGTATAATGAGACTTCGGACCCCGACCTTGCGGTTCGCTGGGCGCTGTGCGGCAGCTGCGGCACGTATAGTTTCCAGACCTATTACGAGAACGCCGAGGTGGACCAGCTGACCGAACAGGCGGTTCGCGAACTGGACCCTGCCAAGCGCGCTGCGCTTTACGCCCAGATCCAACGGATTTCGACCGATGAGGTCGCGCAGATCCCGCTGTACTATCCGCCCTATGCCAATGCCTACGCCCGGGATCTTCGGGGGCTGACGCTCAGCCCGTCGCTGCAATGGTCGCTGGAAGAGGCGGTCCTGTCGCGCTGACACCCCCGCAGCCGGGGCGGCACGTCCCGGCCTTCACCCCAGTTGAAGGATCTCTCATGACCTTTCTTGCATTCCTGGCAAGGCGGCTCGCCGGGACCATTCCGGTGCTGATCGGAATCAGCCTTGCCGCTTTCCTGTTGGTGCATCTGGCTCCGGGCGACCCGGCAAGGCTGCTGATGGGCGACCGCGCCAGCGAAGAGGCGGTCGCGGCGCTACGCGACCAGATGGGGCTGAACAACGATCTGGCAACGCAATACCTGAACTATATGGGCCACCTTTTGCGGGCCGATCTGGGCCAGTCGCTGCGTTTTCAGCGACCAGTGCTGACGCTGATCGGGCAGTTCCTGCCGGCGACGTTGTTCCTGATCGGCTATGTCATGGTCATCAGCGTGCCGTTGACCGTGATCCTTGCGGTGACGGCCGCGCGCAACCGCGACCGCTGGCCCGATCAGTTCATCCGGCTAGGGGCGATCATCGGCATGACCTTCCCGGTGTTCTGGCTTGCGCTGATGATGTCGCGCTACTTCGGGGTCGAGCTGGGCTGGCTGCCCGTCAGCGGCTTTGGTGAAGGTTTCACCGGCCATTTGCGCCATCTTTTCCTGCCCGCGATCAGCATCTCGGCCTGGCTAGTGCCGCTGTTACTGCGCAGTCTACGCGCGACGCTGATCCATGAGATGGAGGCCGATTATGTCGTCGCCGGCCGCTCCAAGGGGCTGCCCGAGGGGCTGAATTTCCGCCGGCATGTGCTGATGAACTCGCTGATCCCCACGCTGAACCTGCTGGGGGTGATGCTGGCCTATCTGATAGGCGGCGCCGTCGTGGTCGAGGTCGTCTATGCCGTCCCCGGCATTGGCACGCTGATGATAAACGCCGTTCTGGGTCGCGATTTCCAGGTCATTCAGGGCGTTACCGTCGTCTATGCCCTGCTGACCGTGCTGATCACGCTTTGCGTGGACCTGCTGTCCGCCCTCATTGACCCGAGGATCAAGCCATGACCACGTCGGACGTGACAACCCAAGCCACCAAGGCCCGAGTTTCGACGGCCCTTGCCGCCTTTCTGTCTCGCAACGGCTCGTTCGAGGTGCTGGCCGGGCTGCTGATCCTGACGGCGCTGCTGGTACTGGCATTCGCGGCGGCGCATGTCGTCCCCGCCGATCCCAGCGCCATTGATTTCGAGGCGCTGATGGCGCCGCCGTCGGTTGCGCATCCCTTTGGCACCGATCACCTTGGACGCGACGTGTTCTCGCGTACGGTATTCGCGCTGCGCATCGACCTGTGGATGGGCGTGGCGGGTGTGGCCGCTCCGCTGGTCATCGGCACGGCTCTGGGACTGGTCGCAGGCTATTTTGGCGGCTGGGCCGATGCGATCCTGTCGCGAATTGTCGATGTTACGGTGGCCTTTCCCTTTTTCGTGCTGGTCATCGCCATCGTCGGCATCATGGGGCCGGGGCTGACCAACTATTTCATCGCGCTGGCGCTCGTGGGCTGGGTTTCTTATGCCCGGCTGGTGCGCGCGCAAACCGCCGTGCTGCGCGACAAGGATTATGTGCAGGCCGCGCGGGTGCTTGGCTATTCGACGCCGGTGATCCTGTTTCGCCATGTGATGCCGGCGACCCTGCCGGTGGTGCTGGTCTATGCCACGACCGATATCGTGATGATCGTGCTGGCGGGGGCGAGCCTTGGGTTTCTGGGCCTTGGCGTGCAGCCGCCGACCCCCGAATGGGGCGCGATGATCGCCGAAGGCCAGCCCTATGTCGTCAACGCCTGGTGGATCTGCCTGTTTCCCGGTCTTGCCGCCATCGTCATGGGCTTCGGCTTTGTGCTGCTGAGCGACGGTCTTTCAAGGATGATCAGACAATGACGAAATCCTCCGCACCCCTGCTTTCGGTCCGCGACCTGTCGGTGTCCTTCGGCGATGTCTCGGTGGTCCGTAACGTCAGTTTCGATCTGCACTCTGGAGAGGTGCTGGGCATCGTCGGCGAAAGCGGGTCGGGCAAATCCATCACCTGCCGTGCCCTGATGGGACTTTTACCCGAATACGCCCAGGTCTGGGGACAGATCCGCTTTGACGGGCAGGATCTGACCCGGCCGGACACGACTGCGATGCGCGCCCTACGTGGGCGGTACATGTCGATGATTTTCCAGAACCCGTCCTCGCATCTGGACCCGTTGCGTACCATCGGCCATCACATCGCCGAGCCGATCCGCCTGCACCGCACGGCCTCCAACGTTACCGACCGGGTGCTGGAGATCCTGCGCGCGGTGCGCATCAACGATCCTGCGCAACGCATGCGCGCCTATCCGCACGAGCTGTCCGGCGGTATGAAGCAGCGCGTGATGATCGGCGGCGCCATTGCCTGCGCGCCGCGCATCCTGCTGGCAGACGAGCCGACCACGGCGCTTGACGTGACGGTGCAGGCACATATCCTCGAGGTGCTGCGCGATCTTAACCGTGATCTGGGGCTTGCGGTGATCCTTGTGTCGCATGATCTGGCCGTGGTGGCCCAGATGTGCGACCGGGCTCTCGTCATGCGGAGCGGCGAAGTGCTGGAGCAGGGCAGCTCGGCCGAGATCCTGCGCAACCC
>NZ_LLWQ01000011.1 GCF_001447385.1 Paracoccus sp. MKU1 | reverse complement strand
TCCTTTTCCGGTCTGGTGGCTTTAGCACGAGCAAAACACCCGATCCCATCCCGAACTCGGCCGTTAAGTGCCGTCGCGCCAATGGTACTGCGTCAAAAGACGTGGGAGAGTAGGTCACCGCCAGACCTGAAAAGAAGCGAGCCAGATCTCTCTAAACGAGAAAAACGACAGAGAAAGCCCTGCCGCGGGGTAGAGCAGCCCGGTAGCTCGTCAGGCTCATAACCTGAAGGCCGCAGGTTCAAATCCTGCCCCCGCAACCATCTTTACTTGCGCCCCCGTAGCAGACGCTGCGGGGTTTTTGCTTTGTGCGGAAATCGCAAGGATTCCAGCAAGATCGCCCTGAACGTCGATCTCCAGCCGGTCCCCCGCAGGCGTCAGGATGATCTGGTCCACGAGCGTCCGCAGGGTGTCCGCGGCCTCGACCCGCCGCGCCTCGTCGTCCCCCTGAAGCGCCTCATAGAGCTGCTGGACTCGCTTGCGATACTGCAGGGCCATGCTTGGGTGCAACATCGGGGGCGGTTCCTGTGCCTCTGCCAAGAACCGCTGCAACTCCCTTTTCCGGCTCTCCAAAGTGAGAAGCTTCGCATTGATCGCGTCAGCGGCATCGCCTTTCAGGATCATGTTCACGAGCGTGTCGATCTCACGATCGATCCTGGCAATCTCGGCTTCAGCTGTTGCTATTCCCGCACGTCCTTCAAACCGCAGCCGGTTCATCTCCTGTGTGAACACCTCGCAGAAGTGCGCGAAGAGTTCGGGATCGACGAGCTTCGTGCGCAGGGCCGTCAGCACACGGGCCTCCAGTTCATCCCGGCGAATGTTGAGGCGGTTGTCGCAGGTGCCCTTGTTGCGCGCGGTCGAGCAGCCAATGAGCGTGGCCGAGATCTGCGAAAAGCCACCGCCACAGCAGGAACACCTTGTCAGCCCCGAGAAGAGGTACTTGGGGCGCCGACGGGTGTGGACTTTGGGCAGGTCCGGGCGTCCCTTGGCGTCGGGCTCGATCTTGTGCCGCTCCTGGCGCGCCTTCACCGCCGCCCAGAGATTGTCGTCGAGGATGCGCAGTTCCGGGACCTCCTGGGTGACCCATTCGGATTCGGGATTAGGCCGGGCCTGGCGCTTTCCCGTGTCCGGATCCTTGATGAACCGCTGACGGTTCCAGACGATCTTGCCGATATACATCTCGTTGTTCAGGATCCCGTTGCCGCGCTTCGGGTTTCCATTGATCGTGCTGAAGCCCCAGTCACCGCCCGTCGGGCCAGGGATGCCCTCCTTGTTCAGGGCGAAGGCGATGGCCTTGGCGGACTGGCCTGCAGCATAGTCGCGGAAAATGCGCCTGATCACCTCGGCTTGTTGGGGATTGATCGTGCGGTCGCCCCGGATCGGCTCTCCCCGGGAGTCCAGCTTCTTGACGACGTCGTAGCCGTAGGCGTTCCCGCCGCCCGATTTGCCGGCCTCGACCCGACCGCGTTGGCCGCGGCGCGTCTTGTCCGCCAGATCCTTCAGAAAGATGGCGTTCATCGTGCCCTTGAGCCCGACATGGAGATGCGTCACCTCGCCTTCTGACAGGGTGACGATCTTCACGTCGGCATAGGACATGCGCTTGAAGATCCCGGCGATGTCTTCCTGATCGCGCGAGATGCGATCCATGGCCTCGGCAAGGATCAGGTCGAACCGCCCTCGCATGGCGTCGGCCATCAGCGCCTGAATGCCGGGACGGATCATCGAGGCACCGGATATCGCGTGGTCGCTGTATTCTTCGATCACGCGCCAGCCTTGCTTCTCGGCATGCAGGCGGCACAGGCGGAACTGGTCGGCGATGGACGCGTCACGCTGGTTGTCGGACGAGTAGCGGGCGTAGATCGCGACCTTCATTCAAGCGCTCCCTTCAGGCGCGGGGCGCGGTCGTCCGCCTTTCCCGGGCCTGCCTGACTTCCTCTTCGTAACACTCCCGGGCGGCCTGCCGTGCCAGGATCGCCACCAGACGCTTGAGCCGCGGGTCCGGCGAGCCGCGCGGCGTGAACGTAAGCTCTGGCCCCTCCAACAGCAGGGCTTCGAGCAGCGCTTCGCGGTCGCTCGGAGAAAAGGTGCCTGTTTTTGATGGGTCTCGCAAGGTCATGCTTGCGAGCATCAGGGCGATCCTCCGGATATGCAAAGAGATTCAGAGGTGTAGCCCCGGCGGCGTTTGGCCGGTGTTCGGCGCGCCGGTCGCAGACCAGCGTAGCGTGGCGCGCCCCAGCATATGGCAAAGACCGGGGGAGCTGTGCCCATAAGCTCCGCAGATATGTGTTCGCGACGGTCTCGCCCCGGCCGAATGCATCCCGAGAACAGAGCGGCTCGCAACCGTGGGTGACTTGGCGCAGTTCTTGATCGACGAACTCGAATGACGCAAAATCTTATGGCATCAGATCAATTTCATTGACGTCGCACTGGCGACGGGTGGTGCCATCCATGTTCATGTCTCAGCGAACCCAGGTCGTTTACAGCCTTCTGGCCGAGTATGTGCGCAGCCCCTCCCTGCGGCACATGCGGGAGGAGCGCTCCCTCGCCAAGCTGGCCCTCGAGATCGTCACGAAGCTAGATCAGGACAGTTCGGTCTGGAAGAAATGGGAAGGACCGCGTGACAAGGTCCTCGGTGCGGCCATCGAGTGCTGGATACCGAAGGCGGACATGCTCGATTTCCTCAACAGCCTTCCAGGTCCAGCCCTGACGATGACGGATCTCGAGCAGCGCATGAAATCGATGATCGAGGAGGAGTATCTCGGCGATCCCGAACCGAAGCTCGAAGCCGAGTGCCTCGCGATCTATCAGGCCGAGAAGGCGGCGGGCACGGAGATGCCCGCGATTATTGGGCGGTTGTTGGATTACACCAGCGCGCAATGGCAGCGGCTGCGCGATGAAAAGCGGGCGGAGGACGAGCGCCGTTCGGAAGAGGCGCGGCTGGAGCGGGAGCGACGGCTCCTCTCCTATGCCGATTGTCCCTGGACCCAGATCAAGGGCTCGAAATTCGTCTATTGCCGGAAGAACGGTCGGGTCTTCCAACTCAAGCCCAACAGCGACAAGAGCCTGACCCTTTACCGGGTGCAGGCGGTCGATGATGCCGCCATCGGTGAACTGATCGGCCGCTACCGGTCGCGTGGGGATGCCAGCAAGGTCGTGGCCAAGGCCGCCTACGAGCCGGAGCCCTGGCGGTAGATATCACCGAAAAGAACAATCCGCTGAATTGTTGACCTCGTTCCGCATCAAGCTGATTGGCGGCTAGGAAACCAACTCACGTTACGGGCGCGCTTGGACCGGCGGCACCACGCGGGCTCGCACTTCGTCGTAGATGCCGATCTCACCCGGCATGCAGATCGTCACGGCCACGCCGAAGGGGATGGCGTCGTCAATCGCCGTGCCTTGATCGGGATCGCGTTGTATGACCAATGGTACTGTCATGTTCGGTGTGACGACCGGTGCATTCGCTCCGCTCCAGCGTCGCGAACTCACCGTCCCGCGATTGCTCTGATTTTCGTCCGGATGCCAACGCTCCGTCGAAACGGCAAGCGCGTCGAGTTCTGCCGGTGTGACGATTTTCAGCCGAGAACTTCGATACGTCTTGCGACCCGGCAGGACCGGGGAAAACCACGCCACGGTCGCCGACAGACTGTGCGGTCTTGCCTTGCCGCCGATTGCCACCGGAACCGGCACGTCGATCGTTGCGAGGCGATTGGACTCGAGGACTCCCGTGGCAAAGAAGGTGGCCCGATCGGCGGCACAGGCCAGTGCGTCCTCCGCATCAACATAGCCGTAGCCGAGGAAGCGCCGAATATTGTCCCGCTGTTTCGACGCCTGGCCGCGACCGGTAGGACCGAGTGTGGTCTTGATGACTTCGGCGATCTCCTGTGGCCATTGAGCAGGATGGACCAGAAGGGCCTTCAGCAGCACGGCACGTTGCACAGCCGGGATCTGCAGAAACGCCGCGCCGTAGGCCGCTTCAAGGGCGTCGTGAATGCGGTGACAGGTCCGCGATGCCAGCGCTGCCGCTGCGCTGGTCCCGTTCGAATAGCCGTCAAGATTTTCACGACCTGCCCGCGGTGGGGCTGCGACCTTGAGACCGGCGCCGCGCGACGCCATGGCCGGGCGAACGTCTATGTGTCGGTGATTGCCGACACAGGCCATGTGTTCCCGGGCGCCAGGCATCAGGATGTCCGGCTTGACCGATCTGGCGAAGCCAGGACCCAGACTGCTCGAGGGGTTCGCTGCGACATGTGCCGGGAAGGGATCGATCAAGGCTCGCGCCATTGCGCGATCCGCAGGCCCGACGGCATCGATGTTCGCTGCGCCAACGGTTATGCCGTTTATGGTCTCCGCCGGCGAAAGCAGGCGGCGATCGGCCATGACGCCATGCAGTGCTTCAACCATCGACCTCGCGCGGCTTGCTGCATCTGCAGCCTCATAGTCCCGGCTGGTGGCATAGCCCGGCATGCCGAAAGGGAATACCTGATTGCCGGCACTCACCACAAAGAGCAGGCCGAAGCGATAGGCGAGGCGATCGAGAAGGCGGGCCCAAGGCGAAAGGTGGTTCTGGAAAGGCCGATAGCGATTCCCGAGCGAGAGATTGACGATCACGATCCCAGGGCGCTGATCGCGCAGTCGGGTCACCGCCAGGTAGATCATGTCGACAATGAGCCGGTTGGGCGGGAAGTCGTCATTGTTCCCGAGGACTGGGATCATGTGGATTTTGCGCGGCAGGGGTGTTTCGCCGCGGTTGAGGTCGCCATGAATGACAAGGGATGCCATGGCCGTTCCATGCGCCCGCGTCACGACGAGCGCATCCGGCTCAAGATTGAAGGGGTCGTCGAGGTCGATATGGCGGGCCAGCCGCCTATGAGCGCTGACCGGGACACCATCGAGAATGGCAAGGATCGGCTCACCGAGTTCAGCGATTTGGTCCGCGGCCTCGGGAGCGTCTTCAGCATCACCGATTTCGACCGCCGTGGCCTCGGATTGCGGACGGATGTGCATGACGGCGTCGAGACCGGCAATGCCTCCGATCTCCCGCGCGATGATTTCGCGCACAGCCCAGGCCGGGATATCAGCAAGCAGGGCATGGTAGGAGATCTCGGGCAATCGGCAGCGTGACAGAACCTGGCCCCCGCGCGCGATCAGCGCACGTGTCGTCTCCTCTTCACTCTGCCGAGCGGAGGCCTCATTGGCCCTGAAGACGAGTTCGATCTCCAGTCGGATCAGGTCGTTGTCGTGATGGCCCTCGAGAATAGAAGACAGAAAGGTCCTGTCTGCCGACTGAACGCGGTCGTCTGGTCCCCAGGCGCGCAGGTCCCTGAGATGATCGAAGACCTTGGCCCAAGGTGTTTCTCCTCGGCCCAGCTGTCCGGCCTGCCAACGCCGCCACAGCGACTCAAGGCTGCGCAGGGCCACCATGTCGGGAACGAGCAGGTAGGCGACAGGTTGCTTGTCCTCCTCGTCGCTCTCGAGCTCTTCTTCATCCACCAGTTCAAGCCCGGCAACCTGGCGGATGGCCTCGGCAAACCTGCTTATTGAGCCGCGAACTTCGAAGACCAAAAGCCGTTCCGGAGCGAGCCCTGCAGGGTCGGCGCGCAGTTCAAGCACCCCATCGCCGCGTGCAAGAATTTCGGCGAGACGCGTGAATTTCGGACCGAAGGTGCCTGTCTGACGGTCGCGCGGAAACGCGGCTGGCGGCGGAGTGTATTTCGGCTTGCCCTTTGGGCGGGGCTGATCAGCGCTCGGCGTCAGTTTCAGGAGGGGTTTTGTCGGATCGCTCGGCATTTATGAACTCTGGCGTGACGCGCGAAGTCCAAAGATCCAGTTCCGCGCGCAATGCCTCATCAACCGAAACCTCCCCTAAACCAAGAATTTGTCGCCGCCTGACATTCTGACAAAAATCCAGCGCCTCTGCATAGCTGACATCGCCAAGTCTACCGGCCAAGCGGCTGAGCGACAATTTGGGGGCGTCCGGCCAGCCCGAAATGATCCGGTCCAGAAACACCGTGACATCAGTCTTCTTCGGCGCCGGAAAGGACAGGCGCATCTGGAAGCGACGCCAGACCGCGCGGTCGAGCAGTTCTCCATGGTTGGTCGCTGCGACCACAATGACATAGCTGGGAAGCTGGTCGAGCTGCATGAGCAGGAAGGAGACAACCCGTTTGATCTCTCCCGTTTCATGTGTATCGCCGCGTTCCTTGCCGATGGCGTCGAACTCGTCGAAAAACAATACGCTCGGGGTCGTTCGAACATAGTCGAAGAGTTTCCGGAGCCGGGCGTTTGTTTCACCAAGATAGCTGCCGATCAGGGCGTCATACCTGACGACGAAAAAGGGCAGTCCTAGTCCCTCTGCAATGGCTTCGGCGAACGAGGTCTTGCCGTTGCCAGGAGGCCCTGAAAGCAAGACGCGGTGCCGAGGTTCATAGCCATTTGCGCGCAAGACGTCCGCCCTGCGATGCTCCTCAAGCAGCTGTCGTCCGCTCTCCCGCGCTGGCAGGGGGAGGAGCAGGTCTTCCAGCTGAAGCTGCGGCGTGATCTCCAGGATTGCCTCACGACCGTTGGGTCCGGCCAGGTGAGGAGAGCTTGCTGTCAGCGAAGGCGGTGTGATCGGAACAGCCGCCAAAGCGCGTTGCATGCGGTCGGCCACGATGAAATGCTTCTTTGCACGTTCTTCGGCGACCATCGCCTCGGTGGTGGAGCGCAGCATCTCTCTGTCGCCGGTCGCACCCGCGCGAATCAAGGATACAAGAAGATCGCTCCGCGCCATGTGTGACCTTACGCACCCGTTGGGTTGTTCTCGCCCCCTGATCCGTCAATTGATCAAGGGAGACAATTGCTTGGCTCCCGAAACGGATCGGTCGTCAGAAGCAGCCCAAGTCAGACTCCACCGGGTCGGAAGCCCGCTGAGCCTAGCATCTCTTGATCAAACAAGGAATCCCCGTTGACATCCGCCGAGCCGCCAATCGGCGCGGTTTGCCTATAGCACGGCGTTGCGAGGTCAGATCATTCAGGTCCGGATGCTGGGGGAAAGCCTTCCCCCTGGTCGGCACTGGCGTTGCCGACACACCCCCTTCGAGCGGGGGGACCCCGCAACGCCCCCTCAGAGGGAGAGTGCAGACGGGGTTTCCGTGACGGGTTGAGGGTCGGGGGAAAGGCCCCCGGCGCCCGTCTTGGAGATCACCCCGATGGCCAGACAGGACCGCGCGCGCCGCGACGGCGGCGCCCGCAGCAGCATCTATGACGACATCACCTCCCGGATCATCGCTGAGCTGGAGGCGGGGCGGCTGCCTTGGGTCCAGCCCTGGGGCACGGCCTCTGCCAAGGTGCCCCTTGCCCTGCCGCGGAACGCGGCCACGGAGCGTCCGTATTCCGGGATCAACATTCTGATCCTCTGGGGCGCCGTGGTCCAGCAGGGCTATCCGACGCAAGCTTGGCTGACCTTCCGCCAGGCGCTGGCGCTCGGCGGCAATGTCCGCAAGGGCGAGCGCGGCACGACCGTCGTCTATGCCGATCGCTTCACCCCCGAGGACGAAAAGCGCCGCGCCCGGGAAACAGGGGAAGCGCCCGGACAGATCCCCTTCCTCAAGCGCTTCACCGTCTTCAACGCCGCCCAATGCGAGGGCCTGCCGGAGGAGATCGCCGTTGTGGCACCCCCGCCGCCGCCCGGCATGATCGAGCCGCAGGTGGAGGCGCTGATCCGCGCCACCGGCATCGACTTCCGGATCGGCGGTGACCGGGCCTTCTACGTCCCGGCGCTGGACTACGTCCAGGTGCCCCCTCCGCAGGCCTATTTCGAGCCGATCAACTGGCACCGGACCGCGCTGCATGAACTCGGCCACGCCACGGGCCATGCCTCGCGACTGGGGCGGGACTTCTCTGGGAGTTTCGGGACCAAGGCCTATGCCTTCGAGGAACTGGTGGCCGAGATGAACGCGGCCTTCTGCTGCGCCGCGCTGGGGATCGTGCCCACCGTGCGCCATGCCGACTACATCGGCTCCTGGCTCGAGGTGCTGCGCGAAGACAACCGCGCCATCGTCCGCGCCGCCTCGCAGGCGAGCAAGGCCGCGGACTGGCTTCTGGCCCATCTGCCGGAGCCTGCCGCGGCCGAGGCGACCGGAAAGGGGAGGGCAGCGGCATGATCCTCCTGACCCCCAGCATGCGCGCGCGGCTTCTTGACAACGGTCGGACACCGGACGCCGATCACATCCCCGTCGTGAAGTTCTTCAACCCCTTCGGCCAGGGCACCTGGCTGGCCACCGAGCTCGATGAAGACGGCGACATCCTCTTCGGCCTCGCCGACCTCGGCTACCCGGAACTGGGCTCCTGGTCGCTGAGCGAGATGGCGGCGATCCGGCTGCCCTTTGGCATGGGCATCGAGCGGGACCTGCACTTCGAGGGGCTGTTCCCGATCTCGGTCTGGGCCGAGGCTGCGCGAACCGAGGGCAGCATCAGCGCGGCGGAGCGGGAGCTGCATGCGCGAGCGCAGAGGGAAGGGCGCGCGGGTTTCGGACGCACGGGGTCGGGCGGGCTGTAGTTGGCCGCGGCAGCCTTGCATCAGAGGATCGCGCCGCTCTCTTGGATAAGGGGGCGGGGCGGTCCAGCGTATACATGCATCCCATAGGCTGGCAGAAAGGACAGCGTGTTTCAGCGTCAGCCGCTGGTCATTCCAGAAAAGTTTTGATCGCGTCGACGTTTGACCGAATGCTTGCCGAATCCAACCCGCCGCGATCATCGTCTTGCGATGTGAAGAGCGTTCGACCCAAGCTGAAGCCGTTAGCTTCGTACCACGCTTTCTTCCACTGCCAACCCTTTCGGTAGTCCTCGCGAGCCATCATGCCGAGGTGCTCCCAAAGGATCAGATCGCCGTCAGCCGTGACGAATGAGAAATCCGGGCGAAGACGGCCAGGCTCGACCTCTCCGTCAAGCACGCGCTCGTATTCGTACTCGACGCCGGATTGAAACAGCATATTGGCGATCACAAGCTCCGACTTGCTCCGAACCAAGTGACCCTTCTCGGTTCGATGTATCAGGTTCTCGGCATATGGAACCTCGGACTCGACACGTCGGAGCACGCCCTGGAACAAGTTTGTGTTTCGTCGTGCGGTCTCCGACCTCTCAGGACGAGTGTAGTCGAAGAGGACCGAAGGATTATCGCCCTCGATGAGCAAGACGAGCTGGCGGCGCGAACGGGTGAGTGCCGTGTAGAGCAACTCGCGCGAAAGCGGCCGGCAGTTCTTGGGCAACACGACGAACACCTTCTGGAACTCGCTGCCCTGCGATTTGTGTACGGTGATCGCGTAGGCGAGTTCCAGCGGCCCGGATCCGCCTGGAAAGTCGCGGCCGCTGTACCCAAACCGAAGGTTGGGACGGCCGGCAAAGATCACGTTCAGCCAAGGAGACTTGCCGTTGCCGACGAGCCCGACCTCCCCATTGGCGACATAATGGTCACCCGACTGCTGCCCGTCAAAGGCGTTACGCCATTGGTTCGAAGCCTGGATAACCTTGTCGCGAATGACGATGTTCTCGTCACCGAGGCTTACCACCCATGGGTCAGTCGCCGCCTTGAGCTCGCGCGCACGATAGCGACGTTGGGTCCAGCGGTTGAGATCGCGCACCCCATGTGGATGCATGCGGACCGGTGAGAGGATCTGCCACTGCTCGGAGCCGCCGGGCAGGTCGAAAGAGACCCAGCCGCGCTCGTCGATGCCGAGCGAGGCATTAAAGCCTGAGATATCGCCAGCTTGCGCAAGCCCAAGATGCTTCTGGAACGCCTCGCTAAGCCGGCTCCGCAACTCGTCGGGCGTTGTCCAGAAGAACAGATCGAGGTCGTTGAACGGTCGCCCCGTTTCCAAATCGCTGAGCACTCGATCAGCATCGACGGGTTGAGTCTCCCTTGTAAACCAAGAGGCGAGCCGGAGCGTGTCCGACGCTTGTTCTGCGCCTGCAACGGCGCGGACCTCGACCGTCAGCCTCGCCAGCGCGTCACCAAGCGGCAGGCCGGCGTCGCTCTGCGCCTCCGTAGTCTGTAGATATGACGTGAGGTCGGCAAATGGACGTCCGACTCCGATGGGCGGCAGCTGGTTGGGGTCGCCGACCAA
This sequence comes from Paracoccus sp. MKU1, assembly GCF_001447385.1. GTDB lineage: Bacteria > Pseudomonadota > Alphaproteobacteria > Rhodobacterales > Rhodobacteraceae > Paracoccus. The sequence continues at coordinate 38,685 of NZ_LLWQ01000011.1, read as the reverse complement.
GATCAGCCGCTGAACATGTGCGAGGTCGAGCGCTTCGAGCACCGCCGCAAGGTCATCCATTGTGAGCATCGAACATTCGTCAATGACGACTGTCTTCTCTTTGCGGTACTTCTCCCTACCTTGGAACCGTGGACGCTGGCGGACGCCGTCGTATCTTCCGAGTTCGTTCAAGAACTGAGCAACCGTCATCGCCTCGGCATTAGCGGCCTTCCCTAGCCGGACCCGCGCCTTACCTGTCGGGGCAAGTAGCAGGATGCCGTCGCGAGCGAGCGCCGAATTCAGCAAGAGCGCTCCCATCACCGACGTCTTGCCGGTGCCGGCGCGCCCAACAAGCGCAGTTAGGCGCCGGGAGGTCACACGCGCGAGTGCGGCAGCCTGTTCGTCGATGGCGAGGACGTGACGGGCGTTGTTTGGATCATACGCGCCCCCTGCCGCCTCGATCGCTTCCACCAGAAGCTTCTTCCAATCGGAAGAGACCTCAGGGGCCGCCTTGCCTGCCCGTTTCGACAGGACGCTCCGAAGCCGTTCCTCACGCAACTTCAGCTCGGTGAGTTGCAGCGCGGAGATCCCGGCGTGCTGGCCCTGGGGCGCGGGCAGGTCGATGAGTTCGACAACACCAGTCAGTGCCGCCGCGTTAGTAGCTGGCCAATCAACCCCGATCAGACAGGGATGGGCTAGCTGGAGCGCGGCCACTTTTTCCACAGCTTCGGTAACGCTGAGTAACGAGTCACCGTTTTCCGATGCGCGGCGCAGCACACTAACAAGCGCAGCACGTAGGCGGCGCGGGTCCGCTGCGGACTGAACAAGTGATGGACTGGGCACCGGGTGTAAGGTGGCGATTGTCGCGTCCGGCAGGAGGCCGCGGTCGATCGTTCCAACCGAGACCGCCGACTCTTTCGCGTCGCCGAGGTCGACCTCGCTGATCCGATAGGGGTTTTCGATGATTTCGGCGTCGGTAGTGAGAGCCGTGCAGGCCGCGGCGCGCTTGGTGGAATCAAACCAGCGGCTCGCTTGAGCCGGGGTGAGCGCGAAACGCGAGAGCAGCTTCAGGAGCGCTCGACGCTCGTCCGCCAAGTTGAGCCAGGTGTCGCGTACCGCCTTGACATCAGCGTCATAGGTGGGCTGCGGCGGCCTCGTCTGGCCACGCAGCAAAGCATCAATGTGAGGCCAGGGGTCCTCATCCCTCCCGACCGCGCCCGACGCGAGCAGTTCGAGTGTGAGCGCCGTGCCCAGTCGCATGCCCAACGCCTCCAGGGCCGAACCGAGCCCTGGGAACGCGCCCCGATCCTTCCAAGCTAGGCCGATCTGCGTGTTGAGCCATTCCTCACGACGCTCCCATGGTCCCGCAGCGATCCCATGGGAGCGGATCTTCCGCACTGACTCTAGGCATCGGATCAGCGTCGAAAGCGCAATATCCGCAGGAGCCAACTCTGCGGCATAAGAAAAAACCCGCATGTGGGCCGGATCGGCTGGGACGGCGATCTCTGCAAGAAGCTCAGCTCGACGGGCGTCCTCGGCCGTGTCGCCTGTTGGCTCGAGATAGTCGTGATATGGCAGCAGGAACCCGTCGAAGCCGTCCGGCCGGATCGAGTGTCGGAGAAGACGATCCCACATCGGATAAGCGCTCTTGCCCGCAGGGGCGTCGTAGTACTTCACCGGGGCGATAGATTGGATGCGACCGACACCGACAACCAGACGTGGCACCGTGTCGCCAAGTGGCTGGCCCTCCTTACAATAAAAGAAGACGAGCGAGCGCTCGGGGGTAAGGTGATTGAATACATGGTCAACTATCGCCGTCTGTCGGGCGCGGCCAAACACCCAGGGGCTCGCGAACGGCGACTCCTCGTCAGATGGCAACGGGCTAGGCAGCTTTGCGTCGATGGCGGCTTGCTCACTCCGCAACATCCAGCCGAACGGGACCGCGAATGTTGCGAAGGGCGGCACCTTCACATCTGTGGGCTCTAAGTGTCCGTGTGTCGCCGCCGCCTTCTTGATCGTCGCATAGGGGTGATTGAAGCGACGAGTCCACTCCGTCTCGTTCATGAAGGCACCGGATTCCGCTTTGCAGGGCGGCAGCTCTCCCTGAGTCAGTTCATGCCACGGCCTGCCAGCGAGGGCATCTTCCGCAACGTCGTCCTTCTCTTCCCGGATACGATCGAGCGCCACACAGAACGCGTTGGACGAAGGAGCCGGGCACACCCGCCCATTCCAGCGCGAACCATGCCAGGCGACCCGCATTGTGAGATGAAACATACTCCCCCTCGGTCAACTTAATCTGCGCAGTCTTTCCTCAAACTACCGAGTTCATGGACGCGAGGATTGTCATCCCAACGATGTGCCATGTCCGTCGCAACAGCGCAAGAACACCGTGATAGCGATCAAGGGTCGAACACATGGGCAAATTCCTGTTTCGCTCCGCTGCGGTGTGGTCAATGTTAAGCGCCGGACTGATCTAGGAGCAACAGATGCGCAGCCGCGGTTACGTTGACATCGGAGCCCCAAGCTGGGGGCGTGCGCGCCCTCCGACAGGATCGTACGGACCTGACGCCAGCCGCTATGTACGGACCGGCGAAGGGAATCTGATTGATATATGTGAGGTCAACTCGGATGACCGCTATGCACAAGGACCTTATACCTGCCTAGCATGTGGCCATCTGATGGTCCCTGCCCTGGGACGCACCCGAAAGCATCATTTCAAACACAAAGCGGGCCGTCCGGCTGACTGCCACAACGAGACTTACCTGCATCAACTTGCCAAGATGACGCTTTTTTCGGTCCTGAGTGAGGCCATCCGGACCGGTCAGCCATACTGGTTAACTCGGGACCGTCCGGTCGTCTGTTCCTACTATGAGGAAGCATTTGGATTTTCATGCACGGCGAAACGCGCGCCCTATGGGACAGACCTTACGACGATGTTTGATCAGGTCGCTGTGGAGGCAGGGGTGGATGGCTTCATAGCCGACATTCTGCTGTCCTCGAGCAAGTCCGACGCTCGCATGCTCCTTGAGATCGCCGTGACCCATCCCTGCGATGAGACCAAAATATCAAGCGGCCTTCCGATCATCGAAATTGAAATTCAAAACGAGGATGCGGCCAACCGCCTGCGGGATGGCATCGATACTAGTTTTAGATGTACTCGGTGCCACAATCTTCCAAACCCAGATACAGCGCCGCATCTGTGCAAGACTCCCTGCTCGGCGAATGGACTTGCGCTTCTGCTCTATAAAAGCGGGAAAGTCTGGTATTCGGAATTGGGGGTGGGAACCCGGGACGAGGAGCAGATCCTCTCTGATCCGCACCTCCTCGCTCATGCTATTGTCGATGTTAAGCTTGGGCATCCGACAAGGTCGTGGAACACGGTTCTGGATCATCTGCGTGCTTTCATAATCCAGCAAGCTTTTGAGAATAGTCGGGCTATCAGGTCCTGCTTGGTTTGCCGGAACAACGGTGGACGAGTGAACAATCACGACGCCTTTTGCGTGGCCAAAGGCCGCAAGGTCTGGATGTCGTCCAGTGCGATCGGGTGTACAGATTATGATCCGGCAGGGGATCGCGACGAAGCAATACACATACTTGGCAGCTTGGGCGGTCCTTGATTGGGCTAGCATCTGGGTGACCAGGACACACGCTGCAAAGCATGTGTCTTGATGCGGGCAATCGTGCTTTTCAGGGCAAAGATTGCGTCCGCCTACGACTTGGAAAAAACCTCCTTTGGTTTCTTGTAACAATAGCCAGTGTTGAACTTGTCTGACGACTGCCCCGACATGCACAAAGCTGCAGCCACCCCGATGAGAGGGAGAGGTGAGGTTCAGGTTTCGTGACGGGTTGGAGGCCGGAGAGAGAGGCTCCCCGGCGCCCGTCATGGAGTTGCGACCATGGCCTCTGCCATTCACAAGATCACGCTGTCGTCCTCGCGCGACATTCCCTTCAACAAGCTGGTGCTGAGCCAGGCGAATGTCCGGCGCGTCAAGGCCGGGGTCTCGGTCGAGGAACTGGCCGAGTCGATCGCCCGGCGCGGGCTAATCCAGTCCCTGCATGTCCGGCCTCTCCTTGACGCCGATGGTCAGGAAACCGGCCTCTTCGAGGTCCCGGCGGGCGGGCGCCGCTTCCGGGCGCTGGAGCTTCTGGTGAAGCAGAAGCGTCTGGCCAAGACCGCGCCCGTGCCCTGCGTCCTGTCCGAGGCGCAGACCGGCATCGTGATCGACGAGCTGTCGCTCGCCGAGAACATCGAGCGTGCACCGCTGCATCCGCTCGATCAGTTCCGCGCCTTCCAGGCCATGCGCGACAAGGGCATGACCGAAGACGCTATCGCCGCGGCCTTCTTCGTGGACGCGAAGGTCGTCAAGCAGCGCCTCCGCCTCGCGTCGGTCGCACCCGCGCTTCTGGAGGTCTATGCCGAGGACGCCATGACGCTCGAGCAGCTGATGGCCTTCACGGTCTCGGAGGATCACGCCCGGCAGGAACAGGTCTGGGAGGCGATCCGGAACGGCTGGCAGAAGGAGCCCTATCACATCCGCCGCCTTCTGACCGAAACCACGGTGCGCGCCTCGGACAAGCGGGCCTTGTTCGTCGGCATCGACGCCTATGAGGCTGCGGGCGGCTCTGTCCTGCGCGATCTGTTCCAGCAGGACGATGGCGGCTGGCTGCAGGATCCGGTCCTGCTCGACCGTCTGGTCGGCGAGAAGCTGAAGGCCGAAGCCGAGACCATCGCCGCCGAGGGCTGGAAGTGGATCGAGGTCGCCGTGAACTTCCCCTATGGCCACCTGCAGGGGCTTCGGCAACTGGCGGGCACGACCGTGGACCTGACCGATGATGAGCGCGCGACGCGCGAAGCGCTGCGGGACGAATACGACCGGCTGGAAGCCGAGCATGCCGAGGCGGAGGAGCTGCCCGATGAGGTCGACCAGCGGCTCGGCGAGATCGAGGCGACGCTCGAGGCCTTCGACAGTCGCCCGATGGTCTATACCCCCGGTCAGATGGCAAAGGCCGGTGCCTTCGTCAGCATCGACTCCGACGGTCGGCTGCGGGTCGAGCGGGGGTATGTCCGGCCCGAGGACGAGGCAGTCGCGGAACCCGAGGGTGAGGGTGCCGATGGGGCAGATGGGTCTATGCCCGCAGGGGCTGAACCGGGCCAGCCGCCCCGGGCTGTCATCACCATCGGCGGCGCGGCCGTGGAGGGCGACGACGAAGAGGATGGGGCGGACGCGATCCGGCCCTTGCCGGACCGCCTTGTCACCGAACTGACCGCCCATCGCACGCTGGCCTTGCGGGATGCCGTGGCGAAATCCCCGCATGTCGCGCTGACCGCGCTTCTGCATCGACTGGTGTCGGACAGCTTCCTGCGGCAGTCGGGAAGGGGATGCCTCGAGGCGCAGGTCCGCGAGGTGCATTTCCCGGCGCAGGCCGAGGATCTGCGCGACAGCGCCTCGGCCATCTCGATCGCCGAGCGGCATGAGCATTGGGGCGATCACGTGCCGACCGATGACACGGCGCTGTGGGACTGGCTCGACGCCCTCGACCACGCGTCGCGCATGGAGCTTCTGGCGCATTGCGTGAGCTTCGGGGTCAACGCGCTCTACGAGAAGCCGAACCCCTATGGCGGCATGGGGGTGAGCCAGCACGGGCTGGCGCAGCGCCTTGCGCAGGCTGATCGTCTGGCGCAGGCGACGGGCCTCGACATGGTCGCGGCGGGCTGGCGGCCGACGGTCGAGAACTACCTCGGCCGGGTGACCAAGCCGCGCATCATCGAGGCGGTGCGGGAGGGTGCCGGCGACCGCGCGGCCGATCTGATCGGACACCTGAAGAAGGGCGAGATGGCCAAGGAGGCCGAGCGCCTGCTGGCGGATACCGGCTGGCTGCCGGAACCGCTGCGCCGGGCCCTTCCGGACGTGGGCGCAGATGTCGACACGGCGTCTGGGTCCGAGAGCGAAGACCTGCCCGACTTTCTCGCGGGTGAGGACGATGCACCGGCCGAAGATGAGGATGAGACGCTGCCCCCCGTTGCTGCCGAGTGATCACCCTGGGGCGGCGAAGGTCGCCCCATCTTGCCCGATCATCATTTCCTGGCCCGGCCACTTGCCGGGCCTTTCCGCTTTTGGAGACACCATGCCCCCTGTCATCGATATCGACGAGATCTTCCGCGAGGACCGCACCAACCCGGTGGCCGAGCGGTCGCTTCCCTGGGAAGAGACATCCAACGGGATCACCGTCGTCGTGGAACCGAAGCCCCACTGGGCCGAAGACCTGCGCGCCTTCCGTCTGGAGGCGCGCGCGTATTGCCGTTACGCCGACTGGATTCAGCTTGGTGCCAGGGCCCGGTTCTTTGGCCATGCCGACCTGTCCGGCGACGAGGTCATGCTAAAGGCGCGTGCCATGGTCGCGCGCGAGATCGCGGAGGGGCTCTGGGACTGAAGCCCCGGCGACGCTGTCCGTCGATGCAGGGCGTGGCTGCATGCCCGTGCGTGGATCAAGTGCCAGTTTCACCCGGCCTCTCGACCCGCATTCTGGCGTCGGGATCGGGTGCGAAATCACCGGCACCCAGTTCCGTTTGGATCGAGACGCGGAGCGTCAAGGCTGGCACGGCAGGGAATCTGTGACGGGAGTCCGGCAGCCGATCTGCGGCAAAGACCATCTCCCGCTTCCATTCGCTGACCTTGGTCTGATCCGTCTCTTTGGCATTCAACCCCACAGGGGTCGGCTTACGCGCGCGTGCCGCCCTCGGCGTTCAGGGGCCTGAACACGCGAGGGTGAGTGCAGTTCCGGTCAGACACTTCGGGCGCCTGTCGCGCGGGGGATGGTCCCTCGCCTCCAAGACAGGAGCCGGAACCCATGTCCTATGCAGATGCCATCGCCTTCGCCGCCAGCCTCGCCGCCACATTGCTCGTGTCGATCGTCGTGTTCGAGGCCGGTGACGGCACCCATGGCGCCATGCCCGCCGATGAATTCGACGGCGAGGAGAGCATGGTGAAACTGGAGCTCGATCCCTGGGCCTGAGGCGCGGCAGCGCCTCAAGCCTGCACGGCCCGGACCCGCGCGCGGGTTCCGGGCTTTTCCGCCGCGGTTGCAGCGCGAAGGCACGCGCCAGGCCCGGGCCGCAGCCCCCAGCGGAGAGGAAGAGGGCGGGCCTTTGGGCCGTGACGGATGCGAGGTGGAGGAGAGGCCTCCGCCGCCCGTCGCGGAGTGTTCCCGATGATCCTTTCCCGACAGGGCGGCTTCCGCCCCATCGGCCAGATCCTGGCCCATGACGTCCTTCCCGCGCTGCAGGGCGCGCGGAGGTTGCCGCTGCGTGTCTCCTGCCTCGGTCGCATCAGCCTGAACGATGCTGCTGCGCCGCAGGAGCACAGTCTTCCCCTCGGCGAGGTCACCTGTGCCGAAGAGGCCATGCGCCTTGCTGCGCGGGTCGTGCTGAACGGCGACTATCCGGGCGCGGTCGCTCGTCCCGGCTTTCTGCCGCGTTTGGCGTTCATCGAGGATCGCGCGCAGGGTCTCGTTCTCGCTGGAGCGATCCGCGCCGGGGTCATCCTATGGCAACCGCCCGTCGCCTCGGACGCCGAGGCGCGCCGGATCGTGACCGAGGCGAGCCGGCTGCGCGGCAAGGCCTTCGCCGCAGACGGGCGCGGTGATGGAAAAACCGCAAGAACCCTGCGGGACCAGGCCAGCCTTCTCGAGGCGCGGCTGGTCGATCCCGTCTGGCGGGAAGAAGCGGCGGCGCTGCTCAGCCTGCCGCAAGCCGCCTGATGTCCTCGTCCTTTCCCCGAAACCGGCCCGGTCGCGCACCGGGCCTTCGCTTGTCCAGAGGCTGTCATGGCTGATTACTACACGCAGTTTTCCTGCCTGCTTGACGTGGGTACGCCCGAGAATGCCGCCCGCGCGCTCGAGCTCTATACCGCCTTGTCGCAACAGAACGCGACGGAGGACCCGCCCTCGGACGGGTTCGCGCTGTCGATCCAGCCCGAGCACGGCGGCACGATGCTCTGGATGCGCGACGAGGGCACGGGCGATCCCGCGCAGGTCATCGCCTTCGTGAAACGCTGCGCCGCCGCCTTTGGCCTGACGGGCCGGTGGGGCCTGCAATATGCCTCGACCTGCTCGAAGCCTCGGGTCGAAGGGTTCGGCGGCGGGGCGCATGTGATCGACCTTGCGACCGGCGAGACGGTCGACTGGATCTCCACCGATGCATGGCTGTCGGACCTGCTGACGGAGGGTGCGAGCCATGCCTGAAGTGATCGAAACCACGGTCTACCGCCTCGATGAACTGTCCGAGGCGGCGAAGGAAAAGGCCCGCGCCTGGTATCGTGAGGGGGGCTTCGATTACGACTGGTACGATGCCGTCTACGAGGATTTCCAGAGCATCGCAGAAATTCTCGGCATCCACTTCCGGACCAGGACCGTCCGTCTGATGGGCGGCGGCACGCGTCAGGACCCCTGCATCTGGTTCCGGGGCTTCTGGTCGCAGGGCGACGGCGCTTGCTACGAAGGGGTCTGGCGACATGCCAGAGGGGCAGCGGCCCGACTGCGTGCCTATGCTCCGCAGGACGCCGTGCTGCACGGGATCGCGGACCGGCTCCAGGCGATCCAGCGGCGCAACTTCTTCCAGCTGCGCGCCGAGATCACCCATTACGGGCATTACTCGCATGAATACAGCATGCGCATCAGTGTCGAACGCGACAGCCCGACCGGGCAGGACATGACACCCGATGCCGAGGACATCGTCACCGAGGCGCTGCGCGACCTCGCCCGTTGGCTCTATCGGCAGCTCGAGCGGGAATACGAGTATCTCACCTCCGACGAGGCGGTCGACGAGAGCCTGCGCGCCAACGATTACACCTTCACCGAAGCCGGTCGCCGCTTCGGGTGACCTGAAGCGCCCCACCGCGAGGTCGGGGCGCTTCCTTTTTGCGGCGCGTGCGAGAGGGAGAGGGGGGCCGCGACAGGGCGGGTCCGGGCGGGGGAGAGAGCGCCGTCCGGAACCTTGCCCGTCCCGCTCTCCCGAGGTCCTCCGACATGAACAGCCTTTCCCCCGCGGCCGCTCCGGCCGCATCGATTTCGCCTGCTACGGCCATCCTGGCCGCGGCCCGGCTTCTGCTTCCGCATCTCGAGCGCGGCGCGCGCATCGACGCTGCGATCCTGCGCGCGGCCATGGAAACCGCCTTCGGCGCCTCGGACGCTGCCGGCGTCTGGGATTGGAAATCCGCCTATGAGGCCTGCGAGGTCGCCACGGTCCTGTTCCTGCGCAAGTATGGCCCTGCGCTGTTCCGCAAGGCCGTCAGCATGGACGCCCGGTTGGCGCAGCTCACGAAAATCGCGGCCCTGATGCCGAGCCAGACCCGCCGCTCGGAGGACAGCCAGAATTTTCAGCAGTTCAGCACACCGATCCCGCTCGGCCTTGCGGCTCTGGCTGCGGCTCGGATCACCCCTGAGGATGTCGTGCTCGAACCCTCGGCCGGAACCGGCCTGATGGCCATTCTCGCCGAAACGCTGGGCGGCGGGCTGATCCTCAACGAATTCGCGGCGACGCGCGCCGATCTCCTTTCCGCCCTCTTTCCGGCCGCGATCCTGTCGCGGGTCGACGCGGCACAGATTGATGACCATCTGGATGCGGGGCTCGTGCCGTCCGTCGTCGTGATGAACCCGCCGTTCTCGGCCCTGGCCCATGTCGCGGGGCGCCACACGGAGGCCGCCTTTCGACACATCGCCTCGGCGCTCGCGCGTCTTGCGCCCGGCGGGCGGCTGGTCGCTATCACGGGGGCGGGTTTCGCGCCCGAGGCACCGGCCTGGCGGGACGCCTTCATCTGGCTTCAGGCGCGCGGTCGGGTGGTCTTCTCCGCTGCGATCGACGGATCGGTCTATGCGCGGCATGGCACGACGATCGAGACGCGGCTGACCGTGATCGACAAGCAGCCCGCCGAGGATCCTGCCGCCTTTCCGGCCTCGCCGGACGTTGCGCCGGATGTGCAGACGCTGCTCGGATGGATCGCGGCGCAAGTGCCCGGGCGCCTTCCGGAGTCCTTGCCGCAGCTGACCGCTCCGGTCGGCCGTTCCTTGTCGCCGCCAGTCCGTAGTACGCGTGGTCGGCCAATCCGCCCGGCACGTCCCGTGCCGACGCAAGGCAGAAATCCCGAAGCTGTCGAACTCGGGTATGACGCCATCGACTGGACGCCGCCCGAAGGCGGACGCCTGTCCGATGCCATCTACGAGCCCTATGCGCTGCAGGCGATCCGCATCCCCGGCGCCCAACCGCATCCGACCCGGTTGGTGCAATCGGCGGCCATGGCCTCGGTCGCGCCGCCGCGTCCGACCTATCGGCCCCTGTTGCCCTCCGACATCCGCGCCCGCCTGTCCGAGGCGCAGCTTGAGACCGTGATCTATGCGGGCGAGGCGCATGCAGGTCACCTGGCCGGGTCCTGGACGGTCGATGCCACCTTCGACACGGTAAGCGCCGCGCACGATGATGCCGAGGGGGCCGTCCGCTTCCGGCGCGGTTTCATGCTGGGTGACGGCACCGGGGCGGGGAAGGGGCGGCAATCGGCGGGCATCCTTCTCGACAACTGGCTCCGCGGGCGGCGCAAGGCCCTCTGGATCAGCAAATCCGACAAGCTGATCGAGGATGCGCAGCGCGACTGGCAAGCGCTCGGGCAGGAGCGGCTTCTGATCACCCCGCTCGCGCGCTTTGCCCAGGGCAAGCCGATCACGCTGGCCGAAGGCATCCTGTTCACAACCTATGCCACGCTGCGCTCCGACGACCGTGGGGAGAAGGTTTCGCGGGTCCGCCAGATCGTCGATTGGTTGGGCCGCGACTTCGACGGGGTCATCATCTTCGACGAGAGCCATGCCATGCAGAATGCCGGGGGCGGGAAGGGCGAACGCGGCGATGTCGCCGCATCACAGCAAGGCCGGGCCGGGCTGCGGCTTCAGCATGCGCTGCCCGAGGCGCGCATCGTCTATGTCTCGGCCACTGGGGCGACCACCGTGCACAACCTGGCCTATGCGCAGCGCCTCGGGCTCTGGGGCGGCGAGGATTTCCCCTTCGCCACCCGTGCCGAATTCGTCGAAGCGATCGAGGCGGGCGGCGTGGCCGCCATGGAGGTGCTGGCCCGTGATCTGCGGGCGCTCGGCCTCTATACCGCCCGGTCCCTGTCGTATGAGGGCGTGGAGTACGACCTTCTGGAACACCGCCTGAGCGCGGAGCAACGTCGCATCTATGATGCCTATGCCGGGGCCTTCGCCGTCATCCACAACAACCTCGACGCGGCGATGGAGGCGGCCAACATCACCGGGCGCGAGGGCACGTTGAACCGGCAGGCGAAATCCGCCGCGCGCTCGGCCTTCGAGAGCACCAAGCAGCGCTTCTTCGGCCATCTCCTGACCTCGATGAAGACCCCGACGCTCCTGCGGGCGATCGAAGGGGACCTTGCGGCGGGCCATGCCAGCGTCGTGCAGATCGTCTCCACCGGCGAGGCCCTGATGGAACGGCGTCTGGCGGAGATCCCGACCGAGGAGTGGAATGATCTGAATACGGACCTGTCGCCGCGTGAATACGTCCTGTCCTACCTGCAGCATTCCTTCCCGGTTCAGCTGCATGAGCCCTTTACCGATGGGGAGGGCAACCTCTCGTCGCGCCCCGTGTTCCGCGATGGCCACCCCGTGGAATGCCGCGAGGCTGTTGCCCGGCGCGACGCCCTGATCGAACAGCTTGCCGGCCTCCCGGCCGTCCCGGGCGCGCTCGACCAGATCGTCCAGCATTTCGGGAAGGATCAGGTCGCCGAAGTGACAGGCCGATCCCGCCGGATCGTCCGCAAGGGCGAGGGGCGCGAGGCGCGCCTTGCCGTAGAAAACCGCGCCGCTTCCGCCAACCTTGCCGAGACCTCGGCCTTCATGGAGGACCTCAAGCGGATCCTCGTTTTCAGCGACGCGGGCGGCACGGGGCGGAGCTACCACGCCGATCTTGGCGCAAGGAACCAGCGGCTGCGGGTCCATTATCTGCTGGAACCGGGCTGGAAGGCGGATGCGGCGATCCAGGGCCTTGGCCGTACGAACCGCACCAATCAGGCCCAGCCGCCGCTCTTCCGGCCCATCGCGACCGATGTGAAGGCCGAGAAGCGCTTCCTTTCGACCATCGCCCGCCGCCTCGACACGCTGGGCGCAATCACCCGCGGCCAGCGCCAGACCGGCGGACAGGGCCTGTTCCGGCCTGAGGACAATCTGGAATCGGCCTATGCCCGCGATGCGCTGCGCCAGCTCTATCAGCTGATCGCGAAAGGCAAGGTGGACGGCTGCTCGCTCGAGGCCTTTGAAGCAGCGACCGGCCTGAAGCTGATGGATGCGACAGGCCTGAAGGACGATCTGCCGCCGATCACCACCTTCCTCAACCGTCTCTTGGCTCTCCCCATCGCGTTGCAGGGCATTCTCTTCGCAGCCTTCGAGCAGCTCCTCGAGGCGCGGATTGCCGGGGCCATGGCCTCGGGCAGCTACGACATGGGGCTTGAGACCCTCCGCGCCGAAAGCTTCCGGGTCATCGACCGCCAGGTGATCCACACCCATCCCGGCACCGGTGCCGAAACCCGGCTTCTGACCATCGCGGAACGCCGTCGAAACCAGCCTGTCACCCGCGAGGCGGCGCTGGCCGAACTCTCCGATCCGCGGGCGCGGCTCCTGATCAACGAACGCTCGGGCCGGGCCGCGGTGCAGATCCCCACGACCAGCATCATGCTCGATGATGGCGAGATCGAGCGGCGGGTGCGGCTGATCCGGCCCATGGAGGGGCAGGCGGTGCCGTTGCGGCTGATGGGCGAGACCCATTGGGTCGAGGCCGATGTCGCCCGCTTCTCTTCGGCATGGGATGCGGAATGCGCGGGCGTGCCGGAGTTCACTGAGAGCACGCTCCATATGGTGACGGGGCTTCTCTTGCCGATCTGGAAGCGCCTGCCACCGGACTCGACCCGCGTCTATCGCCTGCAGGCCGATGACGGCGAACGGATCATCGGTCGCCGTGTCTCGCCCGCCTGGGCCGCGACGGCCTCGGTCACCGGGACGATGACTACCCTGACCCCGGAGGCCGCCCATGCCGCGCTGATAGAGGGGCGCACCATCCTTGATCTCGCCGAAGGGCTGCAACTCCGCCGCGCGCGGGTCATGGGCGTGCAGCGCATCGAGCTTATGGGCTTCACCGAGGCGATGCGCGAGCGGCTGCGGGCCTATGGTCTCTTCACCGAAATCATCGCCTGGAAGCTGCGCTTCTTCGTGCCCGTCGACGCCACCGGCATCGAGGTGCTCGGAAAGCTCTTCGCGCGGTTTCCGATCGAGCGGATCGGCGAGCGGGAGGCGGCGTGATGACCCGGCTCACGGCCACCGATCTGGCGGAGCGTCTCGGCCGACAGGCCGAGGCGGTCTGTCGGCATTACCTGTCGAACGGGCGCAAGCAGGGCAACTACTGGCTGGTCGGCGACGTGCGCAACAGGCCAGGTCGGTCTATGTTCGTCCGGCTGACGGGTCGCGCATCGGGCAAGGGGGCAGCGGGGAAATGGGTCGATGCGGCCAGTTCCGAACATGGCGACCTTCTCGACGTCATCCGCGAAAGTCTCGGGCTGGTGGAGTTCGCCGAGATCGCCGAGGAAGCCCGCCGGTTTCTCAGCCTGCCGCAGGAGGCGCCAGCCGCACCGGACCACCCTTCGCGGCACATCGCGGGACCATCCGGCTCGACCGGCGCGGCGCAACGGCTCTGGCGCATGGCCCGGCCCATCGCGGGCAGCCTTGCCGAAACCTATCTGCGCGGGCGTGGTATCGCGGATCTGCAGGACGCCGATCCGTTGCGCTTTCTGCCGGACTGCTATTGGCGGCCCGAGGGCGGGGGGGCGACCGAGACCTGGCCTGCGCTGATTGCCGCCGTCACCGAACTCGAGGGGACGTTCACCGGCGCGCATCGTACCTGGCTTGCACGGGACGGCAGACAGAAGGCACCTCTCGATCCACCGCGAAAAGCGATGGGCGCGCTTCTCGGGCACGGCGCCCGCTTCGGCCGCGCGCAGGATATACTGGCCGCGGGCGAGGGCATTGAGACGATCCTGTCGCTGCGCCAGGTCTTGCCCGGTCTGCCGATGGTCGCCGCCCTGTCTGCGGGTCACCTCTCAGCCCTCCTGTTCCCTGCGCAGCTGCGCAGGCTCTATATCGTCTGCGACAACGATCCGGCAGGACGGATCGCGCGGGAGGCGCTGGTCGCCCGGGCCAGCGAGGCCGGGGTCGAGGCGCTGGCACTCTCGCCGATGCTGGGGGATTTCAACGACGATCTCGTGGCGCGCGGGCGGGATGCGCTTCGGGCCTGGGTCCGGCCACAACTTGCCCCGGAGGACGTGAGCCGCTTCATGGGTCCGATACTGGCGCCGTGACGGAGCAGGTGATCGGCCTGTGGCGAACGGATCATGGGCGCGGGAGTGCAGCGTCATCGGGCAGAAAGACCGCGCCTCGGCCTTCGGGAGGGCGAGCGGCCCACAAGCGGCCCGGCCCGGCAATGGCGGCGCCCGACTGATTTCCGTCGGCGGGCATCCACCCCACGCGACAGGTCGCGCGGGGACCCCGGAAGGCCCGCCTTTACAGCGCGATCCAAATCAGCCGGGCTTGGCCATCAAGGCCCTCGCAAAGGGCTCGGGCTGCCTGAACGGTCCGCCCGTGGGCTTTCGTCGCCACGAAGGCCGCGACGGTCGCGGTCCAGCCCAAGGACGCCTCCCATGTACGCCCATGACGATTTCGACGCCGATCACAGCACCTCGCCCACCGGCCATGTCATCGAAGCCCTCGAACTCTACGGCTATCATCCCGCCGAGGACGAGGCCGACCCCCGGATCACGCCCGAGGATGACATCATCCGCACTGCGGTCGCCGACATCTTCGACGCCCTGATCACCACTATGGCGGACACCAGCCTCGACTTCGACCTCGACGAGATCCTCTGGTCGACCGTCAACACCTTCCACCGCGCGGTCCTGCGGATCGAGGGCAAGCTCGACGACAACGAGCAGGCCCAGAAGCGGCTTCAGCGCGAACAGGACGGCTCCGAGGTCAAGTCCGTCCAGCTCGAGACGCTGATCGCCATCGGGCAGAGCCTGCTCGATCGCCGCGACAGCCTCGAGCTCTTCTGCGAAACCGCCGCAGACATCTATCTGCGCACGCTCGGCACCCCCTGGTCGCCGCGCAGCGGCTCCCGCGTCAACCATCGCCAGATGACGGCGGCCATGATCGACAGCCGCGATTTCCTCGCCGCCAAACGCCGGGCCGATGCCGAGGTGCTGTTGCCCGCAGGGCCCAAGATCGCCTTCTCGGGCGGCGAGACCACCGACCATCGCCTGATCTGGGACAAGCTCGATCAGGTCCATGCCAAGCACCCCGACATGGTCCTGCTGCACGGCGGATCGCCGAAAGGCGCCGAACGGATCGCCGCCACCTGGGCCAGCAACCGCAAGGTCCCGCAGGTCGCCTTCAAGCCCGACTGGACGAAGCACGCCAAGGCCGCGCCCTTCAAGCGCAACGACCAGATGCTCGCGACGCTGCCGATCGGCGTCATCGTCTTCCCGGGCACCGGCATCCAGGACAACCTGGCCGACAAGGCCCGCAAGATGGGCAT
Organism: Paracoccus sp. MKU1; assembly: GCF_001447385.1. Lineage (GTDB taxonomy): Bacteria > Pseudomonadota > Alphaproteobacteria > Rhodobacterales > Rhodobacteraceae > Paracoccus. The sequence continues at coordinate 23,072 of NZ_LLWQ01000011.1, read as the reverse complement.
CCCGGTCATCCGCCTCGGGGCGGGCAGCGCGTAAGCGCTGCCAACGCCGTGACGTCCGACACTGCGGTTCGATTGACCCGCATCGGTGGGGTGCTCTCTCCGATGCTCGGGCCTGCCGGACTGAAACCCCGGTATTTGGCTTCACGGCACAGGTTGAGGTGATGAGCTCGGATGCCACCGCTGCATGGGTCGGCCGCCGCCGATGAAGTTACCTGAGGCTCGCTGCCGACCTAAATCAATGCTATCTTTCTGCTCGCGCCGTGGTGGCGGTGGAGGCGCAACCGTCCAACATTTTGCACGGAGCCACTGTCATGATCTTTCTTGGAATCCTCGTCTCTCTGACGGCCATCGGCACGATGTGCTGGCTGCTGTTCAATCTCGCCGTCTTCGCGCTGCCGTTCTTTGCAGGCCTCACCATTGGCACCTGGGCCTATGGGACCGGTGCCGGGTGGCTGGGTGCGACCGTCATCGGCCTGGCAGGCGCCGGGCTTGTTCTGGCGCTTGGTCAGGGCCTTCTGATGGTCGTCCGTCCGCTCTGGGCGCGGTTCCTGATTGCGCTGGCCTTTGTCGCACCTGCTGGCGTGGCAGGGTTCCACGCCACGCTGGGGATCACCCGGCTCCTGATGCCGTCGGAGGCCTGGCAGGTCGTCTTTGCCATCATCGGCGCGGTCGCGGTGGGCATCACGGCCTTTCTGCGGGTCTCAGGCATGGCGGCCCCCGGCGATGCGGGCGGGCGCCTGGTCCGCGGCTGAAGGCTGGGCAGGCAGGTGGGGCGACCAGAGCAAGGAGGCCCTGCCTGCCTGTCTCGACGGGTTGCGGGGCTTGATCGGGTGCGTTCCTTTGGATCGGCGTGACGCCCTGTTCTTGTCCTGTCCAGAGCGCGGGGCGGGCAAGGCCGTATCGGCGGGCTGTCATCGATCCCGTCAGGGGGGGCGCTGCCGGTGGCATGGTTCGGGTTGGAGAATGCGCAAGGCCTGGAAGGGGGAGGCGGATCGCCTGTGCGGTCCCGTCCTGCCTGCCTTGGCGGGGCCTGTCGCCAGTGTCTCCGTCTGCTCCCCGTGTCCAAACCGCTCCATACGGCCTCTTCAATGGCCTGATCTGGCCGAAGACCGGCTTCGCCTCGACCGCTTCGGCGCAACAGCGTCGTCACAACTTTCTTCCCCTGTCGGCCTGAAGGCCGCCATTCCTCGCGGGAGCAAGAAAGTTCTTCCTGTGCTGTCAGGCCCCCGCTTGGCGGGGGTGCGCCAGCGGTCGTCTCCGTCCTGTCGATCGCCATCGAGGCCGCAATGGTGCGGGCTCGGGAACCGAAAACGGAGACTTACCATGGCGACCATCGGCACCTTCAAGAAGACCGGCACGAACGAATTCACCGGCGACATCGTCACCCTCAGCGTCCAGGCCAAGGGCGTGCGCATCGTCCCCGACCAGCGCGCCACCGGCGAGAACGCCCCCAGCCACCGGGTTCTGGTCGGCCGCGCCGAGATCGGCGCCGCTTGGTCCAAGCGCTCGAACGAGGGCCGCGACTACCTGGGCCTCAAGCTCGACGATCCGAGCTTCACCGCCCCGATCTACGCCAACCTCTTCGACGACGAGGACGGCGAGGGCTTCTCGCTGATCTGGTCCCGCCCCAACGGCCGCCGCGCCGACTGACGCGGACCACAAGGCCCCGGTCGCAAGGCCGGGGCCCTTTCCATGCCTGCCGCGAAAGGCGATGCCCACCGCGACCGCGCCGGGGCCACTGCGTGACCTGCAGGGACCGGCGCGGCCGGGCGACGCCCATAGTAGGGCCGGCGCTGGCGGCGAATCACGGGATTTCACAACGGCATAGGCCGCGCTGCGAAACCGCAGTTTCCAGTGGCGGATTGGACGAGAGCGACTAAAATAGTCGTAGTTCTGGAATGCGCGCCGGTCGCGATGGGAGGTGATCATGCATGATCACCGCTCGACAGTCGCGGGCCGCACGCGCGTTGCTGGGTTGGACGCAGGAGACGCTCGCTGACAAGGCCCGAATATCCCTGACTGCCCTGAAACGCCTCGAGTCCGAAAACCGGCTTGAGGTGTACGAATCAACACGGGATCAGGTTCGCCGGGCACTCGAGGCCGCAGGGATCGTCATCCTGTCTGACAAGCGCGGGCAGGGGGTGATGCTGGAGCATGGCAGAGACGAGAAGACCCACTGACGCAACAGGGCGGCGTGATAGACAACTGGCTGCGCCGATGCACCCGGGGAGCGCGCCATGAAGCCCACAACCCCGGCCTTCGACGAGCTTGCCCCCACCAGCGCGGACATCACCGACTACGACCGCAGGCACATCAAGCTCTACATGCGTCTTCTCGATGCGACAGCCGATGGTGCGGACTGGACCGAGGCCGTCGAGGTTCTGTTCGGGATCGACCCTGTTCGCGAGCCCGATCGCGCGCGGCGGGTCCATGACAGCCATCTGGCGCGGGCGCGCTGGATGACGCAGAGTGGATATCGGCAGCTTCTGGGTCCGGGTTCCGGCACCCCGTGACCTCCTGCGCGAGGTGATGCTGCAACGGCATCAGCTGCTGCATCCTTCCGTGCCTTTTCCCAGCTTCCCTGCGCTGGAATCTTTTCACCCCATACGTGTGTTGACTCTGTCGAGGGTTGAGAGATGGGGCCGGATACATCGAAGTGGCGAAACCAGGACACCTATGACTTCTACGATGAGCTTTCGGTTGAAGGCATCGCCTGGGAATGCCTGCGCCGTGATCTCGACTATCAGGCGAGCTTCGCGGATATCGTGACGAAAAGGGCCGAGCGCGCCCCGTTCGAGGAGGAAGCCCAGCATCGCTGGGGCCTGCGATTTTCCGGCCGACCCGGGGCTCTCCATTCTCGATCAACCGGTGATCTGGTCACAGCACGCCAATCCGGGCACCGTGCTTGTCGGCGAGGTCCGCGGCTTCCAGCCACCCTTGCCGCGGCCCATTGCGCTTGATCTGCCGTCGCAAGCGGACGCAGAGGAGGGGCGCTATGGCGCCCTCGGCACGGACGGCTCCGTTCCTTTTCTGAACATGGCGGGGCGCACCGACGCCGGGTCCATGGCCATCCTTCTGCCCCTCGATGCCGACCTGCCGGGCCGAATCGAAGCCATCCAGCGGTTCTGGCAGATGCTGAACGCGCGCCCGGTCCCGCGCGACACCCGAATGACCCCATACCAGCGTCAGCGGTTTCGCCTGATGATGCAGGCCGCCGACGGGCGTGCCGCGGGCGCGAGCTACCGCGAGATCGGTATCGCGCTCTACGGTGAACGGCGCGTCCTGGATGAACCATGGAAGACATCCCCGCTGCGGGCAGCCGTCATCGCGCTCGCCCGCAATGCCTCCGCGCTGATCGGCGGTGGGTATCTGGGCCTCCTTCGGCACCGCCGTAAGCCGTAGGGTGCACCTTGCCCAGTCTAGGGGTGCATACGACCGTAGGGAGCCCAAACCGACCGAGACGGAACAGACGGTATTCGCGCGTGCAGCGCGGAGCGCCTCGTCGTGGACGGCCCTTAGCCGACGGTCACTCACCTTGATCGTCAATCACCACTAAAGGGTTGCTAGCAATGCATCCACAAACTCTGACCTGACCGCAAGGAAGGGGATTGTCCGGTCGTCGTCGTTTGGACCTCTGACAATTACACCGACAACTCTTCCAGAAAACAGCACAGGACCACCACTCATTCCCTCGTAAGTTCCCGACAACAAGGCGATCACGTTATCGGATGTGGCGGGCGTGCCGTCAAAGGTTTGCCGCGAGAAACCTGTCACCTCGGTGTTGCGGATAGTCAGAGATGTGCTGTCGAGATTCGAAGGATAGCCCGCAGTCTGCACCGCAGAGCGGATGACGAGCGCGCTAGCTTCGGCTGTCGAGGCCATTTGCAGCGTGGCTGCGGGATTGAACGCGAATAACGGAGCTCGTAACCGAATCAGCGCAAGGTCGTTGTGAGCGTCGCGAGCTACTTCGTCCGCTTCCATCGCGAATGCCGGGCTTTGTCTCGGGAAGATGCGCAGATTTGGTCCGAGGCAATGCGCGCAGGTCACAAACAGGTTATCGGCGATGGCAAAGCAAGTGCCAACTGATCCTCCATCTGTGTCATTCTCGAGATACCAAACGGCTGCGTTCAGAACGTCGCTATCCTCGACCAACGGAATCGACAACTGTTGGCCCGAACACAATGCGTTGAATCTCGCGGCGAGGCTACGAAATATCTGATCAGTGGATCCCTTTACCTGCCGAATGAACTCGATCTTCCCTCGGACTACCCATTCGAAGTTCGTGGCCTCCTGTTCCGGTAACCGGCCTCTATCTGGGCGCTTCTCGCTAAAGTGGCGCTCCGATGCCGCCGCATAGCCATTGAACTCCCAGTCATGAAGCATCGCCCTGACATCGCGAACAAACTTGCGCTTGACGTTGACTTTCTCATTCACAACTAAACCGGTGACTTCCTGTTGGAAGGCGAGGCCTAGCAGCCGAGTCTTTGCGTGGTTGATTCTAAATCCGTTATCCTCAATCATCTGTTGAAAGGTGTCGGAGATAATGAATTCATCGTGGCTATCGGAGGTTGCAAAACGTCCGATTGGCGCGGGAAAGGTCCTGCGATTGGAGGAAATAGTTATGTCATCGGCATATCGCGTGTAGGTGCACCCAAGTTGCCTACAAAATCGAGCCAACTCAGCATCGAGTTTGTCTGAAACAATGTTTGCCAGTATTGGCGACAGCGCGGCGCCTGGCATCAGCACATGTGTTGTTCGAAGACTGCCGCCGACTTCCTTCTCGGTTTGAAAACAAGCGATGTGCGCGATGAACTGGGCAATCTCTTCTGGGTAGCCATAGGGCGGGGCCATCAAACGCCCGCGAACGCGCCCGAAGTGAATGGTCTCGAAGTAGTCTTCAAGATCTATGTTTAGCACCCAGCGCTTACCGACATGTTGTCTGGCATTGCTCACAATACCGCGTTGGTGCCCGCCGACAAAACCGTGGACGTGGGCACGGGGTCGATAGTCACCTTCCAGAAGGCGCAAGATGTCACGCTGCAGCTCGAGAAGCGCAATGCGCGGTGCGCAAATACGTCGTGTTCCACCGCTTTTCTTCGGTATCGTGAACTCTTTGTCCGGCCTTTCTCATTTCCAAGGGGCGACAAATCAGATCAACCCACCCCCGTTGGGGTCGGCCACATATGCCTGCGGTCTTAGAATGAAAACGTCACGTATCAGCCCTCCATTAGCGGCTCCGCCATGCGGCTTGCATGGGAGCCCCCTCTGTCATCGGCCTGAGAGTTTCGCTGCGAATCAAGGGAAGCCTGTCGCAACTTACACCGTCGGCGGGAGCGGCCGCTCCGCTTTCCAGAGTGTTGATCGACAAGCGGTCCGGGTGCCTGAGAGTTTCCGGGGCGGTTGCTCCTTCGGCGGCCGGCCTGAACCGGCGCTCTCCCGCTTGACGCGGACATCAGGACGCCAGGTTGAGGCGAAAGTGGGGCCGAATTCGAAACGCGGCGTGACACTCCGTTCACAAATGAGAAACAGCGGATGTGTCGCCGCCTTCGTAAAACCTGCCTAATCTTAGCGGTAGAGCCGGAGACCTTTGATGAGGTCTCCGGCTTTTCGGTCGCTGATTGTTTCCTTAGCGATACTGCCAAGGTGCGAGACGTTCAACCTTCGCCCATGCCTTCGGCGGGCTTTGCTGCGCCGCCCTTGCGCACCTTCTCCTCGATCCGGGCTCCGACTCCGGCGTCGATGCTCTTCCAGTAGTCGAGGGCGCGGCTCAGCACCGGCTCGCGGACGCCGCCCAGCAGGCTGCCGGCGACCTGGTCGACCAGCGCCGCGCGCTCCTCGTCGTTGAAGACGTCGCGGACGAGGATGCCCGGCTGGCTGAAATCGTCGTCGTCCTTGCGCAGCGTATAGGCGCTGCGCACCATCGTGCCGTCGGCTTCCCAGCCATCCGCGACCGGACCGGTCTCGTCCGCCCATTTGCGGTCGTGGCTGTTCGGCGCATAAACCGGCGCGTTGCCGCTGTGGTGATAGGCCATGTGGCCGTCGAACATGTAGGTGTTCACCGGCACCTTGGGCTGGTTCACCGGCAACTGGTGGAAGTTGGTGCCGATGCGGTTGCGCTGCGCGTCGTTGTAGGCGAAGGCGCGGCCGAGCAGCATCTTGTCCGGCGACAGCCCGATGCCGGGAACCGTGTTGCCGGGCGAGAACGCCGCCTGCTCGATCTGGGCGAAGAAGTTCTCCGGATTGCGGTTGAGCGTCATCTTGCCGACCCTCACCAACGGATAGTCGGCATGCGGCCATGTCTTTGTCAGGTCGAACGGGTTGAGACGGTAGGTCTTCGCCTCGTCGTAGGGCATGACCTGCACCGAAAGGATCCAGCTCGGATGCTCGCCGCGCGCGATGGCGTCAAACAGGTCGCGGCGGTGGAAGTCCGCGTCCGCGCCGGCCATGTCGGCGGCTTCCTGATTGCTGAAGAACTCCATGCCCTGCTCGGTGTGGAAGTGGTACTTGACCCAGAACTTCTCGCCCTTGGCGTTGACCCACATATAGGTGTGCGAGCCGTAGCCGTTCATGTGGCGCCAGGTGCGCGGCAGGCCGCGCACGCCCATCAGATAGGTCACCTGATGCGCGGTCTCGGGGTTGTTAGTCCAGAAGTCCCACTGCATGTGGTTGTCGCGCAGGCCCGAATCCGGCAGCCGCTTCTGGCTGCGGATGAAATGCGGGAACTTCATCGGGTCGCGCACGAAGAAAACCGGCGTGTTGTTTCCGACGAGATCGTAATTGCCCTCGCTCGTGTAGAACTTCAGCGAGAATCCGCGCACGTCGCGCCAGGTGTCGGGACTGCCCATCTCGCCGGCGACGGTGGAGAAGCGGGCCAGCATCTCGGTCGAGGCGCCCTTCTGGAACAGGGCGGCTTTCGTGTAGGTAGAGACGTCCTCGGTGGTCTCGAATACGCCGAACGCGCCGGCTCCCTTGGCGTGCGGCTGGCGCTCGGGTACCTTCTCGCGGTTGAAATGCGCCATCTGCTCGAGGAAATGCACATCGTGTAGCAGGACCGGGCCATCGGGGCCGATGCTCAACGAATTGCGGTCGCTCACCGCCGGCGCTCCGGTGCTCATCGTCGAGCCGGTGGCGCGGGTATCGTTGCGGTTGTCTTGATCTGACATGGCTGTCTCCTAACAGGAATGGGAAAGAACGCTGTAGCGATCCGACTGGTGTGCACAGGTGTCGCTTGCAGCTTGTATCTGCCTTGCTGATTTTACCCTGCATTCCCCAGGTGGCGTGTCGTTTGAGGTGAAGATCGCCTGTATCCGATCGCTAGACAAGGATTTTCTGCCGCAAGCGGCACCTGCGGTCGCGCAGACTGCTGGATCTGGACGGATCAGACCGCGAAGCCGCTGTTTCCTTGCCCAGGGGCGGCGTTTTTCAGCGCAGCGGACAGATCTGTCCAGCCGCTTTCGTTCAGTTTGAGCGTGGATCGCGATCATGCGCATAGCGGTGGCGCTCGCAATCGGCGGATAGCGGCGAGGATGGCGCGTACCATCGTGCCGGTGACAGCGACCTCGGCCAGCTGGAAGGTGATGGTGCGGGCGTGACGGACCACACGTGCCCCGATCTTGATCAGCTTCAGTTGCAGGCTGGTCAACGACCAGTCGGCCATGGCTTCGGGCAGCTCGATGCAGCGCAAGAAGGTGGCCAGGTTGTACGCCAGGGCGTGCAGTTGCAGCCGCACCTCATTGTCGCGGAACTTCCGGCACGACAGCCGCGTCCAGCGAAAGGCGTATTTGCCCTCTTTGATGTGCTGCTCGGCGGTGCCGCGCTGGTTGTAGAACCGCACCACCCAGTCCGGCTCCATCGGCAGGTTGGTGACGATGAAGCCGACACGCGGGAACAGTTCGCCCGGATGCCATTCGATCTTGGCGATCACCCGGCGTTCCTTGTCCCAGGACGCCGCCTGATACTCGAATTCCTCGAAGAACCGCTTGACCTTGGTCAGTGACGGCCGCCCGACAGGGCGCGTTAGCCGATGCGCGATCTTGTCCTTGAGGACCGCGTTTGCGGGCAGCCGGATGGCGTAGAAGAACCGCGCTTCTTCCAATCGCTCATAGATCGCCGGGATCGCGTAGGCAGCATCGGCCCGGAAGAACCTGCCACCAAGGTCGCGCTCCGCGTAGCGCGCAATGACGGGGTCGAGAACATCACGCCAGCCATCGGCGCTGTGGACGTTGCCATGGCGCAGGGCGCAGCGTTCCAGCATCCCGAACTGGTTGAACAGAAAGTTGGGGTGATAGCAGCTACAGTCGAAATGGCCATTCCAGGCGGACCCTTCCTGGTCGCCATGGGTCGGGCTGACCGAGCTGTCCATGTCCAGAACGATGTACTTCAGCCCGTTACGGTCATGGAACCGGTCGATCCATTGCCCGTTCAGGTCGGCCAGCGCGGCACGGTTCCCGGCCAGAGCCAGCGTCTCGGTCTCGAACCGTCCCATCTGCGATGCCGAGGCCGCTTGTGCATCGACCGCTCTGCCGCCGACAACTTGGCGCATGACCGGATCGCAGGCGAGACGGTTGGCGTCGTTGACATCCTCGTATCCGGCCAGCCGCCCAAAGACTGATTGCCGGAACAGGCCGTCGAGCCGATGGACCGTGTTCTTGCCAGAGCGAGTATCGCGCAGCGCCGCTGACGCCAAATCGGACAACCCGAGCGCGTCATCAAGCTCGCGCATCACCAGAAGGCCGCCGTCGGAACTGAGCTGCGTGCCGCGAAATTCCAGCCGCACGCGAGGGTCGAAATCCACCCGATCTGCCCGTTGCAAGCCCGCACCCTCTGGGTGATCCATGAAACGCGCCCCTCGCAGCCTTCAACACCATGTTTTATATAGGAAATATAATGGTCAGGACAGCGAAATCAGCGCCTTACTTGGGAAATGTGGGTTTGTATCGCGCAGCCGGGCCAAGCCCGTATGCGATGTAAACAAATCTCCTCCTATAACTCCGGCGAAGAGCAAAGGCGATTTGCCTTAGGTTGGAAAAGGGCTTTAACGACATGGGTGCATCAACGGCCTACAATCTCGCATTCCCAACGTCGCGGGATTTCGCAATTCCGTAACAGCATGTGGCGGGGCGAGTTGAAAGTAACCTTCTCGCAGGTGTCGCAGGTAACACAACACTTGGTTGATTGCAGGCCGCTAATGCTGGGTCACTTCTATCTTGATCTTTGAGTGGAGGCAACGGTGGCAGCGTGTCGATTGCTTCCTTTGCAGTCACTGACTCGGACTGCAGCGAACGGCGGCTTCCCGCCCTTCCTCCCGAGTGCCTTCGCGAATGCAGCGGAGATTGGGCCCTGCAGCGACGGTCCCGAGGGTCCGAAAAGCTGTTTATCGCAACCAAGCAGCCCGGGTAGTCGGAACCTCTCGCCTGATGTTGAACCCCAGCCCCCGAAGCTAACCGCCCAGGGGGGTAGGATAGTTCCACCCCCAACCTTCCTCATCCCCCTTTCCGGTCCTTCTTCGCCAGCCTGCGCGGGACAGGCCGTGCTTTGCCGACGGCCTTCCACAGACCCACGGAGGCCCCATCCATGCGACCCGATCTCGCCGTTCTGCCGCCACGCTACCTGCGCACCAAGGAGGCGGCCACGTTCCTCAGCCTGTCGGCGCGAACGCTGGAAAAGCACCGCACCTACGGAACTGGCCCCGCCTATCACAAGCTCGGCGGGCGCGTCGTCTATTCGGTCGATGACCTGACGGCTTGGGTCGCCCGCGGTTCGGTCACCTCGACTTCCGATCCGCGCGGCCAGGTCCTGCCGGCCAAACGCATGACGGCGTCGCCGCATGCTGTGCCAGCGCGCGCGACGCGCTGACGGTCCTACCGGTTCCTCATGCCCCCGACGCCCCGCAGCGCCTCCGAGCGCGGCCAACTCGACCTCTTTCGGGCGTTGCCGGGGGAGTTTGCCCCACGTGACGCACAGGATCTCATGGCCTATCCGTTCTTCTCCCTCTCCAAGTCGCCGCGTATCCGCCCCATCGATTTCGTCGCGGGCAATGTCGCGATCCGGGTCGAGGCCGTGCCCGACCACGGCATGGCCACGATCTGGGATGCCGACATCCTGATCTGGGCGGCGAGCCAGATCGTCGAAGCGCGCGATGCAGGCCTGCGCACATCGCGTCTGATGGCGGCCACACCCTACGAGATCCTCAATTTCACGGGGCGCGGGACGTCGCTCCGGGACTATCAGCGCTTGAAGGCTGCGCTGGACCGGCTGCAATCGACCACGGTGGCGACGACGATCCGCCAGCCCGCCGAGGGGCGGCGTCATCGCTTCTCCTGGATCAACGAATGGCATGAACGCAGCGACGCGAGGGGGCGACCTGACGGCATCGAGCTGATCGTCCCGGACTGGTTCTACCGCGCCGTCCTCGACGACGCCCTGATCCTCACCATCGACCGGGCCTATTTCGACCTGACCGGCGGCCTCGACCGCTGGCTTTATCGGCTTGTGCGCAAGCATGGTGGGCGGCAGGCGGGCGGCTGGCGTTTCGATTTCCGTCACCTGCACCAGAAATCGGGAAGCCTATCACCCTTCAAGCGCTTCGCTTTCGAGCTGCGCGACATCATCCGCCGACAGCCGCTGCCCGGCTATGTCCTCTTCGCCGAGATCGAAACCGGCGGCCGCATGCTGCTCGCCTTCGAGCCTGCCGCGCCCTGTGGACAAGCTGTGAATGGCCTCGTGCCATCAGGAACCCGGGGTATCGTGCCATCAGGAACCGGGGGCTCGTGCTATCGGGAACCGAAACCGGGCTTAACCACATGCACCACAACAGAAAATCGCGCCCTTAACTTAGAGTCTAACAAAGATTCTAACCTTGAAGAGCGCAGGACCGCTGTCGAAACCCTGATCGCAAGGACCGGTGCCGCGCTGAAGGCCGGGTATCGGCGCCGGGGAAGGGGGCCCGACGAGCCCGTTCCACGAGAACCAGAACTGCCCCTCGGCAAGCCGGGGGAACGGCAATGACCCGTGCGCTCCTCAGGCTGAAAAGCAGGACCGGCATGACCACCTGTGCCATTGATGGAACGTTCGAGCTGCGCCGGCGCGTCCAGGCTGCGGCCTGCCTGCAAGGCCAGACCGACGCCGCCAAGCTGCGCGATCTGATCGGCCAACCTCTTTCCGCGGAAAAGGGGGCCCCGACATGACTGGCAAGCTTCCGCCGCAACTCGACGCACAGACGACGCACGACCGACCCATTGCGTCGATCACCTGGGTTGATCTGACGTTCCAGCGACGCCGCGTCGAGCAATGGATTCGCTTCGGCCACCCGTGCCGGGCACAGGTGATCGACCGGCAAAGACGGAGGGTCGGCTTTGCCTCCGGTGCGATCTTCGCCTGCGTTCATTGGGCCGGAAATGAGCATGGAACCGTCGCGGCACGGCTCGTCATCCTGCGCGCGGTCTTCCGCACCGAGCCCTTCCAGACCCTCGGTTTCGTGCATCCCGGTGCCGAAATCCTGCTGCAGCTGGATGGCTGGCCGAGGGTCAAGCGCACCCTGGAAATCATCGACGCCATCGAAGCCCTCGGGATCGATCCGACCGCCGTCGCGCCGGATCATTGGCGTCATGTCCACAATCGCCTGGCGGCCGGACAGTCCCCGTTGGTCTATTCCTCCGCGCGGCATGCGGCCTGGCTTGCGCGGCGCAGGATCTGGTCATGAAGCGCCACGTGATCCTCCTCTTGGCCGCGATGGGTCTCGCAGGTCTTGCAGCTCCGTCCGTCGCAGTTCTGCCCGCTTGGCTGATCTGGAACGCGTCTGCCAGCGTGCCGCTCGGACTCTACTGGGTCGAACGCTCGACCGGGCTTGAAATCGGCGACCTCGTCGCGGTCATGCCGCCTGCGCCTCTTGCCGCGTTCATGGTCACGCGGGGCTACATCGGCGCGGATGTCCCGCTGTTGAAGCATGTCGCGGGCCTGCCGGGACAGCGCATTTGCCGCAGCGGCGCGACCATTACCGTCGATGACGTCGTCCTCGGCCAGGCGCTGCCGCGGGATCGGCTCGGTCGCGATCTGCCCGTCTGGCAGGGCTGCAGCCTGCTTCGGGACGGCGAAGTCTTCCTCATGAATCGCGAGGTCCGGGATAGCCTCGATGGCCGCTATTTCGGGCCTCTCCCGGCTGACGCCGTCATCGGTATGGCGCGCCCGATCTGGGTGACTTCCGAGCCAGCCGAGCCCCGAGACGGGCGCTTCATCCACCCCTGACAGCCCACCCAACCCAAAACAGAGGAGACCTGACATGTCACAGATCGGACAGTTCACCCGCGAAGAAACGGGCTTCACCGGACAGCTCCGGACGCTCACACTCGACCTCTCGCTTGCCCTCGTCCCGGTGGAAAACAGCGAGGCCGAGAACGCACCGGCCTATCGCGTGCATGCCGGTGATGCAGAGGGTCCGGAGGTCGGGGCCGCCTGGAAGCGCAGCGGCGAGAAGGCCGGTGAATACCTATCTGTCCTGCTCGACGATCCGGCCCTGCCGCAGCCGATCCGCGCCAATCTCTTTCGCGACGATGACGCCGGTGCCGCCTGGTCGTTGCACTGGAATCGTCCGAAACCCCGCGAAGACCGGGACTGATGGCCATGCGGCACGGTCACATCGCGGCGCTCGTTTGCGCCCTGTCTTCGTTCAACCATGGCCCCGCCATCGCGCGTGCGGAGCCCGTTCCGGCGCAGATCGAGGCGCATCCTCATGGCGCTTTCATTGCCGAGGCTGCGCAGCGTTTCGGGATCCCGGCACCCTGGATCGTCGAAGTGATGCGCGCCGAAAGCGCCAATGATCCGCGCGCCGTCAGCCACGCCGGCGCCATGGGGCTGATGCAGGTCATGCCTGGCACCTGGGCCGCCTTGCGCGCGCGCCACGGGCTCGGGGATGACCCCCATGATCCGCGCGACAACATCCTCGCCGGGACCGCCTATCTGCGCGAAATGTGGGACCGCTACGGCAATGTCGCAGCCATGCTCGCCGCCTACAATGCCGGTCCCGGTCGCTACGACGCCTATCTCGAAACGGGGAGTGCCTTGCCAGCTGAGACGCGCGCCTATGTGGCGGCACTCGCCCCTCTTCTCGGCAGTGGGACTGCATCAGAATCGCAGAGGGTTGTGCAAGCTATGCCGCCGGACTGGCGCGATGCGGCGCTATTCGTTGCGCGGTCCGACCAGCAAATGGCGCGTGGCATGCCGGGGAGCGAGCCGGGCTTCGAGCGCCCGGCGGACGGTATCTTCGTAACTCTGGGCGCGGGGTCGGGCGAACCATGAGCACATTCGCGGCATCGGCATGCCACCAGGATTTGACCGGTTCGGGGAAGGCACGCCTGGCTGCGATCCCGGCGGCAGAAGCGGAAAAGGGCAGGGAAGGCGGAGGGCAAGATAAAGGAAACCGGCACCCCGAGGGCCCGATTTCTGGGCAAGCCCTTGTCTGCACACTGTTTTCGGGGCGCGGATGTGGCACCCTGTTTTCCGGGCCGTGGTGCCGCGCTGTGCGGCAAGTCACTGAATTCGCGCTACTATTTGCGGCACTGTGCCCCGTTTTTCGCCCGCAAGCGCCCCTTGATCCCCGGACGGTTCCATGAGCGGCGATGACGAGAACCGGTTCGAACCGAGGCCGGGGGCCATCCGCTCGGACAGTCCGAAGGCAGGCAAGGCCAAGAGCTTTCTGACCCGCGCGAGGAAGCTCGCCCGCCAGCACAGCAACCGACCCGTGCGCGGCGCGGCGCGCGCTGCACCGGGCCTCTCGCGTGACTCAGCCAGTCCCGCCGGGAAGGGCGCAAAGGCGGCGGGACGGCGTGCGGAAGGGGCTGGCGTCCGGCGCGGGCGGGGCGCGGCCTTCGTCCGTGCCCGTGGCCTTTCCGGCGGCTGGCGGCACAGCGCGCCGGGCATGCGCCGGGTCGTGGTGAAGACCCGCTATGTCCGGCAGGCGGGCCGGAGCGGGAAGGGGGCCGCCCATCTGCGCTACATCCAGCGCGACGGCACATCCCGCGATGGCGCGCCGGGACAGCTCTATTCCGCGACCGAGGATCAAGCCGATGGCGAGGCTTTCCTCGCGCGGGGACGCGACGATCGCCATCAGTTCCGGTTCATCATTGCGCCGGAGGATGCCGCCGAGCTTTCCGACCTGACAGGGCATACCCGCGACCTCATGCGCAGCGTCGAAGCCGACCTCGGCACAAAGCTCGACTGGGTCGCCGTGAACCACCACAATACGGGCCATCCCCACGTGCATGTCATCGTGCGTGGTTGCGATGAGAGCGGCGAAACCCTCGTCATCAATGGCGACTACCTCGCCCATGGCATCCGGGAGCGGGCAAGCGCGCTTGCGACGCTGGAACTTGGCCCGGTTTCTGAACGTGAGCAGGCCCGCAAGCTCGCGGCCGAGGTCGACCAGGACCGGTTCACCCGGATCGATCGCGTAATGATCGCGGAGGCCGAGGACGGTCTGCTCGACCTGCGTCCCGAACCACAGGAGGCGCGGCGGCAGTTTGACCGGACCCTCCGTCTACGTCGCCTGGGTCGCCTGCAGAAGATGGGCCTTGCCACGGAACACGCTCCGGGCGTCTGGGAGTTGAGCCCGAGGCTGGAGCCGACGCTGCGCGCCATGGGGGAGCGTGGCGACATCATTCGCGGCATCCAGCGCGCCCTGAAGGCCGATGGCCTGACCCGCGATCCCATGACCTTCGAGGTCCATGACGCTGCCCCCCAGGTTTCGATCACCGGGCGGATTGTGGACAAGTTTCTGACCGACGAGATGGGCGAGAGCCTGACCCTTGTGGTGGATGGCATCGACGGCCGGATCCATCATCTCTCGGGGCTAGATGCCGACCGCCTTGAGGAGGCGAAGGTCGGCAGCATCGTCGAGGTCGGGCCCGCCGATGCCGCGGCCCGGCCTTCGGACCGCGCCATTGCCGCCATGGCCGAGGACGGGATCTATCGGCCGAGCCGTCATCTGGAAAAGGCCCGCTTCGAGGGCCGGGTGCCGGCCGGCGATCACAAGGGCTTCGTCGACGCCCATGTCCGCAGGCTCGAGGCATTGCGCCGCGCCGGGATTGTCGAGCGGATCGACGCGGATCGATGGCGGATCCCCGAAGACTATGCGCGCCGTGCAGCCGCCCATGACGCGGGTCGCAACCTGCAAGCGACAGTCCGGGTTCTGTCGGCCATGGGGCTCGACAAACAGATCGGGGCCGATGGCGCAACCTGGCTCGACCAGAGGCTCCTCCGCGGCGATCGGTCGGACATCGCGTCTTCGGGCTTCGGGCGGGAGGTGCGCGATGCCCTCGACCAGCGCCGCGACCATCACCTCGCAAGTAGCGATGCGACGCGGCAGGGGGCGCGCGTCCTCTACCGCCGCAATCTGCTGGCGACCCTGCGCGACCGCGAACTCGCCCGGGTCGGGGCATCCTTGTCCGAGTGCAAGGGTCTCGCCTTCCGCCCAGCGGCTGACGGCGCACGGGTCAGCGGCACCTTCACGGGCACCTTGCACCTTGCAAGCGGCAAGTTCGCCCTGGTCGAACAGAGCCAGGAATTCACGCTGGTCCCATGGCGACGCGTCATCGATCCCCAGCTGGGGCGCGAGGTGACGGGTCTTGTGAAGGGCGGGTCGATCGCGTGGCAACTGGGGCGGGGGAAGGACCTTGGGGTCTGACCAGCCTTGCCTAGAAGGGTCCGTGTGCCGCGCGGGGGATCCGGACAGGATTGTCCCATGTTCCGCCCCTCCTATCCGGCTCTTCCCCGCGCACGACTTCTCAGTTGCCATCATCGCGCTTCTCCAGCCCCAGATGGGTTTCACGCAAGTTCTTGCAGGAGCGCGCATGCGGGGAGGCCGGATCCTCTGGGGCCAGATCATCACGGTGTTCACGATCGTCCTCGTGATGGTCTGGGCGGCGACGCAGTGGGTGGCCTTCCGGCTCGGCTTCCAGCCCCAGCTTGGCGCGCCCTGGTTCGAGGCAGCGGGATGGCCCGTCTACCATCCGCCCGCGTTCTTCTGGTGGTGGTTCTCCTTTGATGCCTATGCCCCGGGCATCTTCATGGAAGGGGCCGCCATCGCCGTCACTGGCGCAGCACTCGCCATCGCCGCTGCCTTCCTCATGTCGATCATCCGGGCCCGCGAGGCGCGCAACGTCGCCACCTATGGTTCGGCCCGATGGGCGGAGCCGCAGGAGATCCATGCGGCCGGTCTGCTCGGCCCCGATGGTGTGGTCCTCGGGCGTCACGACCGGGCCTATCTGCGCCATGACGGACCAGAGCATGTCCTGTGTTTTGCGCCCACCCGCAGCGGCAAGGGCGTGGGGCTTGTGGTGCCGACCCTGCTGACCTGGCCGGGCAGCTGCATCGTGCATGACATCAAGGGTGAAAACTGGGGGCTGACGGCAGGGTTCCGGTCGCGCCATGGGCGGGTGCTGCTCTTCGACCCGACCAATGCCGCATCCTCGGCCTACAATCCGCTGCTCGAAGTACGGCGGGGAGAATGGGAGGTCCGCGATGTCCAGAACATCGCCGATATCCTAGTCGATCCCGAAGGCAGTCTCGACAAGCGAAACCATTGGGAAAAGACGAGCCACTCGCTCTTGGTCGGCGCAATCCTCCATGTCCTCTATGCCGAGCGCGACAAGACCCTCGCAGGGGTTGCGAACTTCCTGTCGGACCCGCGTCGGCCGATCGAGGCGACGCTGCGCGTCATGATGGAAACTGCCCATCTAGGATCAGGCGGCGTACATCCGGTGATCGCCTCCTCGGCCCGAGAGCTTCTGAACAAATCCGAGAATGAACGCTCCGGCGTCCTCTCGACCGCCATGTCCTTCCTCGGGCTCTACCGTGATCCGGTCGTCGCCAGGGTCACGGCGCGCTGCGACTGGCGGATCACCGATCTCGTGGAGGGGCCCGGTCCGACCAGTCTCTACCTGGTCGTGCCGCCATCGGACATCAACCGCACCAAGCCCCTCATCCGCTTGATCCTGAACCAGATCGGGCGGCGGCTGACGGAAGAGCTGAAGACCTCGGGCAAGCGCCATCGGCTCCTGCTGATGCTGGACGAATTCCCCGCGCTCGGTCGCCTCGACTTCTTCGAAAGCGCGCTGGCCTTCATGGCTGGCTATGGCCTGAAATCCTTCCTGATCGCGCAGAGCCTCAACCAGATCGAGCGCGCCTATGGTCCGAACAACGCCATCCTCGACAACTGCCATGTGCGCGTGGCCTTCGCGACCAATGACGAGCGGACTGCGAAACGGATCAGCGATGCCCTGGGCACGGCGACCGAGATGCGCGACTCCACCAACTATGCCGGGCACCGTCTTGCGCCCTGGCTCGGGCATCTGATGGTCTCGCGTCAGGAAACCGCGCGGCCACTGCTGACGCCGGGCGAGGTCATGCAACTGCCGCCCACCGACGAGATCGTCATGGTGGCAGGCGTGCCACCGATCCGAGCGACCAAGGCCCGCTACTTCGAGGACCCGCGCTTTCGGGAGCGGGTGCTGCCGCCGCCCGATCAGCTTAACCGCTCCGTCGCGGTCGGGGGGCTGCGGCCGTCCGACGATTGGTCTGATCTGACACCTGCTGCGACCTCTGTGCAGTCCGACGCGTCCGACAACCACGCCGGCGACCCGGCAAATGCGGGCATCCGGCGGGAACCGGAACTGCCCGAGCAGGAGGAGATCGTTCCGCCCCCGTCGGCCCCTGTGCAGGAGTTCGACCTCCTCGATGACGAGCCCGATGTCGATGCGGCACAGGCCCGTGCGATCCGGCAACGCATGCGCATGGTGGCGCGCCAGGTCGCGATGAACCCCGATGACGGCATCGAGCTGTGAGGCAGCCATCATGACCCGTCGCACCCGAATGAATGTCTATTTCGACCCGGCGCTGATGGGCCAGGTCGAGGCGTTGGCGCTGCGTCGGAACGTCTCGAAATCCGCTGTCATCGAGGCGGCGGTCGCGTCCTTCCTCTCGGGTGACACGAGCGAGCGCATGGAGGCCGCGCTCTCACGGCGGCTCGACAGGCTCGGTCGCCAGGTCGAGGGTCTCGACGAAGATCTCGCAGTCCTTGGGGAAACCCTGTCGCTCTTCATCCGCTTCTGGATGACCGTCACGCCGCCCTTGCCCGAAGCCGCGCGGGACGCCGCCCGTGCGAAAGGCGCTGAGCGCTTCGAGGGGTTCCTGCAAAGTCTCGGCCGAAAGCTTGCCACCGGCGACAGATTTCTGCGTGAGGTTTCCCGCGACCTGCCCGGGGAAGGCGGTGCCCATGTTGTTCCGGGAGCTGATGAAGGCGTTTGACCCCGCAGCTGGATCGCAGAACGAGGCGGGCCTCGGACTTGCGGGATGTCCGGCCGTCATGCAGACTTGTCCTGTTGGATGTGCAAGCGGCTCCGAAACCTGAACCTGTTGCGCGGACAGACGGCACGACGACCGTTTCGCGGGATCAGGTGGGGTCAGCATGGGGCGGAAGCGCAGTTCGAGCGGACGATCGGTATCGATTACTCGGGTGCCGAGACGGCTGAAGCGAGCCTGAAAGGACTGCGCGTATATCAGACCGTCGGCGACGCCCCGCCAGAGGAAGTCCTGCCGCCCGCTGGACCCAAGAAGTACTGGACGCGCCGCGGCATAGCGGAATGGCTGGTCGGAACGCTCGATGGCCAGGTGCCGACTGTTGTCGGCATAGATCACGGGTTTTCCTTCCCGATGCGCTATTTCGAGCGACACGGCCTGCCGCCCGACTGGCCCGCGCTTCTCGAGGATTTCTGCGCCCATTGGCCGACCGACGGCAAACACACCTATGTCGACTTCGTGCGCGACGGCTCTGTCGGCAACGGCGCGGCGCGGTGGGGCGAACGACACTGGCGTCGCCTGACTGAAGAGGCGACTGGGTCAGCGAAGTCCGTCTTCCATTTCGACGTGCAAGGCTCAGTCGCGAAATCGACCCATGCCGGCATCCCCTGGCTGCGATACATCCGACGCGCGCGGCGCGAGCTGCACTTCTGGCCCTTCGATGGATGGAACCCCGCTCCGGGGGAGTCGGTGATCACCGAGGCCTATCCGCGCCTCTGGAGCGCCACCTACCCCCAAGACGACCGAACTGCCGATCAACATGACGCCTATTCGATCGCCCGATGGTTGCAAGGCGCCAGTATCACCGGGGAGATCGAACAGGCTTTCGCTGCGCCCGAGCCTGAAAGCGTCGCCATGACAGGACAGGTGGAAGGGTGGATCCTCGGCAGTAGCTGGCCTCCGGTCACGAAGCAGCGGGGGAGGATGACGTCAACCAAGGCGCAGGCATCGACGACAACACCAGGCTACATCAACCGGAACCGTCAGGAGGTGGTTGCCAGAACAGGACTGCAGGGCAACGACCACAATCAAGTCGTCTATCTGCTGAGGTGCCACGCATGCGGAGCACGATATGGCGCCAACGGCTCGGACATCTTCCAACGACGGTGCCCGGAGTGCGACGGCGGGCGACCTGTGCTATCGGTGCGGTGAAGTAGGTGGGTGGCGTCCTCCGTGCAAAGGTGCCGGCTAAAGGTGGCCTAGACTTTCGAGAGCGGCTCGCAGAAGCGGTCTGGTTCACCAAATGGACCGAGGCCGCATTCCCCAAGCCATCGTTCAGTCAAGTCGTCGAAGTGTTCTTGGTTTTGGCGAACTAGTTGTCGGAGTGTCGCCGTCCTGTGAAAAACGAGAAACTAGCTCTACCTTCGATGGAGGGGGATCTGAAAACTCACGATCCCCAGACACAAACAATCAGATGAGTTTTGCGATCAGACGTGCTAGGACGCCCTTATGCAGGCATTGCAGGCGCACTTCTCTGTCGTGGACGATCTGGTGGCGGAAGCTGAGCGTGGTAGGCTCAGAAGCCGCGGAGAGTTTCTTATCACGAATTCAGGCCGCATAGGTCCACTGGTTGAGTTACTATCTGCTAAGCTGAGTCATCCAAGTGAGTTTCAAGCCGTTTCATTTGCAGGCAGCTTTGCCAATCGGCTTGAAGAGTCTTGGGAATGTGGCCAGTTTTTCGGTGGTAGTTTTGGAGATGCGGCGGGGGGGGTTCCCGCTGCCATCTGATAATCCAGTTCTCACCCGCGATCCGCACTGGGAGCAATGGCTGCTGCATGCAGAGAATATCGCGAAGGCTAAAGGTGTGCCCGCCCCTCTAGTTGCATCGTTGATTGGAGCAATTGGTGAGATGCAGGATAATGTCTATGAGCATAGCGGCGCTGCCAGGACTGGGCTGGTAGCTTACGCAGTTACGGATCGGACTTTCGAATTTGTGGTGGCTGATCGTGGAATGGGTGTTCTGAAGACGCTGCACCAAAACCCCGAGTACGCTTACCTGCCCGATGCAGGGGTGGCGCTAACGCATGCTATCAGGCCAGGGGTATCTAGGTTCCCGACGGCGAGCGGACGGGGTCAGGGGTTTGTGCAGTTGTGCAAGTCGCTGGTAACGCACAGAGTGGAGCTTCGCTTCCGAAGCGGTGATCACGCGTTGACGCTATGGCCTACTGATGACGCTCTCGATGGACACCAGCGACTTTCTCATACCTCAACCCTTGCGGGCTTGACGGTCAGCGCGATCTGGCGCGCGGAACCCATGACGTAGCTTCATGCCGCCGCTCAGCTTGCTTCCGCTCCATAATGATATGGTGGCTATGAAGCGCAGCTACATTCTGTTGCAGCAAGGCATCAATCGGTTCGCCGGGCGCCGTCGGACGCTTGCGCCACACAAGTTTGCCGTCAGGGAGAAAGTGGGCTTCTTGGCGACAACGGGCTTTGGTGAATGCATCAGTGTCGATCAGCGTTACCGACGAAAATGCCGTCCGAAGCGTTTCCAGCGCGCGCATGCCACCTCGCACCACCAAGCGGAGCGAATGCGGTACACGCGTTGCAAGTTTTGTAGGCTCAGGACCCATTAATCGGCTTGAGATCGCATTGGTCGCATGATTCAAATCCCCAAACTTTCAGGGGGTATCATGAGCAATCTATTTTGGCTGACCGACGAACAGATGGCGCGGCTGCGACCGTTCTTTCCGAAGAGCCATGGCAAGCCGAGGGTTGATGATCGGCGGGTGTTGAGTGGGATAATCTTCATCAATCGCAATGGCTTACGGTGGTGCGATGCGCCGAAGGAGTACGGCCCACCGAAGACGCTCTATCGGGGATCTCCCGATCAAGGGAAGAGACAATGCCCGTGGTCAGTGTCCAGTCGAGACCAAAAGGATTGCCGATGGCGAAGACGCCTTGCCCGACTTGCAGGTCCTCGCTGCTCCCGACTGCGAGGGGTAGGGGCCGCTCGGATCCCGCCTCGATGTGAAGCACTGCCAGGTCATGTTCGGGAGCCGTCCCCACGAGGCGGGCAGGATAAGCGCGGCCATCGGCAAGCCGCACCAATGCTGCCGTTGCCCCCTCGATGACGTGGTTGTTGGTCACGACATGGCCCTGCGCATCCCAGATGAACCCCGAACCGCTGCCGCGCGGAACGTCATAGGCGTTCCGAGTCCAGAAATCGACCACGCGGCTTTCAGTCGTGATCGAGACAACGCTATCCTTGGCACCCTCGAAGATGGCGATGGTGGTCTGCTCGTCTGCGGCCAGATCGCCGCGGGGATCAACGACCCTCGGCTCCCCGGCTGGCTCACGCAGAGCCAGTTCCAGGAGAGGAACGCCGCGCCAGACCAGCACGACGAGGATCGCGGCAAGTGTCACAAGCACGAGCCTTGGCAAAAATCCGTCTGCTTTCATAGGACATCCACCGACGCGAGCCCAAGCGTTCGGGCCCGGTTGGCCGACAGCAAGGCACCCGGCTCGTCCGAGGGGGCCCGCGTGCTGGTGATGAAGATGCGGTGGCGTGTGCTGAGCGCCTCCGCCTCGGCCCGAAGCTCTGGATTGTCGATGCCAATGATCTCCGGCGGGCGGCTGCAGCCTACCAGAACCAGCAGGGCCAGGGTCACAAGGATAAACGTGAAACGACTGAAATCGACCGAAACGCGCATGATCATGATCTGGGTTCGCACGATCTCTTCCATGGTGACGGGTTTACATCTGAAGCACCACAGTCGGACGAGTTGCGCAGGTTGTCCAGAGAATGCTTGCTCGGCGAAAGGCCGATGCCCGGATTGCATCGGCCTGACGATCCTTGCGCCGAAGCGCCGTGTTGCAGCCCGACGCGCCTCAGCCCGCCGCAGACACGTCCCCCGAAAGCGCGGGCCCGGCAAGAAGAGCGCGCAACTTGTCTTCCTGTTCCTTCGACAGCGATGTCTTGAGAATGCGCGGCTCGTACTGTTTGATCTCGGCGACGACCTTGTCGGTCGTTGCCTTTGCCACAAGCACGAAAAGTGCCGATGTTCCGGGCTTGATGGTCTCGCCAAGATCCTTGATGAACTGGTCGTTTATTCCGTAATCCGACAGCCGACCGCTCAATGCACCCATCGCGGCGCCCGCCATGCCGCCAATCGCGAAACCCGCCATCGGATTGAGGACAAGCAGACCGGCAAGAGTGCCGACCAGCGCCCCCGTGCTCAGCCCGCTGCTCGCGCCGATCGCGGTCAGATTGACGGATTGCTTGATCTGTATGTCCCCTTCCTCGGGGCGGATGACAACCACGGCATCGAGCATGTCGATCAGATGCTCCTTGCGCAGTTCGCGCAATTTGCCGAGCACGATGTCAGCCGTGTCAGTTCCGTCAAAATCAAGTACTACGAGGTCGGCCATACTGGGCACTCCTATTCATCCGACATTCTCCAAGTGGCCTGCCGCTTGACTTCAAGATCGCCTGATTTTGCTCGCTGGGCAAGCGTTTTTCGCCCCGAGCGGTGTCTGTCGTCGCGCAAACGGCCGAAGTCGGGTGGATCAAGCCTCGAACCCGCAGCATTCTGGCCCGGCAGAGCCGCTTTTCCGCGCGGCAGACGGACCTGTCCTGCCGCTTTCGTTCAGCTTGGGCATGGATCGTGGTCATGCGCATGACGGAGGCGTTCGAAGACGGCGGATGGCGGCAAGGACGGCCCGCACCATCGGGCCGGTGACGGCGACCTCGGCCAACTGGAAGGTAATGGCGCGGGCGTGGC
>NZ_LLWQ01000010.1 GCF_001447385.1 Paracoccus sp. MKU1 | reverse complement strand
CGCCCCGCATCCCCACACCCGCATAAGACACGTCATTAACGACGTCACTATGCACGTGCCTTAATCCATCAGCCCAAACTCAGGCAGACGGTAACAATCGGGCCGTTACCTGTTACCCGTGCATTGTCCCTAGGACCACCTCTCAGCAGCCAGATTTGCCGTCCCACGGACGAACGACCGCTGTCGGGAGCGCTGCCCCGCAGCATTGGCGCGGGTCGACTGTCAGCTAAGGTCGGATGCGATGGCGCCCGTTACTGGGCTCGAGTGGCAGCCCCCTAGTTGACCGATCTACCGACCATCATAGGGTACTTCAGCGAGAGCACGCCGATAACGCAGGCTGTATTCCGTGTGCTCCCAGACCGCATCGGCAATATCTCCTCCCGTGTACTGGGCAGATGGATTTCCCGTAAGCTGACGTCTTTCTTCACGTTCAGCCAGCACCCTGATGACAACTTCTTGGATGTCGTTGTAGGAGAGCCGTTCCTCACCGGCGTGGATATGCTTCGCAAGGTACTCCGCTAGCCGAAATGCGTCGTCAAGGATCGGCCCATGGTCGATGTAACGTGTGCGCCCGGTCAGGATGAACTCGGCATCAACGTCGGTTGTTGCCGCGATTCGTCTCAGCACTTCGGCGGGCACCTTGGCCGTTTCCTGCGTTTCGTAGGATATGTAAGTGCGCTTCGGGATGCCCAGCCGCTTCGCCATCTTTTCTTGAGAGATACCTTTAGGCCCGATCTGTTGCCTTACTTGCCTGAGGATAGCGCCGACCGGCGCGACAGGTGCGCGCTCACTCTGCACGTCTGGCGAATCAAAATCGGCGGTTATCCAATCGTCCCAGTCGAGATCGTCATCATCAAAGCTGAAATCCACGGCTGCTTCTGGCAGTTTCCCGTCCATCTCGCGACATCTCCCTGCAAAAGGTGCAAGTTCCTGCACTAAAATAAAGGATATTTCTCAAGGTCTTGACCAAAGCGAACCTTGCGTGGTCTCCAGCTTACAGGAAAGGAGACCTGCCATGTCGAAAATTTTCGATCTGGGCCGCACCCCCGAGGAGTGGTCGGCAAAGCTTCGCCCGCGCGGTGTCGAGCTGTCGCCACGGACGCTAAGGTCCAAGGCGCGGGAACACGGACAGTATTTTTCCATCGGGCGCGCCATCTTCATCACCCCCGATCAGATGGATGAGATCCTGCTGCGGGAAGCCGACCGCACATCGCGCTTTGCAGAGCTTCAGCACAGCAGCGGTCCGAAGGGGGGATGACATGCCGGCACCAACTACTACTCAGGCTGCGATCCGCCGGGCGCTTGAGGCGGCTAAAGATATCGGGCTGAACGTCGCTGGCTATACTGTGGCGAAAGACGGTACGATTTCTGTGACGTTAGCCGGTGCCGAGGCTGGACAGCATGCACGCCCCGCGCCCCGCCAGATCGCCCCGAAATCCTGGGCAACGAGGTAGATCGTGAGAGTGGACTTCCCCGGATTGTTGATCGAGAGCCATCGCAACGGCTCTCCTCGCTATCGCGTTCGCGTCGAGGGCCGGAAGCATGTTCGTATTCACCTTCCGGTCGGACCGGAAGACAAAGACTTCGCTAACTACTATCACGCGGCGCGAGCAGGTGAGAGATGGTCTCCGTCTGAGCCGAAGGCGGTCAAGGGCTCGATTGACTGGCTCTGCGCGGAATATTTGTCCTTTGTCGCGCGGATGGTCGAGGCCGGGCAGATGTCGCCCGCAACGCTGAAGCAACGACGCAGTGTCTTGCGCCGTCTCTGCGACTATTCGGGCGAGGGCAGCGTGCGCTATGGCGATTTCGACATGGATGCCCCCGCTGCCGCTTTCATCGAAATCCGGGATGCCTGGGCTACGCATCCGGGCGCTGCGGACAATCTCATCAAGACCGTTCGGGCGGTCTATACGTGGGCGCAGGAGCGCGAGTACATCGCGCACAACCCGGCAGCGGCGATAAAGGCCATCAACTTCAATCCTGCTGGTGGCGCCGTCCCCTGGTCCGTCGCCGAACTGAAGAAATTCAGGGAACATCATCCCAGAGGCACGACTGCGCATCTTTGGCTGACGCTGCATGCCTTCACGGCGTGCAGGATCGGGGATGCGATCTGGTTGGGGCGCGCGCAGGAAGTGATGCGCGACGGGCAACTCTGGCTGGGCTGGCAACCCAGAAAGCGCGGATCGGCCTTCGTTTCCATCCCCATGATGCCGCCCCTGATCGCGGCAACTCGCGCAGCCGACGGCCCGGCATACCTTCTGAACGACAAGGGCAAACCCTTCGCCAGCGTTGAGGCGCTGCGGGTGCGTGTCCAGCGTTGGTGCAGCGCGGCAGGGATACCGGATCGCTCGTCGCATGGCATTCGCAAGGCGGTGGGAGAGATGATGGCCCAGAACGGGTGCACGCAGTATCAGGTCATGGCTGTCATGGCTCATACCCAGGCAAAGACCAGCGAAATCTATACCAAGCGTGTTAAACGACAAATTCTTGCGGCGGATGGCGTTAAGGCGCTGGCCGCGCTAGACTGGTGAGTGTCCCGCAACATGGATTTGCGGGACACATAGGGCAACAATCACTGAGGGAAATGAGGGAATGGGATTCCAGGGTCGCCCACCATTTCTTCCAAATCAAAAGATTATCTGCACTTCCTTGGTGGCGGCCGCGCAATTCCGGGCTTCTCCGCGGCGTGGGGGCTTGCAACTGCTATCCGGAAAGCCTTTTTCCGATCTGGCCTTCGGAGCGCCCTTGCCGCGGCGTGAACGCCGCCCCCGAGGCGCTGGTTGCCGAAAACCCCGGGACGTTCCGCCGGATGGCCAGGCAGCGGCGGTTCGAACCGCCGCTGCCGGTTGTCCTCGTCCGGTCAGCCGATGCGCCCGCCGCCCTGCCTGGTGATTGCCACGACCGCGGGCCGGACCGGCATGTCGTCCCTGAAATCCGGCCAGCGGGTCGAGAGGTCCTCGTAATAGGAAGGGCGGCCATGCCCTTCCCAGTCGTCGCCGCCGTCGCCCGGATGCTGCACGGCAACGAACATGGTGGTCATGTCGGGGCTGGGGCAGGGTCCGCACAGCTCGGCACCGACGGGAACGCGATAGAACAGCCGCGAGGTTCCGCGTGCGGCCCCCTCGGTATCGACCGCCCAGAGCCCGTCGGTCCGGCCGGTATCCGACGGGCTGTTGCCGTCCGTCGAGACCCAGAGCCGGCCTTCGGCGTCGATCGCCGCATTGTCGGGCATGCCGAACCAGCCGTTCTTCGTGGTCTCGGTCGAGAAGGTTGCCCCGACCTCGGCCACCGAGGGATCGCCGCATTGCAGCAGGATTTCCCAGCGCCCGGTCGTGGCGGTGAAATCCTGATCGGCCTCGAGGATCTCGATGATATGGCCGAAGGCGTTGTTGAGGCGCGGATTCGCGGCATTCGCCTCATCCCGCTTGGTGTTGTTGGTCAGCATCACATAGGCCCGGCCGGTCTCGGGGTTGGGCTGGATGTCCTCGGGACGATCCATGGGCGTGGCGCCCAGCAGGTCGGCGGCACGGCGCGTCTCGATCAGCACGTCGGCCTGCGATTCGAAACCGTTTTCCGCGGTCAGCGGGCCCTGGCCATGGGCCAGGGGCAGCCATTCCATCGAACCGTCCTCGTCGAAGCGGGCGACATAGAGCGTGCCTTTGTCCAACAGGTCCATGTTGGCGGCCCGGTCGTCGGGGTTGAACCTGCCGGCGGTCACGAACTTGTAGACGTAGTCGAAGCGCTCGTCGTCGCCAAGATAGAAGACGACGCGCCCGTCCTTGGCGACGACGCTTTCGGCGCCTTCATGCTTGAAGCGGCCAAGGGCGGTGCGCTTCCTGGGGATCGAGTTCGGGTCCTGCACGTCGACCTCGACCACCCAGCCGAAACGGTTGGGCTCGTTCGGCTCCTGCCCGATGTCGAAGCGACGGTGGAAATTACCCCATTGATAGTCGCCGGCCGGGATGCCCATGCGCTTGTAGTTCTCGGCTTCGCGATGGCCCTCCGGCAATTCGCCCAGGAAATAGCCGTGGATGTTTTCCTCGGCCATGATGTAGGTGCCCCAGGGCGTCACGCCGCCGGCGCAATTGTTGATCGTTCCGAAGACCCTGGTGCCGTCCGGATCCTCGGAGGTCCTGACCCGCTCGTGACCGGCGACCGGGCCGGACAGCCGCATCTCGGTCTTGGCGGTGATGCGGCGGTTCAGCGGCGCATCCAGAACCGGCTGCCACTTGCCGTCGACCTTGCGGATCTCGATGATCGTGCCGCCATGCGCGGCCATTTCGATATTGACCCGCTCCTCGGTGGCGTCGGCAACGGCGATCTTGCCGTCGGCGATGGTGACGATGCCGGGGAACATGAGATGTTCGTTGGTATATTCGTGGTTCACCACCAGAAGGCCGCGATCCTCGGCGCCCTCCAGCGGGATGAAGCCGACGAAATCGTTGTTATAGCCGAATTGCCGCTCTTGCGCGGCTTCGGACTGGCGGGCGGGGTCGAAATCCGGCGCATCGGCGAACACCTTGTCGCCCCAGCGCAGCAGCACGTCGGCGTCATGGCCGGCGGCCACATGGTGATCGGCATCGACGCCGGCCTCCACCTCGGGGAAATCGAAGGCCGAGGCCGCTCCGGCACGCGCCTCGTCCGCGGCAAGGATCGCGATGGGCGAGACGGTGGCGGCGATGGCGGCCGAGGCCATCGAGCCCTTCAGGAAACCGCGGCGCGAGAAGCGGGCCGCGATGATGTCGCCCATCGTGGGATTGCCGGTCGGATTCAGGCCCGGCCCGTCGGCTTCCTCCAGCTTAGAGGTGCGGAATATCTGGCTTTGGCGAAGGTCGGTCATTGCTGACTCCATGGCTGGTATTGTCCGGCTTGTTGACTAGACGCGGTTGATGACAGCGCCGTGTCACGCCGCGAGCGCGGGACAGGGAGGGCCGCTGCCGCGGCGGTTGCCAGAAAAACAGGGGCCGCAAGGGGTGCTATCTGCCTAAAAAGCCAGCTTCTCTCGCAAGCGGAGCTGAGGCATCCAAGGGTTGTATTTCGTGTTCTGATTGTTGTCCGCCCGCGATTGCAATCGGCTGTTTACAAGTTTTGGGAGGGTTTGTGGTGCAGAGTGTTCTGTTCGGCATGAAAGCGGATTGGTCCGACGCCTTGCAACGCGGCGCGGAGGCGACAGGCATCCGCAGCCATATGGCGGATCTTCGGGATGCGGATCTGTCCGGTTTTGACGCCGTCGTGCCGCTGACCTTGTGGGACCGCGATTTCCTGGATCAAAGGCGCGCCAGAGGCGAGCGGTTCAATGCGCTGTTTCCAAGCGCGGCCGCGCAGGAGAATTGCGACGACAAGCTCAGGTTCAACCGGCTGATGGTCCGGGCCGGCTTCGGAGACCATGTCCCCAGGGTCTTCTCGAATGGCGACCGGCTTCCGCTTGACGAACCGGTCATCATCAAGCGCCGGCGCGACGAATGGGGCAAGCAGTCCCGTATCGCCCTCGTGCAGCCGGGCGCGTCGTCCCTTGCCCACGATCCGGCACAGGAGTTCTTGCAGGAATACGTTCCCGGTACGATCGAGCTTTCGGCGCATATCCTCCTGCGGCAGGGCAAGGGCGTCTTCGCCCGAACCGCGCGGTTCGAGATGCCGGACATTCCGCATGTGAAGGGGATCAATACCGGCTACAGAACGCTGGAATGGCAGGACGGTTCGGACCATCTGGACCTTTTCGAGAAGATCCTGAATGCCGTCGGTTTCCATGACGGCACCTGCTGCATCGACTTCCGCGAGGTGGACGGCAAGCCGAAGATCTTCGAGATCAATCCCCGGCTTGGCGGGTCGTTGACCGGGAATGTGGGCGACTACCTGCTACGCTATCTTGTCGAGGCAACCGGCAGCCGGCCCGCCCTTCCGGAGACCTTGCCGGTTGCGGCCTGATCTGCCAGACGCGGCGCCTGTTCTATGGCGGCGCGGCCGACGCTTTCTCCCATGACGCGCCCGGTGGACATTCTCGACGGGGCCGGCGCCATGCCGGTTTCGGCATGGCGCCGACGGCAAGGTCCGCAGCGCAGCGGCTGACCGGACGCGGCCGAGCCCATGCGGCCCGGCCGATTTTTTAGGACGGATTAACTCAGCTTATAGCATTCTGCAAAAGTCACCTCCGGCTTATGCCGATAAGTTCCGGCAATCTTACAGGGGGAGAGCCTGCTTGCAAGGAGAGGGGGAGATGACTGTGCAGATTGCAGCACCTAGGAAAGCGGAAACGGCTCGGCCAGAGGACGAGAGGCTGGGCCTTGCGGCCAACCTGGCCTATGGCATGCAGCATATCCTGACCATGTATGGCGGTATCGTCGCGGTGCCGCTGATCGTCGGGCAGGCTGCCGGCCTGACGCCGGCCGATATCGGATTGCTGATCACGGCATCCCTGTTTGCCGGCGGGGTCGCGACCATCCTGCAAACCCTCGGCCTGCCTTTCTTCGGCTGCCAGCTGCCGCTGGTGCAGGGCGTTTCCTTCGCCGGGGTCGCGACGATGATCGCCATCTCGGGGAATGGCGGGATCCAGGCCATTTTCGGCGCGGTCATCGCATCCTCGTTTCTCGGCCTGCTGATCACGCCGGTGTTTTCGCGCATCACGCGCTTCTTTCCGCCGCTGGTGGCCGGTATCGTGATCACCACCATCGGCCTGACGCTCATGCCGGTCGCCGGATCCTGGGCGATGGGCGGCGACCGCAATGCGGCCGATTACGGCAGCCCGGCCAATATCCTGCTGGCGGGCGTGACGCTGGTCATCGTGCTGTTGCTCAGCAAGGTCGGCAATGCGGCGATCTCCCGGTTGTCGATCCTGCTCGCCCTGGTGATCGGCACGGCCATCGCCTATGCGACCGGCATGACCGATTTTTCTCAGGTCAGCCAGGGGCCGGTCTTCGCCCTGCCGCAGATCTTTCATTTCGGCTATCCGACCTTCGGGATCGCCGCCATCATCTCGATGTTCATCGTCATCCTGGTCACCCTGGTCGAAACCTCGGCCGATATTTTCGCGGTCGGCGAGATCGTCGAGACCAAGGTGGATTCGCGGCGGTTGGGGGACGGGCTTCGCGCCGACATGCTGTCGAGCATGCTGGCGCCGGTCATCGGCTCGTTCACGCAAAGCGCCTTTGCCCAGAATGTCGGCCTCGTGGCGGTAACCGGCGTCAAGAGCCGCTATGTCGTGGCGACCGGCGGGCTGATCCTGGTTGCGCTGGGGCTGTTTCCGGTGATGGGCCGGGTCGTCGCGGCGATCCCGAGCCCGGTTCTCGGCGGTGCCGGCATCGTCCTGTTCGGAACGGTCGCGGCAAGCGGCATCCGCACCCTGTCCAGGGTGGATTATGCAAACAACATGAATCTGATCATCGTGGCGACCTCGATCGGCTTCGGCACCATTCCGATCGTGCTTCCGTCATTTTACGATCAGTTTCCGGCCTGGGTTGAAACCATCTTCCATTCCGGCATCAGCTCCTCGGCGTTGATGGCCATCGTGCTCAATCTGCTGTTCAATCATTTCACGGCCGGCAATTCGGATCAGCCGTCGGTTTTTGGCGCCGCGGCGGAGCGGACGATCCGCTATACGGATATCGCGCAGCTTCGGGACGGGGATTATTTCGTCGACGGCAGGCTTTACGACGCGGAGGGCAATGAGGTGCCGTTGATCCGCGCGGCCCATCATTGACCGCAAAGGAGCCGATGCGTGAGAGGAGGGTGCGCGCAGTTGGCACGCCGTGCCTGCGTGCGATCTGGGCATGCCATCCTGCCGCAGATCTCGAAGCTTCTCGATGACCCGTGCACGCACCGGCCTTGCCGGTGCGACGGGCTCTGATGGCCCCAAAAGGCCGGCAGCAAGACTTCCCCTTGGCCTGGACCGCGTTACCACTCGGCCTTCGTGACGGATATGCCAGGGCAGGGTAGGTGTTTGTCGGGGTGACAATACGACGACAACCTGGCAGCCAAGCGTTGGCCGGGCAGCTTGGCGGAAGTCCCATTTGGCTTCCGTGCGGCTTCGACTATCAATGCGAATGCGAGGAGCCAAAGGCAAGCCTGTCACCGCAGCTGACTGGCGCGCGCAAGCCGGGCTTGCCTCTTTTCCCTGGTCCAGAAACCTAGCGTCCAGGCTCATTGAGTTTCACAGCCAGAACAAGATGGTTGCGGCTAGCATGATCGCAGAGAAGAAGGTTTCCGGGCACCGGTCGTATCGGGTCGCGACGTATGAGGAGGATCAGAAAACAGTCCGGGGGACTGTTTTCCCGACGATTGGCCAATCCTTCAGGCGGCCGAACATGATCTCGATGCGGTTGCGCCGTTTGTAGCGCCTCTTGTCGTATTTCACCGCCTTCTTGCGAGACTTCCGGCCCGGGATGCAGACCTTTATCCCCTTGTCTTTCAACGCCTC
>NZ_LLWQ01000009.1 GCF_001447385.1 Paracoccus sp. MKU1 | reverse complement strand
CGGAAGTCTCGCAAGAAGGCGGTGAAATACGACAAGAGGCGCTACAAACGGCGCAACCGCATCGAGATCATGTTCGGCCGCCTGAAGGATTGGCCAATCGTCGGGAAAACAGTCCCCCGGACTGTTTTCTGATCCTCCTCATACGTCGCGACCCGATACGACCGGTGCCCGGAAACCTTCTTCTCTGCGATCATGCTAGCCGCAACCGTCTTGTTCTGGCTGTGAAACTCAATGAGCCTGGACACTAGGCATCAGCGTTTCTACCACGATCTGCGCTTTCACCTTATCCGGCCACTTCCGGTTCCGGCGGCTTCGGCCACCGGCCGGGATAACTTCCAATCTAGCCTCCATGGAGAAGCTCCGTCCGAATCATCACAACGCTCCAAGGAGCCGATCAGGACCAAGGCTGGAAGGTCGGGGCCAAGTGCCGCTTACAGAGATGAAATCGTAGGACCAAACATGTCCAGCCCGCCTGGTTATGCAGGAGGTCCGCGATCTCACGATTTCTGTAGCGACCATAGCGGCGGGCCAGCGCAACGGTGCCCTCGCCCGGTTTTAACTGGCGAAGCTGGTCCCGGCTCGTGCCGCCATACTGGTTGCGCCACCTATAATACATCAGCTCGGAAACCCCGATCTAGCGTACCGAATCCGCCATCGCCATCTTCTGGCCGCTCAACGCTCCAACCTGCCGCAGTTTCGTCACAATCTCGTCGGGCTTGTGTCGCATATTTGCCATTGCGCTCCTCCTCCTTCTCGACCAAAATCATACTTCAATGCGGGCCCGTTCAGGGGGGAGGGAGAAACAGCGGCTGATTCATTGTGAGACTTGAGCACGCTCTCCTCCGTTGGCAACCTGCAAAAGCTGCGTCAATAGCAGGTTTGTCTGCACCTGCTGCTCTACGCCCGTGAATGTCGCAAGCTGAACGGCAAACTCCGTGTTTTCCATTGGGTTCAAAGGGTCTTGATTCTTGATCTGCGTGGTCAACATCTTCAAGAAAACCTCGAACTGATTCGCATATTCTGCTGTTTCAATCTTATTCTCAAATTGATATTTTCCCGCATTCATTCCGCTAATTGCAGGCGATGTATTCATGTTTACCACCGATAACATCCTATATCCTGATATCAATGCCCAGTTCGTTCGAGATCTTTGCAGCACTTGACCGTCTCATATCTGGGACAGATAGCTGATGCTGAGAACCATCTCCCAAATCCGAGCTTTTTCCCGACGGAGTGCGCTTCGCCTTCTCCCCGTCTTTCCCGGTTGAGAAGGAAATATCAGCACCTGAAATCCCAACGCTTCGGAGCTCCTGTTCTAGCAGTTCCACATTCTGCTTCAAGAGAATGTATGTTTCTTTCTGATCGGCAAGAACGGCCACCGCAACCCTGTCGCCTGATGAGATCGATATCCGAACCCTCCCAAGCTCCATTGGATCAAGTAAAATTTCAACTAAGCTATCCCTATTTTCTGAGACACCATCAAATATTTCGCGAGCGATCCGTTTTGCCTGTAATTCTAGAAACTTACCGCTTCTTCCCATATAATCCCCATTAGCGGAAGCCAATACCTGCACATCAAAGCCACTAAGCCGGATGGCTGCCTGATCTAGGAACCCAGGATCAAGATCATCTTCACAATCCCTAGAAGAAAACTTATAAGGGTCATTAAAGTGATTTGATGACTTCGGCAGCACCCCGTAATCCCACTGAATAGATAAACCATCTCTACTTTCTCTGTCTTCTGATGATATTCCCGATGGAAGATCATCGCTCCTACATTCTAGCGCGCCACGATGAT
Organism: Paracoccus sp. MKU1; assembly: GCF_001447385.1. GTDB lineage: Bacteria > Pseudomonadota > Alphaproteobacteria > Rhodobacterales > Rhodobacteraceae > Paracoccus. The sequence continues at coordinate 1,182 of NZ_LLWQ01000009.1, read as the reverse complement.
AGATGCCTCCCAAGAAAAAAGCACGTGCGGAATGCTCTTTGCTTGATAAAATTTCATGATCGAATCTCGGTTGATTCGAGGAGCAGTGCACCCTCACCTCAACCCGCCCTATTTGCTCCCCAACAATTTCCGTCGCATCAAGAGCTATATCCCTGCTCTGCGATTGCTCCATCCAAGTATTAAGTTGAGTGGAATTCTGAACACTTCGATATCCAAGTTCCGAGCCTCCGCTGGATAAGTGACTTTCAGGACTTTCCGATATCCATAAGGTCACATGATCGATCGAATCATTGGTATCACAGAGCGCTTCATCTTCATCGAAGGCTTTGACACCAGACGATGCTTCGACCAGTTCCACCGCAATGGCGTCGGATAGCGGTATCTCGAACAACTTTGCAAACTCAGGAGATCCAAAGTTACCGACCTCTTCCATGGGGTTGGCCTGCGTCACCGTCGCAACTTTGCCTACATGTAGGCATACGAAATCTGTTCCCACCCCCACTTCCTCTATCTTGGTCAATCTCCTACACATTACCATAGTAAGATTACCAAATATTTACTTATACTAGATAAAGTCATCTGTTGTTGAAAGTTTTATCCATAGGAGGAGCCAGCTTGGATAGAGTTCAAGCAGTAGGGGCAAGCATGGCCACAAGTGCACGGAATCTGGGTTTAGCGGACGGCCTCGAACAGGCATTCCTTACTGAAATGTTAAAATACGCAGGTCCTGGGGAACATGCGGATAATTTTGGCGGCGGAATCGGTGAATCGCAGCTCGCAAGCATGCTAAACGACGCTTACGCTGAAGCGATCGCCCGACGAATTGATATGCGCCTCTACGCCGCGGCAACGTAAGTAGATGATGAAGGCCTTGCACCTGATAGAGGAAGCGCGGAGTGAACTCCTTGCGTTTCGAACCGACCAAGCTATAGAAAAAATTGAGGAATTTGAGCGCCTTATTCTTTCCGGTCAGTTTAGAATGGAATATGCTGAAAGATGCAGAGACACGCTGTATGAGGTCCAGGTTCTTGCTGGCGCCGCGCGCGACGGAGTGGCGGCCGCACAGCGTCAATTTGCCGAGATCAGGACCTTGTGGCGTCATCTGGAAACCTATGATCGTCAAGGCCGTAAGACCGGAAATCACCTTGTTCGTCAGCAGGAAAGGCGATTTTGAATAAATTT
>NZ_LLWQ01000008.1 GCF_001447385.1 Paracoccus sp. MKU1 | reverse complement strand
CACCGAGGTCCGCTTCTTCCATTTGGCCACCGTCTTCTGGTTGATCCCGTAGCGCTTCGACAGCGCTCTCAGGCTCTCTTGACTATTTTGTATTGCTCGACGGATTGCCTCTGTCGTCGTGGCGCTCCCATGAAGAATCTGTCCCATAGCGCATCCCTCCAAGCTTGGGAAAACAATGCACCATCAAATGCCGGGATCAAACACCTAGGGTCAGTCCCCATAAACATCAGATCCAGAAGATGAGGATGGCTGCGAGGATGATGGCGTTGAGGAAGATGTCACCGCATCGCTCATAGCGGGTAACAATGCCGCGCCAGTCCTTCAGGCGGCCGAAGGCATTCTCGATGCGATATCGCTTCCGGTAGAGCCGCTTGTTGTATCTGGCCGGTTTCTTGCGCTTCTTCCGAGGCGGGATGCAGGGGCGGATGCCACGGTCCTTGAGGCCATCGCGCAACCAGTCGGCATCATACGCCTTGTCGCCCAGGAAACGCTTAGCTGTTGGCAGATGGCGCAAAAGCACGAGTGCGCCACGACTGTCGGCCATCTGACCGGGAGATAGAAGGAAGTCCAGTGGCCGGCCCTTGCCGTCGCTGAGCATGTGCAGCTTGGAGTTTAGGCCGCCTTTCGTGCGTCCGATCGCCCGTGGACGATCCCCTTTTTTCGGAGACTGGCCGCGGTGCGCCTTCAGGAATGTGCTGTCCATCATCAGGGTATCTCCCTGAGCGCCTGGCTGCGCCAGTTCCTGAAATATCCTGGCGAAGATGCCCATCCGGGACCAGCGGGCGAACCGGTTATACAGGGTCTTGTAGGGGCCATGGACCGCTGGCGCATCTTGCCAGCGAAGCCCATACCGTTTGACGTAGATGATGCCGCTCAGTACCTTGCAGTCGTCGGATCGGGCTCGCCCTCGGACCTTGGGAAAGAAGGGCTGAATGCGCCGCATCTGCTCCGCGCTCAGCCAGAAGTATCTTTTATTGCTCTAGTTCATAGCCAGCGTGAATCAGTCAACACGCTGGCATGCAAGAAGAATGTATGAAGAATGTATGGGGACTGAGCCTAGACCGCCACGCCGAAGATCTTGCCGATCGCGGCGGTGACCGCCAGAGCGAAGATGCCGCCCAGGATCACCCGCAGCACCGCCCGGCCGGGCGGTGCGCCGCCGGCCCAGGCCCCCAGCGCGCCCAGCACCCCCAGCGCCACCACCACCGCGACCAGGACGCTGGCGATGACCGCGCCGCCCGGCGCCAGGACCGCGGCCAGCAGCGGCACCGCCGCCGCGATGCTGAAGGTCGCGGCCGAGGCCAGCGCCGCTTGCAGCGGATTGGCGTTCGAAGCCTCGCTGAGCCCCAGCTCGTCGCGCACATGCGCGGCCAGCGCGTCATGTTCGGTCACTTCGCGCGCCGCCTGCAAGGCGGTGCCGGGGGTCATGCCGCGCGACTCGTAGATGGCGGCCAGTTCGTGCAGTTCTTCCTCGGGCATCTCGCGCAGGGCTTCGTGTTCGCGGGCGATATCGGCGCGCTCGGTATCCGATTGCGAACTGACCGAGACATATTCGCCCATGGCCATGGACATCGCCCCCGCCACCAGCCCGGCCAGCCCGGCGATCAGGATCGCCTCGCGCCCCGGATCGGCCGCCGCCACCCCGACGATCAGCGCCCCGACCGAGACGATGCCGTCATTCGCGCCCAGCACCGAGGCGCGCAGCCAGCCCATGCGGCTGACGTAATGCGGATCGTCGGGATGGGCGCTGGGTTGGGTCATGTCGGGCCTCGGCTGCTGTTTCGGGGCCAGATTAACGGCCCGGACCGCATTTGCCAGCCTTGCGTCCCGCCTTCGGCACCGTCACGCTGCTGCCGGACGAATCCCGCCGAAAAGGAGGCAAGACATGCAGCACGCCCCGACCCTGCCGCCGGCGCGGAACCTGATCGGCGGCGGCTGGCGGCCGGCCGCCTCGGGACGCGAGATGCCGATGATCTCGCCCATCGACGGCCGGCCCTTTGCCGCCATCGCCGATTCCGGCCCCGAGGACGTGGATGCGGCGATCCGTGCCGCCCGTGCCGCTTTCGAGGGCGACTGGGGCCGGTTGACCGCCGCCGAGCGCGGCCGGCTGATGCTGCGCCTGGCCCAGCGCATAGAGGCCGAGGCGGAAGCGCTCGCACGGCTGGAAACCCGCGACAACGGCAAGCCCATCGCCCAGTCGCGCGCCGACATGGCGGCGCTGGCGCGCTATTTCGAATATTACGGCGGTGCGGCGGACAAGCTGCATGGCGAGGTGATCCCGTTCCTGAACGGCTATGACGTGATGGCGCTGCGCGAGCCGCATGGCGTGACCGGCCATATCATCCCCTGGAACTATCCGGTGCAGATCTTCGGCCGCTCGGTCGGTGCGGCGCTGGCCATGGGCAATGCGACGGTGACCAAGCCGGCCGAGGATGCCTGCCTGACCATCCTGCGCATCGGCGAACTTGCGGGTGAGGCCGGCTTTCCGGCCGGCGCCATCAACATCGTCACCGGGCGCGGCGCGGTGGCGGGGCAGGCGCTGGCCGAGCATCCCGGCGTCGATTTCATCAGCTTCACCGGCTCGCCCGAGGTCGGGCAAGCCATCCAGATCGCGGCGGCGCGCAATCACATCCCCTGCACACTGGAGCTGGGCGGAAAGTCGCCGCAGATCGTCTTTCACGACGCCGATCTGGAGGCGGCGGCCCCGGTCATCGTCAACGCCATCGTGCAGAACGGCGGCCAGACCTGCTCGGCCGGATCGCGCGTGCTGATCCAGCGCGGCATCTGGGAGCGGCTGACGGCGATGCTGGCCGAACGCTTCGGCGCGGTGGTGGCCGGTCCGGCCGAGGGCGCGCTGCTGGGCCCGCTGATCTCGGCCCGGCAGAAGGCGCGGGTCGAGCGTTACATCGCCGAAGCCGCAGCCCCGCTGATCGCGCGGGGCACCGTGGCTAGGGACGCGCCCTCGGCCGGCTTCTATGTCGCGCCGGCGCTGTTCGGGCCGGTCGATCCCGCAAGCCCGCTGGCGCAGGAGGAGATTTTCGGCCCGGTGCTGGCCGCCATCCCCTTCGACACCGAGGCCGAGGCCGTCGCCATCGCCAACGGCACCGAATACGGGCTGGTCGCCGGCATCTGGACCCGCGACGGCGACCGGCAGGCGCGCATGGCGCGGGCCATGCGCTGCGGGCAGGTCTTCATCAACGGCTATGGCGCCGGGGGCGGGATCGAGCTGCCTTTCGGCGGGGTACGCAAATCCGGCCATGGGCGCGAAAAGGGCTTCGTTGCCCTTTACGAATTCTCGCGGCTGAAAACCGTCGTTCATCGTTTCGCATAAAAGGGGGAGAAATATGCGGCTTCAGGGCAAGACGGCATTGGTAACGGGCGGAGGTTCGGGCTTCGGGCGCGGCATCGCCGAAACCTTCGCGCGCGAGGGCGCGCGCGTGGCGGTGCTGGACATCAATGCCGAAACCGCCGGGGCGGTGGCCTCGGGCATCGACGGGCTCGCCATCGCCTGCGACGTGAGCCAGGGCGGCCAGGTCCGGGCGGCGGTGGAGAAGGCGCGCGAGCGCTTCGGCAGCCTCGACATCGTGGTGAACAATGCCGGCTGGACCACGCCGAACGGCCCCTTGCTGGACACGGACGAGGCGGCGTTCCGCAAGATCTACGACATCAACGTGCTGTCGATCTTTCACATGACCCATGCCGTGCTGCCGCATTGGCGCGAGCGGGGGCGGGGGGTGATGATCAATGTCAGCTCGACCGCCGGCATCCGGCCGCGTCCGGGGCTGAGCTGGTATAATTCCTCGAAAGGCGCGGTGAATACCCTGACCCGCAGTCTGGCGGCGGAACTGGCGCCCGAGGGCATCCGCGTGAACGCCATCGCCCCGGTGATGGGCGAGACCGGGATGCTGGAGCGGTTCATGGGCTGCGAGGACACGCCCGAGAACCGCGCCCGCTTCCTTGCCACCATCCCGCTGGGCCGGCTGTCGCAGCCGCGCGACATCGCCAATGCGGCGCTTTACCTCGCCTCGGACGAGGCCGACTTCATCACCGGCGTCATCCTCGAGGTCGATGGCGGACGGACGGTCTAGTCCGTCCCCTTTGACTAGCCTGCGCCCTGCGCCCGCCGCGTGGCGATGTTGCGCCACAGGAAGGCCAGCACGAACAGCGCCGTCAGCACCAGCACGATGGTCGGTGCGGGCGCGCTGTTCAGCCAGAAGCTGGCCCAGACCCCGCTGACCGCGGCGAATGCCGCGACCCCGACCGAGGTGGCCAGCATGACCGGCAGCCGCCGCGTGACCAGGAAGGCCACGGCGCCCGGTGCGATCAGCAGCGCCACGGCCAGGATGATGCCGACCGCGCTGAGCATGGCGACCACGGTGGCCGATATCATGGCCAGCAGCCCGTAGTTCAGCACGGTCAGCGCCAGCCCCGAGACCCGCGCCTGCACCGGGTCGAAGGCCAAGAGCGCGAAGTCGCGCCATTTCAGGATCAGCGCCAGCCCGACCAGCGCCGAGATGCTGCCCGCCAGACGCAGGTCCTCGGGACCGACGCCCAGCATGTTGCCGAACAGGATATGGTCCAGGTGCAGGTCGGTCTGGATGGCGGTGTAAAGCACCACCCCCAGCCCGAACATGCCCGACATGACGACGCCCAGCACGGTATCGGCCTTGACGCGGCTGTTGTCCTGCAACCAGCCGGTCAGGGCGGCGCAGCTTATGCCGGCAAGAAAGGCGCCCAGGATCAGCGGCAGGCCCGCGACATAGGCCAGGACCACGCCGGGCAGCACGGCATGGCTGACCGCATCGCCCATCAGCGACCAGCCCTTGAGCACCAGGAAGCAGGATAGAAGCCCGGCGGGCAGGGCGATCATCAGCCCGATCAGCGCCGCATCGCGCATGAAGGGAAAGGCAAGCGGCATCGTCAGCCAGTCCATCACGCGGCCTCCTTCACTGCGGCGCGGGCGCGGCGGCGGGCGGCGAGAAGCCCGTGCTTCGGCGCCAGCAGAAAGACGGCCAGGAAGATCGCGGTTTGCAGGCAGACGATCACCCCCCCGGTCGCGCCGTCGAGGAAGAACGAGACATAGGCGCCAAGCGCCGAGGTGAGCGAGCCGATCGCCACCGAGATCAGGATCAGCCGCGGAAAGCGGTCGGTCAGCAGATAGGCGGTGGCGCCCGGCGTCACCACCAGCGCGACGACCAGGAAGGCGCCGACGGTCTGCATCGCCGCGACCGTGCAGGCCGAAAGCAGGGTGAAGAACAGCACCTTCAGCGCCTGCGGGTTCAGCCCGACGGTGCGGGCATGGCTTTCGTCGAAGAACACCACCATCAGGTCGCGCCATTTCGCCGCCAGGATCAGCAGAGAGATGCCGCCGATCAGCGCCAGTTGCAGCGTGTCGCCCGGCGTGATCGCCAGGATGTTGCCCATGGTGATGGTCTGCACGCTGACCGCCATCGGGTTGAGCGAGACCATGAACAACCCCAGCCCGAAGAAGCCGGTGAAGATCAGCCCGATGATCGCGTCTTCCTTGAGGCCGGTGCGCTTGTTCAGGAACAGCATGGTCAGCGCGGCGAGCCCGCCCGACAGGAACGCCCCCAGCGCGAAGGGCAGGCCCAGCATGTAGGCGCCGGCGACGCCCGGCACGATGGAATGGCTCAGCGCGTCGCCGATCAGCGACCAGCCCTTGAGCATCAGATAGGCCGACAGGAAGGCGCAGACCCCGCCGACCAGCGCCGAGACCCAGATCGCGTCGGTCATGTAGCTGTATTCGAAGGGCACCAGCAGCGTGCGGATCATTTCGGCACCGCCTCTTCCTCGCGGGCGCTGCGCTGCTTGTCGTCGTAAAAGACCAGCGGCCGCTCGTCGTCCGACAGCACGGTCAGCGCGCGGGGATCGTCGTCGTCGTGCAGATGCCGCCCGCCCAGCACGAAATGGCGCAGCACGCCGCCGAAGGCCAGGCGGAGGTTCTCGGGCGTAAAGACCTCGGCCGTCGGGCCATAGGCCAGCACGGTGTTCTTCACCAGCACCACCCGGTCGCAATATTCCGGCACCGAGCCGAGGTCGTGCGTCGAGACCAGCATGACCCGGCCCTCGTCCCGCATCCCTTGCAACAACGCGATGATCGCGGATTCGGTCTTGACGTCCACGCCGGTAAAGGGCTCGTCGAGCAGGATCACCGAGGCGCCCTGCGCCAGTGCCCGGGCCAGGAAGACGCGCTTCTTCTGGCCGCCTGAAAGTTCGCCGATCTGGCGGTGGCGGAAGTCCTGCATGTTCACGCGGGCCAGCGCCTCGTCCACGGCGCGGCGGTCCTCGGGCCGCGCCCGGCGCAGGAATCCCATGTGGCCGTAGCGGCCCATCATCACCACGTCCTCGACCAGCACCGGGAAGGTCCAGTCCACCTCCTCGGCCTGCGGGACATAGGCGATCAGATTGCGGCGCAGCGCCTGCGGCACGGTCATGCCCAGCACCCGCACCTTGCCGGCGGCGGCCGGGACGAAACCCATCAGCGCCTTGAACAGCGTGGATTTCCCTGAGCCGTTCACCCCCACCAGCGCCGTGACCGAGCTTTGCGGCACGGTGAAGCTGGCATCCCGCAGCGCCGTGAAGCCGTTGCGATAGGCCACCGTCAGATTGGATACCTCGATGCCGGGGGCGTCAGGCATCGGACAGCCCCCTGACGATGGTTTCCGAGGTCACGCGCAGCAGGTCCAGATAGGTCGGCACCGGCCCGTCCGGCTCGGACAGGCTGTCGACGTACAGCACGCCGCCATAGCGCGCCCCGGTCTCGGCCGCGATCTGCTTGGCCGGGCGGTCCGAGACGGTGCTTTCCGAAAACACCACCGGGATCTGGTGCTGCTTGATCGCATCGACCACGCGCCGCACCTGCTGGGGCGTGCCCTGGGCATCGGCGTTGATCGGCCACAGGAACAGCTCGCGCAGGCCGAAATCCCGCGCCAGATAGGAAAACGCCCCTTCCGAGGTCACCAGCCAGCGCCGTTCTTCTGGCAGGGCGCGGGCGGCGTCGCGCAACGGCCCGATGGTGCGGGCGATCTCGCCCTTGTAGCGGCCGGCATTGGCGCGATAGTCGCCGGTGCCCTCGGGATCGGCCTGCGACAGCGCGGCGGCGATGTTGTCCACATAGACCAGCGCCGTATCCAGCGCCATCCAGGCATGCGGGTTGGGCTTGCCGTCGTAATGCCCGCCCGAGATCGGCATCGGCTCGATCCCCTCGGTCAGCGTGGCCGAGGGCAGCTCGCCCAGATTGCGCAGGAACTGCTCGAACCACAGCTCGAGGTTCAGCCCGTTGCGCAGGATCAGGCTGGCGTCGCGCGCGCCGATCAGGTCGCTGGGCGTCGGCTCGTAATTGTGGATCTCGGCCCCCGGCTTGGTGATCGAGACCACCTCGGCCCGGTCGCCCGCTACGTTGCGGGCCATGTCGGCGATGATGGTGAAGGTGGTCGCCACCTTGAGCCTGCCCGCCTGCGCCCGGGCCGCTCCCGGTAGGATCGCCGGGGCGGCAAGCCCGGCAAGGGCCGTGGTGAGGAATGTTCTGCGCTTCATGATCCGATTCTGCTGCTCTGGGCCTCGTTCTGCCGCCGTTATCTGCGAATGGTTCTCAACTGTCAAGCCAGTTGCAATTTCTTCGCATCTGGGCCAGAAAACCGCATGGAGATCGAGACCCGCGCCCAGTCCTTCGAGGACGCGCTGCGCCGTGCGGGCGTGCGCATTACCCGCCAGCGGGCGGCGCTGCTGCGGGTGCTGGCGGCGGCCGAGGATCATCCCGACGCGACGCAGTTGCATCAGCGGGCGACCGCTGCGGGGGCCGGGGTATCGCTGGCGACGGTCTATCGCACGCTTTCCGCGCTCGAGGCGCAGGGCGTGATCCTGAAGCTGGAATTCGAGGGCGAGCCGGCGCGGTTCGAACCCGCCGACGGCACCCATCACGATCATATGATCGACGTCGAGACCGGCGAGGTCATGGAATTCGTCAACGAGCGCATCGAGCGGTTGCAGGCCGAGATCGCCGCCGAGATGGGCTATGAGATCGTCCGCCACCGGCTGGAGCTTTACGTCCGGCGCCGCCGATGAGCCTGACCGTCTTTGACAAGATCATCTCGGATCGCGGTTCGCGCTATGCCGTCTCGGGCGGGCCGGCACGGACCCGGGCCGAGGCCGAGGCGCTGCTGGCCGAGTTGCGGGGCAACAAGCGTTTCGCCAAGGCCACCCACAACAGCTGGGCTGCGATCCTGTCGGGCGAGGCGGTGCGCGACGACGACGGCGAAAGCGGGGCAAGCCAGATCATCCTGCAAATGCTGGAACGCGCCGGGCTGACCGATCACGTGGTGATCGTGACGCGCTGGTATGGCGGCAAGCATCTGGGCGGCGACCGCTTCCGCCATGTCGTCGATGCCGTGCGGCACTATCTGGCGCAGAGCGGGCGCTAGCCCTCGCGCCCGACCGCATGGGCGTGCAGCAGTTCCAGCGGCACGATCTCCAGCGTGCGGGCATGGGTGGCCTCCAGCACCACTTCGGGCGCGGCGAATTCCTGTGCCGCTTGCAGGAAGCGCGCCGCGCAAAGGCACCAGCGGTCGCCCGGCCTCAACCCCGGAAAGCGGAACTCGGGCCGCGGCGTGCTGAGGTCGTTGCCCAGGTATTTCGACAAGGCCAGGAACTCCGCCGTCACGATCACGCAGACGGTGTGGCGGCCGCGATCCTCGGGTCCGGTATTGCAGCAGCCGTCGCGGAAGAAGCCGGTCAGCGGCGCGGTCGAGCAGGTCTCCAGCCTGCCGCCAAGGACGTTCAGCGCGGGGTCCATGTCAGGTCTCCTTCGGCTGCCAGTCGATCCAGCGGGCATGGAAATCCGCCCGGCCGAGGCTCCATTCACGCAGCGCGCCGCCGGTCCAGAGCCGCAGGACCAGCGCCGCACCCTTGCCGCCATCGGCCTCCATCGACAGATGCGCCAAGGGGCGTTCGGGGCTGGCTTTCGCCCCGGCGGCCCGCAGCGCGGCCTCGATGCGCTCCCGCGTGGCGGCAGGAAAATATTGCGCCGCAACGGTGTGATAGACAAGCCTGCCATGCCCACAAGGCTCGGCCAGGCGTGCCGGCAGCCAGTCGCCGGCATCGCCGCGATCCACCTGCGGCGGATGGCGTGCGGCCAGCGCCAAGGCCGCCTGCATCCGCTCCAGCCGCGCACGCTGGTCCGCCCAGATATAGGAGAGCAGCCGCAACCCGTCCCGCGCCGGATCGAGCGGATTCAGGTCCACACCGCGCGCCGCGCCGATCTCCAGCGCGGCATGGGCCGGGGCGGTGCCGCGCCATTCCGGGCTCAGCCAGACACCGGGCTCGCTTCCCTCCAGCAAGGGCGGCTGATATTCCGCCGTTTTGACAAGATGATAGCGCGGAAAATTCAGGTTCAGTCCAGCACTGGCGCCCAGTTCCAACAGATCGAAGCGGCGCCCGCCCAATAAGCTCCCGAGAAACCAGCACCCCGCGATCAGCACCGCGGCGCGGGCGACCTCATTGGTCTGCGGCGCATGCTCGATCCATTCTAGGATATGTGACTGATGATTTTGAATTGTTTCTGAAATCCTCTGATGAAGCGAGGCGTCGTCTGCTTCGGCATAGGCTTGCGCCAGTTCCGGGTCGCGTCCGCTCAGCACCAGCGCGTGCAGCGCGCCGCACAGCCGCAGCGGCACCGAGTCGGCGCGATGGCTGGGATCGCCCGGCCATGTCCGCACTCGCCACGCCAGGGCGCTGTCATCGCCCGCCAGAATCGGCGCCAGTTGCTCGCAGATCCGGGCCGTGAGCGGCGAGCCGAGCGCGCGGCAGGCTTCCGCCTGCAAGGCGAAGGCCTCGCGCCAGGTCGTCACCGGAACCGCTCGGTCAGCGCCCTGAGCCGGTCAGAAAGGCTGGGCGGCTCGGCGGCGGGATCGTTGGCGGGTTTCGCTGCGGGCTCCCTCGGCGATCCCTTGCCGGGATTGTCGGGTCGCGCGCCGCTGTTGCGCGCCGGCGCCACCCGTGCTGCGACGGCGTTCATGAAGCGCGCATCGTCGCCCGCGGCCAGCGCCGCCGCCCCGTCCGAGATGCCGCGCAGCAGGTCGTCCAGCCCCGCCTGTTCGGCCTTGGCGAAATCCGACAGCACATAGCCGGCGACGCGGTCCTTGTCGCCGGGATGGCCGATGCCGATGCGCAGCCGGCGATAGCCCTCGCCGATATGCTGGTGCAGCGAGCGCAGCCCGTTATGCCCGGCATGTCCGCCGCCGGTCTTGAGCCGCACCTTGCCGGGGGCGAGATCCAGCTCGTCATGCAGCACGATCACGTCCTGGGGCGCGAGCTTCAGATAGCGCATCGCCTCGCCCACCGATTGGCCGGACAGGTTCATGAAGGTCGCGGGCTTGAGCAGGGTGACGCGCGTCTCGCCCAGCCGCCCCTCGGCGATCTCGCCCTGAAAGCGGGCGCGCCAGGGCGAAAACCCGTGGTCGCCGGCGATGCGATCCACCGCCATGAAGCCCACATTGTGCCGGTTCGCGGCGTATTTCGCGCCCGGATTGCCCAGGCCGACGATCAGTTTCATGCGTTTCTCCGTCGATCGGGCGCCAGATTACCGGTGCGGCCGGAAAGGGGCAAATTTTATCGCTCTCTTGTCCTCGCGGCCTGGCGTTACTAAGACTCTGTCAACCTTTCGCGCCTAAGAGCGGTCAAACGGGACAAGGCCCTTGGGACGAATCGCGAAACGGCAGGCCAGGCAGGGACAAAAGCAAGGACAGACATGCACGATCCGGCAGAATTCTACATGAACACGCTCGTCCCCATGGTCGTCGAACAGACCAGCCGTGGCGAACGTGCCTATGACATCTTCTCGCGCCTGCTGAAGGAACGGATCATCTTCCTGTCCGGCCCGGTGCATGACGGCATGGCGACGCTGATCTCGGCGCAGCTTTTGTTCCTCGAGGCGGAAAACCCGACCAAGGACATCAGCATGTATATCAACAGCCCCGGCGGCGTCGTGACCGCGGGCCTGTCGATCTATGACACGATGCAATACATCAAGCCGCGCGTCTCGACGCTGGTGGTGGGGCAGGCGGCCTCTATGGGCTCGCTGCTCTTGTGCGCCGGCCAGCCGGGGCAGCGTTTCTCGCTCCCCAACAGCCGCATCATGGTCCACCAGCCCTCGGGCGGTTTCCAGGGCCAGGCGACCGACATCCTGATCCATGCGCGCGAGACCGAAAAGCTCAAGCGGCGTCTGAACGAGATCTATGTCGCCCATACCGGCCGCACCCTTGAGGAGGTCGAGGAGGCGCTGGAGCGCGACCGCTTCATGTCGCCCCAGGAGGCCAAGGACTGGGGCCTGATCGACGAGATTCTGGTGGCGCGCGGCAAGGCCGAGCCGAGCAAGTGATAACGGCTGCGGGAAGCTGCCGGGGCTGGCGTTTTGGGGATTGTGACGGGGCGGGGTGGCTCGTAACATGATGCGCGACGCATGGCGTGGTCTGCCCACGTCCGAAACAGGCGGTCGTCCGGCGCTTTTGCCGGGCCTCCGGGGCAATACGAGGATCAACTGATGGCCAATCCGACCGGCGGCGACAGCAAGAACACGCTCTATTGCAGCTTCTGCGGCAAGAGCCAGCATGAGGTGCGCAAGCTGATTGCCGGTCCGACCGTGTTCATTTGCGATGAATGCGTCGAACTCTGCATGGACATCATCCGCGAGGAGACCAAGTCCTCGGCGTTGAAATCCGGCGACGGCGTGCCCACCCCGCGCGAGATCTGCAATGTGCTGGATGACTATGTCATCGGCCAGGAACATGCCAAGCGCGTGCTTTCTGTCGCGGTGCACAACCATTACAAGCGGCTGAACCACAGCTCCAAGACCGATATCGAACTGGCGAAGTCGAACATCCTGCTGATCGGCCCGACCGGCTGCGGCAAGACGCTGCTGGCGCAGACGCTGGCCCGCATCCTGGACGTGCCCTTCACCATGGCCGATGCGACCACGCTGACCGAGGCCGGCTATGTCGGCGAGGATGTCGAGAACATCATCCTCAAGCTCCTGCAAGCGTCGGAATACAATGTCGAGCGGGCGCAGCGCGGCATCGTCTATATCGACGAGGTCGACAAGATCACCCGCAAGTCCGACAATCCCTCGATCACCCGCGACGTCTCGGGCGAGGGGGTGCAGCAGGCGCTGCTGAAGATCATGGAGGGCACGGTCGCCTCGGTGCCCCCGCAGGGTGGGCGCAAGCATCCGCAGCAGGAGTTCCTCCAGGTCGACACGACCAACATCCTGTTCATCTGCGGCGGGGCCTTTGCCGGGCTCGACCGGATCATCGCGCAGCGCAACAAGGGCACGGCGATGGGTTTCGGCGCCGCGGTCAAGGAAAACGACGACAAGGGCGTGGGCGAGTTGTTCAAGCAACTCGAACCCGAGGATCTGCTGAAATTCGGCCTGATCCCGGAATTCGTCGGCCGTCTGCCGGTGATCGCCACGCTGGGCGACTTGGACGAGCAGGCGCTGATCACCATCCTGACCCAGCCCAAGAACGCGCTGGTCAAGCAGTATCAGCGGCTGTTCGATCTGGAAGGCGTGAAGCTGACCTTCACCGAGGATGCGCTGGTGGCCATCGCCCGCCGTGCCATCAAGCGCAAGACCGGCGCGCGGGGCCTGCGCTCGATCATGGAGGATATCCTGCTGGATACCATGTTCGACCTGCCCGGCATGAACAGCGTCGAGGAGGTGGTGGTCAATGAGGAGGCGGTGGACAATCCCGCGGCCAAGCCTTTGCTGATCCACACCGATTCGAAAAAGGAAACCGCGACCGCAGGCTAGGCCGCGTGCCGCAGGGAAGCGGCTGGCCCGTCCGCGGCCGTCCATGCGGAACTGCGAGGACAGGCGGGGCTTTCAGAAGCCGGGCGGCACGACTGGCAACCGGCGCGGGGGTCGCGGCTTGCCTGCCGCGCCCTCCTGTGGTCGCCGTCAGCCCGTCCCGAAAGACGATCGCTGCTGCCCGGCGCAGGACCGTTAAGGCCCTTGCAGTCCTGGCCCCGCTGCGGGGATCGGCGCTGCTGCGGTCCGGATTTGTCCTCGATCGGTGTTTGGGTCCCTGGGACGCGTTCCTGCCGAAGGAGTGCTGCTCCCCTTGTCCGGGAACGGCTCGGGTTTTCGGCTGTTCTGGCGCAGGTGGCTTGGCGGTCCGTGCCCCGAACCTGCGTCGATTTGCCCGGTCCAGGGCGGGCAGGGCCAAGCCTCTCTGGACCTTCGGCGCAACTTACGCCATATCTCGGTCACACCCGATTGATGAGGTTCGCACCCATGTCGTTTCTGCTGCGCTTTCTGACCTGGTGGAACAGCCAGACCCTCAACACCCAGGTCTGGACCAAGCTTTACGGCGAAAAGGTCGGCGAGGACGATCAGGGCAATGTCTATTACCAGTCCGGCGGCGGCAAGCGTCGCTGGGTCATCTATAACGGCGAAGCCGAGGCAAGCCGCATCTCGCCCGAATGGCATGGCTGGCTGCATCACACCTACAAGGAGCCGCCGACGGCCGCCCCGCTGCCGCACAAGCCCTGGGAAAAGCCGCATGAGCCGAACCTGACCGGCACGCCGGCCGCCTACCACCCGGCGGGCTCGCTCTATCGCGCCCAGCCGGTGGAGCGTCGCGACTACGACGCCTGGCAGCCCGAGTAGGCGCATGAACACCGCCGCCGAACGGGCCGAGCTTTGGGTTGGCGCGGCTGTGCTGGCCGTGGCGGCCGGGTTTCTCGTCTGGTCCACCTCGGGCGGCAGGCTGGGCGCACAGCTGGCCGGCGGCTATGAGTTGCGGGCCGCCTTTCCCAATGTCGATGGCATCGAGGTGGGCACCGATGTCCGGGTCGCCGGACTCAGGGTGGGGCGCGTTTCAGCCGTCGATCTGAACCCGCAGACCTATTATGCCGAGGCGCGGCTGCGCCTGCCCGACAGCATCCGCCTGCCCAGCGACAGCGCGGCGCTGATCCAGTCGGACGGGCTGCTGGGCGGCGCCTATATCGAATTGCAGCCGGGTGGCGCGCCCGACAACCTGGCCCCCGGCGACGAGATCGAGGATGTGCAGGGCGCGGTCAGCCTGATCTCGCTGATGATGAAATTCGTGGATTCGCAAAGCTCGGACGACAGCCCATGACCGACCTTCTGACCCGCGCCTGCCTGTGCCTGCTGCTGGCCGCCAGCCCTGTCATGGCCCAGGAGGAGGAACTGGCCGAGGACCAGCAGTTGCTGATCGACCCGGCCTTCAGCGACGATCCCGAGGCAGTGGTTCCGGCCGAGCCTTCGGCCGCCGAGCGTCAGCGCGCCGCCGAAGCCGCCCGCGGCCCCGAGACGGCGCGCGGTGCTGGGGCGCAGTTGCGCGGGCTCGACAAGATCACCGGCCGGACGCAGGATTTTACGCTGGCCGTGGGCGAGTCGGTCGAGTTCGGCCGGCTTCAGCTTAGCCTGGCGGAATGCCGGTATCCGGCGGCGGACCCGACCTCGGACGCCTATGCCGAACTGACGATCACCGACAAGCAGGCCAATGCGCGGCTGTTCTCGGGCTGGATGATCGCTTCCTCGCCGGCGCTCTCGGCGCTGGACGATTCCCGTTACGATGTCTGGGTGATTTCCTGCAACAGGGCCTGAAGGTTGGGCAGGGCATGGGCGGTAAAGTCGGCCCGGACCCGTAGGGCGGCTGCCAGCCGGCGGCGGTATTCCAGGCGCGGAATGGCCTGGCCGCCCATCGAGGCCAGATGCGGGTTCGGATATTGCGTGTCCCAAAGCGTGAAACCGCAGCGGGCCAGATGCGACGACATCCAGATCAGCGCCGCCTTTGAGGCGTTGGTTCGGCGCGAGAACATGCTTTCGGCAAAGAACGCCCCGCCCAACGCCAGGCCGAACATGCCGCCGATCAGCTCCTCGCCGGCACGGATTTCCAGCGAATGGGCATGGCCCATGCGGAACAGATCCTGGTAGAGCGCAAAGAGCGGTTCATTGATCCAGGTTTCCTCGCGGTCGGCGCAACCCGCCACCACCCCGGCGAAATCCCGGTCGATCATTGCCTGCCAGTCGCAATGGCGCAGAAACCGCCGCATCGAGCGCGAGACATGCACCTTGCCCACCGGCAGGATGCCGCGCAGCGCCGGCTCGAACCAGTAAAGCTGGGCTGCCGAGGCGGATTCCGCCATCGGAAACACCCCCTGGGCATAGGCGGCCAGCATCCGTTCGGCAGTCAGCTCCCCGCTCATGCAGGGACCGCCTGTCGCGCCAGGGGCCGCATCGCTCAGGCGCTGACGGCCATCTCGGCCAGCCAGCGTTCCAGCCAGTGGATCGAGTAATCGCCGCGCTGGATGTCGGGATTTTCGATCAGCGCCCGGAACAGCGGCACGGTGGTGTCGATGCCGTCCACGATCAGCTCGCCCAGGGCGCGGTTCAGCCGCGCCAGCGCCTCGGGCCGGTCGTGGCCATGCACGATCAGCTTGCCGATCAGACTGTCGTAATAGGGCGGGATGCGATAGCCGTCGTAAATCGCCGAATCCATCCGCACGCCCAGGCCCCCCGGCGCGTGATATTGCGAGATCGTGCCGGGCGAGGGGGTGAAGTTCGGCAGCCGCTCGGCATTGATCCGCACCTCGATGGCATGGCCGCGGATTTGCAGGTCCTCCTGGCGGAACTCCATCTCCTCGCCGGCGGCGACCAGGATCTGCTGGCGCACCAGATCGACGCCGAAGATCGCCTCGGTCACCGGATGCTCGACCTGGAGGCGGGTGTTCATCTCGATGAAATAGAACTCGCCGTCCTCGAACAGGAATTCGATGGTGCCGGCGCCGCGATAGCCGATCTTGGCCATGGCATTGGCGCAGATGCCGCCGATCCGGGCGCGCTGCTCGGCGGTGATGACCGGGCCGGGCGCCTCTTCGAAGACCTTCTGATGGCGGCGTTGCAGCGAACAGTCGCGCTCGCCCAGATGCACGGCCCGGCCGCGGCCGTCGCCAAAGACCTGGACCTCGATATGGCGCGGCCGTTGCAGGTATTTCTCGATATAGACCTCGTCATTGCCGAAGGCGGCCTTGGCCTCGGCCCGGGCGGTGCGGAATGCGGTCTCCAGCGCGGTCTCGTCCTGGGCGACCTTCATGCCGCGGCCGCCGCCGCCGGCGGTGGCCTTGATGATGACCGGATAGCCGATCTGCGCCGCGATCCGCTTGGCCGCGGCCACCTCCGCCACGCCGCCGTCCGAGCCCGGCACCACCGGGATGCCCAGCGACTTGGCGGTCTCCTTGGCGGTGATCTTGTCGCCCATGATGCGGATATGTTCCGCCGAGGGGCCGATGAAGGTGATGCCGTGATCCTCGAGCATCTGCACGAAGCTGGCGTTTTCCGACAGGAAGCCATAACCGGGATGCACGGCCTGGGCGCCGGTGATCTCGCAGGCCGAGATGATAGCGGGCTGCGACAGGTAGCTGTCGGTCGAGGGCGGCGGGCCGATGCAGACCGATTCATCGGCCATGCGCACATGCATGGCATCGGCATCGGCGGTGGAATGCACTGCGACCGAGGCGATACCCATTTCGCGGCAGGCGCGGATCACGCGAAGCGCGATCTCGCCGCGGTTGGCGATCAGGATCTTGTCGAACATGCCCTGACTCACTCGACAACCATCAGGGGCGCGCCGAATTCGACCGGGCTGCCGTCATCGACCAGGATGCGCTTGACCGTGCCCGAGCGGGGCGAGGGGATGTGGTTCATCGTCTTCATCGCCTCGACGATCATCAGCGTCTCGCCCTCCTTGACCTGCTGGCCGATGGCCACGAAGGGGGTGGCGCCGGGCTCGGGCGCCAGATAGGCGGTGCCGACCATGGGCGAGGTCACGACGCCGGGCAGGCTGGCCGGATCCTCGCTGGCGGCCGGGGCGGCAGCGGCGGGCGCGGCAGCCGGAGCGACGGGGGCCGGGACGGCGGCGGGCGCGGCCACGGTCTGGATGACCTGCTTGTTTTGCTTGGAGAGGCTGACGGTCAGCCGGTCGTTTTCGTCATATTCGCGCTTGACGGTCAGTTCGGTCAGCTCGTTGCGATTGAGCAATTCGGCCAGCGCCTGGATGAAGGCGACGTCGCCCTCGTGATGACGTTTTTCGTGACCAGCGTTCTTGGATTCGTCGCTCATGCCGTCCTCTGGATGTCGTTGTCGGGGCCCGCGTTCTGCTTGCGCGGCGGATTTGGGCGCACTTATAGACCGTCGGACAACCCAAGGGAAAGGGATTCGCCGCCTAGCCCCTGCGTTTCCAGCGCCGATGCACCCAGAACCATTGCTCCATATGGGCGCGCACCAGCCGCTCCAGATCGTCGTTCAGCGCCTGCATCATGGTCGCGGCATCGCTGTGCGGTACCGGCTCGCCGACCTCGACCCGGAAGCTCAGCCCGTCAGGCTGGCGCACCCCGGCGATGGGCAGGATCAGCGCATCATAGCGCAGCGCCAGTTCCGCCGGGGTCAGCACGGTCTTCGACGGCTGGCCGAAGAAACGCAGCTCGGCGCCGTGATCGTCGAACTGGTCGAAGCCCAGGGCCAGCCAGCCGCCGCCCTTCAGAAAGCGCAGCATGGCGGCCAGGCCGGCGCGGCCGCGCGGGAATATCGGCTGCGAGATGGCATTCAGCGCCGGGATGTAATGGCGGTTGAAGGCCTCGTTGTTCATCGGTCGGTAGAGCGCGCCGACCGGCCAGCCGCGCCCGGCCAGCGCCGCGCGCATGGCGTCGTAATTGCCGAAATGCGCGGCGGCGAGGATGACGGGCCGGCCGGCCGCCGCCGCCTGCTCCAGTGCCGGCAGGCCGGGGCCGGCCAGCGGATCGGCGGCGTGGATGCGGTCGGTGAACTGCTCGCCAGAATAGGTCTCGGCCAGCGATCGGCCGGCATTGTCCGGCACCGCGCGGGTCAGGCGGCGGATCTCGGCCGGGGGCAGGTCGGGGCATGCCAGGGCCAGGTTGGCGCGGATGCGCCTGCGCCAGCCGGCAAGCGGGCCCAGGACATGGGCGAAGAACCAGCCCATGAGGGGGACGCGCCGCTCATAGGGCAGGATCCGGGCGAGGCCCATCAGGGCCAGAAAGGCGCCATTGGCGATGCGGTCGCGCAGTCGGACGGGTTCCTGGGTTTCGGTCTCGCTCATCGCGGTCCTGTTCATGGGCTTTCGGATCATGCGGGCCGGTGCATGGCACGGGCCTCGCGCATCCAGACATATATGCCCGCGACCACGATGATCAACGCGCCGACAAAGGTCCACCGGTCGGGCAGGGTGCCCCAGAAGAGCCAGCCCCAGAGCCCGGCCCAGATCAGCCCGGTATAGCCGAAGGGGGCGATGGCGGCGGCCTCGGCCAGCGAGAAGGCGCGGATCAGGAGCGCCTGCGCCGCCGTGCCGAGCCCGCCAAGCAGCAGGAAAGCCCAGAGATCGCTCGCCGCGATGGGCTGCCAGAAAAAGGGCACGGCGAGCGAGGCGAGGATCGAGCCGACCAGCGCCGACCACAGCACCGAGGTGGCGGTGGAATCGCTGCGCGCGAGGCGGGTCAGGATGGCGCCGGCGGCATAGGTGAAGGCCGCGACCAGCGCCAGCAGCGCCGCGGGATGAAAGACGCCGGCGCCGGGGCGGATGATGATCAGCGCGCCGCAAAGCGCCGCGAGGATGCCGAGGATGCGGCGGATGCCGATGGATTCGCCCAGGAAGATCGCGGCGCCGAGCGTGATGAGCACCGGGTTGATGTCCATGATCGCGGTGGCCTCGGCCAGGCCGATGAATTGCAGGGCGCTGAAGAACAGCAGGATCGAGCCAAGCTGCGTCACGCCGCGGAAGAACTGCACCACCGGGCGCCGGGTGGCCAGGGTGCTGCGCAGCCGCGGCGCGAAGATCACCGCGACGATGGCCAGGTTGGTGACGAAGCGCACCCAGACCACCTGTACCGGATGGTAGAGCGTCGAGAGATGCTTGCCGGTCGCATCCATCAGCGTGAACAGGAAGATCGCCAGCAGCAGCAGCAGGATGCCGCGCAATTGAGTCGAACGCGCCGGATCGCCCGCGGGCGCGAGGATCGGCGGCAGGGCGCCGGGATCGGATTTCGGCGGGGTCATGCTGCTGCTTCCTTGGGCCTGGGCGCCTGGGGGCGGGCCGGTGCGCCCCCGGGGTGCCGTCGCATGAGTATTTGGGAAACGGTGAAAACCGGGCGAGCCGGGCGCCCCCGCATGGGTATTCGAGGAATGAAGAAGATGCGGGCCGCGCCCTTGGCGGGGCGGCCCGGCGTCTGGATCAGCCCAGCAGGCGGCGGGCCTCGGCGACGGCGGCCTCGGCGGTGATGCCGAACTCCTTGTAGAGCACCGGTGCCGGGGCCGAGGCGCCGAAGCCGGTCATGCCGATGAAGCCCGAGGTTTCCTCGCGCCCGCGCTCGCCCAGGAGCAGCCAGTCCCAGGGCTGGCGCACGGCGGCCTCGATGGCGACGCGCACGGTGCCGGCCGGCAGGACCTGCCGGCGGTATTCGGTGTCCTGGTCGCGGAACAGCTCCATCGACGGCACCGAGACGACGCGGGTGGGCACGCCTTCGGCCTCCAGCGCCTCACGGGCGGCGACGGCGATCTCGACCTCGGAGCCCGAGGCCAGCAGGATCACCTTGGGCGCGGCGCCAGCCTCGCGCAGCACATAGGCGCCCTTGGCCGAGAGGTTCTCAGCCCCCGCATCCTCGCGCAGCAGCGGCAGGTTCTGGCGCGACAGCGCCATGACCGTCGGGGTCGATTCGCTCGACAGCGCGATTTCCCAGGCCTCGGCGGTCTCGATCAGGTCGCAGGGGCGCAGGGTCAGCGTGTTGGGCGTGGCGCGGCAGATCGCCAGGTGCTCGACCGGCTGGTGGGTCGGGCCGTCCTCGCCCAGGCCGATGGAATCATGGGTCATGACATAGGTCACCGGCAGGCCCATCAGCGCCGAAAGCCGCATCGCGCCGCGCGCATAGTCGGTGAAGCACATGAAGGTGCCGCCATAGGGGCGCAGCCCGCCATGCAGCCAGATGCCGTTCATCGCCGCCGCCATGCCGTGCTCGCGGATGCCGTAATGGATATAGCGGCCCTTGCGGTTTTCCGGCGTGAAGATGCCCAGATCCTTGGTCTTGGTGTTGTTCGAGCCGGTCAGGTCGGCCGAGCCGCCCAGCGTCTCGGGCAGTTCGGGGTTCACCACCTCGAGCACCATCTCGCTGGCCTTGCGGGTCGCGACCTTGGGCTTGCTGGCCAGCGCCTGTTCCTTGAGCGCCGCGATGGTGGGCGCCAGCCGGTCGCTGACGCCGCCCGAGATGCGGCGGGCGAATTCGTCGCGGTTCTCGGCCGCATCGACGCGGGCGGCCCAGGCCTCGCGCTCGGCCCGGCCGCGGGCGCCGATGGCGCGCCAGTCGGCCAGGATGTCCTCGGGGATGACGAAGGCGGGCGAATCCCAGCCCAGCACCTCGCGCGCGGCGACGATTTCCGCCGCCCCCAGCGCCGAGCCGTGCACGCCCGAGCTGTCCTGCTTGTTCGGCGCGCCGTAGCCGATGATGGTCTTGCAGGCGACCAGCACCGGGCGGTCGTCCTGACCGCTGGCGGCATTCGCCAGTGCGCGCTCGATATCGGCCGGGTCGTGGCCGTCGCAGGAAAGCGTCCGCCATCCCGAGGCTTCGAACCGCTTGAGCTGGTCGGTCGAATCCGACAGCGACACCCGGCCGTCGATGGTGATGTCGTTATTGTCCCAAAGGACGATCAGGTTCTTGAGCTTCTGGTGGCCGGCCAGGCCGACGGCCTCCTGGCTGATGCCCTCCATCAGGCAGCCGTCGCCGGCGATGACCCAGGTCTTGTGGCTGCACAGCGTCTCGCCGAACTGGGCGCGCATCGCCTCTTCGGCGATGGCGAAGCCGACGGCGGTGGCGATGCCCTGGCCCAGCGGGCCGGTCGTGGTCTCGATGCCCTCGGCATGGCCGAATTCCGGATGGCCGGCAGTGATCGAGCCCCATTGCCGGAAGTTGCGGATCTGGTCGATCGACATCTGCTCGTAGCCGGTCAGGTAGAGCAGCGAATAGATCAGCATCGAGCCGTGGCCGGCCGACAGCACGAAACGGTCGCGGTCGAACCAGTTCGGCGCGGCGGCGTCGAATTTCAGGTGGTTGCGGAACAGGACCGTGGCGACGTCGGCCATGCCCATCGGCATGCCGGGATGGCCCGAATTCGCGGCCTCGACGGCGTCCATGGAAAGGGCGCGGATCGCGGTGGCGAGGCGCCAGTGGGCGGGATCGGCCTTGCGGCGGGCGGCGATGTCCATATCGGGGTTTCCGTGCTGTTGTATGGCGGCACGTCCTGATAGGCAGGAGGGCGGGCGGTTGCAAGCCGCAAGGGGATCGGAGGGACGGTTTCGCATGAGGAAGGAACAGGCCATCATCGGCTTCCGGCAGGATCGGATCGGTGCGCGGCTGATCTGCCTGCTCAACGTCATGCGCCTGTCGCGCAAGTTCGACGTCACGGGGCGCTATCTCTGGCTGTCCCAGCCCGGCGGACCCTATCCCGAGCTGCTCGATCCGCGCGATTTCCTGGCCCCGGAGTTCGTGGCGGCGCATATCGACATCGTGGACGGGGCGCCCGACCGGGCCGGCCTGCGCAACCTGCCCGCCGTGGCGCCCGGCATGAACAGCGCCGGTTTCGCCCGCGCCCTGGCCGAGGGCCGGCGCTACGAATGCGACAGCATGTCCGAGGTCGTCCGCTTCATGGACGAATCCGAGGCCGAAGCTGCGGCCGGCCTGCGCGCCGCCGCCGCCGAACTGGCGCTGTCCCCGCGCTTGGCCCGGGCGCTGGAGCGGGCACGCGGCATCCTGGCGCAGGCGGGCGGTGGCCAGCCGCTGGCCATCCATGTCCGGCGCGGCGACATTCTGGACGGCGATCCCTGGTCCTATTCCTCCTGGGCGTCGAAATATGTGCCCGACGAATTCTTCCGCGCCTTCGTTGCGCAGGCGCAGGGGCCGGTGATCGCCTTTTCCGACACGCCCGCGGCGGTCGGGCACCTGCGCCAGGGTGATCCGCGCATCCTGCCGGTGCAGGAACTGCTGGACCCCGGGGCCCTGTCGGTGGCCGAGCGCGACCTGCTGGAGCTGCTGCTGATGGCCGGCTGCGCCGAGGTGGGGGCGCCGAGCCACAGCGCCTTCTCGCGCGCGGCGGCGATGATCGGGCATTGCCGCATCGTGGCCCTGCCGGCCGCGCTGCCCGTCGATCTGCGGCTTGCGGCCTATGACGCGCTGCTGGACCGGGTGATCGCGCGGCCGGACAGTTTCTTCGCACCCGGCGATCTGGCGCAGAGCGTGAGCTATGCCGCGCGCCATGCCGCCGGCCGCGGGCGTGGCGAGGAACTGGTCGATGCGCTGGCGGGGCGGGACGAGTTGCTGGAGCGGTTTCCCTTTCTCTATCGCGAGCTTGCGCTGCTGGCCTGGTCCTCGGGTTGCCGGCGGCAGGCCCGGGAATTGGCGCAGCAGGGGCTGGAGGCGCCGCTGATGCGCAACCGCGACAAGCCGCAATGCCGGCAGGTGCTGCTGATCTCCGGCGGAGAGGGCGGGGAGGCGGATGGGACCGATCCCGGCCTGGAGGCGGGTTTTCTGGACATGATCTTTGCCGGGCGCGCGGCCGAGGGGCCGATCATGCCGGCGCTGGCGCATCGGCTGATGCGAGAGGGTGGCGCGGCGGCGCTTGCGCTCGGCTTTGCGCCCGGCCTGCTGCCGGTCCATGCCCAGCCCAACCGGGAACGCGGCAAGGGCAAGGTTCTGCCGCTTTGGGTGTTGCGGATCGACTGGTCGGAATTCGTCCGCGATCCGGGGCAGCAGCGCGAATTGCTGCTCTGGCCCGATCTGCCGCGCAAGCTGGGCCCCGTGGCCGGCCGCCTGGCGCGGATCGAGGCGGCGCTGGCCAAGGGCGGCAATCCCGCGCTTGAGGGCAAGGATGAGGCGTGGCTGGGCTTTTGCGCCTCGGTCCTGCGGCTGCATGGCCGGCTGAACCGGGCCTTCGCGCTTTTGCACTGGCTGGACGCGGCCCGGCCCGATCAGGTGATGACCCGCAAGCGGCTGGCCGATGCCTGTTTCGCCGCCGGCAATCGCAAGGCCGGCTGGCGCTGGCTGGATGCGGCGCTGGCGCTGGCGCCCGACCAGCCGCTGTTGCAGCTGTCCGCAGCCCTGCGCGCGGCCGAGGCGGAGGACGGCGCAAGGTCCAAGGCGCATCTGCGCGCGGCCGAGGCGGCCTGGCCGGGATTGCCGCTGACCGAAACCCTGCGCCGCATGTCGCGCAGGCAGATCAAGGCCGGCGAGCGGGCAGGGGCCGTATCCCAGGGCACGCGCACCGCCTGATCACGCGATCGTCATAAAGCATTTGCCAAACCCCCGGCGCCGTCGCAATCTTTCAGGAAAAGCAACGATTTTCGGCACCAATGGGGGGCATCATGGCCAAAGTCGCCACACCCGCGGTCGATCCGGTCGACGAGATCCTGCCGCCGCTGCGCATGACGACTCTGGGCTTGCAGCATGTTCTGGTCATGTATGCCGGGGCGGTCGCCGTGCCGCTGATCGTCGGCCGGGCGCTAAGGCTTTCGCCCGAGGACGTGGCTTTCCTGATCTCGGCCGACCTGTTCTGCTGCGGCATCGCCACCATCATCCAGTCGCTGGGCATGACGCGCTGGTTCGGCATCCAATTGCCGGTGATGATGGGGGTGACCTTCGCCTCGGTCGGGCCGATGGTCGCCATGGCCAATGCCTATCCGGGACCGGAGGGCGCGCGGATGATCTTCGGCGCCATCATCGGCGCGGGCATCGTGGCCATGCTCATCGCGCCCTTCGTCGGGCGGATGCTGAGATTCTTTCCGCCGCTGGTCACCGGCACCATCATCCTGGTGATCGGCGTCACGCTGATGCGGGTGGGGATCAACTGGATCTTCGGCAACCCGGTCGGTCCGACCGCACCCAAGGTGGTGGACCCGGTGGCGATGGGCTGGCTGAACCAGCTCAAGGAACTGGCCGGGACCGGTGCGGTGCCGGCGCTGCCAGAAGGTTTCGCACCCGCGCCCAGCGTGCAGAACCCGCTTTACGCCCAGCCGGTGAATATCGCCATCTCGGGCGTGGTGCTGGTGGCGATCCTGCTGATCGCGCGTTTCGGCCGCGGCTTCATCGCCAATATCGCGGTGCTTCTGGGCATGCTGATCGGCGCGGCGCTGACCATCGCCCTGGGCCAGATGACCTTCGAGAAGGTGGCCGAGGCGCATTGGTTCGGCATCGTCACCCCCTTCCATTTCGGCATGCCGATCTTCGACCCGGTGCTGATCGTGACCATGGTGCTGGTGATGATCGTGGTGATGATCGAATCGACCGGCATGTTCCTGGCCCTGGGTGAGATGACCGGGCGCGAGGTCACGCCGCAGCGCCTGACCGCCGGGCTGCGCACCGACGGCCTTGGCACGCTGATCGGCGGCATCTTCAACACCTTTCCCTATACCTCGTTCAGCCAGAATGTCGGCCTTGTCGGCGTCACCGGCATCAAGAGCCGCTATATCTGCGTTGCCGGCGGGCTGATCCTGATCCTGTTCGGGCTGGTGCCCAAGATGGGCGCGGCGGTGGAATCGCTGCCGACCCCGGTGCTGGGCGGCGCGGGCCTCGTGATGTTCGGCATGGTGGCGGCGACGGGGATCCGCATCCTCTCGACGGTGGATTTCGCCGGCAACCGCAACAACCTGTTCGTGGTTGCGGTGGCGCTGGGTTTCGGGATGATCCCGCTGGTCGCGCCGGACTTCAAGCAATGGATGCCGCATGCCATCCACCCGCTGGTCGAATCGGGCATCCTGCTGGCCACCATCGCGGCGGTGGCGCTGAACGCCTTCTTCAACGGCACCGGCGGCAGCGTCGAGGAGGCCAAGCGCGCCGCCGGCATGGCCGATCACTGATCGGCGGCGGTCTCGCCCGGCGGCGGCGTCTCCAGCGGGCGGATGCGCAGCCGGGTGATGCGGTTTTCCCGCCGCGCCAGCACCTCGAAACGATAGCCATGGAACGAGAAGACCTGGCCCGGCGCCGGGATCGACTGGGCCATGTGGATCACCAGCCCGGCGACGGTATTGGCCTCGTCATCGGGCAGCGACCAGTCCAGTGCCCGGTTCAGGTCGCGGATGGTCATGGTGCCTTCGACCAGGTAATCGCCCTGCGGTCCGGGCAGCAGCGACTGCGCGGCGTCCATGTCGTGCTCGTCGGTGATCTCGCCGACGATCTCCTCCAGGATATCCTCGAGCGTGATGAGCCCGCGCAGGCTGCCATATTCGTCCACCACCAGCGCGAAATGCGTCCGCCGCTTGAGGAATTCGCGCATCTGCTCGTCCAGCGGCGTGGTCTCGGGCACGAAATAGGGCGGCATGGCGGTGCCGAGCACGTCGAAATCGTGCAGCGCCTCGGGACCGCTTTCCTGAAGCGCCCGGCGCACGCCGCGCAGCAGATCCTTGGCATGGATCACGCCGATGACGTTCTCGCGCTCGCCGCGAAACACCGGCAGGCGGGTATGCGGGCTTTTCAGCACCAGGTCCAGCACCTCCTCGGCAGTCAGGTCGGCGTCGATCATCGCGATGCCCGAACGGTGCAGCATGACCTCCTCGACCGAGCGCTCGCCCAGGTCCAGCGCACCCATCAGCCGGTCGCGCTCCTCTTTCTGCACGGCGCCGCTGGACTCGGCTACGGCCAAGGCGTCGGCGATCTCGTCCTGCACCGAGAACACCGGACCCGCATGGCCGGCGCGGATGCCGAAAGGCGCCAGAAGGCCGCGCGCGACCAGCCGCACCGTCCAGACCGCGGGCGCAAGGATGCGGGCCAGGGCGCCCAGCGGCCGCGCGACGCGGCATGCCGTCTCCTCGGGGGCAAGGCGGGCCAGGGTGCGGGGCAGCACCTCGGCCAGCACCAGCAGCAGAAGCGCCAGGACCAGCACCGCCAGCGCCGCCCCGCTCCAGCCGGACAGGCGCAGGCCAAGCGCCGCGGCAAGGCTGGCGGCCAGGATCTTGACCAGAGTGTTGCCGACAAGGATGGCGCCGTTCAGGTTTTCGCTGTCCTCGATGGCCTCCAGCGCCTCGGCCGCCCGCAGGTCGCCCTTGTCGGCGCGGGCGCGCAGCTTGCTGCGGCTTGCCGCGTTCAGCGCCGTCTCGGAGCCCGAGAAGAAGGCGGCAAGCGCCAGAAGCAGCAGGATCGCCGCGCCCAGCAGCCAGAAGGCCGGGTCATGGGCGGGCGTCGGGTCCGGGACGGTCGGCGGGATCATGACTTCTTGTCGGTGCGATGGGCATTGGCCAGGGGATGGTGGTTCAGCACCAGATCGCGCATCCGGGTGTCCATGACATGGGTATAGATCTCGGTCGTGCCCAGATCGGCATGGCCCAGCAGCGTCTGGATCGCCCGCAGATCGGCGCCGCCTTCCAGCAGATGCGTGGCAAAGGCATGGCGGATCACATGCGGCGAGACGCGGGCCGGGTCGATGCCCGCCGCCAGCGCCAGCTGGCCCAGCAGGGCGTTCATCGCCTGCCGGGTCATGTGCCCCTCGCGCGAGGCGGCGGGAAACAGCCAGCGCGCGCCCTTGCCCGCGACCAGCCGGCCCAGCGGGCTTTCGGCGGGCGCATTGTCGCGCTGCTTCAGCCAGGCGGCCAGCGCCCGGCGGGCGGGATCGCTCAGCGGCACCATGCGCTCCTTGCCGCCCTTGCCGCGGATGAGCAGCAGCGCCGGATCGCCGCGGCAGGCGCCGACGGGCAGCGAGACCAGCTCGCTCACCCGCATGCCGGTGGCATAGATCAGCTCGACCAGCGCCAGGTTGCGGGCGCGCTCGGTCTCGTTGCGGCCGATGCGGGACAGGGCATCCAGCATGGCCTGCACCTCGGCCCGGTCCAGGACTTTCGGCAGGCGCTGCACCCGGCCCGGGCCGCTGATGCGGCCGGCAGGGTCGTCCTCGCGCCAGTTTTCGTCGAGCGCGAAGCGCATGAGCTGCCGGATCGCCGAGAGCCGCCGCGCCCGCGTGGCCCGCGACAGGCCCTGCGCGTCGCAATAGGACAGGTAATCCTCGATCCCCTCGCGCGGGACGGTCAGCAGGCTTTCGCCCCGCGCCGCCAGCCAGTCGATGAAATCCCGCAGGTCGCGGCCATAGGCCAGAAGCGTGTTGCGCGCCGCTCCCGCCTCGGCCGCCTGGGCGTCGAGAAAGGCCGAGATCCGGCCCCGGTCGTTCTGCCGGTCGCCGCTCACGGCATGCCGGCGCCCGGTGCGGGCGTCATCGCCGGGGCCAGGATCAGTTCTACCGCGGCCTGGCGTGCGATCTCCTGCTGGCCCAGCACGCGCAGCACGCGCAGGCCTTGCGCCGCGCGCGGCAGGTCGCCGTCCAGCCCGGCATCGACATCGGCGATGGCGGCAAGCAGTGCCTCGCCCCGTCGGCCGGCCAGGATCAACTGCGTCGCGCCTTGCGGCAGGTTCTTTTCCGAAGGGCCGAGGAAGGCCGGGAAAATCTCGGCCGCAAGCGGCTCGCCCTCGCCCGGCGGCGGAGCGGATTGCGGCTCGCCCTCGGCAAAGCGCAAGAGCCACAGGTCGAAGGGCGCGGCATCGGCGGGCGGGTCCTGCACCACCTGCGGTTGCGCGGCTTGCAGGGCCAGCCAAAGCGCGATCCGGCCGGCGCGGCCTTCCAGCCCCAGGGCGCCGACCTCGGCCCCGACCATATCGGCCAAGGCGGGGCCAAGCCCGGCCGCGACCATGGCGTCGAAGGCGGGCGGCAGCGTTTGCGCTACGGCAGCCGCATCGCGCAGCAGCAGCGCATCGGCCAGCGCCTGCACGGCGGCGGCGCGGTCCCAGACCCCGCCCGAGGCGGCAGGCTTCTGTTCCAGATAGATCATCCGCAGCTGCGAGGCGGGGATCGCGCCTGCCCGCGCCAGCCGCTCGGCCGCGTCCAGCCGGGCCTTCCAGCCCTCGTTCTGGTCCAGATCGGCCAGGGCAAAGGCCAGCGGCAGGCTGGAGGAGGGCAGGGGCTGGCCGATCGCCTCGTGCAGGCGCAGTTCCAGCGGCGTGACCACCGGCGGCGGAACCAGTTCCTCGGCGCCGTCGGAATAGCCGTCGTCCAGATATTGCGCCAGCAACTCGGTCATCTGCGGATCGATCCGTCCCATGGTCTGGGCGCCGTGAAAGACCAGCGCCGCCGCTGCCCAGTCGCCGCCAAGCGCCAGGCAGAAGATGCGCGCCGGAAAGCTGGGCGCGACGCCGGGAGTGCGGTCCATGATCTCGCAGGCCTGGGCCTCGTCGCCGGAAAGCAGGGCGATGTCGAACAGGCGCCGAAACCGCTCGGGGTCGCCGGGGCCGGCGGCCTTCAGCAGTTCCTTGGCGGCGCCGGTGGCACCCATGTCCAGAAGCTTGTCCACCCGGGCCAGGAACAGCGCGCCTTCCTGCCCGGCTTCGGTCCGCGGGGGGCGGAGCTGCGCGGCCAGCAGCCGCCGCTCCAGCCGCCGCAACGCCGGCAGGCGCGGGTTCGAGCTGCGGATCAGCCGCACCAGAACTGCCGCCTCGCTGTCGCCCCACAGATCCGCCGGCAGTCCCGCGGCGCGCGGCGAGACCGTGCCCTTGCCATCGGGATTGCCCTCGCCCAGCCGGGTGACACCGACCGGCTCGACCGCGCCGGTGGGGGCGATGTCGCGCTTAGCCCGGCGCTTGAGCTCGGGCGGGCGTGGGTCGCCGGGCCGCCAGGACGAGATGTTGTCGGGCTCCTGCACGCTGCCCGACAGCCAGTCGCTGGCGGAAAGCGGCGGCTTGGCGCCGGCCGGCAGGGCAAGCGCCAGCCCCGCCGCCAGGGCGCAGGCCAGGCCGAGACCGTCAGTCGAGGTCATTCTGCCCCGCTTCCGCGCCGCCGGCCGCCGGGGCGGGCTGGACGGCGCCATTGTCTTCTGGGGTTGTGGTCGGGGCGATCTGGGCAGCGGTCGTAGCCGGCGCCGGGCGTTCCGCGCCCAGGTCCAGCTCGACCGGCATCCGCATCTCGCGCGGGTCCGAGGTCATGTCGCCGAAATAGGCATAGCCGGCAAGGCCCGCCAGAATCAGGATGACCAGAACCACCACCACCTTCAAAAGCCGCATGAAATGCCCCTTCCGCCTCGATATGCATGCAATGCCGGTCTGTCGCCGGCTGGTGCGAAATATATATGGCATTTCCCGAAAGATCACGCCATCAGTCTCTCCGGTTGCAAGAGGCGGGATCCGGGTGGTGATGCGGCGTAACATCGTGCTGATCGGGATGATGGGGGCGGGTAAGACCGCGATCGGGGGCGAACTCGCACGCCGGTTGCGCAGGCCGTTCTCGGATACCGATGCCGAGATCGAGCGCGCCGCCGCGATGACCATCCCGGAAATCTTTGCCCGCGACGGCGAGGAATTCTTTCGCGCCCGCGAATCGGAGGTGCTGAATCGGGTGCTGGCCTCGGGGCGGGGCATCGTCTCGACCGGCGGCGGCGCCTGGCTGCGTCCCGAGAACCGCGCCCGCATCGGCGAGGAGGGCGTCTCGGTCTGGCTGGACTGCGATCTGGAGACGCTCTGGCACCGCGTCCGACACCGCCCGACGCGGCCGCTGCTCCAGACCCCCGACCCGCGGGGCACGCTGGAGCGGCTGCTGGCCGAGCGCAGCCCGGTCTATGCGCTGGCCGATATCCGCGTGCCGGCGCAGCGCGGCGACAGCATCGAACAGACGGCGGATCGCGTGCTGGACGCGATCCGCACGCATGATCCGGCGATCCTGGAGGGCAAATGAGCATCGACACCGTTCACGTTGATCTGGGCGCGCGTTCCTATGACGTGCGCATCGGCCAGGGCCTGCTGGCGCGGGCGGGCGAGGAGATCGTCGCGCTGGCCGGCCGGCGCCGCGTCGCCATCCTGACCGACGAGACGGTGGCGGCGCTGCACCTGCCGGCGCTGCGCGAGGCGCTGGCCCGGCAGGGGATCGAGGCGCCGGCGCTGGCCTTGCCCGCGGGCGAGGCGACGAAATGCTGGGCCGAGCTGGGCCGCGCCGTGGAATGGCTGCTGGCGCAGAGGATCGAGCGCAAGGACCTGGTGATCGCGCTTGGCGGCGGGGTGATCGGCGACCTGGCGGGTTTTGCCGCCGCGATCCTGCGCCGCGGCGTGCGCTTCGTGCAGATCCCCACCACGCTGCTGGCGCAGGTGGACAGCTCGGTCGGCGGCAAGACCGGCATCAACAGCCCGCAGGGCAAGAACCTGATCGGTGCCTTTCACCAGCCGGCGCTGGTGCTGGCCGATATCGACGTGCTGACCACGTTGGGGCCGCGCGATTTCCGCGCCGGCTATGGCGAAGTGGCGAAATACGGGCTGCTGGGCGACGAGAGCTTCTTCGAATGGCTCGAGGCCAATGCCACGGCGCTGGCGAAGGATCCGGCGCTGCGCCAGCGCGCCGTGCGCCATTCGGTCGAGATGAAGGCCGGCATCGTGCAGCGCGACGAGACCGAGCAGGGCGAGCGCGCGCTTCTGAACCTGGGCCATACCTTCGGCCATGCGCTGGAATCGGCCACCGGCTATTCCGACCGGCTGCTGCATGGCGAAGGCGTGGCCATCGGTTGCGCCCTGGCTTTCGAGCTGTCCGCGCGGATGGGCCTGTGCAGCCAGGAGGCGCCGTCGCGGGTGGCGGCGCATTTCGCCGCCATGGGCATGCCGGCGCGCATCCGCGACATCCCGGGCGATCTGCCGGATGACGAGGCGCTGATCGAGCTGATGGCTCAGGACAAGAAGGTGCAGGACGGCAAGCTGCGCTTCGTGCTGGCGCATGGCATCGGCCGGGCTTTCGTCACCGATGCGGTCGATTCCGCCCTGCTGCGGCAGGTGCTGGCGGAATCGCGCTAGGGCTGCGGATCCTCGGTTTCCGCTTCGGTGGGCGGTTCCGCGCGGTTGCGGGGCGGCACTACCTCGTCATGGCCCAGCTTGCGGTCGCGGTCGCGGCGCAGCGCCGCCCGGCCCAGCATCAGCAGCGTGATCGGCGTGGTGATCATGATGAAGATGCCGATCATCAGCTCATGCACCACCGGCCGCTTCTCGCTCAGCGAAAACAGCAGCATCGAGGCCAGGATGATGAGCAGCGTGCCGTAGCTGTAGCCCAGGGTCGGCGCGTGCAGGCGCTGGTAGAAGCTTTTCAGCCGCACCAGCCCGACCCCGCCCAGCAGGGTCAGCGTGGCCCCGATCGCCACGAACAGCGCGACGATGATCGCGGCCCAGGGCGGCAGTTGCTCCAGATGCGTCATTCGATCACCTCGCCGCGCATCAGGAACTTGGCCGCGCAGACCGTGGTGACGAAGCCCAGCACGGCGATGACCAGCGCGCCCTCGAAGAAGAAGACATTGCCGTTGCCCATGCCGATGACCAGAAACAGCAGCATGGCGTTGATATACATGGTGTCCAGCCCCAGTACCCGATCCTGCGCGCGCGGACCCCGCAGCATGCGCCAGCAGGCCAGCGCCAGCGCCAGGATCAGGGCGATCTGGGCATAGCCCAGGGCGAAACGCAGGATATCGGCCGTCATTCGAATATCTCCATGAGCAGCGTCTCATAGCGGTCGCGGATCAGGCTCTGCCAGTCGTCATCGCTGCGCAGGTCGAGGACATGCAGCAGAAGCCGGCTCTCCTCCTGGTCGAACTCGATCCAGGCGGTGCCGGGCGTGCCGGTCAGGATGATCGCCAGAACCGCGATGGCATTGGGATCGCGCATGCGCAGGGTCAGTTCGACGAAACCCGAATGGTATTTCGGATGGTCGGGCCCCAGGACAAGCACCCGCGCCACCGTGATATTCGAGCGCAGGATGTCCACCGCCACGATCGCCATCAGCTTCGGAATCGCCAGCCAGCGCCGGAACACCGGCTTCGGCGGGTGCAGGTGCTCGACCGACCAGCCCGCCCCCAGCGCGATCAGCGTGCCGAGCAGCAGATGGCCCAGGGTAAAGGCGGTCAGAAACAGCCACATCACCACCAGCGCAGCCGAAAGCAAGGGATGGGGGACAAGCCGGCTCATTCTTGCGCCTCCGGTTCCTGCCCGTTCTCGGGCTGGGGATCGGGGGCAAAGCTTTGCACGGGCGCGGCGCGCACATCCTGCGCCTCGGCCAGCACCGCCCTGCGATAGACGCCGGGCTCCAGCAGCGCGCTGGCCGTGGCGTTGGTATAGCCGAGCAGCGCGTCCGAGCGCACGGTCTGCAAGCCGATCATGCCCAGCAGCATGACCACCGGCACCACCTCGAGCGCCAGGATGCGCGGCGTCGGGCCTTCCTCGGCCCAGAAGCGGCGGATGCCGAAGCGCATCAGCGAGATCAGCGCCCCCAGGCCCGACAGGATCAGCATGGCGGCATAGGCCCAGAGGATCACCGGCAGATGGCCCGAGGTGGGCAGGTTATCCTCGATCGCACCGCGCAGGATGGCCAGCTTGCCGATGAAGCCCGGCATCGGCGGCAGGCCGGCGATCATCGCCGCGACCAGCCCGAAGCAGATCGACATGGTCAGCCAGCTCACGGTGCGCTGGCTGGCCGGGGCGCTGG
Source organism: Paracoccus sp. MKU1 (assembly GCF_001447385.1). Taxonomy (GTDB): domain Bacteria; phylum Pseudomonadota; class Alphaproteobacteria; order Rhodobacterales; family Rhodobacteraceae; genus Paracoccus. The sequence goes on along the minus strand of NZ_LLWQ01000008.1, from coordinate 79,476 downwards.
TGTCCTCGACCGTGCCGAGGCCCATCGGCGTCCAGCGTTCCGAGAGCGGGTCGAAGCCGTCATCCTCGACCGGGACGTCGTCGTCGCCCAGGTCGTTGCGGGTGACCGGCTCGGCGATCAGGAAGAAGGCCGAGATGGCGGCGGTCGAGCCCACCATGTAGTAAAGCGCCCCGCCCAGCATCGAGCTGCCGCCGCCGGCCTGGGCGAAGCCGATCGAGGCCAGGACCGTGCCCGAGGAGATGATCGCCAGATAGCCGCCCTTGCGCGCCAGTTCCGGCGTGCCGAGGATGCCGATCATGCCGAATGCCATGGTCAGCACGCCGCCGATCATCAGCACCGGGGCGCCGAACCCTGCCGAGGCGCCGGCATCCGGTCCCAGCACCAGAAGCGACAGCCGCAGGATGACATAGATGCCGACCTTGGTCATGATCGCCATGATCGCGGCGGCCGGCGGCGAGGCGGTGCCATAGGTCGGCGGCAGCCAGAAGCACAGCGGCCAGGCCGCCGCCTTGATCAGGAAGGCCAGGCCCAGGAAGGTGGCGGCGGCATGGAACAGCAGCCGCTCGGCATCGTCGAGCCAGTGCAGGGCCCGGGCGATATCGGCCATGTTCAGCGTGCCGGTGGTGCCATAGACCAGCGCCACCCCGATCAGGAAGAACAGCGAGGCCGCTAGGTTCACCGCCAGGTAATGCAGCCCGGCCTTGATCCGCTCGGGGCCCGAGCCATGCAGCATCAGCCCGTAGGAGGCCGCCAGCATCACCTCGAAAAAGACAAAGAGATTGAACAGGTCGCCGGTCAGGAACGAGCCGTTGACCCCGGCCAGCAGGAACTGGAACATGCTGTGGTAATGCTGGCCCTTGCCGTGCCAGCCGGCCGCCGCATAGATCAGCGAGGGCGCGGCCAGCAGGGCGGTCAGCATCACCATCATCGCTGAAAGCCGGTCCAGCACCAGCACGATGCCGATCGGCACCGGCCAGTCGCCCAGCCGGTAGAGGCCGACCACGGTGCCGCCCTGCTCGGTCGCGGATTTCACGTCCGACATCAGCTCGACCGAGGCCAGGAAGGTCAGCCCGACCGCCACCAGCCCCATGATCAGTTTGATCTGCCGGTTGCGGTCGTTGTAGAACAGCATGATCGCCCCCGCCACCAGCGGGATCAGGATCGGCGCGATCATCAGATGGTCGGGCATGGTGCCGTCGTTCATCATGAATGACGCTCCTTGCCATCGACATGGTCGGTGCCCGTGGCGCCGCGTGCGGCGATCATCAGGACGAGGAACAGCGCCGTGGTGGCAAAGCTGATGACGATGGCGGTCAGCACCAGCGCCTGCGGCAGCGGGTCGGCATAGGCGGTCGGATCGACGAAGCCGCCCTTGGGCATGATCGGCGCCGCGCCGACGTAAAGCCGGCCCATGGCAAAGATGAACAGGTTCACGCCATAGGCCAGCAGGCACAGGCCGATGATGACCTGATAGGAGCGCGGGCGCAGCAGCAGCCAGACGCCGGAGCCGACCAGGATGCCGATGGCAAGGGCCAGGATCAGTTCCATCAGCTTGTCTCCTCGCTGGTTTCGACCGCGCGGGCGCGCGGGGCGACGCGCAGCGACTGGTGGGCGATGGCGATCAGCATCAGCACGATGGCGCCCAGCACCAGCGAGAACACGCCGAAATCGAACAGCATCGCGGTCGAGAAGGGCACCTTGCCGATGACGGGAATGTCCAGATATTGCGCATGCGCGCTGAGGAAGGGATAGCCGAAGATCCAGGACCCGGCCCCGACCGCCGCCGAGATGGTCAGGCCCGAGGCCATCCAGCGCACCGGCAGCACGATGATCCGCGCCTCGACCCAGCGCACATTGGCGGCGACATATTGCAGCAGCAGGCCGACGGCCAGGGTGACGCCGGCGGCAAAGCCGCCGCCCGGCAGGTCATGGCCGCGGAAGAACAGATAGGCCGACAGCGCGATGATCGGCGCGAACATCCATTGCATCAGCACCGAAGGCACGAAGAGATAGGCTTCCAGCGCCTGTTCCTCGGCGTCGAGCTGCGGGCGCGGTCGCTCGACGCTTTCCGGCGCCGGGCGGAAGCGGCGCAAGAGCGCATAGACCGTCAGCCCGACGATGGCCAGGACGGTGATCTCGCCGAAGGTGTCGAAGGCGCGGAAATCGACCAGGATCACGTTGACGACATTGGTTCCGCCGCCCTCGACATAGGCGTTGCGCAGGAACCAGTCGCCGACCGAAGCGCCGGGCGCGGTCAGCAGCACCGCCAGCGCCAGCGCGGTCATGCCCGAGCCGCAGGCCAGGGCGATCAGCAGGTCGCGGCTGCGGCGCGAACGGGCGACCAGATTGTTGTCGCCGGGAATCTCCTCGTCGCGCTTGGGCAGCCAGCGCAGGCCCAGCAGCAGCAGGGCGGTGGTGGCGATCTCGACCAGAAGCTGGGTCACGGCCAGGTCGGGGGCCGACAGCCAGACGAAGGTCGCGCAGGTCACCAGCCCGGCGCCGCCCATCAGCACCAGCGCCGCGAAACGGTGATACTTGGCCTGCCAAGCGGCGCCGATGGCGCAGGTGCCGCCGACCAGCCACAGCAGGGCAAAGACCAGCTCGCTGGCGCCCAGCTCGGGCATCGGCACGTTCCAGTCCAGCGTGCGCAGCACGAACCAGGCCCCGGCCAGCGACAACAGCACCATGGCGCGCAACTGCGACTGAAGCCCGTGCGCCGACAGCACCCGCAGCGCAAAGCGCGGCAGCTTGACGGTGAGGAGCTGCAACAGCCAGTCGAAGCCGCGCGCGAAATCCAGCCGGCGCATCAGGCGGGTGCCATCCTCGCCCGAATCGATCAGCCGGCGCGGCAGCAGATAGATCAGCGTACCCAGCGACATGGCGATCAGGCTCATGATCAGCGGCGGGCTGACGCCGTGCCAGATCTTCAGGCTGAAATGCGGCAGCTCGGGACCGACCACCGCCATGCTGGCGGTTTGCAGCCAGGTGCCCAGAACCTGCTGCGGGAACATGCCGACCGCCAGGCAGATCGCCACCAGGATCGCCACGGGCAGGCGCATGAGCAGCGGCGGCTCGTGCGGTTCCTGCGGCAGGTCGGTGGCGGGCGGGCCGAAGAACACCGTGACGATGAAGCGCAGCGAATAGGCGGCGCTGAACGCCCCGGCCAGCACCGCGACATAAGGCGCGAAACTGTCGAGCGAGCCGCCGTTGTTCCAGACATAGGTCGCCTCGAAGAACATCTCCTTCGACAGGAACCCGTTGAGCAGCGGCACCCCGGCCATGGCGCCCGAGGCGATGATCGCCAGCGTCGCCGTGACCGGCATCACCCGCGCCAGGCCAGACAGGCGGCGCATGTCGCGGGTGCCCGTCTCGTGGTCGATGATGCCGGCAGCCATGAACAGCGAGGCCTTGAACACCGCGTGGTTGACGATGTGGAACACCGCCGCGATCAGCGCGAAGGGGCTGCCGATCCCGGCCAGCGCGGTGATGAGCCCCAGATGGCTGATGGTGGAATAGGCCAGCAGGCCCTTGAGGTCGTGGCGGAACAGCGCCACCACCGCCCCCAGCAGCAGCGTGGTCATGCCGATGCCGGTGACGATCTGGAACCAGGCATCCGTGCCCCCCAGTGCCGGGTGAAAGCGCAGCAGCACGAAGACCCCGGCCTTCACCATGGTCGCCGAATGCAGATAGGCCGAGACCGGTGTCGGCGCCGCCATGGCGTTGGGCAGCCAGAAATGGAACGGAAACTGCGCCGATTTGGTGAAGGCGCCCAGCACGAACAGGATCAGCACCACGGGATAAAGGCGGTGGCTGGTGATCTGCGGCCCGGCCTTGAGCACGGCGTCCAGCTCGTAGCTGCCGGCGATCTGGCCCAGGATGATCATCGCCACCATCAGGCACAGCCCGCCCGAGGCGGTCACGATCAGCGACATCCGCGCCCCGTCGCGCGCATCCTGCCGCTGGAACCAATAGCCGATCAGCAGGAACGACACGATGCTGGTCAGCTCCCAGAACACCACCAGCATGATGATGTTGCCCGACAGCAGCAGCCCCGACATGGCGCCGGCAAAGGCCAGCAGGCAGGAATAAAGCCGCGGCACCGGGTCGTCGGGCGACATGTAATAGCGCGCGTAGAGGATGACCAGGAAGCCGATCCCCACCACCAGCACCATGAACAGCCAGGAAAAGCCGTCGATGCGGAAGGTCAGGTCAAGCCCGATGGAACTGACCCATCGGAAGGTGCCGGTGATGTGCTGCCCCTCGGTCACGGCGGGGTAGAGCACGGCAAGGATCACCAGTGCGACGATCATCGTCAGCCCGGCCAGCCAGGCTTCGGCGTTGCGTGCCCCTATGGGAAGCGTGGCCGCCAGGGCGGCCGACACGAATGGCGTCAGAACAAGCAAGAGCAACAGGTTCTGTTCGACCATCGTGTTCCTTTTCCGGTTCGGGCTGTGCGCCGATAATAGACGCGCAGGCCTGGAAAACACAACCGACCCGGTCGAGAAAAACGACGCAAAAATCCAAGATCAGGAATATTTTATCACGCTGCCGTGCGAGGCGCGGAGCCGGGGCCTAGCGGTCCCGGATTCGCGTCACGTCCCGCATCTGCCCGCCGGTGACCAGCACCTCGGCCGGCAGGGGATGGCTGATGAAATGCAGCGGGCTGGCCGTGGGCCCATAGGCGCCGCAGGCATGGATGGCGATCAGGTCGCCTTCCTCCAGCCGCGGCAGGGCGACGCCGCCGCCCAGCTTGTCGATCGAGGTGCAGAGCGGGCCGGAAATATCCTGCTTCTCCTCGGGCCGCGCGCCGTTCTCGTCGCCGCCGACCCGGTGCATGACGTAATTGCGCCGCAGCACCATGCCGAAATTGCCCGAGGCCGCCAGGTTGCCGTTCAGCCCGCCGTCGCAGATGGCGATTCGGGTGCCGCGCGACTGCTTGACCGAGACCACGCGGGTCAGGAACCAGCCCGCCGGGCCGACCAGATAGCGGCCCAGTTCCAGCACCAGCCGGGTCGCGGGAAAATGCGCGGCGAAGGCGTCGAGTTCGGGGCCGATCTCGGCCGCGATGGCGGCGAGGTCCAGCGCGCTGTCGCCGGGGTGGTAGGGGATGCCCAGCCCGGCGCCGAAGATCAGCTTCTCGGGGTTCAGGTCCAGCGCCGCGCAGGTTTCGGAAAACACCTGCATGAAGATGCGCCAGTTCTCGCAGATCGCCTCGGGCTTGAGGCATTGCGTGCCGGAGTAAATGTGCAGCCCGATGATGCGCAGGTTCGGCAGGGCGGCGATCTGCGGCAGGATCTCGGCCGCGTCCTCGACATCGATGCCGAAGGGGCTGGGCCGGCCGGCCATCTGGTCGCCGAAACCCTTGGGCACCCGTGCCGGCGCGATGCGAATCAGCACCGGCTGGACCCGGCCCAGTTCGCTGGCGACGGCATCGGCCAGCCGCGCCTCGCGCAGGCTTTCCAGCACCAATTCGCCCAGGCCGGCGGCGATGGCGGGGCGCAGCTCGGCATCGCGCTTGGCCGGGCCGGTGAAGCTGACCTTCGCCGCATCCCAGCCCGCCTCCTGGCTCAGCGCGAATTCGCCGCCCGAGGAGATGTCGAGATAATCCAGCCGGCCCCGCATCCAGTCCAGCAGGTCCGGGTTCGGGTTGCTCTTGACCGCGAAGCTGACGGCGAACCAGTGCCCCAGATGCGCGCGCAGATGCGCGAGCCGGGCCTCGATCTCGTCGGTAGCATAGACATAGGCCGGGGTGCCGAAGCGCGCGGCGGCCTCGGCCAGTTGCCGGTCCAGGTCAGTCAAGGGACTGCACATAGGCGAGGATCGCGTCCACGCTGTCGAAATTGTCCAGCGTCACGTCCCCCGGCTGCACCCGTATTCCCGCATGCTGTTCGACGAAGGAGATCAGCCCGACCATCGCCACCGAATCCAGCATTCCGGTCGAGAAAAGCTCGGTATCGCCCTCCAGCGGCGTGTCGATGTTCAGCTCGCTGCGGATGTAGCGGATCAGCTCGTCCTTGCTCAGGCTCATGGATTCAATGCCTCTCTGGTCAGTTCTGCAATGCGGCCTTGGCGGCGGAAATGATGGCGGGGCGGTCCAGCTTGCCGCTGGCGGTCCGCGGCATTGCGCCTTGCCAGGAATGATAGTGCTGGGGACGCATGTAATGCGGCATCGCCCGGGCGCAATGCGTGGCCAGCGCAGTTTCGTCGGCCTGCGGCAGATAGGTCACGACCGCGTGAACCGCCTGGCCCAGATCGGCATCCTCGACCCCGAAGGCCACCACGTCGGTCACCAGCCCGCTTTGCGAGATCGCATCCTCGACCTCGGTCGGCGACAGGCGAAAGCCGAGCGTCTTGATCATCTCGTCCATGCGGCTGACGAACCACAGGTCGCCATCCTCGTCGACGCGCACCAGATCGCCCGACCAGACCACCGGCTCGTCGCCCAGCAGATGCGCCAGTTCGGGGCAGGGGCGGATCTTCTGTGCCGTCACCTCGGGCTTTTCCCAATAGCCCATGCTGACCAGCGGGCCGGCATGGACCAGCTCGCCCTGTTCGCCGGGACCGGCCACGCCCTCGCCATGCTTGACGGCGAAGACCTGCGCGTTCGGGATCTGCCGGCCGATCGAGCCCATCTTGGCCGCGAATTTCTCGGGCGGCAGATAGGTCGAGCGGAAGGCCTCGGTCAGCCCATACATCAGGTAGATGTCGACGCCCGGGAATACCTGCGGCAGCAGCTCCAGGATGTTCGGGGGGATCTTGCCGCCGGTATTGGTGATGCGCCGCAGCGCCGGCAGGTCGGTCGGACGGTCCACCAGCAGCCGCACGATCTGGTTCCACAGGGGCGGCACGCCGGCGATTCCCGTCACCGATTCGGCCTGGGCCATGCGGATGATCTCGGCCGGCATGGTCAGCGGCTGGTGCACCACCGTCCCGCCCGTCAGCAGCATGGTGGTCAGCTGGTTCAGCCCGGCGTCGAAACTGTAGGGCAGCACCGAAAGCAGCCGGTCGCTTTCGTCCAGCCCCAGATAGTCCGCGACCGAGATGGCGCCCACGCGGATGTTGCGGTGGCTGAGCATCACCCCCTTGGGCGCGCCGGTCGAGCCCGAGGTGTAGATGATCATCGCCAATCCGCGCGGGTCGGATTCGTCGGGCGCGGAAGCCTGGTCGGCGGCAAGCGCCCCCCAGGGGTCCGCGCCCTGGACAAGGCCCTCGGCCTTGCCCTGAACAAGATAGGCCGTGCCCTTTGGCAAGGCATGTTCGCCCACAAGCGCCTCCAGCGCGTTGCGGGGCAGGACCGCCGCGCGCGCCCGGCTGTCGCGGGCGACGTAGGCCAGCTGCGCAGGGGTCCAGCGGATGTTCACGTTGATGACCACGGCGCCCATCTTCCAGGCGCCGAACATGGCCGCGACCTCGTCTATGCCCTTGCGCAGATGCACGATCACCCGGTCACCGGGCCGGATGCCGCGCGAGACCAGCCAGTCGGCCACGCGCCCGGCCTCGGCCGCAAGCTCGGCATAGGTGACCGCGCGGCTCTGATCCACGGCGGCGATCTTGTCCGCACGGGCGGGCAGGTTGTCGGCCAGCAGGCGCCACATGCTGCGGTCGAAATCGTCACTCATGGGCGGGGGCTTTCTTCCTGGCGGCAAAGATCGGCAGGCTGGGATAGATCTTGGCGGGCGAGCCGATCACCACCGAATCCGGCGGCACATTGGTCGTCACCGCGGTATTGGCACCGATCCGCACCCGGTCGCCGATGGTGATCGGGCCCAGCACGCAGGAGTTGACGCCGATGAACACGTCGTCGCCGATCACCGGCGCGCCGGGCCCCATATTGGTGCCGATGGTGACATTGTGCATCACCCCGCAGCGGTCGCCGATCACCACGTCGGGATGGATCGACAGCGAGCCCTCGGCATGGATGATGTGGAAATCTTTTCCAAGCCGCACCTGCGGCGGAATCCAGACCTTGGTCACGTTCAGGATGAAGATCTTCATCAACGCATAGAGCTTGCTGGCCAGCCAGCGCAGCGGCGGATTCTTCAGCCCGATGGCCCAATGGCCGTAACGATAGACGGCCAACGAGACAAAGGCGGGTTCGGTCAGCGAACGGCCGTGTCTTACGTAGTCATCCCGGAGAGTTTCGAACATCACCATGCACTTGTTTAATTACTTCGGCGGGAAATAAAGGTCGCCCGCCCCCATATTCCGTTGTCTCGCGGCAAACTCAACCTGACTGTTAGGACGGGTTTTAGGGATTTTCGGCCGCGATCAGGTCCAGCGTGCGCCGGATCTGGTCCCATTCGACCCGGTAGCCGCCCGCGGTCCCGGCGCCGACGACCATGGCGTAACGCTGTTGCCAGCAATCCGTCAGCAGCTTGAGCGAGGTGGTCACCCGGTCCGCCGGCTGAAGCGTCAGCACCGTGCCGCCCGGCGCCATGGCGATGACGCCATGGGCGAGCTGGCTGCCCTCGACGCCCACCACCATCCGGGCCGCGCCGGCCGCCTCGGCCAGTTCGTCGGCATCGTGGCGGTCGATGTAAAGCGTGTGGAAACCGTATTCGGCCTCCAGCCGCTCGGCGATCTCGGCCTCGTTTTCCAGGATGCGGGCATCGCCGCTGGCGCCGCGGAAGATGAAGACGCCGGGCAGGGGCTTCGACGCGCGATCCTTGAGGATGCGGGTGCGATTCTCTTGCGCGCGGGCGCGGCGGTGGCTGTTGTTGTGCAGGTCGTCGAACAGGATCAGCTCGTCGAAATGCACCTCGCCGATGCGCCGGGGCGTCATGTCCAGCAATTGCTCGTAGCGCGCGATATGGCCGCCCCGCACCGGGGCGGAGGTGACGGGCGCGCCGGTCTCCTCGGCCAGCCGATAGGCGAGGCAGTCGTTCAAGAGCCAGTTGCCGAACCAACGATTGCCGATCCAGCTTTCGTAAAGCGTGCCCGACAGGCTTTCGCGCGGGCGACGATAGGTCAGGCCGGAATGCTTGCGCTGGCGCAGGTGGCGTTCGGCCCCGCGGGCATGCAGCACGCCATCGACGAAATCGACGTCGCGAAAGCGGTAGCCCATGGTCGGCGGCGTCTGTTCGGCCGGATTGCCCTGCATCTGCGCCAGGATGTCGTGCAGGTCGCCAAATTCGGTGCGCGCGATATGTTCGATCTGGTCGGGCAGCCAGATGCCCGGCGTGATCTCGACCACCTCGGCCGGGCAGATCTCCCAACGCTCGACGGCGGTGTCGAAGAAATCCACATAACCCAGACCGAAAGGACGACGCAGGCGGTTATGAATCGGTCTGAGGGAATGCATGGCGGCTCGGCTAGGCGGGATCGGGTCGAGTGTGGGGTCGCACGGCGGCGGGTGCAAGGGCAGATCAGTCCGCTCCGCCGGAATCCGGGGCCTTCAGCGCCTCGATCAGGGTTTCCGCGATCATGGCATGGTCGCGGGCGGAAGGGTGCCAGAGGCAGGCATCGCGTTTCGGGTCGCCAAGAACGACCAGCCGGTTGGCGATGCCGCGGGCGGTCAGCATGTCCGAGGCGCTGCGATGCGCCTCGACCAGTTCGGGGCCATATTCGCCGAAGGCCAGCAGCACGATCAGGGCGGCGGGATTCTCCTGCCTGCGGGCGGCGGCGAAATCGGCCAGCGCCGGGCCGAAATCGTGGCGCAATTGGCTCTTTTCCGTCCAAGGCTCGCCCGGAGCCAGCTCGGAACCGAAGACGTTCGAGCCGAGCGCGATGACGACGACATCCGCCCGGCGTTGGGGCAGGGCGGCCACCGTCGCGTCCCCCGGCAGGGCGAGCGGATAGAGCCGCTCCATGGTGCGATCCGGCTCGGCACCGCCGTAATTGCGCAACAGCCCGATGCCCGAGCGGGCGATCATGCGGTAATCCGTCTCTAGGGCCGCCGCCACCTGCGGTCCGAAGCTGCGACTGGTATCGGTGGCGGCATAGATCTCCTCTCCGCTGCAATCGCGGCGCTCGGCGGTATTGGCGAAGCCCACCGTATCGGAATCGCCGATGAACTCGATCAGCCGCTCGGCCGGCTCGGGAGGCGGCAGCGCCTTGGCCGAAGCGTCAAGAAAGAACCCGCCGAACAGGGCCGGTCCCGGCGATTCGCTGATCTTTTCGGCGCGAATGGTGTATGCGCCGAAAGCCAGCCCCTCGATCCGCAGGTCCTGCCGCCCGGGGCGCGAGATCTCGACCGCCTTGCCATCCAGCGTGATCCGCCAGCGATTGACCGCATCGTCGAAGCGCAGGGTGATACCCGTCCCTTCGAACCGCGCCGAGGCATGGAACCCCGGCCATTCGTGGCGATAGCCTTCGCTCGAGGGATCGGCCGCAGCACGTCCCGTCACCTCGGCGGTCAGGGCGGTCAGGCCGGGCTGCGGCGCGACCAACCGCGCCTGAAAACCGGCGTCTTCCGCGAGGCTGACCTGCGGCACCGGCGTCACCGGACGCGGCGGACCGGGCCAGGCGAAGAAGGCGAGCGTCCCGGCCAGGGCGATGCCGACAAGCCCGATGCCGATCCGTTTCATCCGTCCCGCACTCATGACCACCCATCCGCCGACCGCATTCCCGATCCTGACCAAGCCGGGTCGGCAAGTCCAGCACCCGGTCAGGCGCGGAAACCGGCCAGAATCCCGATCGCGTCGCGGATGTCATAATGATGATTGCCGATGAAGAAACCGTTAAGGTCGATCTCCTCGGCATGGGTCATCGGCCCGCGCAGGCTGTGATCCATCAGCCGCAGCACAGGATTCTTGGTGAAATTGCCGCTGACGATGGGCCGGGTCTCGAATCCCAGCGTGTCGAGCCGCGCCAGCACCTCGCGCCGTGTCAGGCCCGTTTCCGGCCGCAGCACCAGGGAAAATCCGAACCAGCTGCTTTCGCCGGTCTCGCGCTGGATGCTGAACAGCGGGTGATCGGCCATCGCCTGCTGCCAGAGCGCGCCGTTCGCGCGCCGCCCATCGATCAGCCGCGGCAGTTTCGCCAGCTGCGCCCGCCCCAGCGCGCCCGACATCTCCAGCGGGCGCAGGTTATAGCCGGGCAGGACGAAGCGGAAGCTCTCCTCGAAGGGATCGTCGCTTTTCTCGCCGGTCACGCGGTTGAATTTCGGCAGGTTGCGCGTCCAGCCATGCGCCCGCAACGCCAGCAGGATGTGGTAGAGCTCCTCGTCATCGGTGACGATCAGCCCGCCCTCCATGGTCGAGATGTGATGCGAGAAGAAGGTGGAAAACGTCCCCATCACCCCGAATGTGCCGCATTCCCGGCCGCCGAAGGTCGCACCCATCGATTCGCAATTGTCCTCGATCAGCACGATGTTCCGCTCGCCGATGATGGCGCGGAGAGCGTCGAAATCGTTCGGATTGCCCAGCAGGTTCACCACCATGATGGCCCGGGTGCGCTCGGTGATCGCCCCGGCCAGCGCCGCAAGGTCGTAGTTGAGCGTCTCGCGGTCGATATCGACGAATTTCAGGTGCAGCCCGTATTGGTGCAGCGGAAAGAAGGTGGTGGACCAGGACACTGCCGGCACGATCACCTCGTCGCCCGGCATCAGCCGCAACGCCGGGTTTTGCGTATAACGCAGCGCCGCCACCATGGCGAGATTGGCCGAGGATCCGGAATTCACCATCACCGCATGGCGGCTGCCGGTGAAGCGGGCGAACTCTGCCTCGAAAGCCGCGACCTCCGGCCCCATGGAAAACCGGTCCGAGTCGATCACCCGTTGCAGGGCGGCCCGTTCCGCCTCGTCCCAACTCGAGGTCGCAAGGGGAAAGCGGCTCATGGCTGGTGCTCCAGATACCAGGCATAGGTGGCGGCGATGCCCTCGCGCAGTCCGGTTCGCGGCGCCCAGCCCCATTCCGCCTGCCGCGTCACGGACAGGAGCTTGCGCCGCATGCCCACCGGCTTGCCCAGGTCATGGATGAAACGGCCCTGCCAGCCGATCACCTCAGCCACGACATTATAATAATCGTTGATCGTGTGATCGACACCCGGCCCGACATTCATCACCGGCGGCAGGGCCGAGGGATCGGCCAGTGCCCGCAGGATCGCCTCGGCCAGGTCGCCGGCATACATGAACTCGCGCCGCGCCGAGCCGTCGCCCCAGATCTCGACGGTCTCATGGCCCTCGATCCGGGCGCGGTGGATCTTGTGGATGATCGCCGGCACCAGATGCGATTGCCGGGGGTCGAACTTGTCATGCGGACCGTAGAGGTTGCAGGGGATCAGCGTGTGCCATTGCAGGCTGCGATCCTCGCGGCAGGCATAGTCCACCAGCCGCATGGTCATGATCTTGGCCAGCGCGTAGCCCTCGTTGGTGGGCTCCAGCGCGCCGGTCAGGATCTGCTCCTCGGACAGGCCGCGGCCCAGGTCGCGCGGATAGACGCAGCTTGAGCTCAGGTTGAGCAGCATCCGGATACCGATCTCGCGGCAGGCGGTGAGCAGGTTCAGCCCGATCCGGGCGTTCTCGGCCAGGAACCGCACCGGCTCGGCCATGTTGGCCTGGATGCCGCCGACCACGCCCGCGGCATGGACCACCGCGTCGGGGCGATGCCGCGCCAGCCAGTCGCGCAGGGCGGCGGCGTCGCAAAGGTCCAGCTCGGCCCGCGCGGGCGCCAGCACCTCCCAGGCCTCGATGCCCGGATGGCTGCGCAGGGTCGAGCCGACCATGCCATGGCCGCCGGTGACGAACAGCCGTGCCATCTAGCGCTCCGCGGCCGAGACCGGCAGCCCCAGCCCGTGATGCTTCAGCAGCGCATGCTGCCGCGCGCTTCGCAGATCGGCAGCGACCATCTCGGCGATCATCTCGCGCAGCCCGGTCTCGGGCCGCCAGCCCAGCCGCTGATGCGCCTTGGCCGCATCGCCCAGCAGGCTCGCCACCTCGGCCGGGCGAAAATACTTCGGATCGACCCGCATCACCACATCGCCCGGCCTGACTGCCGGCGCCAGGTCGCCCGAGACCGAGGCGACCACCGCCACCTCGTCCACGCCCGAGCCGCGGAACTCCAGCGCCATGCCCAGCTCCTCGGCGGTCCAGATCAGGAACTGGCGCACGGAATGCTGCTCGCCGGTGGCGATGACGTAATCGTCGGGTTCGTCGCATTGCAGCATCAGCCATTGCATGCGCACATAGTCGCGGGCATGGCCCCAGTCGCGCAGCGCATCCAGATTGCCCATGTAAAGGCAGCTCTCGACGCCTTGCGCGACATTGGCCAGCCCGCGGGTGATCTTGCGGGTGACGAAGGTTTCGCCCCGGCGCGGGCTCTCGTGGTTGAACAGGATGCCGTTGCAGGCGAAAAGCCCGTAGGCCTCGCGATAGTTCACCGTGATCCAATAGGCATAGAGCTTGGCCACGGCATAGGGGCTGCGCGGATGGAAGGGCGTGCGCTCGTTTTGCGGCGTCTCGCGCACCAGTCCGTAAAGCTCGGATGTCGAGGCCTGGTAATAGCGCGTCACCCCTTCCAGCCCCAGAAACCGGATCGCCTCCAGAAGCCGCAGCGCGCCGAGCGCATCGACATCGGCAGTATATTCCGGTGCCTCGAAGCTGACCGCGACATGGGATTGCGCGCCAAGGTTGTAGACCTCGTCCGGCCGCACCTCGGCCATGATCCGGGTCAGGTTCGAGCTGTCGGTCAGGTCGCCGTAATGCAGGAAGAAGCGCGGCTCGGCCTCATGCGGGTCCTGGAAGATGTGATCGACGCGCTGGGTGTTGAAGGACGAGGCGCGGCGCTTGATGCCATGCACCTCATAGCCCTTTTCCAGCAGGAACTCGGCCAGATAGGAGCCGTCCTGCCCCGTCACCCCGGTGATCAGCGCCTTCCTTGCCACGATCGCACTCCCACTCGTTCACCTGCGGGGCAGGGAAGCCGCACAACCGCACCTTGTCAACGCCCAGGCGCCGCAACGGCGCCCCTACACTCGTCCTCCGGCCGCGCCGTCCGGAACCGGCGGCGCCGGGAAGGCGCCACCCCCGCGATTTCACCGTTTTCCAAATACTCCGGCGACCGGGCCCCCGGGCCCGGCCGGACGGCCTATTTCGCGGCGTCGAAGACCGGCTGGTAGATCTCCTTCAGCCGCGCCACCGCCTCCTGCGGAGAGACCTCGATCGATTCTCCGCTGCGGCGCGAGGTCAGCTCGACCTTGTTGGCCGCCAGCCCGCGCGGGCCGACGGTGATGCGCCAGGGCAGGCCGACCAGGTCCATGGTGGCGAATTTCGCCCCCGCGCGCTCGTCCCGGTCGTCATAGAGCGGGTCCAGTCCCTGCGCCTTCAGCTCGGCGTAAAGCGCCTCGCAGGCGCCGTCGGTCGAGGCGTCGCCCTGCTTGAGGTTGACGATGCCGGCATGGAAGGGGGTGACGCCCTCGGGCCAGATGATGCCCTTGTCGTCATGGCTGGCCTCGATGATCGCGCCCAGCAGGCGGCTGACGCCGATACCGTGCGAGCCCATATGCACCGGCACGCGCTGGCCGTCCGGGCCGACGACCGTGGCGCCCATCGGCTCGGAATACTTGGTGCCGAAATAGAAGATCTGCCCGACCTCGATGCCGCGCGCCTGGCGGCGACGCGCTTCGGGGACCTGGGCGAACAGCGCCTCGTCATGGGTTTCGTCGGTGCGGGCGTAGCGGCTGGTGAATTCCTCCAGCACCGCCTGGCATTGCGCGACATCGTCGTAATCGATGGCGCGGTCGCCGAATTTCAGGTCGGTGATCTCGCTGTCGTAGAACACCTCGGATTCGCCGGTCTCGGCCAGCACCAGGAATTCATGGGTATAGTCGCCGCCGATCGGCCCGCCATCCGCGCGCATCGGAATGGCTTGCAGGCCCATGCGCTCATAGGTGCGCAGATAGCTGACCAGGTGGCGGTTATAGGCGTGCAGCGCGTCTTCCTTGGTCAGGTCGAAATTGTAGCCGTCCTTCATCAGGAATTCGCGGCCGCGCATGACGCCGAAGCGCGGGCGGATCTCGTCGCGGAATTTCCATTGGATGTGATACAGCGTCAGCGGCAGGTCCTTGTAGCTGTTCACATGGCTGCGGAAGATGTCGGTGATCATCTCCTCGTTGGTGGGGCCATAGAGCAGGTCGCGCTTGTGGCGGTCCTTGATGCGCAGCATCTCCTCGCCGTAATCGTCATAGCGGCCGCTCTCGCGCCACAGGTCGGCGGGTTGCAGGGTCGGCATCAGCATGGCGATATGGCCGGCGCGGGCCTGTTCCTCATGCACGATCTGCTCGATGCGGCGCAGCACCTTGTAGCCCAGCGGCAACCAGGAATAGATGCCCGCGGCCTGCTGCTTGATCATGCCGGCGCGCAGCATCAGCCGGTGGCTGACGATCTGGGCCTCTTTGGGGTCTTCCTTCAGGACGGGCATGAAATAGTGCGACAGACGCATGGCGAAATCCTCATGATGGGCCGGCACGAGTTAGCGCAGAGCGGATAGCGGGGCAACGCCCTTCCTTGCAAGCCGCGCCGCGACCGTCCACATAGGAACGCGAACGCGGGGACGGGAGCGACAAGACCCATGCAATTGCCGGTGCAGAAACAGATCCTGTATTGGGGCGGCGCGCTGGCCGTCCTGCTGCTGGCGCTTTGGGGGCTCGGCAATGCCATCATGCCCTTTATCATGGGCGCGGCGGTGGCCTATCTTTTCGACCCACTGGCCGACCGGCTCGAGCGGCTGGGCCTGTCGCGCACCGTCTCGGTCGTGGTGATCACGCTGTGCGGGCTCTTGCTGGTGGTGGCGCTGTTCTTGCTGCTGGTGCCGGTGCTGGTGCGCCAGACCACGGCGCTGATCGAGACGGCGCCGCAGATGTTCCAGCAGCTCCAGCAATTCCTGATGACCCGATTCCCCGAGATCTTCACCGAGGGCAGCCCGGTCAACACCGCGCTCACCAACATGGGCCAGCAGATCAGCGAACGCGGCGGGCAGCTGGTCAGCACCGTGCTGGGCTCGGTCATGGGCGTGGTCAGCATGGTCATGCTGATCGTCATCGTGCCGGTCGTCGCCTTCTACCTGCTGCTCGACTGGGACAATATGGTGGACCGGTTGGACGAGCTTTTGCCGCGCGAGCATGCCGGCACCGTCCGCCGCCTCGGGCAAGAGATCGACGCGGCGCTGTCGGGTTTCGTGCGCGGGCAGGGCATGGTGATCCTGATCCTGGGCACCTTCTATTCGGTCTGCCTGGGCCTGATCGGCCTGCCCTTCGGCGTGGCGATCGGGGTGATCGCGGCCTCGCTGTCCTTCATCCCCTATGTCGGCGTGCTGGTCGGCGGCGCCACCGCCATCGGCGTCGCCCTGTTCTCGTTCTGGGGCGAGCCGGTCTGGATCGGCGCGGTGATCGTGGTCTTCGTCATCGGCCAGATCGTCGAGGGCAATTATCTGCAACCCAAGATCGTCGGCGGCCATGTCGGGCTGCATCCGGTCTGGCTGATGCTGGCCCTGACCGTCTTCGGCACGCTGTTCGGCTTCGTCGGCCTCTTGGTCGCGGTGCCGGCGGCGGCGGCGCTTGGGGTGCTGGTGCGCTTTGCCGTGGCGCGCTACAAGGAAAGCGCCCTCTATACCGGGCGCGAGGTGCCCTCGCCGCCGGCACCGCCGACGCTGGTCGAACTGGTGCCGCGCGGCACCACCGAGCGCGCCCGCCAGCTGGCGCAGATGTCGCGCGACGTGGCGGTGGCGCAGATCCAGCGCGACGAGCATCTGGCGCATCTCCTGGAGGAGCACCAGCACCGGCAGGAGGCCGGCAAGATCCCCGATGCCGAGGGCCCGCCCTCGCCCTCCGAACTGTGGGCCGAGACGCGCGACAGCCTGCGCGGCAAGGACGGCTGAACGGTGGCCAGACAATTGACCCTGGACCTGACGATGCCGCCGGCCTCGTCGCGCGACGATTTCCTGATCACCGCAGCCAATCGCGACGCACTGGCAATGCTGGACGCGCCCGACCGCTGGCCGCAGGGCAGGCTTCTGCTGGTCGGCGGTCCCGGCGCGGGCAAGTCGCATCTGGTCGGCTTCTGGGCCGCGGAACAGGACGCCCATGTCTGCCATGGCTGGACGCTGACCCCCGAAAGCGTGGACGATCTGGTTCGCCCTGGCGCGGCGCTGGCGGTCGAGGATGCGCATGAGATCGGCGGCAATCCGGCCGCCGAGCAGGGCCTGTTCCACCTGTGGAACCTGGCCGGCGCGCGGCAGGCGCTGTTGCTCATTACCGCGCAGACGCCGCCGCGCGACTGGGGCGTGGCGCTGCCCGACCTGCGCTCGCGGCTGGAGACGGCGGCGCAGGCGATCCTCGGCCCGCCCGATGATGCGATGCTGACCGCCGTGCTGGTCAAGCTGTTCGCCGACCGCCAGATCCAGGTCGCGCCCGAGGTGGTGGACTGGCTGGTTCTGCGCATGGAGCGCGACCTGGACCTGGCCCGCCGCCTGGTCGCCGCCATCGACCGGGAATCGCTGGCCGACCGCCGCGCCATCACCCGGCGCCTGGCGGCCGAGCTTCTGGACAAGCTGGCCCCGGTCGACGCATGATCCGCGGGCATTTTCCCGAAGCTCCGTGACATGACCCAGGCCGATTTCCTGAAATCCCCCTTTCCCGCCCCGCGCGCGCTGCCCGACGGTCCGCCCGAAGGGCCGGCGCGCTTCTTCAACCGCGAGATCAGCTGGCTCGCCTTCAACTGGCGCGTGCTGGACGAGGCACGCAACCCGCGCGTGCCGCTGCTCGAGCGGCTGCGCTTCCTGTCGATCTCGGCCACCAATCTGGACGAGTTCTATACCGTGCGCGTCGCCGGCCTGCGCGAACTGGTGCGCGAGGGCAACACCACGCAATCCGATGACGGGTTGACCCCCGCCGAGCAGCTGGCGCTGGTCAATGCCGATGCCCGCCGGTTGATGGGGGCGCAGCAGGCGGTCTGGAACGGGCTGCGCCGCGAGATGGAGCAGGCCGACATCACCATCCTGTCGCGCGGCCGCGTGACCCGGGCCGAGGAGGAATTCCTGCGCCGGCATTTCATGGAGCAGGTGTTCCCGGTGGTCTCGCCGCTGGCCATCGACCCGGCGCATCCCTTTCCCTTCATCCCGAACGCCGGCTTTTCGCTGGCGCTGGAACTGGCGCGGGAAAGCGACGGGCGGCAGATGCAGGCGCTGCTGCCGATCCCGCAGCAGATCGCCCGTTTCATCCCGCTGCCGGGCGGCAAGCGGTTCCTGCGGCTGGAAGACCTGCTGCTCATGCATCTGCCCAGCCTGTTCCCCGGCTATCGCGACATCGGCCATTGCGCCTTCCGAGTGCTGCGCGACAGCGATCTGGAGGTCGAGGAGGAGGCCGAGGATCTGGTGCGCGAATTCGAGACGGCGCTGAAGCGCCGCCGCCGCGGCTCGGTCATCCGGCTGAAGATCACCGCGGGCGCGCCCGACCGGCTGCGCCGGGTCATCATGCAGGAACTGGAGGTCGATCCCGAGGAGGTGGTCGAGGTCGAGGGCCTGTTGGGCATGGCCGACCTGCGCGAACTGGTGCTGGATTCGCGCCGCGACCTGCAATGGCCCAGCTTCACCCCGCGGGTGCCGGAACGGGTGCAGGACCATGACGGCGACATGTTCGCGGCGATCCGGCAAAAGGACATGCTGCTGCATCACCCCTACGAGACCTTCGACATGGTGGTGCGATTCCTGGCGCAGGCCGCGCGCGATCCGGACGTGCTGGCGATCAAGCAGACGCTTTACCGCACCTCGCGCGACAGCCCGATCGTCGACGCGCTGTGCGAGGCGGCCGAATCAGGCAAGTCGGTGACGGCGCTGGTCGAGCTGAAGGCGCGTTTCGACGAGGCCGCCAACATCCGCCAGTCGCGGCGGCTGGAACGCTCGGGCGCGCATGTCGTCTATGGTTTCATGCAATACAAGACCCATGCCAAGATCAGCGCCGTGGTGCGGCGCGAGGGCGACCAGCTGGTGACCTATACCCATTTCGGCACCGGCAACTATCACCCGATCACCGCGCGCATCTATACCGACCTGTCCTTGTTCACCTGCGATCCGGCGCTGGGGCGCGACGCCTCCAAGGTGTTCAACTTCCTGTCGGGCTATGTGCAGCCCGACGGGCTGGAGAACATCGCCATCTCGCCCATCGACCTCAAGGAGCGGCTGCTGGAGCTGATCGCGCGCGAGGCCGATTTCGCCCGCCGCGGCCGCCCGGCCGAGATCTGGGCCAAGATGAACAGCCTGATCGAGAAGGACGTGATCGAGGCGCTTTACGCCGCCAGCCAGGCCGGGGTCAGGATCAACCTGGTGATCCGCGGCATCTGCGGCCTGCGCCCGGGTATCGCCGGCCTGTCGGAAAACATCCGGGTGAAGTCCATCGTCGGGCGTTTCCTGGAACATTCCCGCATCGTCTGCTTCGGCAACGGCTTCGGCCTGCCCTCGAAACGCGCGCGGGTCTTCATCAGCTCGGCCGACTGGATGGGCCGCAACCTGAACCGCCGGGTCGAGGCGCTGGTCGAATGCTTCAACGAGACGGTGAAGGCGCAGATCACCAGCCAGGTCATGGCCGCGAACATGGCCGACGAGGCGCAAAGCTGGCTCTTGCAGCCCGACGGGCGCTATCTGCGCTATCTGCCGGCCGGGCGCGACGACCTGTTCTGCTGTCACAAGTTCTTCATGGAAAACCCCTCATTGTCGGGACGCGGCAGCGCGGGGGCCCGTGACGTTCCGGCTTTGATGCACTCGACGGATTGACGCGAGGGGGGCAATTGCCCCATCCAAGGCGCGCGCCCGGCGCGGTAACGGAATCGAGAGGAACCCGATGAACGGCATCTTGACCGCAAGCGGAGAAACCATCGAACCCTTCGGGCGCTCGCTGTTCGAGCGCGCCTCGGAACGGGCGCTGAGCCGGGTGGGCGTGGTCGATGTCGGCTCGAACTCGATCCGCATGGTGGTATTCGACGGGGCGGCGCGCTCACCGGCCTATTTCTACAACGAAAAGGTCATGGCCGGGCTGGGGCAGGGGCTGGCCACCACCGGCCGGCTGCATCCCGAAGGCGTGCGCCGCGGCATGTCGGCGCTGCGGCGCTTCGCCGTTCTGGCCGAGGGCATGGGCATCAAACCGCTGACCTGTGTCGCCACCGCCGCCGTGCGCGAGGCCGAGGACGGTCCCGCCTTCCGCAAGGCGGTCGAGAAGGAGACCGGGATGAAGCTTCTGGTCATCGACGGCGAGGAGGAGGCGCGGCTGTCCGCGCAGGGCGTGCTGCTGGGCTGGCCGGATGCCAGGGGGCTGGTCTGCGACATCGGCGGCAACTCGATGGAGCTGGCCGAGGTGGCAGACGGCAAGGTCGGCCGCCGCATCTCGACGCCGCTGGGTCCGTTCCGGTTGCAACAGGTCAAGGGCGGCGCCTCGGGCCTGCGCGAGCATATCCGCGACACGATCGAGAACGCGGCCGAGCGGCTGGGGCGCGGGCATGAGCAGATCTATCTGGTCGGCGGCTCGTGGCGGGCCATCGCGCGGCTGGACATGGAGCGGGCGAAATACCCGATGACCGTGCTGCACGAGTACCGCATGTCGCCGCAGGCCGTCGCCGACACGGTGAAATGGATCGGCGACAAGACCATCCCGGAAATGCGGGCGCTGACCGGCATCTCGCAAAGCCGGATGGAACTGGTGCCGCTGGCCAGCCTGGTGCTGCGCCAGCTGGTGCAGAGCCTCAAGCCGAAATCTCTGGCCGTCTCCTCCTACGGCATCCGCGAGGGGCTGCTCTACGAACAGATGCCGGCGGGCCTGCGCTCGCGCGATCCGCTGATCGAGGCGGCGCGCTTTGCCGAGCGGCAGATGGCGCGGATACCGGGCTTTGGCAAGAAGCTCTACCAGTTTCTGGAGCCGCTGTTCGGCGATCTGCCGCCCGAGCGGGACCGGCTGGTCAAGGCGGCCTGCCTTTTGCACGATACGACCTGGCGCACCCATCCGGACTACCGCGCCGATGCCTGTTTCGACAATGTGACGCGGGCCAATATGGCGGCGCTGTCGCATCCCGAGCGGGTGTTCCTGGGCCTGTCGCTGCTGCATCGCTACAAGAACAGCCGCGCCAATTCACCCATGGCGCCGCTGTTCGCGCTGCTTTCGGAGAAAGAGATCCGCGAGGCCGAGGTCCTGGGCAAGGCGATGCGCTTTGGCGCCATGTTCTCGGTCAAGGACCCGGCCGAGGCGGGCACGCTGAAGCTTCAGCGCAAGAAGAAGCTTCTGGAGCTGAAGCTGACCAGGACCGGGCGGTCGCTGATGGGCGAGGTGGCCGAGGCGCGGTTCCGCTCGCTTGCCGATGCGTTGGACGTCACGCCGGTCGTGACCGAGGGCTGACCGTGCCTTTCGACTGGCCCTGCCGGGGGCGGTCCTTTCCCTAAAGGTGAAACTCTGTCCGAATAGACAACTTTTCCGTGTATAACGGCTGTGGCATGTGCTTGCGCATGGGGGTGCCGGTCCTGGCGTGATTTTACCGAGTGTTTGGTTTCGGATCGACAGCCCCCGCATCCTGCCGGCTGAAACGGCAGGTTCAGGCGCCCCAGCTTCGCTCCAGCAGGTCCAGCCAGTTCCGCCAGGCGATCTTTTCGACCAGATCGCGGCCATAGCCGTGCTCCTGCATGGCTTGCAGCAGGTTCGGCAAGGCCGAGGCATCGGCCAGGTCCACGGGCATGTCGGCACCGTCGAAATCCGAACCCAGGGCGACGCCATCCTCGCCCAGAAATTCCAGCAGATGATCGAGATGGCGCAGCATGATCTCGAACCCATGCATCGGGTCGCGCCGGCCCTCGGGGTGCAGGAAACCCACGGCGAAATTCAGCCCGACGAGGCCCCGCGATTCGGCGATCACCCGCAACTGCCGGTCGGTCAGGTTGCGCGAGCTGGGCGCGACGGCATGGGCGCAGCTGTGGCTGGCGACCAGCGGCGCGTCCGAGAGCCGCGCCACGTCGTCGAAGCCCTTTTCGTTCAGATGCGACAGGTCCAGCATGATGCGCAGCCGGTTGCATTCGCGCACCAGATCCTTGCCCGCATCCGTCAGTCCCGGCCCGGTATCGGGCGAGGAGGGGAAGGCGAAGGGCACGCCATGGGCATAGCGCGTCGGCCGCGACCAGACCGGCCCCAGCGAGCGCAGGCCCATCGCGTGCCAGACATGCAGCGCATCCAGGTCCGGGATCGGCTCGGCGCCCTCGACATGCAGGATGGCGGCGATGCGGTCCTGGGCCATGGCGGCGCGGATCTCGGCCGCGGTCTTGCAGATTGCCAACGTGCCGGTGCGCTCCATCGCCATCAGTTGCCCGGCCTGGGCCAGCGCATGGGGCAGGGCCTCGGCCGGCGGCACCTCGGCCGGCAGGGGCAGGGCGAAGGGCGGGTTCTTCTTCAGCATCGCCGCCAGCGCATCGTCCGGGCCGGGCGGCGAGGGCGTCCAGATGGCGAAGAAGCCGCCGGCAAAGCCGCCTGCCTTCATGCGCGGCAGGTCCAGATGGCCGCTGCCGTCGCCCTCGAGCCATAGCCGGTCGCGGCCGGGTCCCGCAGCCACCATGCGCTGCAAGAAATCGTTGTGACCGTCGAAGACCGGAATCATGGCATGTCCTTTCGCTCAGGCGCCGCCACCATGGCGCGGACGGAAAACCGCTGCAACCTTCCGCGCTTCGCCGTAAGCTGGGGCCAGAGCCAGCCAAGCAGGGAGCCAAACACCATGACCCGCATCGACAAGGAATTCACCGGCCAGACCGTGATCTGCACCTTCGAGGTCACCCCCGGAACGGCGCATGACGTGCTGGACGCGCTGAACGAGGCTTACGATCAGGTCATCCGGCATCAGCCCGGCTATGTCTCGGGCGCGATTCATCTGAACGATGCCCAGACCCGCATCTGCACCTATTCGCAATGGCGCGACCGGCGCGATTATCAGGCCATGCTGCGCAACCCCGAGATGCGCACGCGCAACCGCGCCATCCATGGCATGTGCCGCCATTTCGAGCCGGTGATGTACGAGGTGGTCGATACTTGGCAGACCTGATGCGGAAAGCCGATGCTGCGGCTGCGAAAAAGCCGTGCATTGCGCAAGCTTAGCCCCTAATCTGGTAGAAAACAGTCGGGCGATTGCCGGAACGGAGGGGCTCATGGCAGGACGCATCATCACGATTGCCCAGCAGAAGGGCGGCTCGGGCAAGACCACGATCGCGGTCAATCTGGCGGTGGCCTTGCGCGGGCGCGGCCATTCGGTCGCGCTTCTGGATACCGACCCGCAGGGCAGCATGGGCCGCTGGTTCCTGGAACGGCTGGACCGGCGGGGCGAGGACGAGGCGCTGGAATTCACCACCTCGTCGGCCTGGGGCGCCAGCTACGAATCCGACAAGCTGAAGAAGCGCTTCGATTTCGTCATCATCGACACGCCGCCCAAGATCGACAGCGACCTGCGCCCGGCCTTGCGCGTGGCCGATCTGGTGCTGGTGCCGGTGGCGACCAGCCATGTCGACCTCTGGGCGACCGAGGGCGTGCTGGACCTGGCCCGGCGCGAGCGATGCGATACGCTGATCGTGCTGAACCGGACCCGCTCGCATGCCCGGCTGACCGGCGAGGTGGCCGAGGGCGCCGCCGCGCTGGGGGCCGAGGTCGCCGCCGCACAGATTGCCAACCGCGTCGCCTATGCCGAGGCGCTGGGGCAGGGGCTGGGCGCGGGCGAGACGGCACGCAATGCCACCGCCCGGGCCGAGGTCGAGGCGCTGGCCGCGGAGGTGCTGGCCGCGCTGGGCTGACCGCCATTCGCGGAAATCCGCCGATCGTCGGGGGTTAAGGGAAACCAACCGCCGCCTCATGGGTTGCGTGGGCAGTAAGTCCAGACTCATGAGGTCAAGATGAAACTCCCGCTTTCCCTTGCCGTTCTGGCAGCCCCCTTCGCCCTGGCCGCCTGCACGCCCGAGGCCCCGCCACCCCCCGAACCCGAAACCGTCTCCGTCGATCCCTGCGGTGCGGCGCGCTACAGCCACCTGATCGGCCAGACCTCGCCCACCATCTCGGTGCCCGAGGGCCAGATGTATCGCATCGCCCGCGAGGACCGGCCGATGACGATGGAGATGATCCAGGACCGGCTGACCTTCATCGTGGACAGCCGCGGCAAGCTGCTTTCGGTCAGTTGCAGCTGACCGGGGCGCCGGGGCGGGCGCTGCCTCCCGCGATTTCCGCCCCGGCGGTCAACCGCGGCGGCGCGACCGCTTGTTGCCGCCGCGCTGCCCGGCCCGCCCGGCGGTCGAGCGCCCCGAGGACTTGACCGCCGCCTCGGCCGCCTCCTCGATGGCGGATTGCCGGGCCAGCGGGTCGTCGGCAATCGCCAGCTCGACCGCCTCCAGCCGCTTGACCTCGTCGCGCAGTCGCGCGGCCTCTTCGAACTCCAGGTTCTCGGCCGCCTTGCGCATCTGGGCCCGTAGCGCGTCCAGATGGGCCGCCAGATTGGCGCCGACCAGCGGTTTCGCGACCTTGGTGGTGATGCGCGCCTGATCGGTATCACCCTGCCACAGCCCGGCCAGCACGTCCTCGACATTCTTGCGCACAGTCTGCGGCGTGATGCCATGCGCCTCGTTATAGGCGATCTGCTTCTGGCGCCGGCGCTCGGTCTCGGCCATGGCGCGTTCCATGCTGCCGGTGACGCGGTCGGCATACATGATGACCCGTCCGTCGGCGTTCCGCGCCGCCCGGCCGATGGTCTGGATCAGCGAGGTTTCCGAGCGCAGGAAGCCCTCCTTGTCGGCATCGAGGATCGCCACCAGCCCGCATTCGGGAATGTCCAGCCCCTCGCGCAGCAGGTTGATGCCCACGAGGACGTCGAAGGCGCCGAGCCGCAGGTCGCGCAGGATCTCGATGCGCTCGATGGTGTCGATGTCGCTGTGCATGTAGCGCACGCGGATGCCCTGTTCGTGCAGGTATTCGGTCAGGTCCTCGGCCATGCGCTTGGTCAGGGTGGTGACCAGGGTGCGCATGCCGGCTGCCGAGACCTTGCGCACCTCGTCCAGCAGGTCGTCCACCTGCATCTCGACCGGGCGGATCTCGACCTGCGGGTCCAGAAGGCCGGTGGGGCGGATGACCTGCTCGGTAAAGACGCCGCCGGTCTGGTCCAGTTCCCATTGCGCGGGGGTGGCGCTGACAAAGACGGATTGCGGGCGCATCGCGTCCCATTCCTCGAATTTCAGCGGCCGGTTGTCCATGCAGCTGGGCAGGCGGAAGCCATGTTCGGCCAGTGTGAACTTGCGCCGGAAGTCGCCGCGATACATGCCGCCGATCTGCGGCACCGAGACGTGGGATTCATCCGCGAAGACGATGGCATTGTCGGGGATGAACTCGAACAGCGTCGGCGGCGGCTCGCCCGGCGCGCGGCCGGTCAGATAGCGGGAATAGTTCTCGATCCCGTTGCAAACCCCAGTGGCTTCAAGCATTTCCAGATCGAAGTTCGTGCGCTGTTCAAGCCGCTGCGCCTCCAGCAGCTTGCCTTCGTCGGCGAGCTGTTTCAGTCGTGTCTGAAGTTCGGCGCGTATCCCCTTGATTGCCTGCTGTAAAGTTGGGCGAGGGGTGACATAGTGGCTGTTGGCATAGATGCGGATCTGCTGGAAGCTGTCGGTCTTGGCGCCGGTCAGAGGATCGAATTCGGTAATCGATTCAAGTTCGTTTCCGAAGAAGTCAAAGCGCCAGGCCCGGTCTTCCAGGTGGGCCGGCCAGACCTCGACCACGTCGCCGCGCACGCGGAAGCCGCCGCGCTGGAAGGCGGCGTCGAGCCGGCGATATTGCTGCGCCACCAGCTCGGCCAAAAATTCGCGCTGGTCGTAGAGCTGGCCGACCACCATGTCCTGGGTCATCGCCGAATAGGTCTCGACCGAGCCGATGCCGTAGATGCAGGAAACCGAGGCGACGATGATCACGTCGTCGCGTTCCAGCAGCGCCCGGGTGGCCGAATGGCGCATCCGGTCGATGGCCTCGTTGATCTGCGATTCCTTCTCGATATAGGTGTCGCTGCGCGGCACATAGGCCTCGGGCTGGTAGTAGTCGTAATAGCTGACGAAATATTCGACGGCGTTTTCGGGGAAGAAGCCCTTGAACTCGCCGTAAAGCTGGGCCGCCAGCGTCTTGTTGGGCGCCAGGATGATCGCCGGGCGCTGCGTTGCCTCGATCACCTTGGCCATGGTGAAGGTCTTGCCGGTGCCGGTGGCGCCCAGCAGCACCTGGTCGCGTTCGCCCGCCATGACGCCCTGCGACAGTTCGGCGATGGCGGTGGGCTGGTCGCCGGCGGGCTGGAACTCGGAACGCATGACGAAGCGCCGGCCGCCCTCGAGCTTGGGCCGGGTCACCTCGGCAAAGCGCGCGACGGGGGCGTTGGTGTTGTTGTGACCCATGGTTTCACCTTTGTTCCTGCCTGGCTGAATCTGGCGCATTCGCGCCGCGATGCAAGCCCGGCGGGCGAAGATCGCGCGCTTTCGCCGCGGCAATCCGGGCTGCGTGGCGGGAAATCGCGCGCCGGGCATCTTGATCGCCCGGCCTGCATCGGGGATAAGGCGACAAGCAAGAGCAGAGAGTTCCCGCCATGCGCGTCCGCATCTACAAGCCCGCCCGCAACGCCATGCAATCCGGCACGGCCCGCACCAAGGAATGGCTGCTGGTCTTTCCGGCCGCCGATGCGCGCGAAATCGACCCGCTGATGGGCTGGACCAGCAGCGACGACACCCAGAGCCAGATCCGCCTGCGCTTCGAGACCCGCAAGCAGGCCGAGGATTATGCCCGCGAAAACGGCCTGGACTATGAGGTGATCGAGCCGCATACCCGCGCCCCGAACATCCGCTCCCGCGGCTATGGCGAGAACTTCGCCAGCGACCGTCGCGCGCCCTGGACGCATTGAAGTGTAAATCGGGCGAAAGTTGGTGCCCGCTCGAGGTAGTTTCGGCCGAGATCGGGGTATAGCTTTTCCAAGCCGTTGATTTTGCGGGGCCGGTTTTCCGGCCCCGCCTTACTATTTTCTAGATCGGCGTGACTGCACGATTCGACCGTCATGCAGGATGCCCTGGGCTTCCAGGCGGGCGCCGATCCCGGCCTCGCGCAGCAGCGCGACGCTGCCCCATTCCAGGATGCCGGCGCGGTTCAGAAGCTGCGGCAGCAGCAGGCCCGAAGGCCGGCCGCCGATGATGACGGCCTGGATGTTCGTGGCGATGATCCTCCTGTCCGGGCCTTGCTGGCCGGTGTGCGAATGGACGCCGGCGGCGTCGGATGGTATTATTCTTGCATGGGCTTGTCGTCGCAAATTCCGGTCTTCACCCTGTTCGGCGAGACCTCGGCCTTTCCGGACGTGGTGCATTGCGAGCGGATCTGGGACCGGGCGCGGCTGCATGACTGGGAGATCTCGGCCCATCGCCACCGCGAGATGGTCCAGGTCTTCCTGATGCGGCAAGGGCAGGCCCAGGCCCAGATCGACGGGCAGGGCAGAAGGGTGGAGGACGGGGAGTTCCTGTTCGTGCCGGCACGATCCGTGCATGGGTTCAAGTTCCGGCAAGGCAGCGAGGGGCTGGTGCTCTCGATTCCGCTGACGGTCGCGGCGGCGGTCTCGGCCGGGTCGGACGAGCTGGCTTTGCGCCTGTCCAGGCCGTTTTCAAGCCGTGCGGATGCGCGGGTGATGTGGCTTGGCCAACAGATCCATGCGGCATTCGGCGAGACCGGCGCCTTTCGGGCCGCGTTGCTCGCGTCGCTGGCGCAGGCGTTGCTGGCGGCGATCGCCGGGATCGCCGCCCGGCAGGGCGATGCGATCGCCTCGCTGGCGCAGCGCCGGATGCTGGTGCTGGACCGGCTGATCGCGCAGCATCTGGGCGAAGGCTGGGGAATGGCCGACTATGCCTCGGCCCTGTCGATCACGCCGGGGCACCTGAACCGGATCTGCCGCGCCGCGACCGGCGAAAGCGCCTCGCGCCATATCGAGAAGGCGGTGATGACCGAGGCCAGCCGGCTTCTGGCCTTTACCCGCCTGTCGGTGGCCGAGATCGGCTATCGGCTGGGCTTTTCCGACCCGTCCTATTTCTCGCGCCGGTTCCGGGTGATGACGGGGCAGAGCCCGACCGCCTATCGCGACAGGTTCACCGACTGACCGCCGCGACAGGCATTCCGGTGTCGCCTCAATATCCCGGGCGCGGCACCAGCCCCATCAGCGATTGCGACAGGCCGCCATCGACGACGATGTCCTGGCCGGTGACATAAGAGGCGCGGGGCGAGGCCAGGAACAGCGCGGCATCGGCCATGTCCCCGGGCGTGGCGATGCGGCGCAGCGGCACCATCCGCTCGCGCCGGGCCTTCACCTCGGGATCGGCATAGAAGGCTTCCGACAGGGGCGTGCGGACCAGGCCGGGACTGACGCAGTTCGATCGCACCCCGCGCGGCCCCCATTCCTGCGCCAGCTGCCGCGACAGCATCAGCGTCGCCGCCTTCGACGCCGAATAGGCACCGCTCGCGGGCTGCGGCTGGCTGCCGGCGATCGAGGCGATATGGACCAGCGCGCCTTCACCCCGTGCCAGCATCGCCTTGCCGAAGGATTGCGCCAT
Source organism: Paracoccus sp. MKU1 (assembly GCF_001447385.1). GTDB lineage: Bacteria > Pseudomonadota > Alphaproteobacteria > Rhodobacterales > Rhodobacteraceae > Paracoccus. The sequence continues at coordinate 50,941 of NZ_LLWQ01000008.1, read as the reverse complement.
CAGCAGATAGCCGGTGAGGTTGATGCGCAGCATGGCCGACCAGTCGGCCTCGGCGACGCTTTCCAGGGGGCCGGCACGCAGGATGGCGGCATTGTTCACCAGGACATCCGCCCCGCCTTCGGCTTCGACCCTGTCCGCCGCCGCGGCGATCTCCTCGGGACGCGAGATGTCGCAGGCCAGCCCGAAGGCGCCGTTGCCCAGATCCTGGGCCAGCGCCTCCAGCCCGGCGGCATCGCGATCCAGCACCACCACCCGGGCAGCCTGGCTCGCGAAGGCGCGTGCCAGAGCCTGGCCGATGCCGCCGGCCGCGCCGGTGACCACGACGATCTTTCCTTCGAGTTGAAGCCAGTTCATTCCTGTTCTCCTTTGCTCATTCTGGTTGCGATGCCGGCTGGTCCGGGGCGCTGTTTCTCGCGGACGGCGGCGATTGGGGGGCTTGGCAGCGGCGAAAAATCCGCTAGGCATGGGGCAAGGAGACCCGCATGCAATCCGATCATTTCGACCTGAACCGCTGCATCGGCGCGCTGAGCACCCGCTTTTCCAGCCGGCTGGGGGCGGGGGCCTCGCAGGAATACCACCAGCGCTTCCAGATCGGCGTCGTGGAATGGCGGATCCTGTGCCATCTGGCAGTCGAGCCCTGGTCGAACGTCATCGCCATGGCCAATTCCATCGGCCTGGACAAAAGCTCGATCAGCCGGGCGCTGACCGCGATGGAAAAGCGCGGCCTGGTCGAGATGCGCGACGGCGCCCGTCGCCGGCGCGAAGCCAACCTGACCCGCGAGGGGCTGGAGCTGCATCGCGCGGTGCTGCCCGTCGCCCGCGCCCGCGAGAGCGCGCTTCTGTCCGGCTTCGACGCCGCCGAGACCGAGCAATTGCTGAGCTATTTCCATCGCCTGATCGCCAATCTGCCCAAGGTCGAGGAAGACGCGCAACGCCGCGCCGGCCCGGACCGCTAGGCCCCGGCCAGCGAGGGCAGGGCCGCGGCCTTCAGCAGCCGGTCCTCTTGCGCGACGATCAGATGGGCCGATGCCCGCAGGTATTCGGCGAAATCGGGATCGGTGTCGCGGGCCTGCCAGCGGGCCTCCATGTCGGCCATGTCCTTGTAGGCCCAAAGATGCACGGCCTGGTTCAGCGTGCCGACCGTGCTGGTGTAGAAACCGATCGGTGCGCCGAGGCTGCGGATCAGCACGGGCATGGCCAGCCGGTCGAAGACCTCGAGGAATTCGCCCATCTTCCGCGGCGCGATGGTATAGCAGCGAAGATTGATCAGCGGGCGGTCGGCGGGGGCGGTGAACATCTGGCTCTCCCTTGGGGTCATTCCGCGGCCTGACCGGCCCGGTGATCGGCGATGCGTCCGGCCAGCGACAGCCCGGCGACATAGCCGAAGGTCATGGCCGGGCCGATGGTGATGCCCGCGCCCGGATAGGCGCCGCCCATGATCGAGGCCGCATCATTGCCCGCCGCATAGAGGCCCGGGATCGGGGTGCCGTCGCCATCCAGCACCCGCGCCTGCGTGTCGGTGACCAGGCCGGGGAATGTGCCCAGATCGCCCATCACGATATGCAAGGCATAGAAAGGACCGTTTTCCACGGGCGCGACATTCGGATTGGGCTTGTGGTTGGCATCGCCGAGATAGCGGTTGAAGGCGGAGCTGCCGCGGCCGAACTGCCGGTCCTCGCCCCGCCGCGCGCTGTCGTTATAGGTTTCGACCTCTTTCGCCAGCGTCTCGGGGTCGACGCCGATCTGGCGGGCCAGATCCTGGATGGTCTTGCCGCGTCTGAGATAGCCGTTGCGGATATGCGGCCCCAGCGGCATCGGATAGGGCTTCACGAAGCCGATGCCGTATTTGCGGATGGTGCGGTGATCGGCGATCAGCCAGGCCTCGGTCCTGCCGAGGCCGCGGCAGGTCTCGATCATCGCCGCGCCGACATCGTGATAGGAATGGCTTTCGTTGACGAAGCGCCGCCCGGCCGGATTCACCATGATGAAGCCGGGCTTGTAGCGGTCGACCAGATGCGGGAAGGCGATGGCGCCGCCCGGAAAGGGCACCTTGGACACCGGCATCCAGGCGGCGCTGTTCGGCAGGCCCTGCGACAGGTGCCCGCCGGCCCGTTCGCCCAGGGCGATGCCGTCGCCGGTATTGCCTTCGGGGACGGGCGTGAAATGCTCGCCGCCCTCCCGGACATGCGGATAGAGCGCCTTGATCCGGGCCAGGTCGCGGGCAAAGCCCCCCGCCGCCAGCACCACGCCGCGCGCCGCGCGGATCTCGCGGCGCTGGCCGTCGATGCTGGCGACCACGCCGCCGACGCGGCCGTCTTGATGCAGCAATTCGGCGACCGGCGCCTCGGTCACGATTTCGATGCCCAGATCCAGGGCCGATTTCGCCAGCCGCGCCGCCAGCGCATTGCCCGAGGTCAGCTGCACGCCGCGCCCGTAGCGCGCCAGATGCGCGATGTGTACCGCCAGCCGTTTCGCGACATAGGCGGCCGAGACCGGCGACCTGGTGAAGTTGAAGAAATGCTTCAGGTCGTTGTTCGACGAGTTGAACATCATCCCCATGAAGGTGATCGTCTTCAGCGGCTGGCGCAGGCGCTTGAACTCCTTGCCCAGCCGGCGCCCGTCATAGGCGGCGGCGGTCACCGAGCGGCCGATCTGCGCCCCGCCCGGCGCCTCGGGGTGATAGTCGGGGTAAAGCGAGGGGGTGAATTCCACCTCGGTCTCCCGCTCCATGAAGCGCAGCATCTTTGGGCCGTAATCCAGATAGGCATCGACGAAGGCGGCGTCGTATTTGTTGCCGGCCTCGTGGCGCATGTAATCGTGGACGGCGGCGCGATCCACCCTGGTGCCCCCCTCGGCGTCCGGGCGGTCCTGGAAATGCGGATTGCCGGGGATCCAGGCGACGCCGCCGGAAAAGGCGGTGGTGCCGCCGAAGACCGGCGCCTTTTCCAGCACCACGACCGACAGGCCGTTCTTCTTGGCGGTGATCGCGGCGGTCAGCCCGGCCGCGCCAGAGCCGACGATCACCACGTCATAGATATTATCGACGGTCATGTTCGGCATCCTTCCAGTCAGTTACAGGGCATTATTCTGTTGGGCGGGGACGGTGCGGGCGCAAATGAACAGCGCCGAGAGGCCCGCGATCAGCAAGGGAACGGCAAAGACGGCCATGAGTCCGGCAAGGCCCAGGCCCTGTCCGATCAGGATGCCGCCCAGCATCGGGCCGATCACCGCGCCGATGCGCCCGATGCCCATCGCCCAGCCGATCCCGGTCGAGCGGATCTCGGTCGGATACAGCGCCGCGGCCAGCGCGTAGAAGGCGTTGAAACCGCCATTGGTGGTAAAGCCGGCCAGAAAGGCAAGCGTCAGCGTGACCGTCAGCGAGATCGACAGATAGCCGAAGGCCGCAACCACGGCGGCGCCGCACAGCAGCGCGATGCAGGTCGCGCGTTGAAGGCCATAGCGGGTGCCGAAGCCGCCGATCACGAAGGTGCCGATGAAGCCGCCCAGGTTGAACAGGGCCCCGGCATAGATCGCGTTCTCGACCGCGAGGCCGGACTGGACCGACAGCTGGGTGATCCAGGAGACCAGGAAATAGAAGGTCATGAAGCCCATGATGATGCCCAGCCACAGGCAGAGCGTGCCCAGAAGGCGCCCCTCGGCGAACACCGCCGCGACCGAGGCCCGGCGCGCCGCGACCTTGGGGGGCAGCCCGGCGAGGGCGGGTTCGCCCAGGCGGCGCAGCACGCGGTTCAGCTTGTCCAGCGCGTCCTTTGGCTGGATCCGTTTCAGATAGTCGATGGATTCCGGCAGGATCAGCATGACCATCGGCAGCACCAGAAGCGAGATGACGCCCGCGCCCATCAGCATCATGCGCCAGCCGTGCTCGGGCAAGGTATGGGCGACGATCAGCCCGGTCATCACCGCGCCAAGCGGATAGCCGGCGATCGCCGCGGCAACGACCATGCCCTGCTGTCCGCGTGGCGCGAAATCGGCGGCCATCGTGGTGACGCTGGCCAGGAATGCCCCGACCGAAGCGCCGATGATCGCGCGCAGGATGACCAGTTGTGCCAGGTTCTGCGCCTGGCTGCTGGCCAGCATGGTCAGGGTGATGACCATCAGCAGGGTCAGGATCAGCGGCCGGCGCCCGAACCTGTCGGCCAATGGTGCGATGAACAGCCCGCCCACCGCCATGCCCGCCAGCGAGGCGCTGAAGACGGTGCCAAGCGCCTCGGGGCTGAGCGCCCATTCGGCCTTCAGCACCGGTGCGATATAGGACATGATGACGATGTCCATGCCGTCTATGGCATTCAGCAAGAAGCAGATGAAGATGACCGCGACGCGCAGCGGCGTCCAGCGGCCCTGGACGACGGGGCCTGCCTGTTCCGCGGTCAGGATATGATGTGCCATTTTCCCTCCCCGAACACGGCACAGCCATACCGGGACCGCAAAACAAGGGTTTGCGGGCAGGTCTGCCGTGTTCAATTGATCTCTTGGGCCGCTTTCTCCTCTGCGGCTGTTTTTCGATAGGCGGGATGGAGAACGAGGTCAATTAATTTGTTGCGGTCGCAACACAACTTTGCCGATAACTTGGCGCATGATGGGTCGAAACAGAAAGAAGATCGTTTCTATTTAAAGTCTTATATGTAGGATTGTATCCTCCAGCGGTGACGTCCTGGCAGAGTTTCCGGGACGAGTGCGAGGGATTGGTTCAAGCGGCATCTCGCCGCAGGAGATTCGGCCCAGACGAATCGCAGGGTGACGGGAGCTGTCCGATCGCGCTGGCGATGAAAGCCGAGCCGAGCATGAGGGAGCCGGCGGCCCGGTCCGTCGCCATGCTCTCGCAAAGGGGCGCGCGGTCTGCCGGGTCGGCCTTCACGATGCGCTGTGGTGGAGAACCGCGCGCATCAGGTGACGCAGTTCCTCATCCGGCTCGACCGGTTCCGCCTCGGCCAGCGCCTCGGCCAGCACGGGCCATCCCAGGACGCGGACCGCATAGGTCGCCGCCCTTCTGTCCTCCACCAGCGGCGAGGCGAAAGCCTGCTGAAAGACATCGGCGACTCGCTGGTCGTAGTCATGCCCCCCCGCCGCCAGGGCCACCCGGACCAGCTGCCGCTCGCCGTTGTCGCTGTCCAGCAGGGCAAGATGCTCGTCCAGCGTTCCATAGGTTGCGGTGGCGTCGAAGGCTTCCAGGATCGCGGCGGCGGCCTCGGGATCGGCGGCCTGGGCATCGACATAGGCGATGCGGTTGGTCCGGTCGAGCGTGAGCGTCACCAGAAGGTTGGGATCATGCGACTCCATCCATCGGATCGCGTCTGCGGGCCTGTCGTCCAGCCCGGGCACCGTGAAAAGCTCCAGCGGCGTTTCCGATTTCAGCAGCCGGATCGCCTCGAACGCCCCTTGCCTGACCTTTTCGAGGTCGTCCTCGATCGCGACATATCTGCCGAAGGAAAGCAGGTCGTCGTCATTCTGGCTGCGGGTCATGGGTAACGGCTCCTCAGGAATGCGACCATGCTGGCGATGAGTTGCTGCGCCGCTGCCGCCTGCTCTGCCGGGGTCGAGGCGCGGCGGCCCGCGCGGCTGACATTCGATAGTGCCCATGAACGAAACGCTTGCGCAAGATCGCGCAGGGCTTGGTCCTCGCCCAGCACCGTCATGGCGCCAGTCTGCTGCTGAAGCACCCGGTCCAGAAGCTTGAAGATATTGCCGGTGCGCCTGTGGCGGGCCTGGCGGGCATCCGCGATCTGGCCGCGGGTGAAGCTGCCGGTGTCCTGGCGCCCCCGGAAGTCCTGGTCGGCGGCGACCGAGGCGCCGCGCGGCGCCATCGGCGCATAGTCGCCGCGCGCGGCCTCAAGCCGCGGGTTGATCATGCCGCGTTCCTCCAGCGAGCGGGCGGTGGCGCGCGCGGCAAGCTGACCGGGGGCGCGGATGGGCTCCACCACGTTGCGCAGCTGGTCCGGGTCCGGGCTGTCGAGATGTTCCGCCCGGAACCCCTCGTATGAGGGCGCATTCGCCTGGAACAGCATCGAGGAACGCCGCACGTCGCGGATATAGGCAGGCCGGCGGCCGGGCATGCTGATCGAGGTGTGGAAAGGCCCCGCGAACCTGCCGAACCTTGCGCGGCCCAGGGGCAGGGGCAGCTGGCCCGGAGCGGACAGGAACCGGCGCCCGGCAAAGACGACATCGGCTTCGTTCAGGCCCGCGCCAGCCGTGACCTCGCGCCCCTCGCGCATCTGCCGCTCCATCTCGGCTGATTGGGCGCGAATGGCGGGATTCGACGCCCGTTCCTGTTCGAACAGCCGCTCGGCCTCGATCAGGATCGGCTGCAAGGCCCTGCCGATGCGCGCCGGGCTGAGCTGCGCGATGCGCCCCGCGGGGGACGAAGGGTTGATCCGGGCGACGATGGAATCGCCCTGCCGTTCCAGCGAGGTCAGGCGATAGCGCAGCCGCCAGAAGGTCAGCCGCGCGCCAAGGCCAAGACGCGAGACGCCGCGCCGGGCCAGTTGCTGGACCTGGGGCTGGATCGCCCGCACCGCCTGGTCCAGCCGCTCGCGCTGACGGCGCTCCTCCTCCTGGCGGCGGCGGCGCCGACGGTCGGCATCGCTTTCGGAACGCTCGCGCCGGCGGTCGCGGCCGCGATCCCTCTCCCTCTGGCGGCGGTCCGAGGCGCGGCGGTCGCGGCGGGCCTGGTCGCGGGCCCGGCGGCGGGCATCGGCGCTGCCGCCGCGGTCGTCCCCGTCGTCGCGCCGCCGTCCGCGGCCGCCCGCGCGCCGATCGCCGCCGCGCCGCCGCCGGCGTTCCATGAACTGGCGGAAACGCTGCTGGATGCGGGCGATGATGCGGCCGAAGGGGCGGGCGATGGCACCCAGAAGGCGGCGGATCAGGGCGTCGATGCCCAGGAAGGTCAGCACCATGTCCACGGCCGCGACGATGCCATGCGCCAGGGCCTGGGCGAATGCCGCCGCGCCATTGCCGGGCGCGGCCACCTGCATGACGAATTCCAGAAAGGCGCGGGCGGCGGAAAACAGCGACTGCACCAGCGACCATGCCGCGCGGATCGCGTCGATCACCGCCATGATTGCCCCCGCCCCGGGGATCAGCTTCAGCGCAAGCTGGGTCGCCAGCCAGGTCATCGCCGCGACCGCCATGGCGGGCATCAGCAGGGGCAGGCTTTCGGTGATCAGGCCGATCATGCTGGTCGCCAGCGCGGTCAGCATCTCGACCCAGTTCGGCGGCAGGTTCATCAGCAGTTGCAGGCCGGGAACCTTGTTGAAGAACCATTCCTTGAAGGCTTCCTTCAGCGAATCCCACAGGTGGTTCTTGACGCCTTCCTGCGCCTGCGACCCGGCCGCCGACAGGAATGCGCCGATCCCCATCCGCGTCACCCGCGCCATCAGCGCCATGAACTCGCCAAGCGCATCCGCCAGCGCCTTGATCGCCGCGGCGATGCGATCGACGAGGCCGGCATTTTCGGCCTGGATCTCGGCCAGCTTCGCGTCCATCTCGCGGATGGCGCGTTCGCGCTCGCGGTCCAGCGCGGCAAGGGCGGCGCGCTGCGTCGCCTCGATGCGGCTTTCCATCGCCTGGAACTGCGCCTGCGCCCGGGTCAGCGCCGCCTGCGCCTCGGCGTCGAGATTGCCCTTGTTGGCCTCGACCAGCTGGTCGATGGCGGCTTTCGCTTCGGCCAGGATGGCCTTGCATTCGTCGATAGTGCGCTGGATGCTGCCGCGGATCTCGTTCAGCAGCGCGTCGATATCGGCGATATACTGGTTGCGGTGGCGGTCGTAGAGCGCCTTGACCTCGGGCAGGCTGTTGATCGACAGCAGCCAGTCCCGCGCGCGGTTGTAAAGCCCCTTGGCGCCGGCATAGCGCCGCGCCTTGAACGCCTCCAGATCGGCCCGGACGCCCGAGGCAAAGGCCTCCAGCCGCTGGCCCTGGCGGTCGCGAAAACTCTGCACCGCTTCGCTTTCCAGCGAGCCGAGCTTTGCGTTCACCTGCCCCTCGGCGGTGGTGTAGGTCGCGTTGATCTGCTCGGCCAGGCTGCGCTGGCCGGTCTCTTCGCCCGAGCGGGTGCCGGTCTGTTCGCCGCTGACCGCCTCTTGCGCCGCGTCTCGCCCGGCCTCCATCCCGCCGACGCTTTCGGCCTCGGTCGCGGCAAGCCCCGCCGTCGCCTCTTGCGTGGCGGCGGTCTCGGTCGCGCGGGCGTCGGTTGCCGCGCCGTCCACGTTTTCGTTGAGCTCGTCCTTGTCGTCGCCGATGGCGCGCAGCGGGCCTTCCTCGGCCTTGGCCAGCGTCGCGTCATCGACGTCATGCTCGGCCAGCGCCTCGTCGGCGGCTTCGCGGAACTCGCTTGCGTCCAGCGATTCCTCGGGCACCGCGGGGGGCGCCGCGCCGGTCAGGCCGGGCGCCGCGGTCGCCGGGGCAGCGACGGGCGCGGGCTGGGGCACGGCCGGGGGCGGGGCGGCGCCCGCAGGCGGATCCCGCACTGCCGACATCGAGGACTGCACCGGTGCCGCCTGCTGGCCGGCCTCGGCGGCGACCTGCTGGCTGATCTGCTGGCGCGTGCCCGCGCCGCCCGGCCCGGCAAAATTGTCCAGCTCCTCGATGGTCGAAGGCGCGGCCGAGGCCAGCGCCGCGCCCGCCCTTTGCTGCGCCGCCGCCGCATCGGGGGCGGGGATCTCGGCCTGGGCAAGGCTGCCTGCCTGCTGGCTTTGCCCATCCGCCTCGGCCGCATTTGGCGCGGGCTCTGCCGCGGCCCGCGCGGCGCCGATCCGCGCATTCGCGCCTTCGTTCACTTGCAGGGCATCGGCGCGTTCGGAAAGGCGCTCTCGCGCCGCTTCCGCCGCCGCCTCGCCCCGGTCGCCGAGGTTCTGGCCGAAACGCTTGGCGCCGCCCCCGCCGCCCCCGCCGCCCCCGCTGCCGCCACCGCCTTTCGGGCGCGTGCCGCCCTTGTCTTTGGCGGCCGCGGCCTTGCCCTTTTCGTCTTCTTTCCTGCGGCGATCCGGGCCGTCCCTTTCCTTCTTCTTCCGCGTGCCGCGATCCGCTGCGCCCTCGGTCGCCCCGGCGGGGGCGCCGGCGATGGCGACCGAAGGCGCGGGCTTCGCCTCGGCCCCGCTTTCGCCGCGCGCGGTCTGCGAGTCGTCGGGGGCCTTGCTGGCGGGCTCGGTCGCCCCGGCGCGGCCGCCGGGCCTGGTCAGACCCGAGATCTGCCCGCCCGCAGCCGAGACCTGCGAGGTCATCATCGGCGTCAGCACCGGCCCGGCCCCCGGCGCGACCGCACCCGGCCGGGCCGGGGCCTGCGACAGCGCGGGCGAGGCGGCAAAGGGCGCGGCCCCCGCCAGGGCGCGGCGCATGATCCGGCCGCGCAGCGACTGCCCTGCCGCGCCGATCTGCGCGCGGCCCCCGGCCAGCACCGTTGCGGCGGCCGTGTCGGCGGCGGTTTCGGCTGCGTCCCCGGGATTCGAGACCAGCGATTTCGCCTGCACCGCGCCGCCCCCGCCGGACCGGCGTTGCTGCACGACATGGGCCAGCTCATGGGCGATCAGGCCGTCGCCCGCCTTCGATCCCGGCCGATAGCGGCCCGGCGCAAAGGCGATGTCGCTGCCCGAGGTCAGCGCCTCGGCCCGCATTCGCCCCGTCGCCTGCGCGGCCGCCCCGCCGGTATGGATGCGCACATCGGAAAACGAGGTGCCGAAGCCGGTTTCCATCCGGGTCCGCAGGCTCGTGGGCAGCGCCGAGCCGCCGACAAGGTTGCGTTGCAGCGTGTTCAGCGGTTGCGGGGCGCTGTCATGGCTGGCGGGAGCGGCGGTCGGGGCAGGCGCCGCCGGGCTGCGCGAAGCTTCGGCCGAACGGGTCGAAACGGGGCCGGTCGCGGCCTTCATCCCGGGCCTCCCGCCTTGCGCGGCATGTCGGAAAAAGGAAGTGGACCAAGCCGTAGCAAGATCCACTCCCAGGGACTTGAACCCTTCGGCATCCGCCGACCAGTCGACTCGAACGCGGTCTCCCGGTTCGAGTTCGCCTCCAGCCTAGCATTTCTGCGGGTCCGCTCCAAAGCAATTCTCCACCTCAGGGCAGGGTCGCGGGCAGGCTGGGACTGCCCATCCCCGAATAGGCGTTGTCGGCAAAGGCGCCGATGAAGACATCGGGACGGCCCCAGCTCGGCTCGTCATTGCCAAGACTGACCCAGCGGATCCCGACCGAGGGGCCGTGGCAGAAATTGCCCCTGACCTCGACCAGCGGCCCGAACCAGCCCCACAGGCGGATGCCGTCGCAATCCAGCCCGATCGGCTGTTCGCCATCCGCCAGCGGCACATAGCCGGCATCGATGGCCTGGTTGCCGTTGATCCGCGCCGACAGCGCGCTGCCGATCCAGATGCCGCCGCGCTGGCGGGCCTGCCAGGGCAGGCGCAGGTCGATCCGGTTGTCCTGCACCTCGACCGAGCGCAGGAAGATGAAATTGGACCGTGACCGGCCCGAAGAGCCGGCGACGCGAATCCCCTGGACGAAGCCCGAAACCTGGTTGCCGCGGATACGCGCGCTCTGGCCCGGCAGCGCCAACAGCGCGGCGACCGGGCGGACCAGCGACCTGCCGCGGGCCGGTCCGCGAGAGACGGCGACGGTGATGCCGGTGCGTCCGTGGGCCACGCCGTTCGTGGCGGTCAGCCCGTCGCGCAGGGGCTGGAACAGCGGCCCCGTCCCGGCCGGGATGGTTGCCGGAGAGGCGAGACCAAAGACCGCGCGCGCGAGGTTGCGGCGAAAGTCGCGCAGGAAATCGTCCATGATCTCGGGCGGGTGGTTGGCGCCGCCGGGGGGCTGGTTCGTTTCCGCGATGCGATCCCACAGCTCGCTGTCCAGCGTGACATGGGTGGTGAAGCTCAGCGTGTCGCGGCCCCAGATGCCGTTCGCCATGGCGATGCCGTGCCGCGCGACGACGGGCGGGCCGGGAGGCGGGACAAAGGCGAAGACGGGACTGCCGACGAAGTCGAAGCCGCCATCGCCGTCGTGCAGGGTGATGCGGTCCAGCAGCACCTCTCCGACCGCGCGCAGGGTCTCGCCGCCGGCGGCGAGTTCGACGGCGAGGTTCAGGGGATCGGGGCGGATGGCGATGACGTTGTCCTCGATTTCCGCATGGCCGGGGTCGGCGGCGGTGACGCCGCTGTCGAACATCCCCAGGCTCAGCGTGCAGCGGCGCATGGCGAAACGGCGGGTCGGACGGGCCGCGCCCGATACCTGCCGGATGGCCGAGGGGCCGGGTGCCGCAAGGCTGGCCGCGGTGACACGGACCTGGTCCAGCCGCACCTCGCCGCAATCGACGAAATCGATGACCGCGCCGTCGCCCGCGGCCAGGGCCTCGGCCGCGAAGTCGCGCAGATCGACCGAGCGGCAGCGCTCGAAGCGGATGATGCGCCGCAGGTTGCCGCGCAGGATCGTACCCGGCCCGATGCCGCCCACGATCAGGTCGCCCTTGTCGGCGACGACGATGGTCGCGGTCAGGTCGCGCACCCCGGCATTCAGGCAGATGCGGGCGTTGCCGTTTGGCGGAATCGTGTCGATCACCGTCTGGACCGAGGCCCCGGGCGGCACTGCGATCTCGCCGCAGCCGTCGGACAGGCGCAGGAACAATTCATCCAGCGCCTCTTGAACGGTATCCGCCTCGGTGCCGACGCGGGCGCCGTCATAGCCGGTGAAATCGGCCTCTTGCTGGCACAGCCTGCGGCTGCGCGCGTCCAGCCATGCGCGCAGGATCATCGGCGTCGCCGCCGCCCCGCGCTCCAGCAGCGCCAGCGGCGCGAATTGCCGCTCGGGGCCGTGGGCGGTGGTGACGGCGGGACCGTTGGCCTGCGCGGCCAGCACACGCGCCTCGGCCTGCCACCAGTCGCCGGGCTCGAACGCGCCATCGACCTCGGCGATCAGCCCGTGTTCCAGCGTCAACGTGGCCGCGCCGGTGCCGGGCCGCTCCAGGAGGCCCGACCACAGCCGCAGCTTGAGCCCTTCGGTCCCCAGCGGCGCGGGGCTGAAGGGCGGGGCCGGGGTTTCGGTCAGCGGATCGAGCAGCCGGAACTCGCGCAGCGAGCCGGCGACGACATCGCCGCCGTCCAGCCGGAACAGCATCCCCTGCATCCGGCGCGGACGCAGGAAGCCCGCGGCATTCACCGTGCCGGGGGCGGCGTCGCCGCGCTCGATCGCGTCCGAGGTCAGCTCGACCAGGTCGCCCGCGCGCAAGGGATCGTTCGCGCCGACGCGGACATGGGTGACGGCCGCGCCCGGCGGTTGGTCGGGCATCAGGGTGCAGGGCCACAGCCCCGCCGCATTGTCGCGCGACCACTTGAACCGCGTGACCGCGCCGCCGCCGGTCGTGACCTCATGCACGACCAGCCGATAGAGGCGGTTCTCGGTGCCGCTGTAGCCGCCCGGCACCGGCAGGTCGCAGGGATCGGCGGCGGCGGTGCCGGCGCTGGTGCCGAAGGCGACGCTGCCCGTGGGCAGGGTTAGGCGGTCGAAGGCGGCGGCGATGGCCGCGGGATCGCTCAGCCCCGTGACGGGGGCCAGCTTGACCTGCGCCACGACCTCGGAGCGGCTGGTCGTCTCGCGCCCGGGACCAAGCGCCTGCTCGCGCAGGCCGGGATCCTCGACGGCGGTGACGACGCGCTCGGACAGTTCCAGATAGGCCGCGACGCGCGAGCCCGGCGCCCCGGCCGAGGCGGCGCGCAGCTGATCCGCCGCGGGTCCGGTCAGGTCGGGCCAGGCGGCCTCGCGCGCGGTGGCCAGCAAGCCGCCGATCTGGAAGCCGCCCGAGCACCAGTGCAGCACGGCCGAGGCGCCCGAGGGGGCCTCGGTTTCGATCAGGGCGACCCAGCAGGGCTGTGCGCCGGGGGCAAAGACGGCCTGCGCCCCGTTCAGCGTGACGGCAAGGGGGGCATAGCTGCCGGTCGCCGGGACGTTGACGACGGTGCCCGCGACCGCCACCGTCGCCGGCTGGTCGGCGCGCATCCAGACCCGGCAGGGCGTCGGCGCGGCCAAGGGGTTGCGCAGCGGCACGGTGACGGTTCCCGCCCCGCCGCCGAGCTGAAGCCCCGGCAGCCGGTCCAGATATTTGCGCGAGAAGTCCCGCGCCGCGCTGGCGCCGCCCGCCACCTGCGGCTGTTGCCCCAGGATCGGGTCGAACATCGCTAGAAGCCGCCCCGGCGTGACGAGGAAACCAAGGTCGGTCGAACCGCTTTCGCAGGCGACATGCACCAGCCCCTTCCGGTCGATCCGGTCGCTGGCGTCCATCAGCGCATGCAGGTCGCTGTCGAGGATCGGTGCGCCCTGCCGCGGCAGCACGCGCCGATAGCTGCGCCCCCGCTTGGCGTCAGGCCGGTGTCCGCGCGAAAAATCCCCTTCCATGGCCTGTCCTCCCTGTCATCCCCGCGTTCCCCCGCTGCGGCGGCGGCGCGATTCCCGTTTGGCCGGGCCCCGTCAGGCCCGCGCCACGATTCCCGTCCTGAGCCCGGCCGGCGTATGCTCGGCCAGCCGCCGCTCCAGCCCCGCGTAAAGTTCGCCCAACCTTGCGGCGTTGAAGGCGCCGATCTCGCCCCCGTCGGAAGCGCCGGTCAGCACCCGCGCATCGCCCCGCGCATCCAGCCGCAGGAAGGCCGGGTCGCGGCGTTCCCGGCTTTCAAAGGGCGGGCGGATGGGCTGGCCGGTCGCCGGGTCGGTTTCCAGCACGCGATGGCGGCGCGGGGTCTGGCTGCCGGGGCCGACCAGCGAATAGCGCAGGCAGCCGCGAAACCGCTCATGCGCCAGCAGCAGCCCGGCGACGATGGTGTCGGAAAGTTCGGCCTGGCCCACCTCGACCCGGCCCAGCAGGGTCGCGCGTTCGGCGGCCAGCCGCGCCAGCGGGGCCGTCAGCGCCGGATGGATGTCCTCGGCCGCCGCGACGATGGAATCGGCGATGTCGATCTCGCCCGGCTCATCGACCAGCAGCGGGCCGAGGATGCAGCGCCGGATGGTCGCGCGCTCGACCCCGGCGGCCTCGAACAGCCGCAGCCGCAGGGTGATGTCGGCGCGAAGCACGCCGACGAAGCCCAGAAAGATCTGCTGCGCCGGGGGCAGTTCCAGCGTCATGCCGCCAGCTCCCGTCCGGGTCAGGGCGATGCCGCCAAGTGCAAGGCTGTCATAGCTGGCCGCGCCGGGCACCGAGGAGGCGACCTGGATCACCGGCCGCTCGAAAGGCGCGGCGCGCAGTTCCAGCCGTGCGGGGTTGGCGGGCCAGACCAGCGCCTCGGCGGGGTAGAAGCCGGAATCGACGATCTCGATGATTTCCTCGGGCTGGCCCGCGCCCGCCGCCGCCAGTGCCGCGGCGACCGTGCGGTGCAGCGGCAGGCCGAGCAGCTGCGGCGAGGCGTCGCTGCCGAGATGCCCCGAGGCCGAGACCAGCCGTGTCGGCGGCGGGCGCAGGCCCAGCCAGCGGCGGTGGTCGATGGGCAGGGCGCCCATGGGCATGGTCGCCCCCTCTTGCAGGTCGACCGTCACCGGGTCCGGCTCGGCGATCCCGGCCGCGGGCGGGTGCGGCACGATCCCGTCGCCCGTGTTCATCGCGAACAGCCCGAAGCGCGGGTCGATGTCCAGCCGCCCCGGCCGGGTCGGCTCCAGCACGTCGGGGCCGGATTCGCTTTGCCACGGGCACAGCCGGCGCCAGCCCGCCTCGCGGCGCCGCATCGCCACCGGGCCGGGCAGCGGCGCGGCATCGCCAAGGCTGCGCCGCATCGGCGTCGTCGTCCCGGCAAGCCAGGTCGAGCCGTCCGCGCCCGCCTGGACCGCCACGCTGTGCCGCGCCAGCAGCGGGCCGCGCGGCCAGAAGGCGCTGCCGTCCGGCGCCGTCTCGGCCGTGTCCGAGGCGATGAGCTCGGGCAGGTGGATCAGCACCGAACGGCCGTCATAGGCGGTAAAGGCGATCTCGGCCGGGGTCATGATCGCACCGTTCAGGCTGGATTCGAAGCGCAGCGACAGGGCAAGGTCGGAAGGACCGGCGCTGAGGATCGCGCCCAGTTCGCCGAAGCGCGCCGGCAGGGCCGCGGCGGCCAGCGGCACGCCGTCCGCGCCCACCGCCGACCAGCTGGCGGTGCGCGGGTCGGGGCCGGTCCAGTCCAGCCGCAGCATCGGGGCAAAGCGGCGCTCGCCGGCGAAAAAGGACAGCGCCAGCACCAGCGCGCAGCGGGTGGCGGGGGTCGCCGGCAACAGGCCGTTCGCGCGCAGCACGGTCCCGCCATGCAGCACGGCCGGCGCGGCGGCCGGCGCGGCCAGTGCCGGGGCGAAGGGCGCACGCTCGGCGGTGCCCTCGGCCTCGGGCCAGACCGGCCCGACCGGCCCCGAGGCCAGCGCCCGGGCGGGCAGCGCCCCCGCCGCCAGCGGCAGGGGTTCGTGCAGCGCGCCGTCGGCGCCGATCCAGTAAAGCCTTTCGCCGCTGATCCGCTGTTCGGGGATGCGCAGATACAGCGCGCCGCGCCGATAGCCCGCCAGCGCCAGCTCGGCCACGGCCGGGGCACGGCCGGCCGATGGCGCGCCGCCCGCGACCTCGACCACCGTCGCGCCGATCATGCGGCTGGCGGCGGGGGCTTCGGGGCGCAGGCGCAGCAGCATGACATGGCTGTCCGCGACATCGCCCGCGCCCGGGGCGGTCCCGGCCTGGCCCGCCGGGCCGACGGTGACCTGCCCGCGCAGTTCCGCCAGCGCCAGATCGGGCAGGTTGCCGGCAAGCGGGGCCGAGACCAGCTCGATCTGGACCGGGCCGGAATAGCGCCGGGTGTCGGCGTCGATCAGGCTCAGCACGGCGGGGCTGCGGCCCAGGATATTGTCGGCCGGATCGCGCCTGGCATTGCGCGGGACGGGGGCGGCGGGGCGGACCGCGGCGGCGGGAACCCCGGTCAGCCGCACGGCAAAGCGCCCCTCGCGCCCGAACCATGCGCCGGGATCCTCGGCAAACAGCCCGTCGGGCACACGGTCGGTGCCGGGGCGGTCCTCGAAACCCGCCGCGCGCACGCGCAGCGGCCGCCAGGCATTGTCCGGGTCGAAGGCGAAGCGGCGATCGCCCGCGCCCGCCGGCAGTTCATGGCAGGCCGCGCGGCGCAGCGGCTGAAGCTGCGTCGGAAAGGCCCAGTGGACCAGATGGCGCGGATGGACATGGCCCGAGTCGGGGCCGACGGGGCGCGGGTCGAACAGCCGCATCAGCCCCGCCAGCGGCCCCGAGGCGCGGTCGGCGACCGAGGCCGGGCGCAGGTCGGCGATCACCCGTTCGCGGCGCAGCTGGTTCAGATCCTGCGTCAGCATCACCGCCTTCCAGCCCTCGCGCAGCGCCACCTGCCGGTCGGACAGCACCCGGGCCATTTCCTCGAGCATCGCGGGCGTGCCCTTGCGCCGCCGCCAGCCCATCGCCGCGCCCAGGTTGCGGCGGTTCGCATCGGCATCGCGAAAGACCAGATCCAGCCCGATCGAGGCGGCCAGCGCGGGCAGCATGTCCTCGCCGGCGCTTTCGATGAACAGGTCGGCATAAAGCTCCTCGACCGATTGGCGGACGGCGGCCAGGGGGGCGGCCAGCGCCTCGACTATGGCCAGAAGCTCGGCGGGCTCGGGCGGTACGGCCTGCGCGGCGGCCCGGTCGCGGCGCTTGTAGAATTCGGGGATCAGCGCATAGAGCAGGTCGCGCGTGCGGTTCAGGTGGTCGCGGTCATAGGGATAGCTCATGGCGCGCCCCCCTGTTGCAGGCGGTCCAGCGCGCCCGGTTCAAGCACCTGGATCTCCAGCGCCGAGGGCTTCAGCCGCAGCCATTGCCGGGTGCTGGCGTGGATGATGTCGGCGACCTCGGCCGCGCCCGCCGCGGGCAGGGCCAGCCGGTAGCGCGTCGCCAGCACCGCGGTGATGCCGGGCCGCTCCAGCAGCCGCGCGTAAAGGCCCGACAGCGATTGCGGCGCCGAGAGTTCGCGCCCCGCAAAGGTGAACAGCCCTGGCAGGGCGCCGCCGCCCAGCAGCAACTCCTCGGCCTCGTGCCGCGCGGCCTCGGCCAGCCAGGCGCGATCGCGTTCGATCCGCAGGGTCAGCGCGATATCGACCGCCTGCGGGGCGGTGACGACCAGCGCCTGCCCGGTATCGCGGCGCGCATCCAGAAAGGCGGTGAAAGCGGCAAGATCGGCGGGGCCGTTGCCTTTGGCATCGGCGGCGACAAGCTCGATCCCCACGCCGTCGCGCCAGCGGGCCGAGGCGCGGCTGATGCCGGGGAAAAGCAGCGCCAGGTCGGCGTGATCCTCGACCGAGACGGCGCGGTCGAAGACCCGCACCGGGCGCACCGCCTGCCGCGCGATGTCCTCGGCGCCGGCTGGATCGGCGCCGCCGGCGATGGGCAGGGGGTTCGTCACCGCCCCGATCAGCGGCGAGGCTTTGCGGATACGGCTGAGCCGGCCCGCCCCGGTATTGCCCGCGGACCCCAGCCCGGTGCGATAGGCGGCGGTGACATTGCGCCGTCCCGAGGGCGGGATCGCGCCGCGCCCCTCGCCGCCGAAGCGAATGCGGACCTCGCCCGCCGCATCGGTCTGGGCAAGATGGACCCGCGCGTCGGGGCCGGCGCCGTGGAGGTCGGGGGCCGGATCCCACAGCACGCCATCGACGCGCACCTCCAGCGCCATGCGGCTGCCGAGCGCGCCGGGCAGGCGGGTGACGGGGGCGTTCTTTAGCGCGAATTCCTGATGCGGCGTCACCCCGTCGGAACTGCCGAGGATCTCCTGCTTCGCCTCGCCGTGGCTGACGCGGACGACATTGCCCAGCACCTCGACATCGCCCATCGGCCAGTCCGGGGGAAAGCCGCCCGGCACCTCAAGCCGCAGGGTCCAGCGGTTGCCGCCGTCGGGCGAGGGCTTGATCGCGGCGAAGCTGGCCTCCCGCGCCTCGCCGGTCGAGATGCGGCGCAGGATCGCGGGGCGGCCGGGGCGCATGGCGGAGAGGTCAGCCTCGACCGCAAATTCCGGCTGAAGGGGCGCCAGGTTCGGGATGGTGGGCAGCGGCTCCAGCACCTCGGACCAGCCGGTCAGGACATGGGCGTCGAGGGGAAATTCCGACCATGTCCGCCGCGGCCGGGCGGGCGAAAGCACGGCCAGTTCCAGCGTTGTCACCCGTGCCGAAAGCGCGGTTTCGGTGACGGTCTTTTCTGTCGTGACCGACACCTCCACCGCGCCCGCCGCATTGGTCGAGGTCGCGACCTTGGGCTGTTCGGTCACCTCGCCGCGCAGGAAGGTCACGACCGTCTCGGCCAGGGTTTCCAGCCAGTAGACCTCGGCCCGGTCGGGGAAAAGCACCACGGCCTTGTCGCCGGGCGCGGGCGGATCCCGCAGGGTTTCCGCAAGCAGCAGGGCATCGCCCGGCGCGGCGGGCGAGACATAGCCGAAGGCGGTGGTGCCCGCGGGCTGGGTGGTCGGCGGGCTGGCATAGGCCTGGGCCGCGGCCAGTGCCCCGGCTGGCCAGAGCGCGCCCGGAGCGTTCCAGCCGAACAGCCGCGCGCCATGGCGCGGCCGGGCCAGGATGCGATAGCCGGCCAGCCAGTCCGCGCCGGTGCCGGCCTCGGCAAAGGCATGGCCGCCGATGTTGTGCAGCGCGATCTGCGGCGGTTTGCTGTCCTGCATCTCGTTCGCGACGCGAAAGACGCCGGTGCCCCGCGTCCCTTCCAGGACGACGATCTCGTCCTTGCCCAGCCCGTGGCGCTTTTTCAGGCGCAGCGCCAGATGCCCGCCGCTGGCCTGGACGGGGTCCGGGATCTCGGCCTCGGCGGGGCGGATGGCGTTCCATTGCGCATCGACCTGTGCCTCGGCCAGCGTCTCGAAGGTCTGCGCCCTGGCCTCGCCCAGCGGTGAGGTCTGCAAGGCGAAGCCCTGGGGCAGGCTGCCCGACAGGCCGGGCTTGACGGTGAATGCCGCAAGCCCGGTCGCCGCCGCGCCGGGGCCGGGGCTGTAGGCCAGCTTGCGGGCGTGGCGGGTCAGGTTCTCGGCCAGCCGGGCCGAGCCGAGGCTGGTCTCGCGCGCATAAAGTCCCTGATGCTCGCCCAGGATATGGGCGACCAGCGCGGGCAGTTCGATCAGCGTGCGGGCAAGGCCTCGCCCCTTGGCCGGGATCTCGATGCCGTGGTCGTCGCGGGCCACGGTTTCGGCCAGCGCGACCAGTTCGCTGAAATCGGGCCCGAAATAGCGGGTGCTGTCGCGGGGCGAGGGGCTGGGGCGATGGATCGGCGGACGCGACATGGCTTTACCCCATGCTTGCGGGTTCGGGGGCGGGGCCGGCCACGACGAAGCCCTGGCCGGGCGGCGGCGTGTCGGTGCCCATGACGGTGACGGTCAGCCGGCCGCGCTCAGGCCGCGCCTCGTCGCCGGAGAATTGCGCGATCTCGGTCGGGCCCAGTTCGATCACCGCAGAGACGGCGGGCGCGCCGGCGCGGCGCAGGGGACGGAAGGTCGTGGCCTTGACCGCGCCCACGCCGGGCGCGCGGGCGACGGCGGCCAGCAGTTCGGACAAGAGGACGGTGTCGCCGAAGCCCCGGCGCGAGGGGTGGAAGAAGCCCGGTCGCGCCGCGCTGCCCGGTGCCAGCGCCTCGCGCACGGCGCGGCGGATCGCGGCGGCGCCGGTCCCGCCGCGCGGGCAGATCACGAGATGCAGGTCCAGCGCGACATAATCCGGCGCACCCAGCACATGCTCGCGTCCCGCCATGCGCAGGGCGTCGAGATGCGCGTGCACCGCCGCCGCCGTCGCCGCGTCCAGCCGGTCGCCCTGGTCGGGGGCGCAAAGGACCAGGATGGTGTTGAACACCCCGCCCAGCGGCTTTGCGGCGGCACGGGCGACGCCGGGGATGTCCTCGGCGGCGCGGGCGTAGTCGTCGGCGGTGACGCAGCGGGCGCGGGCGGGGTTGCGGATCGATTCCGGGATCAGGTCGCGGGCGACAGCGGTCGAGACCCGCGCCCGCCCGCCGGTGGCGGGCAGCAGGTTCGTCGCGGCGACCGGCGCCAACGTCGCGAAATCCGCCGCCGCGCCGGCATCGCCGCCGCCCGGCGCGCGCGCGCCCGTCAGGGCGAAGGCGCCCAGGTTTCCTGCCTCGGCATCGCCTTGCCGCCAGTCCAGCCGGATGCGCTGATGCGCGGGCTGGTTCGCCAGCGCCCGCGGGCCCGTCCCCGGCGGCATCGGGACCGATCGGCCGCGATTGCCGTCGCCGAACATCAGCCAGACCGAGCCGTCCTCCTCGGTTTCGGTGGTGAAATGGCGGTCGAACCCGGCCGAGTTCATCAGCGTCGGCTGCCAGTCCCATTCTTCGGCCCCGACATGCAGCCGGACCGAGGGGCGGCCGTTCTCCTCCGTCAACACCTGCGGCTGCGGCGTCCTGAGCGCGCGGATCGTGACCGTCCCGGTGACCAGATCGGTCGCGGTGACGATGTCCTGCCGGCTGGCGCCCAGGCCCATTGCCGCGCCTTCCTCGTTCGCGGCGCTGGCGGGTTCGCCGTGGATCGCCTCGACCAGATTCGCGGTGATCAGCAGCGGCGCGCCTTCCGGGTCCGACCAGGGCCGGAAGGGCAGGGGCAGCGGCTCGGCCAGTTCCAGCCGCGTCAGCTCGCGCGGCAGCGTATGGGCGGGGTCGGACGGGTCGGCGGCCCAGCCCGGCTGGCTGATCTCGGACAGGGCCGCGATCCGGGTGACATGGGCGGCACGGCCCTGGACCAGCGCGATGCGCTGACCCGGCAGCAGATGCGCGCCCCAGCCCCACAGCAGCAATTCGCGCGCGCCCGCGGGCAGGATCGCATCGGGCGCGCCGGGCCATGCCGCCAGCCGCAGCAGGCCCCGGTCGGCATCGCGTTGCAGCCCGGCATTCCAGGCGGCATCCAGCATGGCGGGGGCTTTGCTGGTGAAGGTGGCGGTGATCCGGCCCATGCCCTCCTCGCGCACGAAGCGGGTGCCGGCGGGCAGGAAGCCCGCCCGGCCGGGCGGCAGGTCCACGGCGACGACGGCAAGCGCCGAGCCGCCCTCGTCCAGCGCCAGGCCGAGCGCGGCGGCATGGCGGTTGAGCGAAAGCCGCTCGCGCGCGGTGTCGATGAACGCCTCCTGCGCGACGCGATCCTGGTGCAGCGACAGCATCTCGGCATGATGGGCCAGCAGCTCGACCAGCATCGCCTCGGTCGAGGCGGGGTTGGTGCCGGCCCAGTTCGGATCGGTGGCGGCGGCCCAGTTCTGCATCACCGCCAGGAAGCCGGTGAAATCCTTGGTCGCCAGGTCGATGGCGGGCTGCGCCCCCGGCGGCGGGGGCGGTGCGGCGGGTTCGCGGCAATCGCCCGCCGGGCAGGCGATGAAGAAGTCGAAGCCGGCCTCGGCGAAGAACGGGTCCAGCGGGTCGTCGCCGCCCGAGATCAGTCGCACGCGGGTCTGGCCGCGCGGACCCTGCCGGACGAAGCGGACGGTGATGTCGCCGTCGCCGTCCGAGACCGGCATGACATCGGCCTCCAGCGGCAAGCCGTCGGGCGCGGTGACGACGATGTCGTCGCGCGACATGCCCGAGGCCGCCTTGGCGAGCCGCACCGACAGGACCACGGCAAAGCCCGGCGGCGGCGGTTCGGAAAAGCCAAGCGCCGCGATCCCCTGCCAGCCCGGGCCGATCTCGGCCTCGCCCCATTGCAGTCCGAAGGCGCCCGGATCGCTCATAGCACCACCTCCAGTCGGTGGGGCGTGCGGTCGGCGCGCAGGGCGTAGTCGATCGAGACCAGCACCGAGCCCTCGTCGCCGCCATCCTCGACGGTCAGATCCTCCAGCGTGACCTCGCCCGCGAAAACCGCCTCGAGGCATTCGCGGATGCGGTATTCGATGGCCGACAGCGCCAGCGGAGAGATGTTCTGGAACACCTGCGCATCCAGCCCGGCGCCGAAGCGCGGGCGCATGACGCGCTCGGCCGGGCGGGTGAACAGAACCGCCATGATGCGGTCGCGGATATGGACATGCGGGTCCTCGGTCTCGGCCAGCCCCTCGCGGCGCAGCCGCGTGCCGGCGCGGACCAGCGGCGGGCCAAGGGCGAAGGGATCGGCGATAAATCGGGCGGCCATCTGTTCCCTCCTTTCAGGTCACGGGTGCCGGGGGCATGGGCGGCGGAAAGGTCACGATCGCCGACAGGGCCTGGGCATGCAGCGCCGCGGCGATCCGGTCGGCGCGGGACGATTGCGCGGCGCCGGTGTCGGACAGGGCCGCCGTGATCGCCGTGCCGGCGGCCGCGGTCGCGACGGGAGGCGCGGCCACGCCGGGGCCGAAGGACTGGCCGGCGACATAGGCCATGAAGGACAGCGCGATCCCCTGGCCCGCGCCCGCCGCCGAACCCGATTGCAGGACGGGGACCAGCTGCGCCTGCAACTGGCCCTTGCGCGCCGCCGCCGTCGCGCAGGGAATGCCCGCCGCCATCGCCATGCCGAACCAATCGGCGATCGCCCCCGCCAGCGCCTGTGCCGAGGCCGAGGCGTCGTCCTTGAAATCGCCGTTCTCGTCGCGCGGCAACCATTGCGACTGAAGCGATTGCGAAAGGGCGGCGGGGACAAGCGGCATGGTCTATTCCGTTTTCGAAACCTGGCTGAGATGGCTGGACCCCATTGGCTGGGCCGGTGGCCCCGAGGGGCCGACGCCGGTCGGATGGGTGTGGCTGTTGAAGAGCTGCATGAACGTGTCGCCGAGGATCAGCGATTCCGAGGCATTGGCCCCCAGCTTGATCGTGTCGGCGGTGATGGTGATCTCTCCCTGCCCCGAGATGCGCAGCTCGGCGCCCGAGGCTTCGGCGATGACCACGACCTCGCCGTCGTCGTCCAGGCTGATGACATGGCCCGCCTTGGTGCGCAGGATGACAAGGCCGGGGGCGGCGGGGCCGTCGGGGCTTTCGGGCGCCTCGGTGCCGGTCTCGGTTCCCAGGTCGTCCTGCCCGCCGCTGCTTTCGGGCGCGCCCCAGAAGGTGCCGGCCCAGATCGGGCGCATCGGGTCGCCGGCCTCGAACTCGATCCAGACGGTGTCGCCGACCTCGGGCAGGGCGAAAAAGCCGCGGTTGTGGCCGCCGCCCCAGGGCAGGCAGGGCAACGCCCAGCCGGTTTCCTGGTCCTCGCCCAGGACTTCGGGGACGCGGGCACGGATGCGGGCGATCTTCTTGGGGTCGTCGCGGTCGGTGACGATGCCCGCATATTTGCCGTAGAAGGCGGGCCGCCCGGCCTCGCCCACCAGCGCGGCCAGCGCGCGCAGCAGGTCGGGGGACAGCCCGTCCGCCGCCAGCATCCGCCCGAAATCCGCCCTTGGTCCGTTGCCGCTCATGCCGGGGGCTCCTCTTCCGCCGATTGCCCGAAGCTCTCGCCGCCGCGCCGGCCCATGGCGTTGGACAGCGCCGAGAAACGCTGGACCAGCGTGCCTTCGGTCATCTCGGTCGTGACCTCGCGGATATACCAGGTGCCGCTGAGCCGGTCGCCGACGCCCTTGATCAGCGCGGTGCGATGCGCCCGCAGCAGGCCGCGATAGCGCGCGGGGTTGAGCTGGCCCCGCGCCTCGATCGCCAGATGGTCCTCGGCGCCGCGCCCGCGCCCATGGGCGCCCATCGCCGCATCGCGGGGCAGCGCGCCGCGCAGGAAGCGGACCGAACCGGTGGCGCCGGCGCGGGCCAGCCCCTGGGCGGTCTCCGCGGTGAAAAGCTCCTGCCCCAGCACCTCGTCCTGGGCATCGCCGTCGGCCCGGACCATGCGCTTGGCCACCGCGTCGATGCCGTGGGCCAGGCGCTTTTCCGGGCGGTCGAGGCTGGCGGCGAAGTCGATCCAGTCCAGATTGGCATTCTCGCGCAATATGGTCAGGTCGGCCTGCGGCTGGCCGGTCAGGTCGCGCGGATGGAAATGGCAGGTCGGCTGGCCCGAGGCGGGATCGGGTTCCAGATAGGTGACGAAGCCGTTGCGCGCCGCCAGATGGCGCAGGAACGACCAGTCGTCGGCGCGCTGGATCAGCAGCATGTCGTCGGCGGCCAGCTTGGCATCGGTGTCCTGCGCCTCGACCTGCAAGCTGTAGCGGCCGGCGATCTCGCGCGCGGCATCGGAATCGCCGGCGTCGGGATAGCTGGCCACGCGTTCCTCCGCGGCCATCAGCATGGCGGCGTCGGCGGCCAGAACCTCCAGCCAGGAATTGGCCTCTGGTTCCTCGAAATGCGGGCGCAGATGCGAGAGGTAGCCCGAGAACACCACCTGGTCCGTCCCGCCCGGCGCGGCCAGCGTCAGGCGGATCTCGGCGCCCGGCTCGAAGGGGCCGTCGTCCAGCACGTCATAGGTGCCGTCCGCCCCCTGCCGCAGCCCGATCCGCAGCGCCAGGCGGGCGGGCAGGTTGTCCGCCTCTGTCAGTTCCAGCGCGCTGACCCGGCCAAGCAGCGCCCCCGGAAGCCGGGTTCCGTCGATCTCGATGGAAAAGCGCGGCGTGGCCATGGCGTCCTCACTTGTCCGGGGGGATCTGCACGGGCGTGCCCGGCACCACCGTGTCGAAGGGGTCGAGCGCGGGCGATGCGTCGGCGATGCGCCACAGCTTCAGCGGATCGCGGTAATAGCGCTTGGCCAGCGTATCCAGCCGGTCGGTGTCGGTGGCCACGGCGGCAAAGATCGCCGCGCGGGCGGGGCGCGGCGTCAGGGCGATCAGTTCGACCTGCGAGCCGTCCGCCCGCACCCAGGCCACCCGGGCGGATTTCGCGTAACGGCTTTTCTTTTCGACGGCCATCGCTGGTTTCCCCTATTGCGGCAGGTTGATGCTGGTGCCCTGGTCGGCGGTCGTGTCGAGATAGAGCCGCGCCATCTTGCGGCGGTTCGCGGCGGTGAAGCCGAGCGAGGACTGGACGCGGGTATTGTCGCGGGCCTCGGCCTCGCCCAGCACCTCCAGCCCGACCTCGATCTCGGCGCGGACGGGATAGAGCTTGCCGTTGAAGAAGGTCTCGGCGATCGCCATGCCGGTGATCTTGACCGGCACCACGCGCCTTTCGCCCCAGATGAACAGCACGATCGGGCGGCGGCCGCGGGCCCGCACCGGCTCGCTGCCGTCCGAGGGCGCCTCGGTCTCGCTTTCGACGGGATAGAGCAGCTCCTCCAGCGCCGAGATTTCCGGCAGCACGCCAAACTCCACCGGCAGCGAGGAATGCGCCTCGACCCGGTCGGCCAGGTCGAAGCGCAGCACCACCGAAAAGCTTTCCTTCAGCGTGCCGGACGAGGCGTCGGCACCCTGTTCGCCGCTGCTGCCCCCCGATCCCTGGGCGCCCGGCTCGGCCCCGCCCTCGCCGCCCTGCGCCTGTTCAAGCTGCAACTGGCGGGTCAGCGATTCAGGGTTGAAGCGGAACGGGATGAAGCTGGACATGACGGCGGTGTCGTCGGGATCGTAGACGGCGAAGGCGCCCTGGGTGAAATTGATCGCGTCGCTCATCGGGTAGCCTCCCATGCGGTGCGGATCGCGGTTTCCAGCCTTTGCGCCAGCGCGGCCTCGGCGCCGGGGGCCAGCAGGTCGCGGACCTCGCGCAGGTCCAGCCGCAGATCGCCCAGAGTCTGGGCACCCGCCGTCAGCCCGGCGAGGCTGCGCGCGGCCTCGGCCAGCGCGCGCTCGATCACGGCGCGCAGGCGGGCGGCATCCTCGGGCGAGGCGTTTGCGACGCTGATTTCGCCGATGTCGATGACCAGATCCGCCGCGGTGCTCATTCCGTCCCCTCCAGCCAGCGGGCCAGGGGACCGAGGTCGTCGGCCCCCCTTGGCAGCCCGGATTTCTCCAGCTCGCGGACGATGGCGCGGGCCAGGTGGCGCGGCGCCAGCGGGGCGTTCTCGGCGGCGGCCAGATGGGCTGCGGCGACGGCGGCGTTGCGGATATTGCCGCCCGCAAAGCGGAACCGCTCGGCCAGCATGGCGACGTCCAGCCCGTCCTCGCACCAGCCGGGCAGCGGCAGGTTGCGGCGCCACAGCTGTTCCCGCTCGGCCTTTTGCGGCATGGGAAAGTCGATGACGAACTGCATCCGCCGGGTGAAGGCGGGATCGAGGTTGGCGCGCAGGTTCGTCGCCAGCACGACGATGCCGGCAAAGGTCTCCAGCCTTTGCAGCAGGAATCCGACCTCGATATTGGCATAGCGGTCATGGGCGTCCTTGACCTCGGACCGCTTGCCGAAAACCGCGTCCGCCTCGTCGAAGAACAGGATGCCATGGCCGGCCTCGGCATCGTCGAAGATGCGCGAGAGGTTCTTTTCCGTCTCGCCGATGTATTTTGAGACGACCTGCGACAGGTCGGTGCGATAGAGGTTCAGGCCAAGCGCATTGGCAAGGCAGCGCGCGGCAAAGGTCTTGCCGCCGCCGGGGGGGCCGGAAAACAGCAGCGCCAGCCCCTGGGATTCCCCCGCATCCACGGGCACGCCCATGTCGGTCCAGACCCGCCGCCGCGCCTTGCGCCAGGCGATGGCATCGGCCAGCCGGCTGCGGATCTCCCTGCCGGCGACAAGGTCGTCCAGCGTCACCTCGGACCGGACATTGGTGACGAAGGGGCCCATGCGCCGCGCGCCCGCCGCGCGGATCGCGGCGGCGAAGCGTGCGGCATCGGGCCGGTCGCCCGGCGCATCGTCGGCCAGGCTGCTCAGGATTTCCGCCTCGTGCCGCGCGGCGAGAAGCTCGGCCAGCGTCAGCTGGAAGCGCGGGGCGAGCGCGTCGGCGATGGCCGCGTCGATGCCGGCGGCATCCCATGCCGAGCGCGCCTCGGCCGGGGTAAAGGCCGGCGCATCGACCGCGCGCAGCCGTCCGGCGTCGAAACGGTCGGGGGCCAGCAGGACCAGCGCGCCCGACCCCTGCCGCGCCGGGATGCGCGGCGGCACCTCCAGCGCGAACAGATCGACGACCAGCGGCGGCGCGTCGTCATCGGGCAGGGGCAGCGCTTCGCCGGGGCGAAGCACGACCAGATCGAAGCCTCGCGCCGGCAGGAGCGCGGCCAGGTCCGCGACCAGTTGCAGCGTCATGCGCCGCGACGGGCCGCGCAGCCACAGGGTTCCGTCGGCGGCAAGGATGCGGGCCGCGGCGCGGGCCGGGCGAAGCATGACCGGGCGGTGGGTGGCCGGGATGAAATCGCCCTGCACCCGGGGCTGGCTGCGGAAGGCGCGGGCCAGCCCCTCGGGCGTCAGCCGCAGGCCCCATTGCGCCGAAGGCAGGCAGGCGCCCGGAGGCGCGGCCAGTTCCAGCCGGGGATTGTCCTGGGGCGCCATCAGCGCCGCGGCCAGCGCCGCGTCATGGTCGAGGTCCAGCCCGGCCACGGCGATCCGGGCAAAGACCGCCGGCGTCGGCAGGTGCAGGCCGGCATTGTCGGCCAGGATCGAAAAGGCGGCGGCCGCGTCCGGGAAGCGTTCCGCCGCGAGGGCGGCCGCCTCGATCCAGGCCGCGGGCGACAGCGGCAGTTCGGCGGCGCGCAGGGCCAGGGGCCGCCAGTCCTCCGCATGGTCGGGCCAGCCCTCGCGCGGGTCGTATCCGGACTCGGCATCCTGCAAGTGATGGGCGACGGCCAGCAGCGCCGCCTCGCGCATCCAGTCCGCCGGCCTGCCGCCGGCCGCGCCGATCCCCATCGCGGTCATGGCGCCACCTCGACCGGCACGGCGGGGGTGAAGCGGTTCGGACCCATGCGCAGCGCCGCCAGCATGGGAATGGCGCGCAGCCCCGCCGCATTCAGTGCGGCGCGGGCCACCACCACCTGCGCGGGGGTCGCGGATGCCGGGGCAAGCTCGATCACCTCGAGCGGCGACAGGATGCCGCGCGCGGGCCACAGGAAGACCTGCGCGGCCCCGGCAAGGTCGCTGCCGGTCAGCACCAGGTCAGCGCCCGGCGCCAGGGGCGCCATGGGGGCGTCGAGCGCCGGCTGGCCGGCGGTGACGGACAGGGAATGCCGTTCCGAGCCGCCCTCGGGCGCGATCAGCACCAGGTCCAGCGCCCCCGGGTCCGCCCCCGGCGGACAGGTGACGAAGATGCGCCCCAGGGCGTCGGGCCGGGCGATCTGGCCGGGGCCGAGCGGCGGGTCGGCAAGCATGAAACTGTCGGGGCCGAGGCGCAATTCGGTCGCATTCGCCGCCTCGGCCGTTTCGATGCGCAGGCGGCGGCCCGCGCCAAGCGGGTTGGGCAGGGCGCCGATGATCGCGGGCCGGGTGATCGGCCGCGGTCCGCCCAGCCGCACGCCACCGGGCGCCACGATATCGGGTGTGGGCAGCGGCAGGTTCAGCCGTTCCAGCTGCACCGGCCCCAGCTCGACCAGGGCCCAGGGCCGGTGGCGCATTTGCAGGGGGGTGAAGATCTTTTCCATCAGGTCCGCCGCGACCGGGACCAGCGTCGCCGTCATCCGCCCCTCGCCCTGCACCGGGTCGATCTCGGCCGAGGCGGGGATCGGCAGCTCGATGACGGGATCGGTTTCGATGGCTTGCAGCGCCTGCCCAAGCCGGTTGATCGCCTGCACCGGCTCGCCCGCGGGCGAGGTGCCATAGGCGGTGATGACGAAAAACGCCGACAGCGACAGCGGCGGCGGGTGGCGCTGGCCATCGTCGCCGATGAACCATTCGTCGTTGCGATGCGTGGGCTGCGGCGTCACCCAAAGCAGCGATACCCGGATCGCCTCGCCCTGCGCGGTGGCGTTCTCGATCGGCGGGCCGGCGGCGATATCGTCCAGCAGCGGCGCGATCCCCGCCTTCAGATGGGCGGCAAGGGCGCGGCCGGCATCGTGAAGGTTGACGAAGCGCGCCATCTCAGCCTCCGTCCGGGCGGGGGATGGAATGGCCGCGCGGCGCACGCCGGGTCGCCTTGGCGAGCAGCGTCTTGCGGGGCGCGCCGGGCCGTTCGTGGGGGTTGCGCGTGACGATGGTCAGGGCGCCGATGCGGATGCGGACCTGCGGGGCCGCCTTGGGCGGCGCGGCGGGTAGCGGCGCCTCGGGCTGCCGGGCGGGGCGCAGGATGGGAGCGGCACGTGGCGTCCGGGGTGTGACGGCGGGCGCGGCGGGTATGGGCTTTGGCCGCTGGGCCGTTGGGTCCACTGGCCTGGCTGCCGTAGCCGGGGCGGCCCGGGGTGTGGCGCCGGAGGGCGGCTCCGGTTTCGGCACCGCAGGCCGAGGGGGCGGTTTCTGCACCAAGACCGGAGGCGATGGCCGCGCCGGTTCCGGCGGCCCGGGCGTGCGCAGCCCCAGCCGTTCAGCGGTTGCGGAGAGGCGCTCGGGATCGGCGGGCAGCCCCGGCGCCTTCACCCGGGGCGGGGTTGCGGGTTGCGGATGCTGCGGTCTTGCCGGGGCAGGGATGCGGAAGCCGGTCAGGACCACCCGCGAGGTGATCGGGGCCGGCGGCACGCCGGGCCGGGGCCGCTGCGCGGGCGAAGCCGGCTGCTCGGGTGGCATGGCCTTTGGTGGCCCGGCGGCCGGCTTTGCTACGGGTTTTCGCGGTCTCTGCGCCGGCCCGGGTCGGGGCGTGACCGAAGGTGGGCTTGCCGATATCCCGGCCCTTTCCGGTTTCGGTTCGGGGCCGGGCGGCGGCGGCGGCGCGGTTTCCTTGTCCGGCACGCGGCGCGGCGCGGTGGGTTGGGATTGCTGCGCTGGTCGGGGCGCCGGTGCCGGCGGCGCGGGGTCGCGTGCGCGCGGTGTCGAGGGCGCCGAAGGTGCCGGCGCGGGGGGCAAGGGCGCGGTCTGTTCGACTGCGGGGATCGCCGGCGCAGGCGCGGGCGTCAGTTGCGGGCCGGCTGCGGGGCGCAGCCGGGGCTTGGGATCGCCCGTTCCGGCGACGGGACCGACCAGCGATGTCAGCCGGGGCGCACGCATCACAGCTCCTCCGTCAGCGCCCGCGCGGCAAGGATGCGGCGCAGATAGTCCTGTCGGCGCGGAACCGGCAGGGCGAGGATCTCGGTCTCGGACCAGTGATAGCTCATCGCGATCAGGTGGATCTCGTCCAGCAGGGTCACCGCGCGGGTGCGCAGTTCGGTGTCGAGGAACGCCGCCACATCCAAGGGCAGGACCAGCGCCGCGCCGCAATCCGTGCAGGCGGTGCCGATCTCCAGCCCCAGCCCGGCCACCGCGCTTTCCAGCGCGGCGATGACGGTTTCGCGGTCGGGATCGGCCAGCCGCGCCTCGGCCTGCGCGGGCTCCATCCCCGCCGCCGTTGCAAGCAGTGCGGCCAGCGCCGCCTCTCCGTGCAGCCCCCGCCTTTCCAGCGCGATGAGATCGCCAAGCCGCAGGGCTCGGAGCGGCACGCCGTCCAGCGGCAGCGGCGCCGCGGGCTCGCGCGGCAGGTCGTCCGTGGAAAAGGCGAGCGCATTGCCGGCGCCGCAATCGCCGCAATCGGTTTCGGATTCGATGCGCGGCCCGATCAGGGCGCGGCGCAAGGCCAGCAGCACCTCTTCCCATTCGGGCAGGGTCAGGTCCGACAGCGCCTCGATCCCGCGGCCCTCGACCGAGGCGGCCAGCGCGGCCAGCCGCCCGTGGGGTCCGCCCACGGGGGCGTGAAAGGCGATTTCATCCTGTCCCGTCAAAGCGCGCACGGCTTGCTCCTTTCCCGGCGGCCCGGTCTTCCGGCGGTCCGGCGGCCGGTCAGGTTTCGGCAGGCTCGGTCACGGCCTCGTCGAGCACGAAGTTCTCGTATTCGACCTTCAGCGTCTGGATCGCGACGGCGTTGGCATTGGCGTCCATCTCTGGCAGGGCCTGGAATTCGCTGGCCCAGGCGCGGATCAGGTTGAAGGCCATGACCGGGACGCCCTGCATGTTCAGCACCTCGACCCGGACGGATTTGCGATAGTTGACCAGGCTGTTGGCCGCTTCGCCCTGCGGGTTGTTGACCTGGTTGGCCCATTCCAGGAACTGCCGGTCATGGGTCAGGCCGGCCTCGAAGGTCACCGGCTCGAACTTGGTGCGTCCGGGCATCTTGCGCACGATCCCGGCATCGGCGGCGACGCGCCATTCGATTGCCTCGGTCGTCTTCTTGACCGCCGACATCTTGGACAGCGCGGCGACGACCCGCCCGTCCCATGTCACGCGAAAGCGAAAGTTCTTGTAGGGGTCGATGCGATGGGCGTTCACGTTGAACATCGGCATGGGCTGCCTCCTTTCGATCAGCCCGCGCCTAGCGGCGGGTCATCTGGCTGAGTGTTACGATGACGAATTCGGCCGGGCGCAGCGGCGCGAAGCCGACCTGGACATTGACCACCCCCGCCGCCTGGTCGTCCGGCGTGGTCGTGTCGCTGTCGCATTTGACGAAATAGGCCTCGCGGCTGGTGGCCCCGGCAAAGGCGCCGTTGCGGAACTGGGCCTCCATGAAGGCGCCGATGGTGGCCCGCAGCGCGGCCCAGAGGCGTTCGTCATTGCCCTCGAACACGGCCCATTGGATGCCGTTGAAGATCGACCTGCGCAGGAACATCGCGGTGCGCCGGACGTTGATATAGCGCCATTCGGTCGTCGGCCGGCCGGTGCGCGCGCCCCAGACCACGCGGCCCGCGCCCGGCACCGTGCGCAGCGCGTTCAGGCCATGCGGGTTCATGCGGTCCTGGTCGCGGTCCAGCACCTGGAAATCCAGCCCCACTGTGCCCGCCAGCGCCGCCTCCAGCCCCGCCGCCACCTTCCAGACGCCGCGCCGGCCGTCGGTGCGCCCGTACAGCCCCGCGATATGGCCGGCCGCGGGGATCGCGCGCACCGGATCGCGGCCCAGGCCCGCAGGGTCGGGAACCACGATGCGCGGCCAGTAAAGCGCCCGGAAATCCGAGCCGGTGATGCCGTTGCGCGCCTGGTCCACCGCATTGCCGACGGGATCCTCGGCCGTGGTCGAGCGCGGGGCATCCGCGACAAGGAACAGGTCGCGCTGCGGGCGTGCCTCGACATAGGCCAGCACGGCGTTGACGAAACCGGCATGCTGCGCATTGGTCGTCGCGCTCAGCAGCCCGTCCGAGGCGCAGACGATCAGCGCCGCGTCGTCGATCCCGTCCAGCGCCGAGAGCGCCGCGGCATAGCTTGCGGTGGGGAAGGTGGCATTGCCGCCGGTGCCCCCGGTCAGCGCCGTGCCCGGCGTGGCGCCGGTCAGCGCCCCCTGGTTGCGCGGTCGGAAGGCGATGGGGGGCTCGATATTGGCCCAGGCCAGATAGGCCGAGCGGGCAAGCTGGTCCAGCATGTATTTTTCATCCGCCGGATCGGGGGACAGCCCCTCGAACCGTTCGACCTCGGTGAAGTTTGCCTCTCCGACGGGGCGGTAGAAGACGACGAGGTTGAAGCGCGCGGGGTCGGCATCGGTGCTGTCGGCGATGGCCACGCGCAATGCGTTGCCCCAGGCCCCGGCGCCCCGGGCGCGCAGGTTCGAGCCGGCCGTCGTGCCGCCCGCGCCCAGCAGGATGCCGGCGGGGCCGGCGGGCATGTTGACCGGCCGGATCGCCGGGCCGGACCAGCGGATGTCGGGGTCGGCGGCCAGCCGTGTGATGACATTGTCGGGATCGCCGTCGGCGGTCGTCAGGTTGGTCAGCGTCGCGTTGGCGGCGCGGTTCGCGAAGCTCGTGCCGTTGTTGGTCGAGACGCGGACCGTCAGGTTGAAATGCGCCGCATCCCCGTCGGTCGCATTGGCGATGACGACCTGGATCTGCTCGTCCGCGGCGGGTGCGCGCGCCTGCATGATCCGCGCCGTCGCCCCGCCCGCGTCGCTGACGGTGATCGAGCGTTCGGCATCGACGGGCAGGCTGGCCACGGTCGCGGGGGCATTGCCCACCCCGGCGGCAAGGCGCAGGACATAGGCGCGCGGGCCGCCGTTCTCGAAAAAGCCCTTGATCG
The DNA here is from genome assembly GCF_001447385.1 of Paracoccus sp. MKU1. Taxonomy (GTDB): domain Bacteria; phylum Pseudomonadota; class Alphaproteobacteria; order Rhodobacterales; family Rhodobacteraceae; genus Paracoccus. The sequence goes on along the minus strand of NZ_LLWQ01000008.1, from coordinate 18,138 downwards.
CATAGGGCAGCAACAGCCGTGCCGTCCCGGCGTCGCCTTCGTTGCGGAAATAGCCGCCGAAGATGCGCTGGAACTGGATTTCCGATGAAACCGGCGTCGGAACGGTCGGGCCGCGTTCGGTTTCGCCGACAAGGATGGTGACGGCGGTCGGTGCGGCCTCGATCGCACGCGCCCCGCCGGGCGCCTCGCGAACATAGACCCCCGGCGTGAGAGGCGTAGTCATGATGCATGATCCTCGCTGCTTGTCGGCAGCGGTCCGGGGACAGGATAATCAGAAGCGGAGACTGTCTCTCCACCTGTCCGCGCCGTTTCCGACCCAGAGAAATTCGATTGTCCGATCTTGCTTTCCGACCCAAAGGGCCGGGCGCCTGAAAAGCGATCCTTCCGGTCGGCGCTTGCCCGGAAGCATGATCGACCTCATCATCCGGTTTCCCGGAGCGGCCAAAGCATTTTATCCTGTCGTTTTCGGGTGGAGGCCCAGAATTGCCGAGGGCGTCGTTCACCATCCATTATCACGATTACGATATCCCAAGGCCTGATTCTGTCAAGCCCTTGGCGCAGGGGCGGATGGGCTATTCGGCTTGACCCGGACGCCCGGAGGCGGTCGTGCTTCGAGTCGATAATATGTCGCAATATGCCGGGAGCCGCCGGGAATATTTGGAAAATCATTTCATAGCAGATGCTTATGATGATTTATTCGGATGGCGGGAGTTTCGTCATGGCCGTTCGCTCTCACCATGCCGGACCTGTTCAGCCCGGAGTTGCTGCCATTAGCCGCCGGATGCCGATCCGGGAAACCATTCGCCTGATATTATAGGCCAGACCATTTGGCGCCATTTCCTTTAGGATGTTTGCGAGCCGCCATGTCAGGAAAGGGATATGGCCCGTCCTGACCTTTATCGACCTGAACGGCTGCGCGACAGATGAGCGGCGGGTCATCATCGGGGCCGAGGCGTCCCGTCCGCAGGCGTCGGCCGGCTCGACCAGATGCTCATGTTCCCGGAGGGAAGCGCGGTTGCCCTCGTTGCAGGGGCGGCGCGGCGGACGATCAAGGCAGGCCGCTGGCAATGGCCGCTCACCCGGGGCTTGCTCTCGCTTCCGACATGGTGTCGATCGTCAGCGGATAGCTCCACGGCAGCGGCCAGAGCGCCACCGCCGCCAGCGCAAGCCGCCGGAGGATCGGCGCCAGTGCTACAAGGGAGTGGTTGTCGCCGGCACCGGCTCTGCCTAACCTCGGCCCAGCGAATGCGGAAGACAGGAACATGCGCATGAAACTCGGGACATTGCTCGCGGCCCTCGCCGTCGCCGCCTTTTGGGGCCAGGCTGCGGCAGCGCAGGAGCTGTCGTTCTTTCGCATCATCGGCACCGGCGGCACGGCGGGCACCTATTACCCGATCGGCGGGCTGATCGCCAATGCCATCTCCAGCCCGCCCGGTTCGCGCGCTTGCGAGGACGGCGGTTCCTGCGGCGTGCCGGGGCTGGTGGCGACGGCGGTGGCCTCGAACGGCTCGGTCGGCAATGTGAACGCCATCRMCGGCGGCGCCATGGAGGCGGGCTTCAGCCAGTCCGACGTGGCCTATTGGGCGCAGACCGGCACCGGGCTGTGGGARGGSCAGCCGGCGGTCGAGAAGCTGCGCCTGATCGCCAACCTCTACCCGGAAAGCATCCACCTGGTYGCGCGGGGGGATGCGGGCATCGCCTCGGTCGCCGATCTCAAGGGCAAGCGAGTRTCGCTGGACGAGCCGGGCTCGGGCACGCTGGTCGATGCGAAGATCATCCTCGAGGCCTTCGGCCTGTCCGAGRCCGATATCGCGCCGGAACATCTGAGGCTCGATCAGGCGGCGGCCCGGATGCGCGACGGCACGGTGGACGCCTTCTTCTTCGTCGGCGGCTATCCGGCGGACGCCATTGCCGAACTGGCCAGCCAGCATGAGGTGGTGCTGGTGCCCATCGCCGGAGCCGAGGTCGACAGGCTGCGCGAGACCTATACCTTTTTCGCCACCGATACCGTTCCCGCCGGAACCTATGACGGTCAGGAGGCCGATGTGGCCACGATCTCGGTCGGGGCGCAGCTGGTGACGAGCGCCGATCACCCCGAGGAGCTGATCCACGGCATCACCCAGGCGCTTTACAACGAGAACACGCAAAAGCTGTTCGCCGCCGGCCATGCCAAGGGCAAGCTGATCACCTTGGACAATGCGACGCAAGGTGCGGGCATTCCGTTCCATCCGGGCGCCGAGCGTTTCTACAAGGAGGCCGGCAAGCTCGAATGAGCGCCCTCCAGGCTGACGAAAGGACGTGGCCGGAGTTCGCGGCCTTGGCCCTGAGCCGAACGGCGGAAACACTGAATGACCGAGAAACCGCGCCCGATCGCCATCCTGTCCGGGGTCGTCCTGTTCCTACTCTCGGTCTATCACTTCTACACGGCCGGCTTCGGCATTCCGCGCGCCACCACGCATCGCGGGGTGCACATGGGCGTGTCGCTGTTCATCATCTATCTCAGCTTTTCCTCGCTGGCGCGCAACCGCCACAAGACGGACGGCCTTGCCGTCCTGGGCGTGCCGGTAACGGACTGGATGCTCGCCATCGGCAGCGCCGTCAGCGCCTTCTACGTGCCCTGGATCTATGCCCAGCTGCAATTCCGCGTCGGCAATCCGCTGCCGCTCGACATCGCCATGGGCACTGTGCTGCTGGTGGCGCTGATGGAGGCGGTGCACCGCTCGATGGGCTGGCCGCTGCCGGTCATCGCGGCCCTGTTCATCGCCTATGCCTATTTCGGCAAGTCGATGCCCGGCATCCTGGTGCATCCCGGCGCGGACTGGGCCAATATCGTCAACCATCTCTACCTGACCTCGCAGGGCATCTACGGCACCGCGCTCGGCGTCATCGCCACCTATGTGTTCCATTTCGTGCTGTTCGGGGTGATGGCGCAGAAGATCGGCCTGGGGCAGCTGTTCATCGACCTGGCAACGGCGCTGGCCGGCCGTTTCGCCGGCGGGCCGGCCAAGGCCTCGGTGGTCTCCTCGGCGATGCTGGGCACGATCTCGGGCTCGTCGATCGCCAATACCGTGACCACCGGCGCGCTGACCATCCCGGCGATGATCAAGATCGGCTTCAAGCGCCATTTCGCCGCCGCGGTCGAGGCGGCTTCGTCCACCGGCGGGCAGATCACCCCGCCGGTGATGGGCGCGGTCGCCTTCCTGATGGTCGAATACCTGGGCATCCCGTTGCGCACCATCCTGATCGCCGCCGTCGTGCCGGCCTTCATGCATTTCTTCGGCGTGCTGGTGCAGGTGCATCTGGAGGCCAAGCGCCTGGGCATCCGCGGCCTGCGCCAGGAAGAGCTGCCCAAGGCGTGGAAAGTCCTGCGCGAGGGCTGGCTGTCGGTCTTTCCGCTGGTGCTGCTGGTCTGGATGCTGATGTCGGGCCGCACGCCCTTCCTATCGGCCTTCTGGGCGATCACCGCCTGCATGGTGGTCTATCTGATCCAGCGGGTCATGGCGTCGGGCGCCATCGAGGGCGTCAAGGAAACCGCCGCCGGCATCTATGAGGGCTTCGTCGCCGGCGCCCGGCAATCGCTGGCCGTGACGGCGGCCGCGGCGCTGGTCGGGGTGGTGATCGGCGTCGGCTTCAAGATCGCCTTCATGGTCACCTCGGTCGCCGCGGGCTGGGCCGCCTCGGTGCATAGCCTGCTGGCGGCGCTGCCCTTCGAACTGTTCAGCATCCAGACGCTGACGCTGCTGTTCACGCTGCTGATGACCGCGGTGGTCTGCGTGCTGATGGGATGCGGCGTGCCGACGACGGCGAATTACATCATCATGGTGGCCGTGGCCGCGCCGGTTCTGGGCATGATGAATGTCGAGCCGCTGGTGGCGCATTTCTTCGTGTTCTACTTCGGCGTGCTGGCCGACGTGACGCCGCCGGTGGCGCTGGCCGCCTATGCCGGGGCCGGGATCGCCGGGGCCAACGGCTTCAAGGCGGGCAACACCGCCTTCCGGCTGTCCAAGGGCAAGGCGCTGGTGCCTTTCGTCTTCGTCTTCTCGCCCTCGCTGCTGCTGGTCACGCAATCCTTCACCCTGCCCGACTTCCTGCTGGCCTTTGCCGGCGCGGTGCTGGGCATCGTGGCGCTGTCGGCGGCGATCACCAACTGGCTGCTGGGGCCGCTTCTGCTGGTCGAGCGGATGCTGCTGCCCGTCGCGGCGCTGATGATGATCGCGCCGGAAATCATCTTTACCGTGATCGGTGCGGCGATCCTTGGCCTGACTTCGTCGAGGGCCGGACCACAGTGGCAGGACGTTCCGCCTGCCCGCCATCGCGGATCGGCCGGACCGCGTGGTTTTCATAGACGAACCGCAGGTCCGCGCAGCGAAACCTCGGTGAAGACCAATCTCACCCGCCTGCGGGGCCGGGCCCTGCGCGGCACACGCCTGACCATGGATTCGCCCTTTGGCAGTTGGGGAACACAGACCCTGATTGCCGGCCTCACACCGGGTGCCCCGATCGCTCCCTGGTGCATCAAGGGGCGATGGACGGGCCCGCCTTCGCAACCTATGTGCGCGAGGTCCTGAGCCGGAGATCGAGCCCGGAACCGTGGTGATCCTCGACAACCTTGCCACCCACCGCAACAAGCAGGCTGCCGAGGCTCTGCGTGCCCATCGCTGCTGGTTCCTCTATCTGCCGCCATATTCCCCGGACCTGAACCCCATCGAAATGGCATTCGCAAAGCTCAAGGCCCACCTGCGCAGAATCGGCGCACGAACCTTCACCGACGTATTCAAGGCCATCGGCGAGGTCTTTGATCTCTTCGATCTCGACGAATGTTGGAACTATCTCAAGGCTGCCGGCTATGTCGGAGGGTAAGACAGAAATGCTCTAGTATGTCCAGATAGCCCATCAAGAGGGCGCGCCACAACGACTGTCCGCCACTAGCAAGCACCGCGAAAGCCAGATCCACGACCGCACTTGGGAAGAACCGGACCCGCAATTCGTCGGCCTTGGGTTGCGGTCTTGGTACGGCCAATTCGGTCTCCTCATGTTCCTGCTGGCGAGCCCGCCGCCTGTCGCTACACGAGCCTTGAAACTTTGGCCCGCGTCACCGGCATCCTTGCTCGCGGCTGCCTCGGTTATTTCGGTTATCGAAGGCACGAAGATCGGCAAGCGTCCGCGCGCCAAGAAAGCCCATCCCCATCCGCATCTCGGCCAGGATGATCTCCAGCAGTGCCGCGGCGCCGGCCTCCCCTCCGGCGGCAAGGCCCCATAGCGGGACGCGACCCAACTGGACGGCCGAGGGGCCGAGGGCGAGGTATTTCAGCACGTCCGAGCCGCGCCGCACGCCGCTGTCGGCCAGCAGTTCGGGAACCGTGGCGGGATTGGCAGCGATGCGGGGCAGAGCCTCGGCGGTGGTCGGCAGGGCGTCGAAATTGCGCCCGCCATGGGTCGAGACCACGATGGCATCGGCGCCCTCGGCCTTGGCGCGCATGGCGTCCGCGGCGGACAGCACGCCCTTCAGGATGATCCGGCCCTGCCAGCCGTCACGCAGCGCGCGGAAATCCTGCCATGTCAGTGCCGGGTCCAGGCGCAGTTCCTCGGCCATCACCGGCGACAGCAGGCCGGCGCGGAACTCGGGCGGATAGTGGCCATAGCTGGGCATCCCCCGGCGCAGGCCCGGCCGCAGGATCACCTCCCACAGCCAGCGCGGATGGCGCAGCATGTCGGTGACATTGCGCGGCGTGGGCCGGAACGGCACGCCGAAGCCGTTGCGCTGGTTGTATTCGCGCTTGGGCGACATCTGCGTGTCCACGGTCAGCACCAGCGTATCGCAATCGCAAGCCGCGACCCGGTGCAGCAGATCGGCCGTGCGGGCGCGGTCCTTCCAGACGTAAAGCTGAAACCACAGTTCGGCCTCGGGGGCGCCGCGGCGGATGTCCTCGATCGGCTCGACCGATTGCGTCGAGACGGTGAAGGGTATGCCGAAGCGGCTGGCGGCACGGGCGAGTTTCGTCTCGCCCCTATCCGCCACCATGCCGGCCAGTGCGGTCGGTGCGATCACCAGCGGGGTCGGATGGCAGCGGCCCAGCAGGGTGGTCTCCAGCGAGGCGGGGCAGTCGCCGTTCAGGATGCGCGGCCGAAGCCGGATCCCGTCCAGCGAGGCGCGGATGCGGGCCAGCGAAACCTCGTCCTCGGTGCCCCGGTCGATATAGTCGAACAGCCCCCTCGGCAGGCGCCGCCGCGCGGCCGCGCGGAAATCGTCCGTGTTCAGCGGCGCCATCCCCGGCGGTCCCTATACGACCAGCAGCTTTTCGACCTCGGTCCGCAGCCGGGCCGAGCGTTCGGGCTGGCAGGCGTCCAGCGGCATCAGCACCTTTCGCGCGTCGATGCCGAACAGGTCCAGCACCGATTTCATCGGGCCGGGATTGGTCTCGCCGAAAGCCGCGTTCATCATCGGCAAGGCCTGGCGGTGCAGGGCCAGCGCGCCGGCCAGGTCGCCCGCGGCCAGCATGTCGTGCATCTTGACCCAGAAGGCCGGCAGCATCGAGGCGGTGACGATGATCCCGCCCTTTGCGCCCGCGGCCATATGCACGGGGAACAGCGAATCCTCGCCGCTGAGGATGGTGAAGTCGTCGCCGACCCCCGCCGCGACCTGCAGGAAGTGATACATGTCGGTGTTGCACGCCTTCATGCCGACGATGTTGGGGTGCCGCGACAGCTCATGCGTAACCTCGGGCGGGATGGCAACGCGGGTGCGATAGGGGATCTCGTAGATCAGCACCGGCACCGGCGAGGCATCGGCATAGCGCATGAAATAGTCGCGCAGCCCCATTGGCGTCGGATTGGTGTAATAGGGCGTCAGCACCAGCAGGCAATTGGCGCCGGCCGCGGCGTAATCCTTGCCGGCCTTGATGGCGTCGTAATAGCCGGCATCCAGCACCCCGGCCATGACGGTCTGTCCGGCCTGGCTGCGTTCGGTGCAGACGGCCACGGCATCGACCCGCGTCGCATGCGGCAGCGCGCCGTATTCGCCGGTGCCGCCGATGGGCAGCACGCCCGTGCAGCCCCAGGCATGGACGTGATCGACGAGTTTCGCCATGTCGCCGCGCGCCAGGCTGTCGTCGCCGTTCACAAGGGTCGGCAGGGCGGGGATGATCCCGTGAAGGTCTTTCGAAGTCAGCATTGTCTATCCGTTCAAGGTTATTTCTGACGACGGTTCAGCAGTCCGACCGCGACGATCAACGCCGTCACGAACAGGAACAGGCAAGTCGAGACCGCGGCGAGCAGCGGCGAAATTGACAGCGACACCTCGTCCCAAAGCTGCTTGGGCAGGGTCGCGGACATGCCGCCCGAGGTGAAAAGCGCGATGGTCAATTCGTCAAAGCTGATGGTGAAGGCGAAAAGGAAGGCCGAGATCATGCCCGCGCCGATGATCGGCAGCGTGACCAGCCGCAGCGTGCGGATCGGCGTCGCGCCCAGGCTTTGCGCGGCCAGGTCCAGCCGGGTGTCGTAGTTGCGCAGGACCGACATGACCGTCAGCACCACATAGGGGACGGCGATGACCGTGTGGCCGATGATCAGGCCCAGATTGGTGCCGACCAGCCCGATCTTGGCGTAAAGGTAGAACAGCCCCACCGACAGGATCATGTTCGGCATCACCACCGGCATCAGGGTAAAGGCCAGCAATGCCGTCTTGCCCCGCATCTTGCCGCGCACCATCAGGAAGGCGACGGGCGTGCCGATCAGCAGCGCCAGGACCGCCGTGCTGAAGCCGACGACCAGCGAGCGGGTCAGCGCGCTCATCCAGATCGGCGAGTCGAAGATCTGCTGGTACCATTTCAGGGTAAAGCCCTGCGGCGGCCAGTTCAGCCCGCTTTCCGCGAAGGACAGGGGGATCATCAGCAGCACTGGCAGCGTCATCACCGCCAGCAGCGCGGTGACGAAGCCCACCAGCGGGCGCGGCGCACCTTCGCGCGCGCGACGGCGGGGAAACAGCCCGATGATCGCGTCCGAGGCATGGCCCAGCCCGGTCAGGATCGCGTCTCCGATCCGCGAGAAGATCCCCTTGCGGCCGGGCCGGCCTTTCCTGGCCGAGGATTCGCCGGTCATGGTCGAAAGCCCGACGGCGCGGTCGTAAAGCACGAAGACCAGCAGCACGACCACCAGCAGCAGCACGGCGACGGCGCTGGCAAAGCCCCAGTTCATGGTCTGGATGATCTGCTCGATGATGATCTGGGTGATCATCGTCTCGCGCCGCCCGCCCAGCAGGGCCGGGAAAATGAAGAAGCCGATGGCGGTGACGAAGACCATCAGCGCCCCCGAGGTCACGCCGGGAAAGGACAGCGGAAAGTAGATCTTCCAGAAGGCCATGCCGGGTTTGGCGCCAAGGGTCGAGGCGGCGCGGGTCAGGTTGCGGTCGATGTTCTCCATCACCGACAGCATGGTCAGCACCGCCAGCGGCAGCAGGGCATGGACCATGCCGATGACCACGGCCGAAAAATTATACATCAGCGCGATGGGCGCGTCGCTGATGCCCAGCGTCTGCAACAGCTTGTTCACCACCCCGTTGCGGCCCAGCAGGATGATCCAGGCGAAGGCGCGCACCAGGAACGAGGTCCAGAAGGACAGCAGGATCCAGAACAGGATCCGGCCCTTTTTCGCTTTCGGCAGGATCGAGATCAGGTAGGCTACCGGATAGCCGGCGATGACGGCAAAGATCGTGGTCACGACCGAGATCTTCAGCGTCAGCATCATCACCGTCAGATAGACCGGCGTGCCAAGCAGGCGCTGGTAGTTTTCCAGCGAGAAGCCGCCGCCCTTCTGGAAGGACAGCAGGAAAAGCTGCGCCGAAGGGTAGATCAGGAAGGTCACCAGCAGCAGCACCATCGGCGCCGCCATCAGAAGCTGCTTGCTTCTGCGGCTCATCGGCCTGCGGGTCGCGGCCGGGGCGGGGATGGCGGTCATCAGGCGGCCTCGTCGGCGGGGATGGCGACGGCGTCGCGCGGATCGAAGCTCAGCCGATAGTCGCGGCCGGGCTCGGGGGTGTGGGCGCTCATCGCGGTGGCGCGGGTGGCGATCAGCGGCTCGGACCCGAGCGCCGGCGCGTCGAGGAAGAACTTGGTGCTGGCGCCGGTCACGCTCCAGCTGCGCAGCCTGGCGTTCAGCCCCTCGCCGGGCGTGTCCTCAAGGCGGATGTTCTGCGGCCGCAGCATGACCTTGACCGCCGCGCCATGGCCCAGCGGCCGAGGCAGGGTGACGCGGATCTCGCTGGCATCGCCCAGCCGCACCACGCCCTCGCCGTCCGCGCCCGAGACGAGGCGGCCTTCCAGCAGGTTCGCCTCGCCCAGGAAATCGGCAACGAACAGCGATTGCGGGCGGAAATATAGGTCGGCCGGGCTGCCCAGTTGTGCGATCCTGCCGCCGTTCATCAGGCAGATGCGGTCCGACATGGTCATCGCCTCTTCCTGGTCGTGGGTGACATAGACGATGGTGCCGCCGATCTCCTTGTGGATGCGCAGGATCTCGAACTGCATCTGATCGCGCAGCTTCTTGTCCAGCGCGCCCAGCGGCTCGTCCATCAGGATGACCGAGGGGCGATAGATGGTGCAGCGCGCAAGGGCCACGCGCTGCTGCTGTCCGCCGGACAGTTCCTTGGGGAAACGGTCCGCGATATGGGGCAGGCGCACCATGTCCAGCGCTTCCTGCACCAGCCGCCTGATCTCGGCCGCAGGCGTGCCACGCATCTTCAGCGGAAAGGCGATGTTCTCGGCGATGGTCATGTGCGGGAACAGCGCATAGTTCTGGAACATCATGCCGATGTCGCGCTGATAGGGCGCGGCATGGGTCACGTTCCGGTCGTTCATCAGGATGCGCCCGCTGTCGGCCTCGGCCAGCCCGGCGATCAGGCTCAGCAGCGTGGTCTTGCCCGAGCCGGATGGCCCCAGCAGCGTCAGGAACTCGCCCTTCTCGACCTTCAGGTCGGTCGGTGCAAGGGCGACGAAGTCGCCATAGACCTTGCCCAGGCCCTGCGTTTCCAAAGTGCTCATGTCGCGATCCGTTTCCCCGGAGGCCTAGCCGATGAACCAGCTGTTGAACCGCTCGATCACCGGGTCGGCGTTCTCCAGCCAATAGGCGGCGTCGATCTGCAGCCCGGTCTCGATGTTCGCCGGATAGGTCGGGCAGTTCTTGGCCACGTCCGCCGGGATAGTTTCGAAGGCCGCCGGCTGGACGATGCCGGCCGGGAAGAACTTGACCAGTTGCGCCATGCGCGCCGGGTCCGAGGCGAACTTGATCAGCTCGCGGCAGGCATCGGCATTGGGCGTGCCCTTCAGGATCGACCAGCCGTCGCAGCCCCAGATGTTCTGGTTCCAGACGATCTCGACCGGAGCGCCGGCCGCCTGCGCCGATTGCGCGCGCGACACCCAGGTCGAAATCAGGTCGACCTCGCCCGAGATCAGCAGCTGTTCGGCCTGCGCGCCGCTGGTCCACCAGATGTCGGTGGCGGGCTGCACCTTGTCCAGCCGGGCGAAGGCGCGGTCCAGGTCCAGCGGATAGACCTGGTCCGCGGGCACGCCGTCGGCCATCAGCGCCTGTTCCAGCGTGTCATAGGGGTGGCGGCGCAGGGCGCGGCGGCCGGGGAACTTCTCGGGGTCCATCAGGTCCGCCCAGGAGGCCGGCGCCTCGCGCCCCTCGAAGGCATCGCGGCGATAGGCCAGCACGGTGGTATAGACGTTGGTGCCGATCTGGTATTCGTTGCGGAAATGCGCGGGGATCGACTGGATCACCGCCTCGGCATCCAGGCCCACGGGTTCCAGATACTTGGTCTCGCCCGTGGTCAGCTGCAGCACTGCCGGGACCGAGATCTTGCCCATGTCCCAAGTATAGGTCCCGGTTTCCACCATCGAGCGGATCTGCGCGGTCGGTTCGGCCTGGGCCTGGGCGGGCACGACCTCGATCCCGGTGGCCTCGGTGAAGGGGCGATAGAAGACCTCGGTATAGGCCTGGGTATAGATGCCGCCGTCGTCCCGGACCACGATGCGGGTGGACTGGGCGCGCGCACCCGAGGGGCGCCAGATCGCCGGCGCGGCCAGCCCTGCGGCCGCCCCCAGCAGAAGGGTCCGACGCTTGATCGTCGGCATGGTGTGTTTCGTCATGTCACGTCTCTCCTGTTGGCTGGTCTTGTCGGGTGATCAGGCGGCGGGGCCGATGACGCGGTCGCGGTTCATCAGGCAGCCGGGGTCGATGCAGCGTTTCAGCGCGCGCATCAGGTCAAGCTCGGAGCCGGTCTTGTAGCGCTCCATCAGCCCGGTCATGGTCTGGCCGACGCCATGCTCGGCGCTGAAGGTGCCGCCAAGCGCGATGGCGATGTCGTTGACCGCGTTGCGCACCTGCGCCTCGACCGCCTGGCGGTCGGGCAGCGCCGCCCAGAGGTCATGCGCAAACAGTGCGATGAAATGGATGTTGCCATCGCCGACATGGCCCACCACGGTCACGAGAATGCCGGGATGGACCTGCATGACGGCATCCGTGGCGCGGGCGATGAATTCGGGGATGCGGACCACCGGAACCGCCGTGTCTGAGGTGATGCTGACCCCGACCCGGGCATTCGATTCCGTCACGCTGTGGCGGATCGCCCACATCGCCTCGGCCTGCGTCAGGTTCTGCGCGATGCTGCCGTCAAGGACCAGTCCGGCCTCGAACGCCTGCTCCAGGATCCCGACCATCAGCGCGTCGAGGTCGGCAGAGGCGGTATCGGCCAGCTCGACGATGAGGTGCCAGCCCTCGCGCCCCTCGACCGGGGCGGCGTGGCTGCCGTGGTCCAGCACATTGGCAAGCTGCTGGGCGTTCATCAGCTCAAAGGCGGTCAGGCTGCGCCCGGCATGGCGGCGGAACAGTTGCAGAAGCTCCAGCGCCTCGGCCAGCCCTGCAATGCGCAGCCAGCACATGCCGATCGCCGGGGTGGCGGGATAAAGCCGCATGACCGCGCCGGTGACGATGCCCAGCGTGCCCTCGGCGCCGATGAAAAGCTGCTTCAGGTCGTAGCCGGCCGTATCCTTGTGCAGCGCCCGCATCATGTCCAGCACCCGGCCGTCGGGCAGCACGACCTCCAGCCCCAGCGTGTTCGCGCGCGTGGTGCCATAGCGCAGCACCGCCGTGCCGCCGGCATTGGTGGCGATGGTGCCGCCCAACTGGCAGCTTCCCTCGGAGCCGAGGCTGACGGGATAGAGCAACCCCTCGGCGCCGGCCGCCTCCTGCAACTGGGCGATGGTGCAGCCCGCATCGGCGGCGATGGTCAGCCCGAAGGGGTCGACGGCGCGCAGCTTGTTGAGACGCTCGGTCGAGACGATCACCGGCAGGCGGTCGTCGGGCGTCGCCCCGCCGCACAGGCTGGTATTGCCGCCTTGCGGCAGCATCGGCCAGCCATGCGCATGCAGCAGTTTGACCAGCGCTGCGACCTCGGCCGTGTCGCGCGGCTTGCAGACGCAAACCGCGGGTGCGTGGAATTTGTGCCTTGCGTCGGTGCAATAGCCCTGGATCTCGGCCGGGTTCTCCAGCACGGCGCCGGGGCCGAGCAATGCGCGGATCTTATCCATCAGAAGCGTGCGAGAGGACTCGTGCCGGGTCGCAGACGTCATATGATTTCCTCCAGATCCTTGGGGGCGACATCTTCGCGATGCTTCGTCCACAGAATCGTTCCTTCCGTTCTCCTAGCTCAAATTATCGAGCAATGATAGAAAAATTTATCGTATAGGAAAAATTAAGCACTTTAGTGGAGAAATTTTATCCGCTAGACAGGGACAAGGGCCTTCGATGGCCCGCAACATAAGGAGCGATCCCGATGAAAGATCTGAACGATGGCGGCGTGCTGGTGGTCGGTCGTGGCCGGATGGGCGGAGCGCTGCTGGACGGATGGATCGCGCAAGGATTGCGGCCCGCCAGCCTGTGGATCGAGGATCCGCATCCCGGCGACAGGTTGCTGGCGCTTGCCGCACAGGGCGCGCATGTCAACGCCCCCCGGCCTGCCCGGCCCGCGGTCGTGCTGCTGGCGGTCAAGCCACAGATGATGGCGGAGGTGCTGGCGGGTCTTGCGGCGCTGCCCACGGATGTGCCGGTGCTGTCGGTCGCGGCCGGGGTCTCGTTGCAGCAATACGGCGCGGCGCTTGGCGACCGCCCGATCATCCGAGCGATGCCCAACACGCCTGCGCTGGTCGGTCGCGGCATGACGGCGATCATCGGCAATGACCATGCCGGGCCCGGGCATCTGGCGCTTGCGACGCGGATGTTCTCGACGGTGGGCGAGGTCGTCGCCCTTGAGGCCGAAGCCCAGATCGACGCGGTGACGGCGATTTCGGGTTCCGGTCCGGCCTATCTGTTCCTTTTTGCCGAGGCGCTGGAACAGGCGGCCCGCACCCTGGGCCTGTCCGAGGTGCTGGCGCGGCAGCTTGCCCGCGGCACGGTCGGCGGCGCCGTCGAGTTGATGGTGGCCAGCGGCCGCGATGCGTCCGAATTGCGCCACGAGGTCACCAGCCCCGCCGGCACCACGGCGACCGCGCTTGCGGTGCTGATGCGGCCAGACGGCCTGTCGGAGCTGATCGCGCGCGCGGCAGAGGCGGCCCGCGACCGTTCGGTCGCCCTGGGGCAATAGCGGGCGCCGATCTTGCCCCCGTCTTATCGAGACCTTCCCGCCGTCCTATGTTTACAGGGCACCAAGACGCGGGAAAGTTCGGGACGGGGGAATTCCCGCGGGACAGGGATGCCGCGCAGCGGATAACATGACGTCAAGAATGCAAGGCTGGAGAGACATGCCGATCGTGAACCAGATTGGTGACATCGCAATGAGGCAGCGCCGCACGGCCCGTCCCCGGCGGGAGCGGCCGCTGGAGCTTGGCCCGCGGCTGAAGGCGCTTCGCAAGGGCCAGCAGCTGACCTTGCAGGAGGTCGCGCGCCTGACCGGCGTATCGACCTCGGCGCTGTCCAAGATCGAGCGCAACGACCTTTCGCCGACGCTGACCACCTTGCAGCGCATCGCCAGCGGCCTTCAGGTCGAGCTGTCGGCCTTGCTGGGCGACGAGCCCGGCCACGCGCCCACCACCGGCCGCCGCAGCATTGCCCGGGCCGGGCAGGGCGACAACCTGAACAATGCCACCTGCAACAACAAGCTGCTTTGCGCGGATCTCAAGGACAAGTGCTTCACGCCCATCCGCACCGTGGTCAAGGCCCGCTCGCCCGAGGATTACGAGGCGTGGGGCGTTTCGGACGGCGAGATCTTCCTGACCGTCCTCAAGGGTGAACTGGTCATCCACAGCCGGATCTACGAGCCGCTGGTGCTCTATCCCGGCGACAGCATGTATTACGACGCCTCGACCGAGCATTGCTGGACCTCGCAAGGTGATGTCGATGCCGAACTGATCTGGGTGCTGGGCACGCGGACGGCCTGAGGCAAAGACGCGCTCGCACCTCGGGGCCGGACGCGGAAACCTTGCTGCGGCGGAATGCTGGCCAGTCGCATGGGCATCCCGGCCCGTCTGCTGAATCGCAGTGCCACAGATCACAGAGGTGGTCGCAAGATTTCGGACCATTGGCTAAGCTTTAGCAGGCTGCTGAAAAAGGATCTTGAGAGGGCGGCACGGCGGAAGTCGTTCTAGATCCAGCGAAGATCGGCCTGAAAAATGAGGCGTTCTCGGCCGATTTGAGGCGGTTTTCCCGGTTCCCCGCCCGCGTTGTCCTGTCGCACGGCTTTTTCAGCAGTCTGTTAGCGCCTGAGGAAGAACCGATCCGAAATTACGAAATGCCAGCGCTATTCTGCAGAGTTCAAAGCGACGGTGGCTCTGGAAGCCATCCGCGAGGAACTGACGGCGGCCGAACTGGCCAAGAAATACGATATCCATCCGACGATGATCAGCGGTTAGAAACGCACCGCAATCGAGAACATGACCGCGGCCTTCGGCGGCGCCTCGCCCGCCGAGCCGCAGATCTCCGCGGGTGAGGTCGAGAAGTTGCATGCCAAGATCGGCCAACTGGTCATCGAGCGGGATTTTTTGTCTGCAGCCTCCAGTCTCATTCTCGGCACTGGAGGCAAAAAAGCGGTGAAGCAGGATCATCCCGATCTCAGCGTCCGGCGACAACGCAGCCTGCTGTCGCTGGCGCGGTCCAGCCTCTAATACGAGCCCCGCGGTGAAAGCGCCGAGAGCCTGGCCTTTATGGAAATCATCGACCGGCAATTCCTCGAGACGCCATGGTATGGCTCGCGACAAATGACCCGTCATATGCAGCGAGAGGAGCATCGCTGCGGACGGCATCGCGTCCGTCGGCTGATGAGGCTGATGCGTCTGGTGCCGATCTATCAGGAGCCGAAGACCAGCAAGAAGCACCTGGAACACAAGATTTACCCTTCAGCGTCTTCATGAGTCGGCTCTGAACAACCGTATCAGGCGGCCAATGCTTCCCGGTGATGGGTCTTTTCGCTTGGGATAATCGTCACGATCAGGTGGAATAACAGGGCCCAAAGAGCTCTGAGATGGGCGAGGATCTTGCGGATATTGTGACCACAGGCGCAGAGAACAGCGAAGATTGCGTCGCCGATGCGCCCCTTCAGCGGACATCTGGCAAGGCGTCCGTCGGTCTTCATGTGCCCGATCTCAGGCTGGATGGCGACTTCGTCGCGTGAGGAGCTTCGCCAGGAGCGGGGTGATGCCGCGTCTCGTGCCGCTGATAGGTCCTTGGTGGTATTGACGCCATGGCCGGGATAGCCGCGGTCGACCACAACCAGAGCCGGCACCTGGTCGGCGAGGATAGCGACCTGCTCCAGTGCGGGTGCCAGGGGTGTGGCCATCATAGGGATTGCCGGGAAAGCTGCGGGCGCCGACGACGAAGCCTCCGTCGAGGGTGGTGGCAAGGCTGACCTTGGTGCCGAACTAGTAACGGATGCGGGCCTTGCCCTTGGAGATACAGTCGACCTCGGGCTTGTGCAGGGAGTGGATCTTGTTCTTGCTGTTCGGCGTTTGCTCAAGCAGGCGGCCGACCAGCCAGAGCGCCTCCAGCACCCGTCCGCGCAGCGGACCTTCGGGAATGTCCTGCAAATGACGACGCAGGTTCCGGCGCACCCGGCCAACATAGCCCTTGAGCTGGCGCAGGGCCTTGCGCATGCGCTTGAACTGCCGAGCGTGGGCATACCGTCCGACCTGAAGGGCCGGTCGCGGAGCAAGGCGGGCGTAGCTTTGCCGGAGATCAACCCCGGCCTCTTTCGCCAAGCCCACCAGCCGTGCGCGCGCCCGCTCGTAAAGCCGCGCATCCGTCGGATGGGCGATGGTCTTTTCCATCACGGTTGTGTCGACAGCCACCCGCTTCAGGCTCTTGTCACTGACCGCGCCAGAAGCCCGGCCTGCCTGGATGGTCTTGGTCAGCAGCCACTCCACCCCTTCCTCACCGATCCGCTTGCGCCAGCGGGTCAAGGATGAAGGATCGATTGGCGGGCGGTGCTGAAAGAACGTCTCGCCGGTGAAATGCTGATAGTAGGGATTTTCGACCCATCGCGCGACAACCGCCTCGTCCGAGAGCTTGAAGGAGTGCTGGAGATACATGAGCCCGGCGACCAGGCGTGGCGACGTCGCGGGCCGACCCTGATGCGAAGGGAAGAAACTCGCCCATTCCCGTTCGAAAAACTCCCAGTCGATCAGCCCCGCGAGCTTCACCAGCACATGGCGGGCATCGATCATGTCGACCAGCCTCGGGCAGAGCAGGTCGTCCTGTTCAGGGGCGCCGGAATAGGGCTTCATCGGCGACCGGAAATTGCAAGGTTTCTGGCCAAAGCATACGAAATCCTGCAATTCAAAGCGAATAAACCGCAGCTTCAGTAGGTGAAATCAATGCACTAAGAGTTGTTCGCCGGACTCATGAAGCTCTCGGCCTTTGCGTTGTCATACGGATTTCCGCGCCTGCTCATCGACTCGAAGACCCCCTACGCATCGAGAATGCCGCGACGCAGTTCCGACGCATATTGGGCGATCCACGGTCGGATTGGTGAACGAGCCCCGCACCCTTGACCGGGCGGCGATCATGGACCGCCTGTTCGAGGGCATCGAGTACGAAGCCTGCATGGGCGGAAGCGCTGACCCGCCAGCCGACGCTCCGCCGGGGCATAGGCGTCGAGGATCCGCGCGGCATAAGCGAAGCCTCCTTGGATGGCGATGCAGGTCAGATCGGCCACCCAGGGCTGATCTGGGCCATGAACCTCGAACTCCTTTGCAATGAACGGAAAGATCAGCCCGCCATGATCGCTGTCGGTCGTGCGGACGAAACGCCGGCGGCGCCGCGGGTTCAGGTCGTTCTCCTTCATCAGCCGCCGCACCTTCTTCGGGTGGTCGAGGCAATCTGGGCCCAGTGTTCGCGGGGGAAAGACATGTAGACCAGCACGTCGTCGCGGGCGCTGTCCATCAGGGCGCCGAGCTTCGGTTGCTTCTCGCGCAGGGCGTCGGCTACGATCTCCCACTGGGCTTCGGCCTCGGCCTTGGTCTCCTGCGCGAAGAACCTCGCGCTTGCCGTCCTCGTTGACAGCCACCGCGATTATCACCGCGCGGCTGATGATCCGCCCGCCCTCGCGCACCTTCACATAGGTGGCGTCGAGCCAGAGAGGCGCATCTTCGCCGGGGGCCGACCATCAGCGCCGCAAACTCCACCGGATCTTCCGAAGCCGGCAGAACTAGACGCCCTTTCCGCACCAGCGTCCGCCATGACGATATATGGTTCGCCGGAAGGCCGTGCCGCTGCGCCACGCCATTCGGGGTAGCGCTAGGCTCCAGACCCATTGATTGCAGGCCTTTGGCGTGCTTCAGGCTCCGCAAGGAGAGCTGATCGATGAGCAATCTTTTCTGGCTGAGCGAGGCGCATATGGAGCGGCTACGGCCCTTCTTTCCCAAGAGTATCCGAAGATCAGAAAACAGTCCGGGGGACTGTTTTCCTGAGGATGGGCAAGCCGCGCGTGGATGCCCGGCATGTGCTGAGCGGGATAATCTTCGTCAATCGCAATGGCTTGCGGTGGTGTGACGCGCCGAAGGAATACGGCCCGGCCAAGACCCTCTACAACCGTTGGAAGCGCTGGAGGTGAGTGGCAAACGCCATTGGTTCGAGTGCGGCCACGAACGCGGGGTCTTC
>NZ_LLWQ01000007.1 GCF_001447385.1 Paracoccus sp. MKU1 | reverse complement strand
CAAGGGTATGGCTGTTCGCCATTTAAAGAGGTACGTGAGCTGGGTTTAGAACGTCGTGAGACAGTTCGGTCCCTATCTGCCGTGGGTGTAGGATACTTGAGAGGAGTTGCCCCTAGTACGAGAGGACCGGGGTGAACGTTCCACTGGTGGACCAGTTGTCCTGCCAAGGGCAGTGCTGGGTAGCTATGAACGGACAGGATAAACGCTGAAGGCATCTAAGCGTGAAGCCCCCCTCAAAACAAGGTATCCCTTGAGAGCCGTGGAAGACCACCACGTCGATAGGCCGGAGATGTAAGCGCAGCAATGCGTTCAGTTGACCGGTACTAATCGCTCGATTGGCTTGATTTGATCCGGAAGAAGACAGACCAGCCGCAAGCCGGCCCGTCGCTTCCAAAAGCATCCTTGGACAATGTCTTTCCAGCTCCCAAAAATGAGCCGGAAAACGCCGATCTCGCTCCTTTTCCGGTCTGGTGGCTTTAGCACGAGCAAAACACCCGATCCCATCCCGAACTCGGCCGTTAAGTGCCGTCGCGCCAATGGTACTGCGTCAAAAGACGTGGGAGAGTAGGTCACCGCCAGACCTGAAAAGAAGCGAGCCAGATCTCTCTAAACGAGAAAAACGACAGAGAAAGCCCTGCCGCGGGGTAGAGCAGCCCGGTAGCTCGTCAGGCTCATAACCTGAAGGCCGCAGGTTCAAATCCTGCCCCCGCAACCAACGATAATTGCGAAACCTCCGTAGCATTAAGCGCGGAGGTTTTTTGCTGTCCGCGCGCGGGCTTCCGCGATACCGCCATCTGACCCAGAAGATTGTCCAGCGCCTCGGCTTCCGACAGGAAATCGGGGTTCTTTCGGCCCGCGGCGAAGCGCAGGATGGCGCCGAGATCGCCGCGCAGCACGATGGCCAGTTCGCCGTCCGCCGGCACCAGCGTCACCTGATCGACCAGCGAGCGCAGGATCTCCGCCGCCTGCGCGCGACTGTCCTCGTGCCGCAGGTTCTCGGAAAGCTCGGCGATGCGTTGGGCATAGAGCGCCGCCATGTTCGGATGCAGCAGGGGCGGCGGCTCGTCGGCATTGGCCAGCTTCTCCGTCAGCTCGGCCTTGCGGGTTTCCAGCCGCTTCATGTCGTCGACGATGGCCTGGATCGGGCCGCCGGCCTTCAGCGCGGCCAGCAGCTTCGACAGTTCCCGGTCGATACGGGGAAGCTCGTCGCGCATGGCAATCAGATCGGCGCCGCGCTCCATCCGCAGCCGGTTCACCTCTTTGGTGAACTCGGTGCAGAACTCCTTGAACAGCTCCGGCTCCATCAGGTGTTTTTTGAGCCCGTTGAGGATCGAGGCCTCGAGTGCGTCGCGACGGATATTGACCCGGTTGTCGCAGGTGCCCTTGTTGCGCGCCGTCGAGCAGCCCAGAAGATCCTTCGAGATCATCGAGTAGCCGCCGCCGCAGCAGCCGCATTTGACTAGGCCGGCGAAGAGGTGCTTCGGGCGCCGTCGGTCGTTCAGCGGATTGCCCTTTGGCCGGCTGCGGGTCGAGAACGCCAGTTCGCCTTGCCGGGCCTTCACGGCGTCCCAGAGGTTTTGGTCGACGATGCGTAGGTCCGGGACTTCTTGTGTCACCCATTCGCATTCCGGATTGAGCCGAGAGACCCGCCTGCCGGTGTCGGGATCCTTGACGTAGCGCAGCCGGTTCCAGACGAGGCGGCCGACATAGAGCTCGTTGTTGAGGATGCCGGTACCGCGTTCGCGGTTGCCGTGGATCGTCGACGGCCCCCATTCCCGGCCCATCGGGCCGGGCACGCCCTCGCGGTTCAGCGTCATGGCGATGGCGCGCGAGGAGAGGCCGCTGTCGTAATCGGCGAAGATTCGGCGGATGACGGCGGCCTGCGCTTCGTTGATCGTGCGGTCGCCGCGGATCGGCTCGCCATGGGCATCGAAGCGCTTCACCACGTCGTAGCCGTAGGAGTTGCCGCCGCCGGACTTGCCGTCCTCGACCCGGCCGCGCAGGCCCCGGCGGGTCTTGTCGGCCAGGTCCTTGATGAACAGCGCATTCATCGTGCCCTTCAGCCCGACGTGAAGCTCGCTGATCTCGCCCTCCGACAGCGTGAACATTTTTACGTCGGCATAGCGCATGCGCTTGTAGATCCCGGCGATGTCCTCCTGGTCGCGGCTGATCCGGTCCAGCGCCTCGGCCAGCACCATGTCGAAGCGGCCGCGCGCGGAATCCATGACCAGGGCTTGGAGGCCGGGACGCTGGATCATGCTGGAGCCGGAGATGGAATGGTCGGAATATTCCTCGACCACTTGCCAGCCCTCCTTCTCGGCCCGTAGCCGGCACATGCGGAACTGGTCGGCGATCGAGGCCTCGCGCTGCAGGTCCGAGGAATAACGGGCGTAGATCGCGACCTTCATCTGCGGGCCTCCTGGTCAGTCGGGATATTGGTTGCGCCCCTCGCGCTCCTCGGCTTCGACGAAATCCCGCGCCGCGCGCCGGGCCAGCAGGCGGACCAGTTCGACAAGGCGTGGATCTGAAGAGGGCAGGGGTGCGGCGGACTTCCGGGCCGGTTCTGCGACCACTCGAAGCTGTTCCGCCGTTGTCCCCCTTTGCCGTGCCATCGTCCCGTTCCGATCCTCGCGCGGCAGGATCCGCGCAGGCACCAGCGTGACGCAGGGAGGGGCGGAATCACAGGCGGGTTCGGGCGCATCGCATCAAGCCTCGGCGCAGCACAGCGTAAACCGGCGCTGCCGCGCCTGCTGCAGGGGGCGCTGCGCGGCGGCACCTTCGTAGGGTGGCGTAAAAATACTGGAAAGTCGCGGGATATCTCGTCGTAGGACACACCGTCGGCGGGGTTCCGCAGCTCAAGAGCCAAATGCCGCGGAAGGTCTTCATAGGAGCAGTGAACGGAAGTTGGCTGCGACATGACGAGTGGCCGGTTTTGAGTTGCGTCTTGGTCGGCGGAATCTAATTAGTAGTACGAGGGGCAGGCCAGCGCATGCGCACAGCGCACTTGCCGGTCTCCAGCGGCACAATGTATTCCGTATTTGAGGCCGGTGTTGGGGCAAAAGGGCGGGGCGTGGAACTAGGTGCGTTAAAAAAGCAGCTTCAAGAACACCTTGGCGATGGCCTCGTTCTAGTGGTCGGTTCTGGACTGTCCTGTGCGGAGGGCGTTCCCGGTATGGCTGCGCTCGGGCACCATCTCGTGACCCACATACCGGCTAGCCTGTCCTTGGAAGACACGAAGCTCTGGGAGGACATACACCCCCTGATCGAGACCGATGGTCTTGAAGCCGCGCTGCTGAAACATGCACCCACAGCATCCCTTGAGGCTGCCATCGTGCAGAGTACTGGCGACTTCATTGCCACCTTCGAGGCAAGTATTATCGCGGAAGTTTTCAACAAAACGAGGATGCTTCGGCTGACCAAGCTTATTC
The DNA here is from genome assembly GCF_001447385.1 of Paracoccus sp. MKU1. Classification (GTDB taxonomy): domain Bacteria; phylum Pseudomonadota; class Alphaproteobacteria; order Rhodobacterales; family Rhodobacteraceae; genus Paracoccus. Next base: position 3,828 of record NZ_LLWQ01000007.1, on the reverse strand, counting down.
CGCATCTGCTGAAGCCGAGTACCGGTATTCCAATCGTGACGACGAACTATGATCGCCTCGCTGAACTGGCCTGCGAGGAAGCCGGTCTGGGCGTAGATACTATGTTTTGTGGCCATTTCGCTGCTCGGCTCGATCCCGAAGATAGCTATTGGAGCTTCTGCCGGCACGTGAAGTTGGTGGGCAAGAACGTGCGATACAAATTTGCTTCAAAGGCCAATGTTTTCAAGCCTCATGGTAGCCTAGACTGGTACCATCGTGAGGGAAACCCGGTCCGCTATTCCGGAGCACTGCCCTTACCCCGGCTGATCATCACGCCGGGGCTGAACAAGTTTCGCAGCGGCTATGAGAGCCCGTTCGACAAGCATCGTGAAAAAGGGAACGACGCTATCGACAAAGCGCGCCGTTTCCTCATCATCGGCTACGGGTTCAACGATGATCACTTGGAGACCCACCTTACACCACGCATCAAATCGGGCGTGAGGACGGTAATCCTGACCTATGCGCTATCCCCCAAGGCGCGGGAAATAGCGATCGAAAATAAGAACGTGATAGCGGCGGAATTCCACGAAGACAACGGAACCGTCGGCGCCCGTTTCATCATTGATGGTACGGAAAAATTCTACCCAGGTATCGACTACTGGGATCTTGATGGATTCGTGAAGGGAGTTCTATCGCAATGACCGGTCCGGCGCTTGAATTCACAGAGAACGACCAAATCGGACGCGTGGCCGGTGTCGACACCAGTCGCGTCGCCATAGATGTCACAAATTCCGAAATGCTGACACGCGTTGGGATCGGCCAACTCATTGCGATTAAAGGTGCAACACAGGCGGAATTCCTGATCGGAATGACCGATCGGGTCACCCGCTCACTTCGAGAAGAGCTTCCTGATCCCGAAGATGGGGAGCTTGGCGCCCTAACGGTGTCTCCTGCCGATCACATGCAGGCCTTCGTGATTGGCACCTATCGAACTGTCGATGGCGACAAGACCGACACTTTCAAGCGCGGCGCGGATAGCTTCCCACAGATCGATCGGGATTGTTTCGTCATCGAAGGCGGCAATCTTCAGCGGTTCATGGGGATCCTGGGCGCCGGATTCTCCGACAATGAGCGATTGAAACTGGGTACATTTGTCGCCGATCGGAGCGCTGAAGCAATTGCAAGTGGCGACCGCTTCTTCCAGCGCCATGCCGCAATTCTCGGCAGCACCGGTTCTGGCAAGAGCTGGGCAGTCGCTCTCATCCTTGAGCGCGCCGCCAAGCTGAAGTTCCCCAACATCGTCGTTTTCGACATGCACGGGGAGTACGAACCCCTTGCAGACAAGAGTAAAGACGGCTTCGCGCAGCGCTTCCGCATCGCTGGCCCCGGTGACCTTGCAGTTCCCAAAGACGACGTTCTGTTCCTGCCTTACTGGCTCCTCAACCGCGATGAGATGCTATCGATGATCTTAGATCGAAGCGATCAGAACGCTCCAAATCAGGCGTCGCGCTTTACACTTCACGTCCGCGATCTTAAAGGCGCAACTCTAGATGCATCGGGAAAAATGAAGGTCAAAGAGACCTTTACAGTCGATTCACCTATCCCCTATGCGGTCAAGGATCTAGTTGCGCGCTTGAGGACAGACAACATCACAAAGGGCGTCGGAAAAACAGGGCCCGTGAAGGGTGAATGGGAAGATAAGCTTACTCGCTTCATCTCCCGTCTGGAAGCGAAGCTCGATGATCGCAGATACGGGTTCATGTTCTCGCCGCCCGCTGAGGCGCTCGATTATGGATGGCTAGCGAAGCAAATCGTTAAACTGCTCCGTGCAGACACCGGCAATGGTATCAAGATCATCGACTTCTCTGAGGTTCCTGCCGATGTCCTCCCAGTCGTTACCGGCACGCTTGCCCGCCTGCTCTACGATGTCCAATTCTGGATGAACGCGGAATCGCGCACGCCTATCACACTGCTGTGCGACGAGGCGCACCTCTATCTTCCGGTGAAAGACGATGCCGATGCCGTGCAGCGGCAGGCGCTTTGGTCTTTTGAGCGCATCGCCAAGGAAGGCCGGAAGTACGGCTTTTCTTTGCTGGTGGTGAGCCAACGTCCTTCCGACGTTAGCCGCACGATCCTTTCACAGTGCAACAACTTCCTTGCTCTTAGGCTGACAAACGATAGCGATCAGAACGTTATAAAACGGCTGATGCCGGACTCTCTCGTCGGTTTGACGGCAATGCTCCCATTACTCGATACTGGCGAGGCTCTCTTGCTTGGCGATGCTGTCCTGCTTCCTACTCGGATCAGGCTCGATCAGCCTCAAGTGAAGCCCGACAGTGCCACACGAGACTTTTGGAAGGAATGGGGCACACTGCAACCTGATGAAAAGTTGCTTGAAGCAGCGGTCGAGTGCCTGCGCAGTCAAGCGCGGTTGAGCTAAGGCGCTTCGCAAATAACTGTCGACAAACTCCCAACGGCAGCCGCCCGAGACGAACTCAACATAATGTCCGTTTCCGGGCGCTCAGGAATTGGCCTTTCATGACCGAGATGGAGGCACGACGATGATAGCGCTCAATGGCAGTCGATGGGCTGGTCACTCTACCCCGCCACTTCGACCGCCATCCCGGCTGCCTGCCACTCCGGCAGGCCGTCTTCCAGGCGTCGGGCGCTGAACCCGCGCCTGCGAAGCTCGGCGACGGCTTCGAAGGACATCACGCACCAGGGGCCACGGCAATAGGCGACGATTTCGCAGTCGGTCCGGAGATCCGGCAGCCTGCTCTCAAGTTCAGAAAGCGGGACGTTGACCGCGCCGGGCAGATGCCCGAGTGCGAACTCGTCGGCCGGACGCACGTCGATGACCGTGACGAGGCCGTCCTTCATCCGTGCCGCCAGTTCCTCGCGCGAGACCGGTTCCATGTCGTCGTGACGGTCGAACCAGCCGCGCACCACGCGCTCCACCTCGGCCGAATGGCGCTCTGCGACCAGGCGGATCGCAGCGAAGGCGGCCAGCACGCTGTCGTCGGCAAGGCGGTAGGTGACGAACTTGCCGCTGCGCTCGGCCGTCACCAGGCCGGCCCGGCGCAGGGCCTGAAGGTGCTGCGAGACATTGGCGATCGGCAGACCGAGCTTGCCCGCCAGCGCATCGACGCTGCGCGGTCCCTGCGCCAGGTGCTCGATCAATTCCAGCCGCTGCGGGTTGCCGAGCGCCTTCGCCACGGCAGCGAACTGCTCGTAAAGCGCCTGCTTGGGGTTGCCGATTGACAGAGTGGCCATGATCACGTTAGTTCATTCAACATAATTATTGAACGTATGATAGCACACCGCCTCTGGGAGGAGCAACGCCCGTGAACAGGCTCATCATTCTCAACGATCCTCCCTTTGGCTCCGAGCGCAGCCACAACGCCTTGCGGCTGGCCCGTGCGCTCGCGAAGGCTGACCTGAAAAACATGGTCACGGTGTTCTTGGCGGCCGATGCCGCGCTGGCAGCCAAGACCATTGCCGGCGACAAGGTGATAGTGTTCTGATGTCGCGCGCATCCATGTACAGGCAGGTGTTCCTGCTCGCCAGCGCGCAGGCGTTGTTCCAGACGGCGTCGGTGATGGTGATGACAGTGGGCGGGCTGGCCGGCGGCCATATCGCCGCTCGGCCCGAACTCGCCACCATGCCGATCGCGGCGATGTTTCTGGGCACTGCGGCCGCGACTTTCCCGGCCTCGATCTGGATGAGCCGTGTCGGCAGGCGGGCGGGCTTCGTGCTGGGTGCGCTGCTTGGCGTGGCGGGCGGCATCGCGGGTGCTGCCGGCATCTGGGCCGGCTCGCTGCTGCTGCTCTCCCTCGGCACATTCCTTGT
>NZ_LLWQ01000006.1 GCF_001447385.1 Paracoccus sp. MKU1 | reverse complement strand
GTTCATGAGTTCCGGACCCAGCACCAGCAGATAAGGCTTGTCGCGAGGCAGCCGGCCCATGGACATGGCCAGTGACCAGCCGGTCGGCAACGCATGCGGCAGCAGCTTCTTGAGCGCATCGATCAGGCTGCCCGGAATGCCTTCGATCACGGTGATGGCGCCCGGCACCAGCATCGCATCGCGGTCCTTGAGGCTGCCAATACTCGCGGCAAGGCGCAGCAGCGGGATCAGCCTGCTCGCCGGCCGGCGGATGGGCAGCTGCGATGTGCCATTGGCTGCGGTTGCGGCAGGATCGCCGCCGGCGTCCGCAATGGCGTCGTGTTCTTCCGGGGAGACGTTCTGCGCGGTGGGGCTGGTGTTCAGGGCATCCAGCGCGGCGGATCCCGGAGGCGACATGGCGGCCTCCAGCAGCTCGGGCAGGTCCATGTCTTCGGGGTCGAGCGCCGGATCCCAGTTGTCGGTCATTTTGTTCGCAAGATCGGCCTCGAGGCCGCGGATGGCGTGACGGGCCAGGGAAGCCCAGGATGGAGGATTACGGGTTGCGGATTCGGGGTTCGGATTGCGGGGATTGGTTGCGTTTGTCTGGGTCATGGCGGAATTCCGGGTATGAGAGAGGCTGGCCACCCAGCATTCCGGATGGCGGCGGGGCAGATGGCAGAGCGGGTTGCGATCCCGAGAGGCGGGATGCGGTGGCGGTGTCAGGTCTGGGGCCGGCGGGCAGCAGGAAACCTTGGCATTCGTTTGGTGCGGCGTGGCGTGGCTTCCGGATCCGGGGGCAGGCCCCTGATTGCGCGAGGCGATATCCGGATCGGCCGCATGGTCCTCGCGTGATCCGAGGTGCCCCAACCGGAACCCGTTACCCGGTCAGGCCCCAGTGACGGTCCAGGATCGGGAGGCGATCACGCCACGCGGCGGCACGATCCTCCAGCATGGCGTCCGGATTCCGGGTCACGGCTTCGGCGGGCGCACGGGATTCCGGATCAGGATGCGGCGTTTCCGGATTGTTGGCCCCCGCGATCTGACCCTGGTCGGACAGATCATTCAGAGTCCGGATGCATGCGCCTGTGGCAACCTCCGCCGCGATTCGCTCGAGGGTCTTTTGAAGGATGGCGAGGGCTTGCGGACGATAGATCTCTGACACGACGTTCATCATGTCCGCGTATTCCGGGTTGGGAACCACGGCTTCCGGATAGAGACGACGAAGCTCCGCATGGGCGGCTTTCTCGATCGTGCAAGCATTATGGCCAGTGGGCATGGCCACGACCCGGAGCACCTCCACATCCGCATCTTTGGGAAGCCCCAGCTGGTGTTTGTGACGCTTCACGGGATGGGAAGAATACCCCAGTTTGAGGTAGTGCCTTCCGGTTCCGGAATGACGGATGTCGAGCAGGTAGATATAGCTCGGCTTGGCGGTCCAGCTCTGCCCGCAACCGGCGCAGTCGCACTGGCCCCATTGCAGATTGGCGCGAGCGATGCGCTGCTCATGCCCGCAGCTGTGGCGGTAAAGCCGATAGTTGGGATTGCCCTGCGGATCGCGGCCTAGGCGCATCCAGCCGAACCGCAGCGCCTCCTCTTCTTCGCGATGGACGAGACAGGTCTCGCAGCGTGCAGAAACCACGCCGGACGCGACACGCTCAACGAAGGTGAACTGGCGCCGTGCCGTATGCCCGCAGCGCAAGCGATAATGGCCGTAATGGCGGTGCGCATCCCGGCCGAGCCAGGTCAGGCCGGCGGCAAGGGCGGTCGCGCGCCAGCGCGCTTCGATACAATGCGGGCACAGGGGCTGCGCCGTCATCACCACGGAGTGGCGCGCCACATGGACCCCGCCGCAGGTCTGGCAGCGCAGCGCGACATGCAGGCGGTCCCGAACGCGAGCGATCAGGTCGAAGCCTTTGCTCCGCGCCGCTTCGACCCAATGGGCATGCAGTTCGCCATGATGAATGACGAGCGGCAGGTCAGTGGCAGAGAGCGGGGCGCGGGTGTCGGGCGAGGAACAGGTGGTCTTGGACATGGGTGGTCCTCCTGAAAAAGCAGGATGATGGGAAGCCGATGGCGCCGGGCGCACGCAGAGCGCGCGGCTAAAGGCCGATGGCAAAGAATGGAACAGGCATGCGGCTGGTTTGCCTGCAGTTGATCGCAGGCAGATGCCGTCAGATGTGTGGGAGATCAGGCCGCAGGCGCCAGCATGAGATTGGACGCGTCCGGTTCGATAGCGAGATGGTCCGCTTCAACCATCCCCGTGAAATCCGGGAGGCGCGCAAGGGCGTTCAGATGCTGCTGGAAACCCGCAACCATCAGGTCGACGCGCCGTGCAACGGGGCCATCACCGGCACAGCGGAAGAAATCGGGAAAACGGCCGGGCAGGGCGAGAATATCCCGGACTTGCTCCGGGCTGTCGCTCTCGATCAGCATCTGTGCCAGGTCTGCATAGCGCCGGAGCGGCAGATCCTCGCGGCGCCGGGTAGGCGCTGCGCGCAGGGCGGTGATCCCGTCGAGCACGCGGACCCGGGCCCGTTCGGCGTCGCGGATCCACGCGTCACAGGCCGGATCCCAGCTGCCACAATGCTCAAGGTCACGCTCAGCCTCGATGTAATCCGCGAGGTCGCGCATCAACGTGGTGAAGCCGATGGTGATCGGCGTGTGCGTGAACGCGCTGTTGGCTTCCGGAAAGTCAGATGCCGTGATAGGCGTGTGAATAGCCATGAGTGATCTCCCTAAAGATCGTTGTGGTCAGAGCTTTGGTGAGGGGCCCTAATCCCTTGCCAAGGCTCGCTCAATATGACTATATGACACTGAATAGTCAAGTAGTAAAATTGAGAAAGATTCGAAATGGCGAAAATGGGTCGGCCACCTGCGGATACCGAACCGGTGACCATACGTATGGACCGGGAAATGCTGCGCGCGATTGATGATTATCGAAGGGAACAAGCCGATTTGCCGTCGCGTCCTGAAGTGGTGCGGCGCGTGATGGCGGATTGGTTGGCGCGGCGTGCTGCTGAAGGGCCGAAAACGTAAGAATCGAGCTTCGGAAGCGCCACACCCTCAGCCTCAGAGTGGGGCAAGGCAACCTTATCTGCGATACCGGATTACCAAAGCCTGAAGCGGGTCCTCGATTTTATCGACAGGGTATGCTTTGCAGCCCTGTCCGAGCTGACAGCAGAACTTGGATCAGGTCTCTTCCGGCGGCCTGACCAACTCGACGTGGCTCACACCCAAGGCCTGGGCGAGTTCGTAAAGCGTGATCACGGTTGGATTGCGCTGCCCGCGTTCGAGGCCGCTGATGTATTGCTGGCTGAAGCCCGAACGCTCCTCGACCTGCTCCTGCGTCAAGCCCCGCTCCTGGCGCAGGCGTGCAAAGTTCCGACCGACGAGGCGACGCATATCCATGCGGTTGGCATCGCAGTTCAGGGCTTTCTTTTTTACGCACTATAATATGTAGTATGCCGAAATCTGATGGGTCTGGCAGTGGTCGAGGCCAGGGAAGGGCGAATGCCACCATGCTCAGAATCGCTGTGCATGCTCGATCTTCCCGCTTCGCTGCGCCAACCGTCGAAGAGTTTCCGATTGAAATGCGCATCGCTGGAGAACACATGGCTGCCAAATTGAAGACCGCCCCCTTGGATCAGGGCTTCGAGATTCAACCGCAGGACGATGGGTCAACCAAGCTGACGGTGCGGGGCTCGGGCCTGGGGATCCTTCTGCTCCTTATGGTGTTCGTCTGGTTGCTTCTGATGTCGGTGGGGATCTGGTCACTGATCATGCCGATGATCAACCCCGGGACAAAAGGCTGGCTGGCGCCGATCGTGATCCTGCCCATCGCGATTACGGCGGGCTGGCAGATGTTCCGGCGGCGGTCCTTCACGCTGACGATCAGTGACGAGGGTATCCGGAAGGGATCGAGGCTCTATCCGATCAGCCAGATCAGCGAGGTCTTCGTCGACAATGCGCGCGAGGGCGACACCGTCGTCTCGGGCGTGGTCGTCGGCAGTGCGGTTGCGGTAGGCCACGCAATCCGCAGCGATGAGCGCAAACCGTTGGTGGCGGCGGCGTCTCGCGGCCGTGTCCTATCGGGTCAACCTCCGCCATGGACGCAAGGTGGTTCGCCTTGCTTCGGCGCTGGATGAGGACAAGGCGACGGCCTTGTTCCACTATCTGACGCAGCCGCGGTAACGAAACGACATGACTGCCGGGCGTGACATCACGGCCCGGCCCAGTACGCGCCGAGCGTTCTGACATGCTTCAGCAATTCTTGTTGTGGAACATCCATGGGAATGACCGCCCTACCATGATGGGCGGCCTTCTTCGTTAATTCATGTCGATCAGTGCCGACCTCACGCCGTCCGGTGGATTGCCCAGCAGGGTCGGTCGCTGCTTCGTGCCATGCAGATACAGATAGACGGTGCTGTTGTCCGGCGACACCGCCATGGTGATCGCCTGATCCGAGCAGGCATGCTGGCGGCAGGTCACATAGAGCCGCCACGGCCGCCCGGCGATCGTCCGGACACGTCCGGGGCCTTCAACGCCGCCCTTCGTGATGACGAAGTCGACCCATTTGTCCTGCCCCGCGATCAGCCGGTCGATCCGGGGCCGGATGGCGGCAGAGTTTGCGACCTCATGGAAGCGACCGATATCCTGTGCCGGAGCGTGCTTGTTCTTGCAGTAATAGGGATTCTGTTCGGCGGGGTGGCAGATCCCCGCCGCAGCGAGCTGCCTTGCCAAACCCTCGGCCTCGTCACATGCCGGGCCTTTGAGCCCGGTATTGACCCATTCATGGCGCAGGGCGGCAAAGCGGTTCACCAGCGCCTTATGCTCCGGCCGCAATTCCGCGAAGGAGGGGGATGCGGTCAGAGCCAGCGCAATGACAAGATGACGAAGCTGCATGTCACAGATCCGCTGCCTGACCGGCCGTCAATTCTGCCGTATATTCCGGGTGAAGGCCGGTGGTGAAGCCCGCGCTGGCGCTGTCGGCGCTAATCGTGCCGATGATGGCGGCGGTATCGTGCCCGGCGATCAGACGGCCATCGACAACGGCTTCCTCGTTGCGGATGAAGTATCCCTCGCCGTCACGATATTGGGCAGTCAGATCATCGGTGCTCAGCCTGCCGCCTGAGGCCTTTGCAGCCCCCATGAACTGCACATTGCTGTTCGTGCCGCCGATGATGGAATCGATCCAGGCCTCGCCCGAGGCGGCATCCAGAGTGATTGCCATCCGGTCGGTGCCGCTTTGCGCGCCGATCCCGGCGTTCGGGGTCCAGACGGCATCGACCTCGCCTGTATAGACGCCGGTCGGCGCGGTACCGGTCGGGGCGGCGTTGTCCACCAGGGCAAAGACCGTCTCGCCCGAACCGTCGGTATAGGTCACCCGTGCGTCGCCATAGCCGGGCACGGCATCGACATAGGCAGAGTGGCGCACCCCATCGACGGTCAGCGTGCGGCGGGTGCGCATCACGCCGTTCTCGAATTCCGCGGTCCTGCCGCCATCCCTCGTCCAGGCCGCCAGCGTCGCGGCATCGGTCGCGACCGGCGCGCCTGCGACCGGCCTGGGGGCGGGAGTGGACGCGCCACCGCCTTGAGATCCACCGCCACAGGCGGTCAGCAGGACGAGCGGTGCAAGAGTCAGAAGTTTAGGGGAAAAAATCATCGGGTGCCTTTGGATCTGTCGAGATAATCGCAGTCTGTGTCCCCGATTCACGCGCAGGCATCAAGCAAAAATACATAGTAAAGTATGTTAAGCTGACTTGGCATGAGGTAGGGCAACACCCGCCATGATCACCAAGAACCCCATGCCCCGCATCGTTCCCCTGCTGCTTGCCGCCCTGATCCAGATCGTTTCCGCGCAGGTTGTCAACGGCGGCGTAAAAACCTGCCACTGGGCGGCGCAAAAGTCGGCCACCGTTGTGCGCGGCTGAGACCGCTGCGAGGGCGTAGCCCGAGCGGGGGTCTCAGCCGCGCGTTGCGGTTTTCGAGGAGGGGGGATCAGCCGGCCTTTCTGGCGCGACTGTTGGCGAGGCGGTAGCTTTCGCCATTCATCTCGAGGATGTTGACGTGGTGGGTCAGCCGGTCGAGAAGCGCGCCGGTGAGGCGTTCGGAGCCGAAAGTTTCGGTCCATTCGTCGAAAGGCAGATTGCTGGTGATCAGGATCGATCCGCGCTCGTAGCGTTGCGAGATCAGTTCGAACAGCAGCTCGGC
>NZ_LLWQ01000005.1 GCF_001447385.1 Paracoccus sp. MKU1 | reverse complement strand
CCAGCAGCGCCTGCGACAGGCCATAGCGGATCGCGGTGTGCAGCGGCCGGCCCTCGATCTGCAGCGCGTCGAAGAAGGCGGCATTGTCGCGAAAGCTGCCGACCGCGCGCCCTTCCAGCAGCGGGGTCAGGTGCCGGCGCAGCAGCGGGATGAAGCGCGCGGCGGTGAACAGCGGATCGCGGCCGCCGGCGCCGGAATATTGCACGGCGGCGCAATCGCCCTCGGCGATCTGGCCGTTCTCCAGCTCCAGCAGGATCGAGATGCTTTCGCCGCGCTGGCGGATGCCGTCGAAGCCGCCGGTCAGCGGCGCGCCGCTATAGACGAACCCGTCCATGGGCGCCCCGGCCTTGATCGCCGCCTGGTCGTCGAAATAGAACGAGGCGAAGCCCGGTGCGAAATGGACTTTCCTGATATGCATGTGATGTCTCTCGGTCTGGAGTGTCAGGCGGCGGGGCGGCCGACCAGCTTGCTGGCAGAGATGGCGCGGACATCGTCCACCACCATGTTGAACGAGGCCTCGCGGCCCTCGGCGCGGGCGCGCTCGGCGATCTTGTCGCGGTGCCAGGCCAGCACGTCGCGGGGCAGGGGCACGTTGCCCGCGTCATAGATGCGGATGGCGCCGTGATTGTCGCGCACCGGCGTCAGCTTGCCCAGATTGGCGGCGGCCGGGGCGAAGGGGATGTCCATGACTCCCGTGCGGAAGGCCTCGACCGCGCCGCGGGCGATGTCGCCGCGGCCCAGCTTCAGGACCTGGCGCAT
>NZ_LLWQ01000004.1 GCF_001447385.1 Paracoccus sp. MKU1 | reverse complement strand
CCTTTCGACGAATGGACCGAAACTTTCGGCTCCGAACGCCTCACCGGCGCGCTTCTCGACCGGCTGACCCACCACGTCAACATCCTCGAGATGAATGGCGAAAGCTACCGCCTCGCCAACAGTCGCGCCAGAAAGGCCGGCTGATCCCCCCTCCTCGAAAACCGCAACGCGCGGCTGAGACCCCCGCTCGGGCTACGCCCTCGCAGCGGTCTCAGCCGCGCACAACGGTGGCCGACTTTTGCGCCGCCCAGTGGCAGGTTTTTACGCCGCCGTTGACACTGGCGTGCTGGCGCTTCCATAAAAATATGTTCTGCGCGGAGGGGCTTCTGATTGCGCACGGGCATCGGTACCCGATCCGGTTGATCTATCCTGATCAGTATCCCGAAGTCCCCGCCTGGGTCGAACCACAGGGTGAGGTTCGGTGGAGTTCACATCAATATGGCACCGGGACGCTCTGCCTGGAGCTTCGGCCTGACAACTGGGATGGCAGAGCAACCGGAGCGGATGTCCTTCGCAGCGCCTACAATCTGCTTGTCATCGAAAATCCTCTTGGCGGGGGTGAGGACCGGGCGCCCTCAGCCCATGATATTGGAGAACTCCAGGCCTACGACTGGGGCGCGTTTCCAGTTCTGATCAAAGCGGGCTGTCTGGCGCGGATTAAGAGTGGAATCGCCGCCGGTCTCAACGCCTTGCGCTGGTTGGCCCATGACGATGTATGGCCGATCATGATTCACGATGAAGAGGATCGACGGGCGATGCAACGCCCCCCGGACGCCAGTATCGAGAACTGGCGTTCAGCTTTGCCGGTCTATGTTTCCGGCAATCCACCGCCACCGCCGGGTGCGCTGGACCGGGCCGGACTCGTCCAGGCCGCTGGATTTGATCCGTTGACGGCCGCCATCGTCGAAGTGTCGGTCGCAGCTGTCGTCATGTTTCCTTCTGAGGGGCAGGTCGAGATATTTCATCTTACTACTGAGGGGGGAACTTTTCGGCGGCGCGTGTTCGTCCTCCCGGACGAAATTGGTGCGCGCTCTGCACGCGCCGAGGAGGCGATGGCGAAACGCGTGACGATCGTAGGAGCCGGTTCGGTGGGTTCCAAGATTGCGGAAACGCTTTTGCGCTCGGGTGTTCACCATCTCACCCTCGTTGACGGCGATGTGATGTTGCCTGGCAATCTGGAGCGCCATGCGCTCGACTGGCGCGACGTCGGGTTTCGCAAGGTTCACGGGTTGAAGCGGCATCTTCTCCACATCGTTCCTGGTGCGGACATCCAAGTTGTTGATGCCAATCTGAACTGGCAGCGGTCGTCCAGGACACATGCCTGGCAGGTGGAGGCTTTGGCGGCGGCGCATGTTATCGTCGATGCGACCGGCGATCCGGCGACAGCCCTGTCCCTCGCTGCCGTTGCCGAGGCGAATGGTCGGGTTTTCGTTTCGGTAGAAGTGTTCGAAGGCGGTATCGGAGCGCTGATAGCAACCTGTGTGTCGCCGCGTGATCCTCCCTTCGTTGAAGGTCGTGCGACCTTCCTCGCCTGGTGTGATACGCAAGGCATCAAGCCACCGGAGGCAGGGCCGCGCCGCTACGAGATGCTGACCACAGACGGGTCGCCTGTCATTGCTGATGATGCGGCCGTCACGATGACCGCCGGCCACGCTGCCCGCACGATTCTGGATATTGTCGATGGTCATCCGCCTCCCGCTGAAGCTGCCTGGCTGCTATTGGGCTATCAGAAGAACTGGTTGTTTGACGGGCATGGGCACACGATCCGCCTGAACGTCGGTGAGCGAGGGGAGAGGGCTCAGGCCGCAGATGTACCGGAGGCGATCGCGTTCGCGCTCGAATTGTTGAAGGAGGGGGCGGATGAAGATAGCGGTGGCGGCTGATCAGACCGAGAAGCTCGTCGCGGCCCTCGGCCGAGCGGGCATCAAGGAAACCGGAGGCCAATTGTTCGGTGAACAACTGGCGCCGTCGATCTTTCGGGTGACGGAGCTGACCGTGCAGTCTCGTCCCGGAACCTTCGCGCGCTTCGTCGTCGATTTGCTGCAAGCCGCCAAGGATGCCGCTCGTTTCTTCGAGCGGACGGAGCGCCATTATACGCGCTACAATTATATTGGGGAATGGCACAGTCATCCGAGCTTCGCTGTGCAACCCAGCGGCCCTGATGTCGCAGCCATGCGGGGCATCGTTCGCGATTCGCGGTTCGCGGGTTCCTTTGCTGTTTTGATGATCGTGCGGTTGGATGCTGCAATGCTGACCGCCGGCGCTTGGGTATTCGATCCGCAGGGTGCCGAGCATCCGGTGACATTGGAGGTAGAATCTTGAGCAGTAGTGAGAATGCGCCGGCCTTGACGGACGCCCGCGGCATGGGAGGGGTGATCGCTCAGGACGGCTTTGACTACCAGCTATGGGATGGTCTTGCGCGGATGCCGGCATGGCTTGCCAATCCCGCTTTCGAACAGATGATCTTTGAAGGGTTGGAAGACCTGGAAGCGCGGTTCTTTGCGCCCCATGCACAGAGAGAGAGGCTGCTCGAACGATTTCAGGCGAAAGCCGGCGTGCTGGCACCTGCCGATGTGCGCGCTGTGTTGCAGACATTTTCCGAGTTCGAGACAGCCTTTCCGAATGCCGCGCGCGTTCATACCCTTGTCACGCCGCGGTTGCCGCCGAAAGTCCGTTGGCTTGCCCGAGATCCTGATCGGGTGCGAAAGGCCCGACCTTTCTACGCCCCCTTTGCTGATGTGATGGCAGCAAGCGATGCCGAACTACGAAAACAGCTCACGGAAACCTATGGCGATCCTCTTGGGGCCTTCGTTGCCGGGTCGGTCGAAGTCTGCGAGCGCAATCTGCCGGATCGCGACGCAGCCGTCACGCTGTTCGGAATAGAACTCGATCGTGCCTATCCCTCCCTTGATGCATCATCTAGACGGGTCGGGGAAGCGTTCGAGGCGTTGAGCGCGCTGGCCCGGCGTTCCATCGGCGCACCGCTTGGACGCGCCATCCTGCGCCAGACGATCGAGGACGCTTTAGGACATCCACTTCCGCTGCCGCAGAGCTTCCCGCTGCACATCCGGTCAGATCGCAATGAAGCGAACGAGCGGAGCCTCGAGATAGACGCCAGTGCATTTTCCGGGCGGGACGGGACCTTCCCGCCGCAAATGGAGTGGGCTGAAGATTTTCTCGCGCCGCTGGATCGCACGGCTCAATGGCTGCGCAGCCAGACCGTATCCCGCATCGCCCTCAGCGGTTCCTACCGGTTGACGGCGGCCATGGCTCTGGGATGCTCGTTCCGCGCAGCGATCGGCTTCGAGTTGGATATCCCGACGCGGGACGGTGCCTGGGCGACCGATGACCGGCCTTCGCCTGAGATGCGGCAGCCTTGGCGGATTTCTGAGCCGACGGCTTTGCATGGTGATCAACTCATCGTTTCGGTAGGTATCCTGCGTGATCCTTCTGCTGACCTTGAGCGGACTGCTGGCATTCCTAGCCAGTTGGCATTGGCGCTCTACCTCGAAGAGCCCATTCCGTCGGCCAAGTGCGCGCAGGCTGCGGTCTCGACAATCAAGCGCATTGTGGATTCCACCGCTGCACGCCTTCGCCCGCGAGGGATTCAGCTCTATTTCGCCGGGCCGGCAGCGCTCGCTGTAGCGCTTGGTCATCGCTGGAATGCGATGGCACCGACGCAGTTGCATGAGTTCGTCATTTCCGAGCGTAGGTATGTCCCCACTGCTTTGATTTGATCGAGGGATGGGATACTTCTCATATATTATGGTTCTCCGGGCCGACGCCCCTCGCTCCGTGAACCGCTCGAACATTCCATCTCCGAACCTCGGCTGATTGCTGCTACTGTACGCGGCAGATTTGTAATCAACGGTTCGCTGAGCGGTATTTTCTTTTGTGTCGGCGTGCCGGAGGCAGGCTGGGATCTGATGAAGGCCGCCGGGCTGTCGACGCTGATGGCGGCCGGCACCGGACTCGCCGCTGGCGACGAGGAGAACCGGTTGATCCGCGCCATTCGCGACGGGGCGCAGGACACCAGCAACCAGGCCGGCCAGCAGATCGTCCAGCGCCAGCTGCAGATCGCCCCCACGCTGACCATCCGGTGGAGATTCCCGATCAGGATTCTCGTGGGGCGCGACTTGATCTTCGAGACTGCATGAGAAAGATGATGACGAAGCTGAAGCTGGGGCCGATCGCGGACGATACGCCGGAGAAGCGGTCCGTCGGACCGCCCTTCGGCCTGCACAGGGGGCTGGCCCTCTATGGAGAGTTACTGGGCCGCGCCGGCACGGGCGGACAAGGAGTTGCGGTCCCTCCGCAGAAGCTCGTCGTGCCGAAGCTGGCGCGGTGTCTGGCGTCGGATCGCGGCTTTGTCAGCGCGAAAGCGGGCAGGCCGGCTGTGAGGGATTGGATGTGCGGTGTCCAAGGAGAGGGCAGGGGAGGATCCTGCGTCAACTGAGCGGAACGTCTCTGCTTGCTAGCAGCGATTGAAAACTTCCCAAATCGATGTGACTAGATTACGATTCCACGAAAACGATGATCGGTTAGGGCAACGCGGTGTCAAATGCGAAGCAGATACTGGCGATGCTGAGAAGCCAGGCGGAGGGCGATGAGGAGCAGTTTTTCTCCATTGCGCTTCAGGTTGCCGCCGGAGAAGCACGTCAGGGCCATCGGGCGACCGCCGAAGAGATCCGCTCGGCGGTGGATGCTGCGCGTGCACAGCGTGGTACCCGATCTTCGGTTCCGATTTCCTTCTCGCGCCCGCGCGGCGATCTCGACAGCCTGCTTGACCTGCGGGAACCAAGCATCCGTCTCGCGGATGTCATACTCAGCAGCGATATCAAAGGGCATCTTGACACCGTAGTGCTTCAGCAGCGGCGCCGGGACTGGCTCCGCGAACACGGCAAGACACCCAGTCGCCGGCTGCTCTTCGCTGGGCCTCCGGGTTCGGGCAAGACCGTGACGGCGGAGGCATTGGCCGGCGAGTTGCGGTTGCCGCTCTTTGTCATTCGCCTTGAAAGCCTGATCACGCGCTTCATGGGGGAAACGGCTGCCAAGCTGCGGCTTGTCTTCGATGAGGCTCATCGGCGCAGGGGTGTCTATCTGTTCGATGAGTTCGATGCCGTCGGCAGCAACCGTCTGGCGACGAACGATGTAGCCGAGATGCGCCGTGTCCTGAACAGCTTCCTTCAATTCATGGAGGAGCCATCTGCGACCGACAGCGTTCTCGTTGCCGCTACCAATCACCCTTCCCTTCTGGATCGTGCTCTGCTCCGCCGCTTCGATGAGGTGTTGCGGTTCGAAATGCCCACTGCCGAGGAGGTGCGCGCAATCATCAAGGCGCACCTGGCGCCGATGAAGTACCCCAAACTCTCCTGGAAGGCCATCGAGGCCGCATCGGACGGGTTGAGCCAGGCGGAAATCGTTCATGCTGCCGAAGAAGCGGTGAAGGAAGCCATCTTGGCCGAAAGAGGGCAGGTTTCGACGGCCGATTTGACGCGCCAGCTCAACAAGAGGCAAAGCATGAAAACGGTGTTCGCCGAGGAAAAAGAACGCCTTGGCTGAATACGAACACCGTCATATTGATCTCAGCGGCCTGGGAGTTGTCCGCGACTATAAGTCTCCTGGCAGCAATGCGCGCCAGAGATCACTTCAGCGCATCCGTGAAGAGCACGGCCGCCGGGTGGTCGGAGAACTTGATGCCGCTTTTCAGTCTGCGGATCGGGGGAGAGAAGCGCTCGATCTGCCTGACGGAACGTCGCCCCCCGATGGAATCTATCTTGAGGTTGAGCTTGCGCTGGGGGTGGGGCCGACGACTCTCGAACGCAAGCGCGAAGGAACACGGCAGGGGGCTGTAACCGTCACCGCGAACGGTATCCGCCGTATCGCGCTCTTCGTGCCCGACGATACACGCGATGTCTTCGACGCGGTCTTTCGTGACTATGCGTTCGCCGAGGTGCAAGGGGACAAGATCCCCAAGAAATCCCGCGTCGAGCCGGTCGAGCATATCCGTACCGCCCGCCTCCAGACCTTCTGGCGTGACGACCCGGCAGCACTGCCAGACGATCCGCAGGCAGAAATGTGGTGGGCGCTCTGGTGCTTCACAGATCGGGTTGAGCGGGTTGACGAACTGGCTCAACGCCTGGGGCTGACCGTCGGAGGCGACGACACGCGGCTCCGCTTTCCGGAGGTGATCGTTCTCCCTGTCCATGGTCGCCGCGCCGCGATCGAACTGCTGCTGTTTTCTACCGGAGGCATTGCCGAGATCCGGCGGGCGACCGACACGCCCGCGGTGTTCACCGATGAACTTTCTGGAATGGCGAATGATTTCGTCGAAGATCTCGCCGAGCGCATCACCTGGCCGGGCAGGGACGTGCCGGCCATTTGCCTGCTCGATACCGGAGTCAATCGAGGACACGCCCTGATTGAGCCGGCTCTCGATCGCGGCGACCTCTTCGCTGTGGTTGCCGCCTGGGGCGTCGACGATCACAGCGACATCGGCCATGGCTCCGGAATGGCTGGTCTTGCTTTGCACGGCGATCTTACAGCGCCCCTGGGGGATGCGTCACGGCCTGTCCTGTCACACCGGCTGGAATCCGTGAAAATTCTCCCGCCGGACGGTTTCGAGCCGAATGATCCATTTTCCTACGGTGCGATCACGACCTCGGCGACTTCATTGCCGGAAATCTCGGAACCTGAACGTCCACGGGTCTTCTGTGCGGCGCTTACGAACGAGAATCGTTCGGGAGCGGAGCCGACGGGCTGGAGTGCGGCTCTCGACCAGATTTCTTCCGGCGCTGCTGCCATAGAGGAAGGGCCCGACCACATCCGCCGACTGTTTGTGCAGGCGCTCGGAAATATCGGAGACAATTCCAGAGCGGATGAAATCTCCGATGCCGATGCCTTCCCGGGCGAGGATCCGGCGCAGGCTTGGAACGTGCTTACTGTTGGTGGCACCACACTGAAATCCGTCATTGCCGAACGCAGCTACCAGGACTGGTCTGCCTGGTCGTCTCCGGGGGACCGCAGTCCTTACAGTCGGACAACTACGCTCTGGCGGCCGAGCCAATCCCCTATAAAGCCGGAGGTCGTGTTCGAAGCTGGAAACCGCGCGCTCAGCAGGTCCGGGGCCGAGGCCCTGTCCGGCCTGCCGTCTCTTTCCCTGCTGACGACGTCCAAAGCCGCAGGCCGTGAGCCAGTTGCACCTTTCTGGGCTACCAGCGCGGCGACCGCCCAGGCGGGAAGGATGGCCGCGAGAGTAATGGCTGAGCGTCCTGACTTTTGGCCAGAAACGGTTAGGGCACTGATGGTGCATAGCGCGCGATGGACGCCGCACATGCTCGCGGAATTTGCAGGTGCTGCTGGCAAGACCGAGAGAAAGGCCCTTGCGAGGAAGTACGGGTATGGAGCGCCAGATCTGCGTCGCGCGATAGCGTCGGCACGCGATGACCTTGCCCTGGTCGCCCAGCGGCACATCCAGCCCTTCCGGATGGACGGGGGCAACGTGCGGTTTGGCGATGCCCATGTCTATCGTCTGCCTTGGCCGCGGGAAGTCCTTGAAGGTCTCGGTGACGAATGTGTCAGGCTGAAGGTGACATTGTCGTATTTCGTTGAGCCGAATCCCAGCTTCGCAAGCGCGATCGATCCCGCACGATACCAGTCTTTCGGTCTTCGCTTCGACTTGAAGCGAGCGAGGGAGACGGAAAGGAATTTCCTGCGCCGGGTCAACAAGGATGACCGTGCTGAGGGGGATCCAAGGCCAGTGAATGAAGACAATGACGGCTGGTTCTTTGGGCCGAAATCGGTGTCTGCCGGCTCAATCCATTTGGACATCTGGGAGGGCAGCGCTGTCGAGCTTGCGGCGCGGGACCTCCTCTATGTGTATCCGATTTCAGGCTGGTGGCGCGAGCGCAAAGCCCTCGGACGAGCCGAGAGCAAGACGCGCTACGCACTGGTTGTTGGCATTGAGACGCCGGATGTTGATGTTGACCTGATCACGCCTATAGCCGCTGAGGTCGAAAACCTGATAGCTGCGGGCATATCCATCGGAACATAGAAAGCACGCTCGGCGGTGCCATTGGAAGCTGTCTGAGGGTGGATCGTTGTCTGGCCAGGTGGAGCCGCGCAGCTTCAGGGACTTGAAACTCCTGTTTCCTGATAGAGTAGAGTGGGTTAGACTAAGCGGCGAGCTTGGGAATTTCCTGCTCGACCAATCGCAAGTATCGTTGGTTGCGTGCCCCCGCAACCAAAATATCCAGTAAAATCAAAGACTTCAAGGCCGAGCATAACGCTCGGCTTTTGCCATTCCAAATTCTTGTCAACACCTGGTCAACGTTCGACCAGTCTCCCATCGACGGGGCGGCTTTCCGCGCTCTCGCCTTGTGAAACTTGCTGTGGCAGCATCGCGCCATGATCAAGTTCCGCGCTCTTCCAGATGACCATCCCGACCTGAAGCATTCGCCGCTCTTACGCGCGGCGCTGCTGACGCTTCGCTACGCGCAGGAGCACGGTGCCATCGGCCTGACCAAGACAATGGCCTTCAAGCGCGTCTTCGTGCACTGGGCGGTCGAGCATTTTGACTGGCCAGGAAAGAGCGCGGAAGAAATGTTCCGCCATAGCAAGGTCATCAATGAATACGAATTCCCGCCGCTCGAGGTGCTGCACCAGCTTCTGATCACCCTGCGCCTCGGCCGGCACTTCAAGGGCGAATTCCGCCTGACCAAGCGCGGCGCCGAATACGCGGGCGCGCCAGCTCGGCTGTTTGCCGAACTCATCCCGTTGTTCGTTCTCCAGATCGACCATTCCTCCTACGCCCGCTTCGAAGATCGCCCCTTCGGGAAGTGGGATGTGTGGATGAACGTCATCAACGTCGAGGCTGACCATGGCACCACCGAGCGGGCGTTGTTTGCGGCATTCTATGGCGAGAACCATGATTGGGACAATGCGGGGTGGCGCGAGATGGCCGCGTTCTCTTCCTGCGTCCTTAGACCGCTTGAATGGGCGGGATTGCTTGCCGAGACCCGTGAAGTACGCGATGGCAAGCATGTGCACAACGTCTTCAAAACAACGCTCTGGCGCAGCGCACTGAAGCTGGACACCGATGACATGCTGCGCCCCGTCTCAATTCAGTAGGTCGACGTGATCGGTCCAAAGCCGCCTCTTAGAAAACGTCCCTTCGCTGCCGTACAGCTTCCCCAAAGCGGCCATCCACTGTATCGTGCAGCATGGCTCTACAGGTCAAGGTCAGCCACGCGGCCGTTGCTGCTTTTCAAATGGGTCGTACTAGTGACCGCTTTCTTAAACGAGAGAAAATCTATATTCAGGGTCCGGTGTATGTAACGCCGAGCCTTGGAAGGGAGCTTACCGAGTTGGGTTTGTATTCTGAAATCCTGAAACGTATTCAAGACGTGAATGAATATGGCGGTGGCGCTTCAATATTCCAGATCCGCCAGGCTGTGCTTGATGCAGTCGACGCCGGTGCTGACAACGGGGATCAAACATTAGTGGGGCTTAGGGACGAGCTACGGGAACGTGCCAATGCATGGAGCGATGTTGAGGATCATGAAGCTCGTAGCAGTTTCTTTGACACCTATTGTGAGGCAACTTTCTACCTTTCGAGCAGCAATCGCATTGAAATTGAGGGGATACCCCGCGGCTCATCGAGCACACCAGACTTCAAGACATTAGGAGAGCATGTAGTTTACTTTGAGGTCAAAACGCTCGACATAGCTGATCCAAACGCCGCATACGCTCGGCAAATGGCAGCGGGTCTCGATGGAAATATCGAAGCCTCGGATGTAGCGCGTAGCCGAAGCGTAGGCTTCAGCACACAAGTTATTCGTCCTCATGGAGACGCACAAACATGGCCAGAGGTGATAGAGCAGACGATGCGCAAATTGTCCAGCCACATCAAGAAGCCTCAGTACGCCAATGGTCCAACGTTTCTTGTAGCCAATCTCGCGCGTTTGTCGGTGTGCGTCGATGCTGAACAATTATCTCCGACGTACATGGTTCAGGCAGAAGATGTATTCGATGGGAGCCCGTTCGAAGGGACGGGCCAACTTTGGGCGATTGCGAACCATGAGCTGGATGAAGCGTTCCATTGGGTCGGGCTTGACGGCCGAAGGGAGTCAAAGCCGATCAAGCGAGCTGGCCTGCTTCGCGACTTTCCTTTCATCCAAGGGATCATCTTCACAAACGAGCCTTGGAGCGATTTTGACCGCTTCGCTGATTGGAGAGATTCATATCGGTTCCTTGGAGTCTGGAACGAAGATTGTGCAACACCTTGCGACGAACCGACTAGAGAGGCGGCGAAGGAGTTTCTGAATACGCTGTGTGGCCGAGTAGTCTCCACTCGGTGAAAGATCTTCGCTGCAGGCAGGAGCGGAATGAAAGATGATCGAACGTATTCAACTTCTGAGAAACATTGGCCAGTTTGACAATGTTAGCCCCCCGCCGCAGACGGCCCTGACCCCGTTCTCCTTGGTCTATGGGGAAAACGGTCGAGGTAAGACGACTCTCGCCGCTATTCTGCGCTCTCTTGCTACGAACAAACCCGGTTTACTGACTGACCGGCACAGGCTTGGCGCGCAGCATCCGCCCCATGTGGTTATCAGTCATACAGGCGGGCAATGCGTCTTTCAGAACGGCGCTTGGACACAGCCGCGGCCGCAAGTTGCCGTCTTCGATGACGCCTTTGTCTCTGCAAACGTGTGTTCCGGCATCGAGCTACAGACGTCACATCGCCAGAACCTGCACGAGTTGATTCTGGGGGCGCAGGGCGTAGCGCTGAACGACGCGCTTCAGGGCCATGTCACACGCATCGAAGAGCACAATACCAGGCTCCGTGAGTTGGCCGACGCGATACCTGCGAATGCGCGAGGCCCGTACAAGGTCGATATCTACTGTAGTCTTGAGCAAGACCAGGCCATCGACGCGAAGATTCAGGACGCAGAGCGCCGACTTGCTGCCGCCCGCTCCGCCGACGCGATACGCCAGCGACCGGGTTTTCAGGAATTCGGACTGCCGGACTTTGATCTTGATGCGATAGACTCAGTTTTGGATCGCAGCTTGGCCGAGCTTGAAGCCGCTGCCGCCGGCCGAGTTCGCACGCACATTGCGAGGCTTGGGCGTGGCGGCGAGGCCTGGGTCTCAGACGGCATGACCCGCATCGAACCGGTCTCCGAGGGGCATGACGGCGAGATTTGTCCGTTCTGTGCTCAGGACCTCGGCGGCTCTGAGTTGATCGGTCACTACCGCGCCTATTTCAGCCAAGCCTATGAAGATCTTAAGCTTGCAATCAGGCAGACCGGCGTTGCGATACGAGATATGCATGCCGGAGACATTCCGTCTGCCTTCGAGCGCGACATTCGAACCGCTGTTCAGGCGCACGAATTCTGGAAGGACTTTGCCGAACTGCCGGAAATCGAGGTCGATACCGCCGCTATCGCACGTCAGTGGAACGCTGCTCGCGAGAGTGTGCTCGAACAGCTACGCGCCAAGGCCGCTGCGCCTCTGGATCGCATGGTACTATCACCTGAGGTTCGGCAGGCCGTGATGGACTATCGTGCGCGCATTGCCGAAGTCGCCGATCTGTCCGAGCGCCTAGGTGCCGTCAACGCGCGGCTTGATGTCGTGAAGGAACAGGCGCAAGCCGATGATCTCGCCGCCCTGACCGATGACCTTACGAAGTTGAAGGCGCAGAAGGCCCGATTCGATCCCGCCGTCGTGCCGCACTGCGATGCCTATACGGCAGAAAAGACCGCCAAAGCGGCAACGGAAACTCTCCGTACCCAAGCCCGCGCTGCACTCGACCAGTATCGGGAACAGATTTTTCCTGCCTATGAGACATCGATCAACGAATACCTGCGGCGCTTCGCAGCATCCTTTCGTTTGGGGGAAGTCCAGTCCGTCAACAACCGCTCCGGCTCATCCGCGTCTTACTGCGTCGTCATCAACCAGCAAAACGTCAACGTGACGTCAGACGTGGGCCCGTCTTTCCGAAACACCCTGAGCGCCGGTGACAGGAACACGCTAGCACTGGCTTTCTTCTTTGCATCGCTGGACCAGGACCCCGACCTCGCGAACAAGATTGTCGTCATTGACGATCCCATGACCAGTCTCGACGAACACCGTACCCTGCGGACGCGCGAAGAGATTATGGCGCTGCGCGCAAGAGTGCGGCAGGTCATCGTCCTTTCTCATTCGAAGCCGTTTCTATGCAACCTGTGGGAACAGTCTGACCGGAACGTTTCGACAGCGCTGCGCATCAACCGGGCCGCCGTCGGTTCGGAGATTACCGTTTGGGACGTTCGGAACGACAGTATTTCAGAACATGACAAGCGACATGAACTCGTCAGAGGCTATTTGCAGGCAGCCGATCCCGACAAGGAACGTCAGGTTGCGGCAGCGCTTCGGCCAATTCTGGAAGCCTTTATGCGCGTTGCGTATCCAGAGTATTTCCCGCCGGGAACGCTTCTCGGTCCCTTCCTCGAATGGTGCGACCAGCGCGTAGGCCGGAACAACGAGATACTGTCGGCGGGCGACATTGCGGAGCTGAGAGCCTTGCTCGGCTACGCCAACCTTTTCCATCACGACACCAACCCCGCTTGGCAAACCGCTGCGATCAATGATGCAGAACTGACTGATTTCGCGGAGCGAACGCTTCTTTTCGCCTCGCGGCGCTGAACTGCTGCACGTCAACTATCGAAGGTCATGTCAAAGTCCACTTCCCGCATCTGCGCCAAATGTGTTTGCATCTGCAGCGAGTGACCGCTCCGGCGCCCTTCGCGTCGGGAGCGGTCCACGGATGTAGGGATGGTCTCAGACGTTTGATGAACGTAACCGACCGATTGTTACCGCGGCGATTGGGTTTTGATGCGGGCGACGAGTTCCGCGTCATCGACAAAGTCGTCGAGGAACGCGTGCCAGGTTTCGGTGGTGATGCGCGCGTCCCTGAGCATGTCTTTCAGTTCATCGATACCGTCATCGGTCAGGGCGGTGACGGTGTCATCCGGGCCGGTATAGACGCTGATGATCGAGCCATAGGTCAGGTTGTCGTCGTTGTAGACGATGGCTTTGAGAAGCTCGGGGTCTTCGCCCAGCATCTTTGCGATGTAGTCGAGGGTGCAGACGTGGGTGACGGTTGCCAT
>NZ_LLWQ01000003.1 GCF_001447385.1 Paracoccus sp. MKU1 | reverse complement strand
GAGGCGCGGAACTTCATCTTCAGCGGCCATTTGTGCACCCAGCCGTGCTGGGGGCGGCGCATCGGCTTGATCGGCCCGCTGCGGCGGGCGCGGTGCAGCGCGCGCAGGCTTTCCTGAAGCATCCTCGCGCCGCTCCGGCCCAGGAAGCCGACATAGCAAAGCTGCCCCACCAGATCGACCCGGGCCAGCCGCGACAGCATGTTGAACAGCAGCACCCCGGCCGAGGAACCGACGAGGCCGCCGGCCAGCAGGACCCAGCCCATGCGGAAATCCACGGTCTTGCGCTTGACATGCGCCAGCACGCCGGAAAAGGACGAGGCCACGACCTGATTGGCGCCGGTCGCCACCGCGATGGCCGGCGGAATGCCGATGAAGAATAGCAGGGGCGTGATCAGGAAACCGCCGCCCACCCCGAACAGGCCCGACATCAGCCCGAGGATGCCGCCCAGACCGAGCGGCACCAGCGCAGTGACCGCCACCCCGGCGATGGGAAGATAGATCTGCATGTCCTGCCCGGCTTATTGCCTTGTGTCGATGCTGCCCCGGCAACAGCCCTGCGTCAAACGCTTCCGTGGCCCTTCCGGCGGGTGGTCGCAAGGCTGTGGCCCGGATAAAGCAGATGTGACGGGCAGATAACGGCAAGGGCGCGGGCCGCGCGGATAGCGGCCCGGCGCGGCGGCCGGACAGGGAAGACCATGCCCATCCTGATGACACATCACGACGGCATCAACGCTCCGGGACTCGAGACGCTGGGGGCGCTCGCGGCCGCGGTCGCCGGCCCCGGGGGCGAGGTCTGGACCGTTGCCCCGGCCTTCGAGCAATCGGGCGTCGCGCATTGCATCAGCTATGTCCATCCGACGCTGATCGCCGAACTCGGGCCGCGCCGTTTTGCCGCCGAGGGCACGCCGGCCGATTGCGTGCTGGCCGCCATCGCCGACGTGATGCGGGACAATCCGCCGGATCTGGTGCTGTCGGGCGTGAACCGCGGCAACAACTCGGGCGAGAACGTGATGTATTCCGGCACCGTGGGCGGCGCGATGGAGGCGGCGTTGCAGGGCCTGCCCGCCATCGCCCTGTCGCAATACATGGGCCAGCGCACCGCGGCGCTGGACGATCCGTTCCAGGCGGCGCGGGTGCATGGGCCGCGGCTGGTCCGGCAATTGCTGGATTACGGCGACTGGACCTCGGACGAGGATTTCCGGCTGTTCTACAATATCAACTTCCCGCCCTGCGACGCGGCTTCGGTCAAGGGCACGCGGGTCGCGCCGCAAGGCCGCCGCCAGGGCGTGCGCTTCGAGGTCGAGCCCTATCACGCGCCGAACGGCCGGCGGTTCCTGTGGGTGCTGGGCGGCTCGCAGACCGCGCAGGCCACGCCGGAGAGTGACGTGGACGCGAATATGCGCGACTATATCTCGCTGACGCCGATGCGTCCGGACCTGACCTGCCACAAGACCCTGGCCGAGCTGCGCGGCGTTCTCGAGGAGGGCTGAGCGAGAGATGAGCGACGATCCCGAGACTGCCGAACGCAAGATGCGCTTCCTGTTCGCGCTGCGGCAGCGCGGGGTCACCGATCCGCGGGTTCTGGAGGCGATGGAGCGCATCGACCGCGGCGAATTCGTCCGCGGCCATTTCGAGGACCGCGCCTATGACGACATGCCGCTGCCCATTCCCTGCGGCCAGACCATCAGCCAGCCCTCGGTCGTGGGGCTGATGACCCAGGCGCTGGAGGTCGGGCCGCGCGACAAGGTGCTGGAGATCGGCACCGGCTCGGGCTATCAGGCGGCGGTCCTGTCGCTGCTCTGCCGCCGGGTCTATACCATCGACCGCCATCGCCGGCTGGTGGCCGAGGCCGAGGCGCTGTTCCGGCATCTGGGCCTGACCAATATCACCGCACTGGTCGCCGACGGTTCGCGCGGGCTGCCCGAGCAGGCGCCCTTCGATCGCATCATGGTGACGGCGGCGGCCGAGGATCCGCCAGGGCCGCTCTTGGCGCAGTTGAAGATCGGCGGTATCATGGTGGTGCCGGTCGGGCAGTCGGATGCGGTCCAGACCCTGATCCGCGTGCGCCGCGGCGAGAACGGCTTTGATTATGACGAATTGCGGCAGGTGCGCTTCGTGCCGCTGGTCGAGGGGTTGGGACAGACATGACCCCCGGCCGTCCAGAGTGAGGAACGGGCAGATGATCAAGATCAGGCAGTTGGCGTTGGCCGCCGGCGCTGCGGTGACTCTGGTGTCCTGCGGGCCGCAGGGCGGCCTGGATTTCAGCAGTTTCGACCCCGACCTGCGCCGCTGGGGCGGCGGCGGGCTGGAGACGGCCGGGGCGGCCGCGCGTGCCCAGCCCCGCCCGGCGCCCGACCAGCGCGGGGTGATCTCCTATCCCGGCTATCAGGTCGCCATCGCGCGGCAGGGCGATACCGTGGCGACGATCGCCGCCCGGCTGGGGCTGAACGCGGCCGAGCTGGCCAGATACAATGCCATCGACGCCAATACCGTGCTGAACCCCGGGGCGGTGGTCGCCCTGCCGCGCCGCGTCGCCGCCGGGGCGCCTGCGGCGGCGCCCATCGTCTCCTCGACCGGGCAGGTCAGCGATCCCTTTGCCGGCCAGGGCATCAGGCAGCCGAACGTGCCGCCGGCTTCGGGGGCGGGCGCGGTGACTGCCCAGACCCTGCCGGCCGCCAGCCAGCCCAGGCAGCATGTCGTGGCGGCCGGCGAGACGGCCTGGTCCATCGCCCGAAAATACGAGGTCTCGGTGAGCGACCTGGCCCAGTGGAACGGGCTGACGCAGCAGATGACGCTGCGCACCGGCCAGCGCCTGCTGATCCCCGTCGCCGGGCAAAGCCGCCCCGCCACGGCCGTCGTCACCGCACCGGGAACGGGAAGCCCGACGCCGCGCCCGCCCTCATCGGCCGAGCCGCTGCCGAAGGAGCAGACGCAGCCGGCCGCGAGCCCGGTGGACAAGCCGGCCGGCCCCGATCTGGGCAAGACCCGCACCGCCGCCTCGGGCAGCGGCAAGTTCCGCATGCCCGCCAATGGCGCGATCATCCGTACCTATCAGAAGGGCAAGAACGACGGCATCGACATCGCCGCGGCGCCCGGCAGCACCGTTGCCGCCGCCGGCAGCGGCACCGTCGCCGCGATCACCCGCGACACCGATCAGGTGCCGATCATCGTCGTCCGGCACGAGGGCAACCTGATGACTGTCTATGCCGGTCTGGAGAATGTCGCCGTGACCAAGGGCCAGACGGTCAGTGCCGGTACGCCGCTGGGCAAGACCCGCAACCAGGGCGTGGTGCATTTCGAGGTGCGCAACGGGTTCGACAGCGTCGATCCCGAGAAATACCTGAACTAGGCCGGTCCGCCCCGCGATGTTCCGCCGGAAGCCTGCCTGTCGGGCTTTCCTGCCGGACCGGCAGCCCTGCGCGGCCGGTTCAGTCCTGCTCGCACATCTGCCGCAGGGCCAGTTCGATTTCGTGACGGATCATCTGTTGCAGGTTGCGGCTGAGGCGGTTGCCGATCTCGCCCTGAAGCTCCTGCCGGATCGCCTCGCGGATCATGCCGCGCAGGTGGGTGCCCTTCTGCGCGTCCTTGTCCTGCGGGGCGAACAGATGCGGCTCGGTCTCGCGGCTCAGGGCCTCGGCGGCGGCATGCGCCTCGGCCAAGGGGTTGATCGGGGTCACGGAAGCATTCGCATGCAGCATGGTTTCCTCCATTTGCAGGATGGTGGTGGTCGGCGCCTCCAGCGAAGGGCCAAAAGGTCGGATCTGGGCAGGTTCCGGCCAGACCATCGAGGGTGCAGTGGGCGCCGCCGCATCGGGCTGGACCGGGGCGGCGTCATCGCTGAGGTCCGCGGCAACCTCGGGCCGTTTCGGATGCGATTCGCCGGCCGCCTCTTGCGGCGGCACGCGCAGCCAGTCGCCGAACTGGCGCGGCTCCGTTGCGGCCGCGACCGGTTCCGGCATGGGTTGGGTTGCATCTTGCCGGGGCCAATCGGCCTTGGCCGACGGCACGGGATCGCGTGCAACCAGCGTGCTGCTGTCCAGCACCAGGGGGGTGATTCGTGCCGGCGATACGGGCTCCGGCTCGATCCGCGCGTCCGGCGTGCCGTCCTGGTCGGGAAGCCTGTTCAACACCTGATTCGGGATCCGGCAGCCTGCCTCGTCCTGGGCGATGAGCCGGCGGATCGAGGCCAGCACATCGCTGACATTATCCGAACCGGAATTGGGGGCCGGATGGCGCATCACCTCATGGTGCATGATGCGCCCCCGGATCGAGGGCGGCGTCAGTCCCTGCCGATCGCGCGCAAGACGCGGTCGAGGCTTTCGCCCTGCCTGCTGGTATAGGGTGCGTCCTGCACCGCGTTGTAATAGGCCGATGGGTCATAGGTCGGTATCCCCAGTTTCAGGTTTTCCACCGTCAACAGACCCATAGCAGCCAGAAGTTGATAATGTGCTAATTGCAGATTGGCCTCGGCCGAGATTTTATCGGCTCGCGCCTCGAGCAACGATTGTTCGGCATCCAGCACGTCCAGCGTGGTGCGCGCGCCCAGCGTCGCCTCCTCGCGCACGCCTTCGTAGGCCTGCTGCGCAGCGACGATCTGCTCGTCGATGGCGCGGATCTGTGCCCGTGCCACATCGATACCCGCCCAGGCACGCCCGACCGCCTCATCGACCTGGCGCGACACCTGAAGCAACCCCGCCCGGGCCTCGTCCCGCCGCGCCATGGCCTTGCGATGGGCCGAGGGCAGGCGTCCGCCGGAATAGATCGTCTGCGACATGCTGAGCGAGGCGCCAAGGCTGTTGCGGTTCGTTTCCAACTGGCTTGGAAGCGAAAAGTCGTTGGTTCGCCCGATGCTGGCCTGGCCGGTCAGTATCGGATTGCGCTCGGCGGCAGCGGCGGCCACGCCCAGCTCGGCGGCGGCGGCCAGGCGCTGCGCCTGCCGGATCGCCGGATGGCTGCGCTGGCCGATCTGCCGTGCCGACTCCAACGAGGCGGGCAGGGCCGGAGTGGGCGGCGGTGGCTCAAGCTGGCCCGGCGCCCGGCCGGTCGCGCCGCGGTAGACCTCGCGCGCCACCTCGAGATTGCCGCGCGCGGCCGCCAGGCTGGCGCGTGCCGCGGCCAGGGCGGCATCGGCCTGCGAGACGTCGGTCTGGGTGATCTCGCCCACCTCGAACCGGTCCGAGGCGGCCTGCTGTTCCTGCCCGATCACCCGGACGGAATTGGATTGCAGATCAACCTGTTCTGTGGCGCTGCGCACATCCAGATAGGCCTGGACCGCGCCCAGCAGCACGTCCTGTTCGACCCCCACCAGTGCGGCGCGGGTGGCCAGCACGGTTTCCTTGGCGGCGTCGATGGCGATGGCGTTGCGGCCCCAGTCGTAAAGCGTGATCTGCGCCTGGAGCCCGATGGAGGTCGAGCGGCCGATGCCCAGCCCGTTGATCTTCTGGAAACTGTGCTCGGCGACCCATTGCAGGACCGGGCGCAACTGGGCCAGGGCGGTGGCCGCATCCTCGTCTGCGGCGCGCAGCACGGCGCGGTTCTGTTCCAGCAGCGCCGAATGGCGATAGGCGGCAACCATGGCATCGGCCAGCGATTCGGCCCCTGCCGGAACGGCCGTCACACCCGCAAACAAGGCTGCGATCAGCGCACGCCGCAGAGTTCTCAGCGTTTTGCGAAACATGCCATGGCCTTTCCTGTCGGCATCACAAGACGAAGCCCCGCGGACGCGCAAAGCCCGGCAGAAGCGGGGCGACAGCGTTGAAGGCGAAGCGCCAGTTCACCCGCCCGTCCAGCTTGTGGCCGATGCGGACGGTGCCCAGATTGCCCTCGCGGAACAGGGCGACGATGCGGCCGCCCTCGCGCAGCTGCTCGGCCAGCGCCTCGGGTACCTGCTCGACCGCGCCCTCGATCAGGATGGCGTCATAGGGGGCCTGGCCGGGGCAGCCCTCGGCCAGCGCGCCCTGGACCACGGCGACGTTGAACACGTCCTGCGCGGCAAGCCGGCTTTCCGCCTCGGCGGCCATAGCGGCATCCTCCTCGACGGCGACGACGGCCTCGGCGATGCGGGCCATGACGGCGGCGGCATAGCCGTAGCCGCAGCCGACATCCAGCACCAGATCGTCGTTTTGCAGATTCAGCACGTCCATCATCTTGCCCAGTGTGCGCGGCTCCAGCAGCACGCGGCCGGGGGCGAGATCGATATTGTTGCCGACATAGGCCACGTCCCGGCGCGATTCGGGGACGAACTGTTCGCGCGGGACGTTCAGCATCGCCTCGATCACGGGATAGCTGGTCACTTCGTTCGGACGAACCTGGGTGTCGACCATCATGGTGCGGCGCTGGGCGAAATCGGTCATTTATGCGAACCCTGCCTCTCGGTTGGCTTTACGCTCTCTTGCCATGAAAATCCGGTGCGGGCAACGGCGCCGCGCGTTCTTGCCGCGATGGCGTTGCCATGGCAGGGTCGCGGGCATGAGCGAATACCTGTTTCCCCCGCCGCCGCCCGCCGCGCTGCCCGTTTCGGGGCAAGACGCGCGATTTCCCGTGAACCGCATCTTCTGCGTCGGGCGCAACTATGCCGCCCATGCCGCCGAGATGGGCGCCGAGGTGGACCGCGAGGCGCCGTTCTACTTTCTGAAATCTCCCCATGCCGTGCGGCAAAGTGGCGCGATCCTGCCCTATCCGCCGGGTACGCGCGATCTGCATCACGAGATCGAGCTGGTCGTGGCCATCGGCGCCCCGGCCTTCCGCATTGGGCCGGCGCAGGCGATGGCGGCAGTCTGGGGCTATGGCTCGGGCCTCGACATGACGCGGCGGGACTTGCAGGTCCGGGCCAAGGAAAAGCGGCAGCCCTGGGACCTGGGCAAGAATTTCGAGGGCGCGGCGGTCATCTCGGCGCTGACCCCGGCGCGGGATTTCACCCCAGGGGCGCAGCACATCCGCTTGCAGGTCAACGGCAGCCTGCGGCAGGAGGGGGGGATCGGCGACATGGTCTGGCCCATCCCGGAACTGATCGTCGACCTGTCGCAATATTATCACCTCGCGCCGGGCGATCTGATCATGACCGGCACGCCCGCCGGGGTCGGCGCCGTGGCCGAAGGCGACCGCCTTGTGGGCGAGATCGAGGGGCTGGCCGCGGTGGAGCTGACCATCGGCCCGGCCGAATAGGTCAGGCGGGATCCTTCCATTCCAGCACCAGCTGGGTCTGGATCACCACGGCGGCCAGCTTGCCGTCGCCGCGAAAGATGTCGGTTTGCCAGATCATCATGGTCCGGCCCAGGTGCAGCGGCCTGGACCGCGCCTCGGCCACGTCGCCCAGCCGGAGCGGGCGAAGGAAATTCGTCTTGCTTTCCAACGTGGTTGTTGCCGCGCCCGCGGGCAGGCGCAGATGGGTGGCGGTGCCGGCGGCGTGATCGGCCAGGCTCATGATGGCGCCGCCATGCAGCACGCCGTTGCGGTTGGTCAGCACCTGCGTGACCGGCATGCGCAGGACGACCTCTTCCAGCGTGGCGGCAACCGTCTCCATCCCCAGCGTCCCGGAATAGGGAGAATGCAGCTCGATGGTGGCGGGTGTCTGGCTGTCGTGCATGGCGCTTCCTTTTTCCCGCATCTTCGGCGGCGGGGAGATCGGCGTCAATCGCTCCGCGCGTCAGCAGGCCGGGGCGGGCTCGGGGCGTCCCGCAAGGTCGAGGCCGCGCGCGGTGGGCGGCTGCCAGGTCCGGGTGGCATGATGCGCGCCCGAGGGGTTGGTGCCGATCTGCGAGCCGCCCGTGCCGCCGGTCCAGCCGGTCGAGCCGGAATTCTCCGGCGCCGTGCCATCGGCCGAGGCGGTTTCGGGCGTCGCGGGCTCCGCCTTGCCGGCGGCGGGTGGGCATTCCCCGGCAGGCGCGGCGGCTGGCTGTGCCGGCTTTTGCGCCTCGGCAGGGGCGGTCTGGGCCGAAAGCGGCGCGGCCAGGCAGGCCAGCGCCACGCTCAGCACGGCGATACGGGACAGGGAAATCTGCGACATGGGCGGCATCCTCCTGCGCCCCAACGCCGGCCACGGTGCCGGGTTCCGCGCCGACCGCCGCTTCTTCGTTGTCCAAATACCCAAGAATCCCGGCGCTATTCGACCAGGATGCCCGCGCGCCCCTGCTCGGCATGGCCGACGACGGCCGCCAGCGGGAAACCCGTGCCGCGGATGAAATCTAGCACCTCACCGGCCGCCTCGGGCGCGCAGGCGACCAGCAGCCCGCCCGAGGTCTGCGGATCGGTCAGCAGCGCCCGCTGCCACAGGGGCAGGCCCTCGGGCAGTTCCACCTCGGCGCCATAGGCGGCCCAGTTCCGGGTCGAGGCACCGGTGACGAAACCCGCCTCGGCCAGCTCCGACGCCCGCGACAGCAGCGGCAGGTCCGCGAGCCGCAGCCGCAGGCGCAGCCCGGCGCCGCGGGCGATCTCCAGCCCGTGGCCCAGGATGCCGAAGCCGGTCACGTCGGTGATGGCATGGACATCGCTGCGCTTCGCCAGATCGGCGCCGATCCTGTTCAGCGTGGTGGCCGATGCGACCATCTCGGCCACGCCGGCTTGGTCCAGCGCCCCCTTCTTGATCGCGGCGGAATAGATGCCGACCCCCAGCCCCTTGGTCAGGATCAGCGCGTCGCCCGGCCGCGCATCGGCATTGCGCCGCAATTCGGAGGGATGGCAGAGCCCGATCACCGCCAGGCCATAGATCGGCTCGGGCGCGTCGATGGAATGGCCGCCGGCGACGGGGATGCCGGCCTCATGGCAGATCTCGCGCCCGCCCTCGAGTATCTCGCGGATCTGCTCGGGGGCGAGCTTGTCGATGGGCATGCCCAGGATGGCCAGCGCCATGATCGGCCGGCCGCCCATGGCATAGATGTCGGAAATCGCATTGGTCGCGGCGATGCGGCCGAAGGCGCGCGGATCGTCCACCATGGGCATGAAGAAATCGGTGGTGGCGATGACGCAGGTGTTGTCGTCGACCTGCCAGACCGCGGCATCGTCCGCGGTCTCGGTCCCGACCAGAAGCTGCGGAAAGACCTGCGCCATGGGCTGATCGGCCAGCAGTTCGCGCAGCACCGAGGGCGCCAGCTTGCAGCCGCAGCCGCCGCCATGCGCCAGCGAGGTCAGTCTGGGGTGGTCGTTCATGTCCGGGCCCTCCTGTCAGTCAGCCGGCGCACGGTAACGTAGAATGCCGGGACCATGAAGATGCCGAGGAAGGTCGCGGCGATCATGCCGCCCATCACCCCGATGCCGATCGAGTTCTGCGCCGCCGCCCCCGCGCCGGTGGCGATGGCCAGCGGCAGCACGCCCAGGATGAAGGCCAGCGAGGTCATCAGGATCGGCCGCAGCCGCAGCCGCGCCGCCTCGACCGCCGCCTCGATGGCAGTGCGGCCGGAGGACTGCTCCAGGTCACGGGCGAATTCGACGATCAGGATGGCGTTCTTGGCGGCCAGGCCGATGGTGGTCAGGATGCCGACCTTGAAATAGACGTCATTGGCCTGGCCGAAGGTCAGCGCCGCCACCACCGCGCCCAGCACCCCGACCGGCACCGCCAGCATGACCGAGAAGGGGATCGACCAGCTTTCGTAAAGCGCCGCCAGCGACAGGAACACCACCAGCGCCGAAAGCGCGAACAGGTAGGGCGCCTGGTTGCCCGACTGCCGCTCCTGATAGGACAGCCCGGTCCAG
This sequence comes from Paracoccus sp. MKU1, assembly GCF_001447385.1. Lineage (GTDB taxonomy): Bacteria > Pseudomonadota > Alphaproteobacteria > Rhodobacterales > Rhodobacteraceae > Paracoccus. The sequence goes on along the minus strand of NZ_LLWQ01000003.1, from coordinate 24,093 downwards.
GCGGTGCCGTAGCCGCCGGACAACTGCGCCACCAGCTCCTCCATGGCCGTCATCGCCTCGCCCGAGCTGGCGCTGTCGCTTTGTTGGCCGGTGATCTCGATGGCGTCGATGCTGTCCATGCGCGACAGGCTCGGCTCGACCGGTTCCCAGCGGGTGGTCATGAAGGCGGTAAAGGGCACCATCTCGCCATTGGCGTTGCGGGCATACCAGCTGTCCACGTCCTCGGGCTGCATGCGGTTCGCCGCCGCCCCCTGCACGATCACCGGGCGCAGCTGCGCGCCAAGCGCGAAATCGTTCACCTCGGTGCCGGCGAAGATGGTCGAGAGCATGGCATTGACGCCCGACAGGCTGACGCCCAGGCTTTCCGCCTTTTGCTGGTCGATGTCGATCTTCAGTGCCGCCTCGGTCTCGGTGCCGCTGCTTTCGACGCTTTGCAGGCGCGGATCCTCGGCGGCGGCCTGCTCCAGCGCCTTGGCGGCCTGGGTCAGCGCCTCGGTCCCGCCGCCGGACTGGTCCAGCAGGAACATGCTGAACCCGGCCGCATTGCCCAGCCGCGGAATCGCCGGCGGTTGCAGGAAGGTGATCCGCCCCGCCCGGTGGTTCTCGAACCGGGCATTGGCGCGCGAGGCGATGGCGCTGGCCGATAGGGAGGGGTCCTGGCGCTCGTCGAAGTCGCGCAGCTTGACGAAGACCATGGCCCGGCTTTGCGAGGTGCCGGAAAAGCCGAAACCCATGGCGACGAAGACCGAATCCACCGCCGCCCTTTCCTCGGTCAGCATGTAATCCTCGATCTCCTGCACCACGGCGGCGGTCTGCTGCGCGGTCGAGCCCTCGGTCAGAGTGATGCGCGATTGCAGCACGCCCTGGTCCTCGCCGGGGATGAAGGTGGTGTGCATGCGGCCGAACAGATCGGTCGCGCCATAGCTGATGGCTGCAAGCAGCAGCATGACCAGCATCGGCCGGCGCAGGCTGCGGCGCACGGTGGCGGAATAGCCGCGCGTCACCCGGTCGAACCCGGCATTGAACCAGCGGGCGGGGGCGAAGCGGGCCGGGCCGTGGCTTTGCCGCAAGAGGCTCGCGCACATCGCCGGCGTCAGGATCAGCGCCACCAGCAGCGACAGCACCATGGCGGTGATGATGGTGACCGAGAACTGGCGATAGATCACCCCGGTCGAGCCGGGCATGAAGCCCATGGGCAGGAACACCGCCGACAAGACCAGCGCGATGCCGATCAGCGCGCCGCTGATCTGGCCCATGCTCTTTTCCGTGGCCTCGACGGGGCCCAGCCCGTCCTCCTCCATCACCCGCTCGACGTTCTCGACCACGACGATGGCGTCGTCCACCAAGAGGCCGATGGCCAGCACCATGGCGAACATGGTCAGCGTGTTCACCGAATATCCCAGCGCCGCCAGCATGGCGAAGGTGCCCAGCAGCACGACCGGAATGGCGATGATCGGGATCAGCGTCGCCCGCCAGTTTTGCAGGAACAGCAGGATCACCAGGAACACCAGCCCGATGGCCTCGATCAGCGTGTGATAGACCTTCTCGATCGACAGCTCGACGAAAGGCGCGGTGTCATAGGCGATATGCACCTCGACCCCTTCCGGCAGGGCGTTCTTCAGCCCTTCCAGCGTGGCGCGCACCGCATTGGCGGTCTCGACCGCATTGGCGCCGGTGGCCAGGTTCACCGCGAAGCCCGAGGCGTTCATGCCGTTGAAGCGCGAATCGCGGCCATAGCGGGTCTGGCCGATCTCGACCTCGGCCACGTCGCCCAACCGCACGGTGGCGCCGTCCTCGCCGGTCTTCAGCAGGATGTTGCGGAAATCCTCGACCGAGGTCAGCTGGCTTTGCGCGGTGATGTTGGCGGTGAACTGCTGGCCCGCCACCACCGGCTGCTCGCCCAGCGCGCCGACCGAGACGGTGCTGTTCTGCTGCGCCACGGCGGTGGTCAGGTCGGTGGGGGTCAGCTGGAACTGCGCCAGCCGCAGCGGGTCCATCCAGATCCGCATGGCATAGCCCGAGCCGAAGACATTGACCCCGCCCACGCCTTCGGTGCGCTTGACCGGGCCTTCGACCACCTGTTCCAGCAGGTTGCCCAGCTCGATGGTGGAATGCTGCCCGGTGGTCGAGACCAGCGAGCCGACCATCAGGATCGACGAGGACGAGCGCGTGACCGAGACGCCGTCGTTCTGCACCGGCGTCGGCAGACGGCTTTCGACCGAGCGGACCTTGGACTGCACCTCGTTCAGCGCATCGACCGGGTCCACGCTGTCGTCGAAGATCATCTCGATCACGCTGCGCCCGGTCGAGGCCGACGAGATGGTATAGAGCAGCCCGTCCAGCCCGGTCAGCGCATCTTCGATCGGCGTGGTGACCGAATTCTGCACCGCCCGCGCCGTGGCCCCGGAATAGCTGGCGGTGATGCGGATCGTGGTCGGCGCGATGTCGGGATATTGCGACACCGGTAGGCCGATCAGAGACCAGCTGCCGATCAGCATGGTCACGATGGCCAGCACCCAGGCAAAGACCGGGCGGTGGATGAAGAACTGCGCCATGCCCTAGCCTTCCCCGCGCTCGCCGATCTCGCGGACGACGCCTTGCGCGTCGATGGTGACGGGGACGGTGGTGACCTCGGCGCCGGCGCGCAGGTTTTCCAGCCCGTCCACGATCAGTTGCTCGCCCGGGCTGATGCCCTGGGTCACGATCCAGCTGTTGCGATAGCTGCCCTGTTCGCTCAGCGTGACCTGCTGGGCCTTGCCGTCGCGGGCGACGAAGGCGGTCAGCGTGCCGTCCGAGGCGCGGCTGGTCGCGCGCTGCGGCACCAGCACGGCGCGGGTGGTGCCCAGCGTCAGCTTCACCCGCAGGAACTGGCCGGGCAGGATCATCCGGTCGGGATTGTCGAATTGCAGCCGGATCGGCACCGTGCCGGTGGTGGGCGAAACCGCGATGCCGGGGCTGACGATCCGCCCCTCGCCCTGGTATTCCTCGCCGGTCTCCAGGATCAGCTGCGTCTTTACCCCGCCGTTGACCACCAGCTGGCCGGCGGTGATGCGCGCCCGGTTGCGCAGCATGCGGGCGCTGGATTCCGACACGTCGACATAGATCGGGTCGAGCTGGGTGATGGTGGTCAGCGACTCGGACTGGCTTGCCGTCACCAGGTCCCCGACCGAAACCGCCGCCACATCCGCCATCCCGTCCAGCGGGCTCTTGATCTCGGTGCGCTGCAAGGCCAGCCGCGCCGCGTCCCGCGCCGCCTCGGCAGATTTCAGGTCGGCCTCGGCCTGTTTCAGCGCCACCTCGGCATTGGCCCGCTCCACGGCCGAGACGCCCGAGCCCTCCAGCCGGCGATAGCGGGTGACGGTGTTCTGCGCCTGGGTCAGGCTGGCTTCGGCCCCGGCCACGGCGGCCTCGGCTGCGGCCAGGGCTGCGGCCAGGGTCTCGGGGTCCAGCCGGAACAGCACGTCGCCGGCCTTGACCGGCTTGCCCGGATCATAGGGGATTTCAAGAATTTCGCCGCCGACCTGCGGTCGGATGCCGGTCTGCTGATAGGCGATGGCGCGGCCGGGCAGGGTGACGGTATAGGGCACGTCCTCCTCGGCGGTGGCCACCACGCCGACCTCGGTCGGACCCTGCGACCCGGCCCGGCCCGGACCCTGCTGCGCGAAAGCCTGCGTCGCCAGCAGGATCGCCAGCGCCGCCCATCTCACAATCCCCTGCCCAGAGGCCATCTGCCGTTCCTTGCGGTTTGGTGGTTGGCGCATTGTTTAGGCGGCAAACCCCAATGGCAAGTAAACGGCCGGCTCACCGCCGATCACGGATTCGCCAGCGGCACCGGCCTTCACCGTTTCCCAAATACTCATGCGACCGCATGCGCAGGCGCGGCGGCATCAGAAATCGACGCAGAGGCCCTTCTTTTCGTAATCGCCATAGCGCACCGGCTCGGGCCCGTCGCGCCCGCCCAGTTCGACCGGCAGGTCCAGCGGTTTCGCCTTGCGGCGGCGCTCCTCGGCCTCGGCCAGCGCGCGCTGGGCGGCGGGCGGCAGATCCTTGCGGTCGGTCATGGCGGTTTCCCCTGCTTCACGCTAGACGGGGCCAATCTAGGCAAGAGGCAGGCTTTGAACAAGACGCGCGCGCAGGGACAGGCAGGGGACGGGGCAAGATCGGGCGCGTTGCGCCTGCTGGCCGCGGTGGACGAGGGCGCGACGCTGGACGAGGCCGCCGCGCTGACCGACCGCCTTGCCCCGGCCGAACGCGCCCGTGCCCGCCGCCTGGCGCTCGAGGTGCTGCGGCGCGAGGCCCGCTGCGACCTGCTGCTGGCGCCGCTGCTGGCCCGCCGCCCGCGGCCCGAGATCATGCGCATCCTGCGGCTCGCCACCGTCGAGATGCTGGCGCTGGGCGAGGCGCCGCATGGCGCGGTCAATGCCGCCGTGGCGCTGGCCCGCGCCTCGGGGCGCAAGGGACAGGCTGCCGCCGGCATGGTCAACGCGGTGCTGCGCAAGGTCGCCGGCGCGGCCGAAGGCTGGGCCAGGCTTTCGCCGCAGAAGATGCCGCCCTGGCTGCGCACCCCGGTCGCCGCCGCCTGGGGCGAGGACGTCGCCCGCGCCATCGAGGCCGCGCATGAGGCCGGTGCCCCGCTCGACCTGACGCCCAAGGGCGCGGATTGCCCGGGCGAGGCGCTGCCCACCGGTTCGCACCGGCTGCCCGCCGGCACCCGGGTCTCGGCCCTGCCGGGCTATGCGGCGGGCGATTGGTGGGTGCAGGACGCGGCCGCGGCGCTGGCGGTGCGGGTGCTCGATCCGCAGCCGGCCGAGGCGATCGCCGATCTCTGCGCCGCGCCGGGCGGCAAGACCCTGCAACTCGCCGCCGCCGGGGCCGCGGTGACGGCGATCGACATTTCCGAGCCGCGCCTTGCCCGCGTGGCCGAGAACCTGGCGCGCTGCGGCCTCCAGGCCCGGCTGGTCGCCGCCGATGCGCTGGACTGGCGGGCTGACCAGCCGCTGAACGCCGTGCTGTTGGATGCGCCCTGTTCGGCCACCGGCACCATCCGCCGCCATCCCGAACTGCCGCGCATCCGCGACGGCGCCGGCCTTGCCGAACTGACCGGATTGCAGGCCCGCCTGATCGACCATGCGCTGTCGTTGCTGAAACCCGGCGGCCGGCTGGTCTATGCCACCTGCTCGCTCCTGCCCGCCGAGGGCGAGGATCAACTTGCCGCCGCGCTTGCCCGCCATTCAGGCCTGATGGTCGAGCCGCCCCGGGCCCCCGGCATCGAGCCGGGCTGGATCACGCCCCAAGGCGGGCTGCGGCTGCGGCCCGACCTGTGGCCGGAACGCGGCGGTATGGACGGCTTCTTCATCGCGCGCTTGCGAAAATCCGCCGGGCGGACCTAAGGTTGCGCCGTCCTAGTGAATGCGTTGCCCATGACCGATAGCTCCGTCGCGCCTCGGGGGTTTCTGCGCCGCCCCGAACCCAAGGCCATCGGCCATACCGGTCGCGGCGAGCAGATCGTCGGCGGCACGCTGCATCTGGGCGGCATCACGCTGTCGGGCGATTTCTTTCCCGCCGACCTGCCGCCGACCGTCGCGGCCGAGCTGCATGGCTTCGGCTGGCTCGACGACCTGGCCGCCGTCGGCACGCCCCGCGCCCGGGCCATCGCCCAGGACCACGTCCTGCGCTGGCTGCGCCGGCACCGCCAGCCGCAGTCCGAGTCGCCGGAATGGGCGCCCGAGGTCACCGGGCGGCGGGTGCTGCGCTGGATCTTCCATGCCGGGATGATCCTGCCGGGCCTGGACCGCGACGGGGCCGAGCCCTATTTCCGCGGCCTCGACCAGCAGCTGAACCATCTGCGTGACAGCTGGTATGACAGCGCCGACGGGCTGTGCCGGCTCGAGGCGCTGGCGGGGCTGGCCATCGGCGCCATGTCGCTGCGCGACCGCCAGACCATGGCCGCGCCGGCGCTGATCGCCCTGGCCGAGGAGGCCGATGCGATGGGCGTCGCCACCCTGTCCGAGGCGCGCTCGCCCGAGGCGCTGCTGGAGGCGATGGCGCTGCTGGTCTGGGCGCAGGAGGTGGCCGAGGAGGTGGGGCTGGACGGCCCGCCCGAACTGCGCGCCATCATCGCCGAGATCGCGCCGATCCTGCGGGCGCTGCGCCATGCCGACGGGGCGCTGCCCTGTTTCCACGGCGGCGGGCGCGGCGCGGCCGGGCGGCTCGACCGCTGCCTGCGCGCCGCCGAGGGCCCGGCCCTGCCGGTCAGCGGGCTGGCCATGGGCTTTGCCCGCATGGTGCGGGCGCGCACCACGCTGATCCTGGATGCGGCGCCACCGCCCGGCGGTCCGGCGGCGGTCCGCGCCCATGCCTCGACGCTGGCCTTCGAGCTGACCGTGGCGCGCCAGCCCCTGATCGTGAATTGCGGCCCCGGCGACGGCTTCGGCCCGCTTTGGGCCAGGGCCAGCCGCGCCACGCCCTGCCATTCGGCGCTGTGCCTTGCCGGCCTGTCCTCGTCGCGGCTGAACCCGAACCGGCAGGAGGGCGAGCCCGACATCCTGACCGAACGTCCCGATCTGGTCTGGGCCGGCGATTGCGATGCGCTGGGCAACCTGACCGCCCCGGATTGCGGCCCGGCGCATTCGCCGGAACCCGCACATCTGCTGGCCGGCCATGACGGCTGGCTGGCCAGCCACGGGTTGACCCACCTGCGCGAGCTTTGGCTCGATCCCGACGGCATGGGGCTGCGGGGCGAGGATTCGCTGGCCGCGCTGGATGCCAGCGCCCAGGCGCGGCTGGACCAGATCCGCCCTGACGAAGGGCTGGCCTTCGACATCCGCTTCCACCTGCACCCCGAGATCCAGGCCCGCCAGCAGGGGCAAGAGGTGCATCTGACCCTGCCCAATGGCGAGGCATGGCTGTTCGCGCACGACGGCGTGGGGCAATTGCGGCTGGAGGCGTCCTGCCTGCTCGACCGGGCCATGGTCGAGCCGCGCCCCTCGCGCCAGATGGTGATTTCCGCCCATCTGCTGGGCCGCGCCATCCAGATCGGCTGGACCTTGGCGCGTTCCGGGGGTAGGTGACGGGCCAAATCCGCCATCCACCGCACGGGGCCTCCGACCGATGACCGACCGCATTCCGCTGAAGCGCGCGCTGATTTCCGTTTCCGACAAGACCGGGCTGATCGACTTCGCGCGGGCGCTTTCGGCGCGGGGCGTCGAGATCCTGTCCACCGGCGGCACCGCCAAGGCGCTGCGCGAGGCGGGGCTGAGCGTGGTGGACGTGGCCGACGTGACCGGCTTTCCCGAAATGATGGATGGCCGGGTCAAGACGCTGCATCCGGTGGTGCATGGCGGCCTGCTGGCGCTGCGCGACAATGACGAGCACATGGCGGCTGCGAAATCGCACAAGATCGGCATGATCGACCTGCTGGTCGTGAATCTCTATCCGTTCGAGGCGACGGTGGCCAAGGGCGCCGCCTATGACGACTGCATCGAGAACATCGACATCGGCGGCCCGGCGATGATCCGCGCCGCCGCCAAGAACCACGCCTTCGTGACGGTGGTGGTCGATGTCGAGGATTACGCCGCCGTGCTGGCCGAGCTTGACGCCAACGACGACCGCACCAGCCTGGCCTTCCGCCAGCGGCAGGCGCAGATCGCCTATGCCAGGACGGCGGCCTATGACGCCGCGGTCTCGACCTGGATGGCCGGGGCCATCGGCGAGGAAAACCCGCGCCGACGCAGCTTTTCGGGCCAGCTGGCGCAAACCCTGCGCTATGGCGAGAACCCGCACCAGTCCGCCGCCTTCTACACGGACGGCTCGGACCGGCCGGGCGTCGCCACCGCGCAGCAATGGCAGGGCAAGGAACTCAGCTACAACAACATCAACGACACCGATGCGGCTTTCGAACTGGTGGCCGAGTTCGACCCGGTCGACGGCCCGGCGGTGGCGATCATCAAGCACGCCAATCCCTGCGGCGTGGCGCGGGGCGAGACGGCGGTGGACGCCTATCGCCGCGCCTTCGACTGCGACCGCACCTCGGCCTTTGGCGGCATCATTGCGGTGAACACCACGCTCGACGGCGAGACGGCGCAGGCGATCACCGAGATCTTCACCGAAGTGGTCATCGCCCCCGACGCCACCGATGAGGCGCGCGAGATCTTCGCCGCCAAGAAGAACCTGCGGCTCTTGACCACCGGCGGGCTGCCCGATCCTGCGGCGCCGGGGCTGGCCTTCCGCCAGGTCGCGGGCGGCTTTCTGGTGCAGGGCCGCGACAACGGCCGCATCCTGCGCGCCGACCTGAAGGTGGTGACCAAGCGCCAGCCGACCGACCAGGAACTGGCCGACCTGCTTTTCGCCTGGACCGTGGCCAAGCATGTGAAGTCGAACGCCATCGTCTATGCCCGCGACATGGCGACCGTCGGCATCGGTGCCGGCCAGATGAGCCGCGTCGATTCGACCCGCATCGGCAAGCGCAAGTCCGAGGACATGGCCGAGGCGCTGGGCTTGGCGCAGGCGCTGACCATTGGCTCCTCGGTCGCCTCGGACGCCTTCTTCCCCTTTGCTGACGGGGTCGAGGCGCTGGCGGCGGCGGGGGCGCGGGCGGTAATCCAGCCCGGCGGCTCGATGCGCGACGCCGAGGTGATCGAGGCCGCCGACCGGCTGGGCCTCGCCATGGTCTTTACCGGCCAGCGGCATTTCCGTCACTGATGGCCGAGACCGCGACCCCCAAGCCGCGGAAAAGCCCGGCGGCCCCCAGGCGGCGCTCGAGAAAGCCGCCGCCGCCGCGCGTCGGACGGAACGTCGCGCTGGTGGCGGGACTGGTCTTTCTGCTGGACCAGGCGCTGAAATATCTGGTCGTGCATGTGCTGCGGCTGGACCAGGTGCGCGAGATCGACGTCATCGACCCCTGGCTGAACCTGCGCATGGCCTGGAACCAGGGCATGAATTTCGGCCTGTTCGCCAGCGATGTCGAGGTGATGCGCTGGGTGCTGATCGCCATCGCCCTGGCCGTCTGCCTCTGGGTCGGGATCTGGGTCGGGCGGGCCAAGCCCTCGCGCTTTGCGCAGGTCTCGGCCGGGCTGCTGATCGGCGGGGCGCTGGGCAATGTCGTGGACCGGCTGACCTATGGCGCGGTGGCGGATTTCCTGAACATGTCGCTGCCGGGCTGGCGCAACCCCTACAGCTTCAACGTCGCCGACATCGCGATCTTTCTGGGCGCGATGGGGCTGGTGTTGCTGCCGCCGGAAAAGAAGCCGGGCACGAAAAGGCGCAAGACCCCCGCCAAGCCCCGCCCGGCGAAATCCCGCGCGCCCGAGCCCCGGCCGCAGCCCGAGGCGCAGGGTGAGCTGGGGCTGGACGACAAGACCCGTGACGAGGCCGGCAATACGCGCTAAGAACGGGCCGGACGAACAAGAGGGACGGAAGATGCGGGCGATCGCGCTGACCATGACCACGCTGCTGCTGGCCGCTTGCAGCAGCGATCCGCATCTGATGAACACCAGTTCCGGCCGCTCCAGCCCGGACGAATTCTCGATCCTGCCGACCAAGCCCTTGCAGATGCCCGCCGACCTGAACGTGCTGCCGGTGCCGACGCCGGGGGGCGGCAACATCACCGATCCGACGCCGCATGCCGATGCCGTGGCGGCGCTGGGCGGCAATCCGGGCCAGCTTTCCGCGCAGGGCGTCGGCGCTGCCGATGGCGCGCTGATTGCCTATGCCTCGCGCCTGGGCCGCGATCCGGCGATCCGCCAGACCACCGCGCAAGAGGATCTGGCCTGGCGCAGCCGCCATTCCCGCCGCGCGCTCGAGGTGCTGGCGCGGACCAATGTCTATTACCGCGCCTATGGTCCGATGACGCTGGACAGCTGGACCGAACTGGAACGCTGGCGCCCGACCGGGGTGCAGCTGCCCGCCGCGCCGCCCCGCGGCATGAGCCAGGGGGGCGAAGTCGCCCCGCCCAGCGTCCGCGACCGGGTGCCGATCCTGCGCGAGGACTAGGCGCCTCGCGCGCCGATCACGCCGAGATGAGGGGCGGCAGGCTTGCGTGCGCCCGCGCGCGAGGGCAGGGTCATGGCGCGACCCGGAACCGGAGCCTGCCATGACCATCCTGACCCGTCTTGCGCCCGTTGCGCTGCTGCTGGCCGCATCCCCCGCGCTGGCCGAAATGCCCAAGGGAATCAGCCATTTCACCCTGGAGAACGGCCTTGAGGCCGTGGTGATCGAGGATCATCGCGCCCCGGTCGTGGTGCAGATGCTGTGGTATCGCATCGGCTCGGCCGACGAGCAGCCGGGCAAGTCGGGCATCGCGCATTACCTGGAACACCTGATGTTCAAGGGCACCGACAAGCTGGGGCCGGGCGAGCTCAGCAAGACCGTGACCGCCAATGGCGGCCGGGACAACGCCTTCACCAGCTATGACTTCACCACCTATTTCCAGCGTATCGCCAGCGACCGGCTGCCGCTGATCATGGAGATGGAGGCCGACCGCATGGCCAACCTGAAGATCGGCGAGGACGACTGGCAGGCCGAGCGGCAGGTGGTGCTGGAGGAACGTTCACAGCGCACCGACAGCGATCCCGGCGCGCAATTCTCGGAAGAACGCAGCGCGGTGCAGTTCTACAACCATCCCTACGGCCGCCCGGTGATCGGCTGGCGGCAGGAGATGGAGGGGCTGACCCGCGAGGACGCCATCGCCTGGTATGACGCGCATTATGCCCCGAACGCCGCCGTTCTGGTGATCGCCGGCGACGTGACGGCCGAGCAGGTGCGGGAACTGGCGGAAGAATATTACGGCCCCGTCCCGCCCAAGCCCGATGCGACCCGCAAGCCGCGCCCGCAGGAGCCGATCCAGCGCTCGCCCCGGCGGATCGAGCGGGTCGATGCCCGCGTCGCCCAGCCGGTGATGATCCGCAGCGTGATCGCGCCCGAACGCAACCGGGGCGAACAGCAGCAGGCCGCGGCGCTGACCGTGCTGGCCAACCTGCTGGCGGGTTCCAGCCAAACCTCGGTCCTGGCCCGCGACCTGGTGCTGACCGGCAAGGCGCTTTACGTCAACGCCTCCTATGACGGGCTCTCGGTCGATCCGACCACCTTCGGCATCTCGATGGTGCCGGCGCCGGGCGTGTCGAATGCCGAGGCCGAGGCGGCGCTGGACGCGGCGCTGGCGAAATTCCTGGCCGATGGCCCCGATCCTGCGCAACTGGAGAGGGTCAAAACCCGGATCCGCGCCGCCCGCGTCTATGCCCAGGATTCGGCGCATGGCCGGGCCTATGACTATGGCCAGGGCCTGGCCACCGGCCTGACCGTCGAGGACGTGAACGACTGGCCCGACATCCTGGCCGCCGTGACACCCGAGGATATCCGCGCCGCCGCGCAGCTGGTGCTGGAAAACCCGGCCCCCGTCACCGGCTGGCTGCTGCCGCCGCCGGATGCGCCGGCCGAACCGGCACCCGCGGCGCCGCAACCCGTCTCTGCCGATGCCGCCAATCCGGGAGAAACCGAATGATCCGTGCCCTTGCCACCCTTGTCTTCGTCGCGCTGGCGAGCCTGCCGGCCCGCGCCATCGAGATCCAAGAGATCACCTCGCCCGGCGACATCAAGGCCTGGCTGGTCGAGGACCACTCGATCCCCTTCACCGCGCTGTCGCTGATGTTCAAGGGTGGCGCCAGCCTCGACGCGCCGGGCAAGCGCGGGCAGATGAGCCTGATGACCGCGCTGCTCGAGGAAGGCTCGGGCCAGATGGATTCGGTGCAATATGCCGAGGCGGTCGAGGGGCTGGGGGCGCAGAACCGCTTCGATGTCGGCGACGACGCGCTGACCGTCAATGCCCGCATGCTGACCGAGAACCGCGATGAGGCGGCCGAGCTGCTGCGCCAGGCGCTGGTCGAGCCGCGCTTCGACCCCGATGCCGTCGAACGGGTGCGGGCGCAGTTGCAGGCGGTGATCCGTTCCGAGGCGACCGATCCGAACGCCATCGCCAGCAAGGAGCTGGCGCGGCAGGCCTGGGGCGAGCATCCCTATGCCACCTCGATCAACGGCACGTCGGATTCCGTCGCGGCGCTGACCCGCGAGGATCTGGTCGCGGCCAAGGACCGCGTGCTGGCCCGCGACCGCGTGGTGGTGGCGGCGGCGGGCGACATCAATGCCGAGGATCTGGGCAAGTTGATCGACAAGATCCTGGGCGGGCTGCCCGAGCGGAGCTCGGTCCCGCTGCCGGAAAAGGCCGAACTGCAACTGACCGGCGGGGTGACGGTGATCGACTGGGACAGTCCGCAGACGGTGGTCAGCTTTGCCCAGCCCGGCCTGCCCATGTCCGACCCGGATTATTTCGCCGCCTTCGTTGCCGACCATATCCTGGGCGGCGGCGGCTTTTCCTCGCGGCTGATGGACGAGATCCGCGAAAAGCGCGGGCTGACCTATGGCGTCGGCACCGGCCTGTCGAACGGCGTCTATGGCGAGACCTGGCAGGGGGGCATGGCCAGCGCCAATGACAAGGTGGCCGAGGCGGTCGGCCTGATCCGCCAGCAATGGGACCGTTTCGCCGAGGGCGGCGTCACCGAAAAGGAACTGGCCGACGCCAAGACCTATCTGACCGGCGAATATGCGTTGCGCTTTGACGGCAATGGCAAGATTGCCGGCATCCTGGCCGGGATGCAGCTGATCGGCCTGCCGGCGGATTACGTCAACACCCGCAACGCCAAGATCGAGGCGGTGACGGCCGCGGACGTGCAGCGCGTCGCGCAGCGCCTGCTGCATGCCGACCAGATCCGCTTCGTGCTGGTCGGCCGGCCGGAAGGCATCGACGCGACCAATTGACGAATCCTTTCCCGGCGCGCCGGGAAATGCTAGATCTGGGGGCATGAACACTCATGACCCCAAGATGCGTCCCGTTATCCGGCAATTGGACGAGGCGGCCGCCAACCGCATCGCCGCCGGCGAAGTGGTCGAGCGCCCGGCCTCGGCGGTCAAGGAACTGGTCGAGAACGCGCTGGACGCCGGGGCGACGCGGGTGGAGGTCGCCATCGCCAAGGGCGGCAAGGCGCTGATCCGCGTCGGCGACGACGGCTGCGGCATGACCGCCGAGGACCTGCCGCTGGCGCTGGCCCGGCACGCGACCAGCAAGATCGACGGCAGCGACCTGCTGGACATCCGCAGCTTCGGCTTTCGCGGCGAGGCGCTGCCCAGCCTGGGCGCGGTCGGAAGGCTTGTGATCACAAGCCGCGCCGCAGGGTTCGAGGCCGCGCAGATCGCGGTCGCGGGCGGGCGCATCGGCCCGGTGAGGCCCGCCGCCGGCAATCGCGGCACGGTGGTCGAGCTGCGCGACCTGTTCTTCGCCACCCCGGCGCGGCTGAAATTCCTGCGCTCGGACCGGGCCGAGACCCAGGCCGTGGCCGAGGTGATCCGCCGCCTGGCCATGGCCGAGCCCTATGTCGGCTTCACCCTTACCGACGAGGACGAGGGCCGGGTGCTGTTCCGCGCCGATGCCGAGCAGGGCGAGCTGTTCGGCGCCTTGCAGACCCGGCTCTCGCGCGTCATGGGCCGGGATTTCATCGACAACGCCTTGGCCTTAGACGCGACGCGCGACGGCATCACCCTGACCGGCTTTGCCGCGCTGCCGACCTATTCCCGCGGTGCGGCGGTGGCGCAGCATCTTTACGTCAACGGCCGCCCGGTGCGCGACAAGCTGCTGACCGGGGCGCTGCGGGCGGGCTATATGGACGTGCTGGCCTCGGGCCGGCATCCGGCGGCGGTGCTGTTCCTGACCTGCGATCCGCATGAGGTCGATGTGAACGTGCATCCCGCCAAGGCCGAGGTCCGGTTCCGCGAGCCCGACATCGCCCGCGGGCTGGTGGTCTCGGCACTGCGCCATGCGCTGGCGGGGGCGGGGCATCGCGTCTCCTCGACCGTGGCGACGGCGGCGCTGGGGGTGGCGCGGCCCGAGCCTGCCCTGCCTCGCGCCTATCAGGCCAGCTACGGCCCCGCCCGCCCCTCGGCCCCCGCCATCGCCGCCAGCCTGGCTTTTCAGGCGCCGGGCTTTGCCGAGGCGCCGACCGCAAGGGTCGAGCCCCAGCCCGAAGCCCTGTCCGAGCCCACCGAGGCGCCGCTGGGCGCCGCCCGCGCGCAACTGCACGAGAACTGGATCATCGCCCAGACCGCCGACGGCATCGTCATCGTCGACCAGCACGCCGCGCATGAGCGGCTGGTCTATGAGCGGCTGAAGGCGCAGCTTGATGCCAAGGGCATCGCCAGCCAGGCGCTGCTGATCCCCGAGATCGTCGAGCTGTCCGAGGCGGACGCCCATCGCATCCTGGCCATTGCCGGGGAACTGGCGGCGCTGGGGCTGGTGATCGAGCCCTTCGGCGGCGGCGCCGTGGCGGTGCGCGAGGTGCCGGCGCTGATCCAGCGCCTGAACGCCGCGGCCCTGATCCGCGACATCCTGGACGACCTGGCCGATCAGGGCGCATCGGACCGGCTGCGGGCGCGGGTCGATGCGGTGCTGTCCTCGATGGCCTGCCACGGCTCGGTGCGCTCGGGCCGGCGCATGTCGGCGGACGAGATGAACGCACTCTTGCGCGAGATGGAGCGGGTGCCGAAATCCGGCCAATGCAACCACGGCCGCCCGACCTGGATCGAATTGAAGCTGGCGGATATCGAGCGCCTGTTCGGGCGATGATCATCTCGCACCGGCACCGCTATGTCTTCGTGCATATTCCCAAGACCGGCGGCACCTCGCTGACCCTGGCGCTGGAGGCGCGGGTGGGCCGCGACGACATCGTCCTGTCCGATACGCCCAAGGGCCGCAACCGCCGTCGCCGCGTCAAGGGCGTGGCCGCGCACGGCCGGCTGTGGAAGCATTCGACGCTGGCCGACATCCAGGGCCTGGTCGATGTGGCGGCCCTGGACGACTATCTGGTCTTTACCCTGGTGCGGAACCCCTGGGCGCGGGCGCTGAGCTATTATTCCTGGCTGCGCGGGCAGGGCTTTGCGCATCCCTCGGTGCGGCTGGCCAAGGCGGTCGGCTTTGCCGATTTCCTGCGCGACCCGATGACGCAGGCGCAGCTGGCGGTTCCGGCGCGGCATTACCTGACCGGCCCGCAGGGCGAGCGCCCGGCGCTCTGCCTGCGGCTGGAGCATCTGGGCGCCGATCTGCCGCCGCTCGAGGCCCGGTTGGGCTTTTCCCTGCGCCCGCTGCCGCATGAGAACCGTTCGGAGCATGGCGACTGGCGCGCGGCCTATGACGCCGAAACCGCCGGCATCGTCGCGCGCGCCGCGGCCGAGGACATCGCCCGTTTCGGCTATCGCTTCGATCCCGATTGACCCGGGCGCCCGTCGGGGCGACAAATGGAAAGATGCCGGAGGTACTGCCATGCTGGAAATCAGTCCCGAAAAGATCGCCCATGTCATCATCCGCGCGCGCGAATACGACAGCGGCGTCAATCCCTGGGCGCATAGCGGGCATCGCAAGGGCCATGGCACCCAGACCGAACTGGCCGAATTCATCGCCAGCCTGAACGAGGACGAGCAGGCCAGCCTTGTTGCGGTGATGTGGATCGGCCGCGACACCTTCGGCCCCGAGGATCTGGACGAGGCGATCGAGACCGCCAAGGCCGAGCGCAGCGCCCCGACCCAGGATTACCTGATGGGTGAGCCGCAACTGGCCGATTACCTGGAGGCCGGGATGGAGGCCCTGGGCATCTCGCCCGAGGAGGTCGAGGACGAGTTGCAGCGCCCGGTCTAGCCGCCCGGATCGGCGCGGCCCTGTATCGTGAGCCGAGGGCCGGCGGAGGCAAGCGTCGGCCCCTGTCTCTCGACCGATCATCGCTGCCGTTTTCGGCTCGATCCCGGGCTTTCGGTCCAACGCCGTGACCGGCAATCGGCGACCGGGCCTGTCCCCACGCTTCAGGGGCGAATATCCCGCCGTCAGCCGCGCGCCAGCCGGATCAACTCGCCGGCATCGGTCAGGATCAGCAGTGCACCGTCGGGCGCCAGCTCGATGTCGCGGACCCGGCCGATGCCTTCGGCCAGGCGCTGCTCGCCGGTGACGCGGTCGCTCTCGATGCGCAGCCGCACCACCGCCCCGGCCTGCAAGCCGCCGATCAGCGCATCGCCCTCCAGTTCCGGGAACATGGCGCCCCGATAGAACAGCATGCCGCTGGGCGCGATCACCGGGTCCCAGTAATAGACCGGCTGCTCCATCCCCTCGCGCTGGGTGATGCCCTGGCCGATGGGGGCGCCGCTGTAATCCTGGCCATAGGTGATGACCGGCCAGCCATAATTGCGCCCGGGCTGCGGGAGGTTCAGCTCGTCCCCGCCCTGCGGGCCGTGCTCGACCGTCCAGAGCCGGCCCTGCGCGTCCAAGGCCGCCGCCTGGATGTTGCGATGGCCATAGGACCAGATTTCGGGCCGGGCCTGTCCGTCGCTGAACGGGTTTCCGGGCGCGGGGCCGCCGGTGGCGGGGTCGATGCGCAGCACCTTGCCCAGATGCGTGCCCAGATCCTGCGCCAGTTGCCGCGGCTCCGGCCGCGAGCGTTCGCCGGTGGTGACGAAAAGCTGGCCTTGATGGTCGAAGACCAGCCGCGAGCCGAAATGCATGGTCGAGGCCCAAGCCGGCTCTTGGCGGAAGATCACCCGCATCTCCTCCAGCGCGGTGCCATCGGCCGACAGCCGCCCGGTGCCGACCGCGGTGGCGTTGCGCCCGTTGCCGCGCGGCTCGGAAAAGCTGAACCAGACCTGCCGGGTGCTGGCGAAATCCGGCGCCACCGCCACGTCCAGGAGCCCGCCCTGGCCGCGGGCATCGACCCGCGGCAGGCCCTGGATGGGCTGGGACAGCTGGCCGTCGCGATAAAGCCGCAGCGTGCCGGTGCGTTCGGTGATCAGCAAGCCGCCATCGGGCAAAAGCGCCATGCCCCAGGGCTCGCTGAGCCCCCGGATCAGCGGCGTCCGCGAGATGGGGATCTGCTGGCTGATCTCGGCCGCACGGGTCTGGCCGGGAAAGGCCGGTTCCTGTCCCCGGGCATTGGGCGGCCGGTCGTTCAGCTCGGCCAGCGCCGGCAGGGCGGTGACGCACAGGGCAAGGGTGGCGGCAAGGGCGCGTCGCGGCATCATGGTCGCATCCGTCTGGCTGGGTTTGCGGCCCAACGCGCCTGCCGGCGCTTGCGTTCCCGCGCGGTCACAGCGCGGAGAGGTGGTCCCGGAAAATCGACCGCGCCCGGCCCCATGCTTCCGCGTCGATACGGTCCAGATCCTTCAGCACCGGCAGCAACTGCCCGGCATAATCCAGCGCGCTTTCGCGCGGCAGCAGCGAGGGCAGGTTGTCGATCGCCATCACGTCCAGCGGCGGATGGTCGGCGACGCGGATCACCGGCTGGGCCCAGTCGGTCGCGCGGTCATAGACCTTGACCGGGTTGAAATCGCTGGAGGGATCGCAGGCGACATCCCCGATCACCGTCAGCAGCCGGCCGGGATCGACCGCCTCGGGCGGCACGAAGGCCGGAGTCTGCGGCCCGGCCAGGATGCAGTTGACGAACAGTTCATGCGCCAGGATCTCGGGGAACGGGCCGCCGCTGGCGGTTTCGGCCATGTCCCATTTCGTGACCCGTACCCCCATCGCGGTCAGCAGGTCCGAGGCGCCGCTGCCGACCCGTCCCAGCGCGCCGATCACGATGGCCTGCGGGCGCGGCGCGCCGGTCGCGTCCAGCTCGGCCCGCAACTCGTCCCGCATCGCCTCTTGCGACGGCCAGCCCCGGACCGGCCCGCAAATGCCGCCGCGCCGCTGCGCCGCCCAGGCCTTCAGCGAGACCGCCGCCCCGGCGAAGCCGGCCCAATAGCCGAATGCCGCCAGCCTGCGGCCGTTCTCGTCGGTCAGGTATTCCAGGTCATAGAGCGCGCCGCCGCCGTCGCGAAACCGGCGCAGCAGCGCCAGCCCGGCCGGCTGGCCCTTGTAGGCATGGCCGAACATGATGTGGCGATGCGTCAGGGGCGTGCCGTCTTCGGGCAATTCCTTCAGGCCGAAGATGATGGCCTCGGCCGGGGCGTCCGGCCAGGAGCCCTGCGGCGCGATCTCGGCCCCGGCTGCGGCGTAATCGGCGATGGGCAGGATGCGATGCGGGCTTTCCTCGACCGTGACGCGGAAGCCCTGGGCGATCAGCTCGCGCGCGCCGGCGGGGGTGATGCCGACCCGCCGTTCGTTGGCGCGGCTTTCCGCGCGGACCCAGAGATGAACCATGCGCGCCTCCTTTGCTTGGGGTTAGGGAAACCGGGCCTGCGCGGCAAGCGAGGGCCGCCTTGCGCCGCGGAACGGTCCCTGCCCGGCGGCGTCGATGCGGGTGGTGGCCTGGGCGATGGGCTCGACGATCACCGCCATGGCGAAGGCGGTGGCATGGATCATCCGCTCGCCGTCCAGCGCCAGGGCGACATGGCCGGGCCAGAACAGCAGGTCGTTGCGGCGGATCCGCTCGCCGGCCTCGGGGAAGGCGGTCTCCTGCATGTCGCTGTCGCCGGGGCAGGGCACGGCGCAGGCCGCAAGCGCGGCCTGCACCAGCCCCGAGCAGTCGATGCCACAGCGGCTGTTGCCGCCCCAGAGATAGGGCGTGCCCAGCAAACGCTCGGCCACCGCGGCGGGGTCGCGGTCGGGCCGGTCCGAGATGTGCTGCGCCGGCACCCAGCCACCCTCTGCCAGCCGGGCGAAACCGCCCTGCATGGCGGTGACCGACAGCCGTGCGCCCAAAGACAGGCACAGCGTTTCGGGGGTCTTCATGTCCGGCTCGGCATAGACATGGGTGGCGGGGGCGCTGACGCGATGGGTGATCGCGGGCATCTGCCGGCTCAGCCCCTCGGCCCGGACCCAGCCGCAATAGCCATCCGCCGCCGCCTGCACGAAGGCCCAGCCGTCCACCTGCTCCAGAAGCACCAGATCGGCGCCGAAATTCAGCTGGCGATCCCGGGCGCCGCCCGGGGCGCGGCACAGATCGGCCAGCGGTGCGGCCAGCCGCATCGGCTCGCCGGGCGTATAGGTCGGACGCCGCAGCGTCCCGCGCAGCGAGTCCAGCGCGACGCGCTCGGTCGCCGGGGTCAGCCGGCGGTCGCTGGGCGCGGTCATCGCAGGATCTCCGGCAGGGCGTGCAGGATGGCGCGCATGCCCTGACCCGCCCCACCCTTGGGCCGCCCCGGCGCGGCGCTGGGTTGCCAGCCGTAGATGTCGAAATGCGCATAGGCCCGGGCCTGACCGGTAAAGCGGCGCAGGAACAGCGCCGCGGTGATCGCTCCGGCGAAGCCGCCCGAGGGCGCGTTGTCCAGATCGGCGATGGCGGGCTCGATCATCGCCTCATAGGGTTCCCAGAAGGGCAGGCGCCAGACCGGGTCCGCATGGGCCCGGCCGGCGCCCTGGATCGCGGCGGCCAGCGCATCGTCGTCGCAGAAGAACGGCGGCAGTTCCGGACCAAGCGCGACGCGGGCAGCGCCGGTCAGCGTCGCCATCGAAACCAGCAGATCCGGCGCCTCCTCATCCGCCAGGGCCAGCGCATCGGCCAGCACCAGCCGGCCCTCGGCATCGGTATTGTTGACCTCGACGGTCAGGCCCTTGCGGCTGGTCAGGATGTCGCCGGGGCGGAAAGCATTGGCAGAAATCGCGTTTTCGACCGCCGGGATCAGGATCCGCAGTTGCATGTCGCGATGCAGGTTCAGGCGGGCCAGGGTCTCGGCCAGGCCCAGCACATTGGCCGCGCCGCCCATGTCCTTTTTCATCAACGCCATCGAGGACGGCGGCTTGATGTCCAGCCCGCCAGTGTCGAAACAAACCCCCTTGCCGACCAGCGTCAGCCGCGGCCCCTCGCCGGGAAAGCGGATGTCGATCAGCCGGGGCGGCTGCGCGCCCGCCCGGCCGACGGCATGGATCATGGGGAAGTTCCGGGCGATCAGGTCGTCGCCGCAGATCACCTCGATCGCGGCGCCATGCCGCTGGGCCAGATCGCGGGCGACCCGCTCCAGCTCTGCCGGCCCCATGTCCGAGGCCGGGGTGTTGATCAGGTCGCGCGCCAGATATTCGCCCGCCGCCATGGCGATCAGCCGGTCGCGGTCCAGCCCGGCGGGGCAGGTGAGCCGGGCGCGCGCCGCCTCGCTCCGCTTGTAGCGGTCGAAACGGTATTGCGCGAACAGCCAGCCCAGGGCGCCCTGGGCAAGGTCGAATCCTTGCGGCCGATTGGCCAGGTGCCAATTGCCGGCGGGCAGGGCCTCGGCCGCCCGCGCTAAGGCAAAGCGTTCGCGCGCCGGGCGATCCGCAGCCGTCGGTTCGGGACCGATGCCGAACAGCGCGCCGTCGAGCCCGCCCTCGGCTGAGGGCAGCAGGCAGACTTGCCCCGGTTTGGCCGCGAAACCCTGCGCCTTGGCCCAATTCGCCGCGAGCGGGCCGATCTCGGGCGGCAGGTCGGGCTGGGATTCGCCTTGGCGGACCAGCCAGAGCGGCAGCGAGGCGTCATTGGGATCGGCGAATTCGGCAATCATCGGCATGCTCGTGATCTTTTGTCCTTTGCGGCACCCTAGCGCCCGGACGGAGGACTGCAAAGGCGCGATCCGCCTAGGGCTTTTCCGGTGGATCCCACAACTCGGTCAGCGAACGGTTGCCGATTCGTTCAAGCCGGCCGGTCGTGGCGGCCAAAGCGGCCTGGTCCCGGCGTTCGGCGCAGGCGCCGACGTCGATGGCGACCCCTGCCAGAGTGACCAGCCCGACCTGCCAGGCCAATCGTGACAGCTGGTCGGCATTGGCGACAATGGCGCCCGGATCGCCCTGCTGCGAGGCCGCCACCGTGCGGCGCAGCGCCAGTGCCAACTGTTCCAAGGCCGCGCCGATCACCGCCCCGGCCGCAGGCTCGCCCAGTTCGCGAATGATCTGCTCAAGCCTTTGCACGTCGATCCGGACCCTTTCGTCCATGGCCAGAACTGCAATCTTGGTCATCCCTGCTCCCATGTCGGGTCCTGTCACGCTGATGCGCAAACTGGCATCAATCCATCAAGAAAAGGTTATGGGACCTTTGCTAAACCTCTCGAACTTTATCGGTTCAGCCGTTATCAGTCGGGTGATCGGTAGATGAGGAAGCAATGAGAGAAGCACGTCCACTGCCGCAGTATCTGGTCCAGCGCTATCATGGCTGGCGCGCCACAGCCTTCGTCGAAAATCGGGTCTGGTATCGTCGGCTGGCCGATGACGGCCAGCATCCTCGTGCCATGGTCATCGCATGCTGCGATTCGCGCGTGCATGTGACCTCGATATTCGGAGCGGATACCGGCGAGTTTTTCATCCATCGCAACATCGCGAATCTGGTTCCCCCTTACGCGCCGGACGGCGAGCAGCACGGCACCTCGGCTGCGGTGGAATATGCGGTGAACACGCTCAAGGTCGCCCATGTCGTTGTCGTCGGGCACACGAATTGCGGCGGCGTGCAGGGATGCCATGCCATGTGTTCGGGCCACGCGCCCGAGCTCGAGGAAAGGTCGAGCTTTGTCGGCCGCTGGATGGACATCCTGCGGCCGGGATATGAGCGCGTGGCCTCGCTGCCGCCGGAACGGCAGATTCGCGAACTCGAACGGCAGGCGGTTCTGGTCTCGCTCGAGAACCTGATGACCTTTCCCTTCGTGAAGACCGCGGTCGAGTCGGGAAATCTTTCGCTGCACGGGGTCCTGCACGACATCGCCGAGGGAACGCTTGAGCAATACGACAATCAGGCCGGCGGCTTCGCGCCGATCATCTGAGCGGTCCCTTGCCGCGATTCCGGTGAGGCCTGGTGGTGCTGGGCTTTGGCGAGTGAATGCCTTGTCGGCCCATGCGGGGAATCGTCTGCATGGACCGGGTTCAGTTCACGATGAATTCGGCATGCAGCGCCCCGGCGGCATGGACCGCCTTGAGGATGTCGATCATGTCACGAGGTCTGATGCCTAGCGCATTGAGCCCCGCGACCACATCCGACAGCGACGATTCGCCGGATAGTTCGGCAAAACCGATCCCGGGTTCCTGCGTGATCTCTGCCTGAGTCCTGGGCACGACGACGGTTTCTCCCGCAGCGAAAGGGTTCGGCTGCGACACGACGGGTGTTTCACGGACCCGCAGGGTCAGGTTGCCCTGCGACACGGCCACGCGTGAGATGCGCACGTCCTCGCCCATGACGATCGTGCCGGATTTGTGGTCGATGACGACCCGTGCTGCCGTCTCGGGTTCGACGGTGATATTCTCGATCTGACCCATCAGCCGCGCTGGGTTCACCCTGCCCAGAACCGTCGAATCGATCACGATGGTCCCCGAATCGACAAGTTCGGCCAGTCCCCGGCCGAGATTGCGGTTGATCGCGGCTTCCACGCGTGCGGCCGTGGTGAAATCGGGGTTTCTCAGCGCCAGTCGCAGGTTCGTCATCTGCGAGAAATCGAAGGCGACTTCCCGTTCCACCCTGGCGCCGGACGGGATGGTGCCGGTCGTGGGAACGCCCTGGACGACCGAGGCGGCTGCACCAGATGCCTCGGCTCCGCCCGCGAGGACGGAACCTTGCGCAACGGCGTATATTTCCCCGTCCGCCGCGTTCAGCGGCGTCATGACCAGCGTGCCGCCGAGCAGGCTTTTCGCGTCGCCTATCGCAGCCACGTTGACACCAATCTGCGAACCGGCGCGTGCAAAAGGTGGCAGGGTCGCAGTGACGATCACCGCCGCGACGTTCTTGGGGCGGAACGCTTCGTCGGTGACGTTCACGCCAAGCCGTTCAAGCAGGCCGGCCATAATATCTTCGGTAAAGGGCGAATTTCGCAAGCTGTCGCCTGAACCGTTGAGGCCGACGACAAGGCCATAACCGACCAAGTCATTGCCCCGGACGCCGTCGATATTGGCAAGATCCTTGATGCGGACCGGTGCGGTCAGGCCGGGACCAGCAAGGCCGAACAGGATCAGGAGAAGGCAGAGAAACCTCATGACAGGTAATCCGTCAGGTTGAGACGGGAGAGCCGTGCTGTAAGAGCATAGAGGCTTTGAATTTTTGCTTCGGTTTCTTCCAAGGCGGTGGCGGTTTCAAAAGGATCGGCGCCCGTCATGTTCGTGCGTGCGACCGAAAGTGCCGTCGTCTCAGCCGAGTTTCTGGCTTGCGCCTGCGTGACGACCGCCTGCTGTTGGCCCAGATCCGCTCGGGCACGGATCAATCCGGTGCTTCCCTTGCTCAGCCGTGTCCCGGCCTCGGCGAAAAGTTCTCGTAAGGTTGCTGCGTCGATTGCCGTGCCTGCCTCGGACGCATAAGCGATGATCGCCATCCCCTTCAACGTATCGCGCAGTTCCAGCGAGTTGGCGGTCAGTTTGCTGTCGATCTGGCGATCGGGAGAGACAGAGAGCCGTGTGCTGCCATTGTCACTGCCTTGATAGATCGTATCGGAAAAACCACCCGCCCCCCCGGGGGCGTCGAACCATGCGTCTATGCGGCTCACGATATCCGCAGTCGTGGCGGCACCTGCGACCGTGGCGGTCAGTTCCGTGAGCATCATATCGAAATTGCCCAGCGGCGCGCTGTCGGTTCGGCTGCCTGCAAACGCATATTGCCCGGCAATATTGGTGTTCAAGATGCCGAACATCGACCGGAAGTCGCGCGTGACATTATCGGCGCGTGCTCTCAGGTCGTGTTCGTCCGCAATATTGGATTCACTCAGTAGCCGGGGTCCTAAATCATCCACGACGGCATGGATCTGCTCGAGTGCGGCCTGCATCCCCGCCAGTCGGTTCTGTGCTTCCGCTGCATTCTGCTGGAACGTGGTCAGCAGCTTCAGTCGGGATTCAATATGTGAAATTCCCGAAACATCGTAACCATCCGGCGTAGGCCGCGGACGGGTGTCCGTGCTCAGGGAGTGGGCTTGGGTGCTTTGGGCTTGCCGGGCCGCGGGGACCATTTCTTCGCGAGTTGGTCAAAGCGTTCGACGATCCTGTCGATCCTGGCATCTTCGGGATCGAAGGATGCACCTGACCAGCCGACCATGTCGTCGTGCTGCTCGTGGTCCGGATCTGCGAGGGCTTCGAGGAATTCCTCGTAGCCCGGAGCACCGCCGACATCCTCGGGCGGGCAGGCCCCGCTGGCCTTCAGAAGCCTT
>NZ_LLWQ01000002.1 GCF_001447385.1 Paracoccus sp. MKU1 | reverse complement strand
GAGGAATTCCTCGAAGCCCTCGCAGATCCGGACCACGAGCAGCACGACGACATGGTCGGCTGGTCAGGTGCATCCTTCGATCCCGAAGATGCCAGGATCGACAGGATCGTCGAACGCTTTGACCAACTCGCGAAGAAATGGTCCCCGCGGCCCGGCAAGCCCAAAGCACCCAAGCCCACTCCCTGAGCACGGACACCCGTCCGCGGCCTACGCCGGATGGTTACTTTGGAAAGGCTCATTGGCTCGCCTAACTTCTCCATCTCCAGCTTTACCATACCTTCGTTTCACCTTGCTCGAGCGAGCAGGTCGCGTCCCCGACCTGGTCGCGATCCTGATAGCCGCGTGGCGGCAAGGCTGGCCGGGCGAAGCATCTGCAAGGGGGGATCCGGCGCCTGTCGGATGCAAGACACCACCCCCGCTTCCATTCGCTAACCTTGGTCTGATCCGTCTCTTTGACATTCAACCCCGGAGGGGTCGGCTTACGCATACGTGCCGCCCTCGGGGATTCGGAAAAAGTCCGAACGCCCGAGGGTGAGTGCAGATCCGGTCAGACACGTCGGGCGCCTGTCGCGCGGGGGATGGTCCCCCGCCTCCAGAGACAGGAGCCAATACCGATGTCCTATGCAGATGCCACCGCTTTCGCTGCCAGCCTCGCCACCACGCTGATGGTCGTGATCGTCGTGTTCCAGGCCGGGGACGGAACCCACGGCGCCATGCCCGCCGACGAGTTTGACGTCGATGAGGACATGGTGAAGCTGGAACTTGATCCATGGGCCTGAGGCGCGAAAGCGCCTCACCCCAAACGGCCCGAACGCGGAGACCCGCGCTTCGGGCTTTCAGTGCCTCTCGATGGTCCCCCGTCGTCGGCAGCGGAACCGGGAACAAGCCCGGTCAGAGAGGAAGAGTGCGGGCCTTTCGGCCGTGACGGGTTGAGGGCCGGAGAGAGAGGCTCACCGGCGCCCGTCATGGAGTGATCCCGATGACCTTTGCCCGTTCCGAAACCTTCCGCCCCATCGGCCAGATTCTGGCGGCCGATGTTCTGCCCGCGCTTTATCGGTCGCATAAGCTGCCGCTACGCATCTCTTGCCTCGGCGTCGCCAGCTATGACGCCAGTGACGCGGCGAATAGCTTTGATCGCGTGATCCCGCTTGGGGAATGCCTGTCGCCGGGGGAGGTCATCCAGGCCGCAGCCTTGCGCCTGTCGCGCGGTGATATTTGCACGGGGCCGAATGGCTTTCCATATTTCCAGCCGCGCATCATGCTCATTCAGGACCGCGATCAGCGTCTGGTCCTCGCCGGCGAAATCCGCGCCGGCATTATCCTCTGGTAACAGCCGGTCACATCCGATGCCGAGGCACGCAGGATTGTGACCGAGGCCAGCCGACTGCGCGGTATGGCATTCCGAGCCACGGAGCCCGGTGATGCGAGACGGCTGCGTTACCGCGCCGCTGCGCTGGAGGCACGGTTGGTCGATTCCTTCTGGCGCGAGACCGCGGCCGATCTGCTCCGCCTGCCACAGGCCGCCTGAGCTTCACCCTTTCCATCCCATTTGGCTCGGTGTCACGCCGGGCCATGTCATGCCCGGAGACCATCATGGCCGACTATTTCACCCATTTCTCCTGCCTGCTCGATGTGGGCACCCCCGAGCAGGCCGCCCGCGCGCTCGATCTCTACAATGCGCTCTCGGATGAGAATGCCGCTGGGGATCCGCCTTCGGACGGGTTTCTGCTTTCCATTCAACCCGAGCATGGCGGAACCCAGCTCTGGATGCGCGATGATGGCACCGGCGATCCCGAGCATGTCATCCAGTTCGTCAAATGCTGCGCGAAGGAGTTCGGGCTGACCGGCCTTTGGGGGATGCAATACGCCAACACCTGCTCGAAGCCGCGTGTGGACGGGTTCGGCGGAGGCGCCCATGTGCTCGACCTCGCCACCGGAGAGACTGTGGACTGGTTCTACACGGACGGCTGGCTTGCCATCGTGCTGGGGGGAGGCAATCCCTATGAGTGAGGTCATCGAGATCACTGTCTATCGCCTCGACGAGCTTTCCGACGCAGCCAGGGACAAAGCCCGCGTCTGGTATCGTGAGGGTGGCTTCGGCGATGACTGGTACGATGCCGTCTATGAGGATTTCCAGCGCGTAGCCGAAATCCTAGGGCTGAACCTCAAGACCCGAACCGTCCGGTTGATGGGCGGCGGCACACGGCAAGACCCCTGCATCTGGTTCCGGGGCTTCTGGAGCCAGGGCGATGGTGCCTGCTTCGAGACTTTCTATGCCTACCGCAAGGGCGCGCCGCGTCGGATCAGGGAATACGCGCCTCAGGACACCGAGCTGCATCGCATCGCCGATGCCCTGCAGGCGGTCCAGCGGCGTAATTTCTACCAGCTTCGCGCCGAGGCCAGCCATCGCGGCCATTATTACCATGAGTACTGCATGGCGATCTCGGTCGAGCGTGACAGTCCGAGTTGCCAGGACTTGACCGCCGACGCCGAGGAGGTGGTTATCGAGGCGTTGCGCGATCTCGCCCGCTGGCTCTACCGCCAGCTCGAGCGCGAATACGACTATCTATCCTCGGATGAAGTCGTCGATGAGACCATCGTCGCCAACGGCTACACCTTCACTGAAGCCGGCCAACGGTTTGGGTGAGGAGGCTCGGCCTCAGAACTCGTCCTGCAACTCCGCATAGATGGCTTCGATCCGGTCCGCCTCCTCGTCGGTCAGAGCGGCGAATTCCTTCGCTCTGGCGCGTCCGGAAAGCCTGCCACCGTTCTGGTGCAGGAAACGAAACAGCAGGTCGAGCACGCGGTCCGGCATGTCGATCAGGCCCGAGACGCGGGACTTGAACCCGTCATAGGCACGCAGGAACCGGGTCTCGGCTGGCAGGTCGTGGTCGATGGTCTGGGCCACGCAGGCGAAGAGGAATTCGGCATGGGGCGTGGCATCGAAGAAGCGATAGAAATCGCCGGTGTCGTTCAGCACCTCGACGTTCCCGCGATCGGTTGGGCGCCAGCTGACATGGGGCAGCAGTCGACGCGAATAGCTCTCGAGCACCTGCCGATAGGCCTCGATCCGTTCGAGGATCACCGCCGACACCGGGAAGACCAGCCCGGGCGGATTGAAGCCGCGTGCAGCAAGCACGTGGTGGATCAGATAGCGATGGAGGCGCCCGTTGCCGTCCTCGAACGGGTGGATAAAGACGAAGCCAAAGGCGAGACCGGCCGCCGCCAGAACAGGGTCGAGCCCCGGGGCGATGTCGCGGTCGGATGCTTCGAGCCCGGCGATCAGCGCGGGCAGGTCTTCATGCCGGGCGCTGACGTGATCGGGCAGGGGGGCGCCGGTCGTGCGGTCGTGCTCGCCAATGAAGCCGCCCTCCTGCCGCAGACCCAGATGGACGAAGCGGGCATCGCCGATGACGATGCGTTGCAGGCGTTCGAGTTCTGCCTGGTCAATCGGATGCCGCCCGGCTTCACCGATGATCTGGCCCCAGCGCCGGATACGATCCTGAGGCGGGTTCTCGCCTTCGATCTGGAAACTCGACCGTGAATCCTTGAGCAGCAGGAAGGCCGCAGTACGTGCGAGCAGATCGGCGGGCACCTCGGCCAGCACCGCGCGGGCCTCGGCCGCCAGATCGCGGGCGATGAAGGCTTCGATGGCCGGAGTGCGGAAGATCATCGGGCAGAAATCGGGGGTGCCGGGCAGGTTGTTGCGGACCCGGTGGCGCGTCGAGGGGGCGCCCTCTGCATCCCATTGGAGCCTGGCATCGACCACGGGCGCGTAATTGCCGCGCGTGGCGTCGGGCAGATCCAATGCTTCGCCGAGGAGCCACTCGTAGAGGAACCAGATCCTTCGCGCGTAGCTACCTGTCGGGGCGGCCTCGACAATGGCCTGGATCGGCTCCGGGCCGGTTGCCTTGAACAGCCGCTTGAGAACCGCCAGATCCAGCCCCTCGTAGCGCAGCGCGAAGGTCAGATGACCGATGAGGCTCGCCTCGGGTTCATGGCGGGGCGTGTAGAGGCGCCAGCCGTCGGCCGCGTAGACCTTGTGACGTGGGCCGATGGCGGAAAGTGTCCGGGGCAGGGGCGTTGCGAGCGCATAGGCATCGATCAGCGCAGCATAGCCCGCAGGTGTGGCCTCCTCGGGGAGCCAGCGCTCGTGAAAAACGGTTATGGCGCCTGAAAACGGATTCCTTTGTGCCTGCTCCATGAAATTCAGTTCTTGGTCCCGATGATTGATCTTAAGTCGGCGTATCTCATGAATATCAATTACAATCAATGAATCCTTGCGAAAGTTGATGGCGCAGCGCTGTCGCCCTCGGGTCGGCGAGGCGATGGGGCATGAGGTGCCGAGTCAGAGAGGGGGCCGGGACGGGGTGAGCCCCGGCGGTCGAGAGAGAGCGCCGTCCGGGTCCTCCCGTTCCCGCTCTCCGAGGTTTCCCGACATGAACATTTCGTCTCCCGTGACCGATCCGATCACGCAGCTAACGGTCGCGCCCGCGATCCTGGCCGCCGCCCATCGCCTCCTTCCCCATCTCGAACGCGGCCAGCGCGTCGATACTGCGATCCTGCGCGATGCGATGGAAACCGCTTTCGGCGCGTCCGACGCCAGTGGCGCCTGGGACTGGAAGCTCGCCTATGAGGCCTGCGAGGTCGCCACGGTTCTGTTCCTGCGCAAATACGGAAAGGCGCTGTTCCGCAAAGCCGACTCTCCGGTTTCCCGGCTCGCGCTGCTGGAGAAGATCGCGGGGTTGCTGCCCACGCAGACCCGCCGCTCCGAGGAAAGCCAGAGATTCCAGCAGTTCAGCACGCCTCTGCCTCTCGGCCCTGCCGCCCTGACCGCGGCCGCGATCACGCCGGACGATGTGGTACTGGAGCCCTCGGCTGGCACCGGCCTGATGGCGATCCTCGCCCAGAGCGTCGGCGGTTCGCTGATCCTCAACGAACTGGCCGATACCCGCGCCGATCTTCTCTCGTCCCTCTTTCCGGCCTTTCCCGTCACCCGCTTCGACGCCGCCCAGATCGACGATCATCTGGTCCCGGATGCGGTGCCTTCCGTGGTGTTGATGAACCCGCCATTCTCGGTCATGGCCAATGTCAGCGGGCGCGTCGCTGATGCGGCCTACCGCCATGTTGCCTCGGCACTGGCCCGTCTTGCCCCCGGTGGCCGGTTGGTGACGATCACCGGCGCAGGCTTTTGCCCCGAGGCTCCGGCATGGCGGGACGCTTTCATCCGCTTGCAGGCCCGTGGTCGCGTGGTGTTCAGCGCTGCCGTCGATGGCGCAGTCTATGCAAAGCACGGCACCACGATCGACACGCGACTGACCGTGATCGACAAGCTACCCACCGACGACCCGACCAGTTTTCCGGCCTCACCGGGGATCGCGCCTGATGTTGCCACGCTGATGGGATGGATCGAGGCACATGTCCCGCAGCGTTCGCCGGTATCATTGACGAAGATCGTCGTGCCCGCTTCGACCATCGCGCCGAAAACCGTGCGGGGCTATCTGGCCCGCGCGACAGCGGCGCGACCTGCCGCTGCTCCCGCCCACGATCCCGATGGCGTCGAACTTGCCTATGAGACCATGGACTGGGCGCCGCCCGAGGGCGCGCGCTTGTCGGACGCGATCTATGAGGAATATGCGCTGCAATCGCTGCGCATCCCCTGCGCCGAGCCGCACCCGACCAGGCTGGTGCAATCCGCTGCCATGGCCTCGGTCGCGCCGCCAAAGCCGTCCTACCGGCCCATGCTGCCGTCCGACATCCGCACCCGTCTATCGGACGCCCAGCTTGAAACGGTGATCTATGCCGGTGAAGCCCATGCCGATCACCTCGCCGGTGCCTGGGCCGTGGACGAGCATTTCGACAACGTGCGCGCCGCCGCCGAGGATGCCGCCGGTGCTGTCCGCTTCCGCCGGGGCTTCATGCTCGGTGACGGCACCGGCGCGGGCAAGGGACGCCAGTCCACCGCCATCATCCTCGACAACTGGCTGCGTGGGCGCCGCAAGGCGGTCTGGATCAGCAAGTCCGACAAGCTGATCGAGGACGCGCAACGCGACTGGTCGGCGCTCGGCATGGAGCGACTGCTGGTCACACCGCTGTCGCGCTTCCCGCGGGGCAAGACGATTACGCTGACGGAAGGCATCCTGTTTACCACCTATGCCACGCTGCGCTCCGATGACCGCGGCGAAAAGGTTTCGCGCGTCAAGCAGATCGTCGAATGGTTGGGCTCCGATTTCGATGGGGTCATCATCTTCGACGAGAGCCATGCCATGCAGAATGCCGGTGGCGGCAAGGGAGACCGCGGCGATATCGCCGCCTCACAGCAGGGACGCGCAGGCCTGCGGCTCCAGCATGCCCTGCCGGATGCCCGCGTGGTCTATGTCTCGGCGACCGGTGCTACGACAGTCCACAACCTCGCCTATGCGCAGCGGCTCGGCCTCTGGGGTGGCGAGGATTTCCCGTTTCAGACTCGCGCGGAGTTCGTTGAGGCGATCGAGGCCGGCGGTGTGGCGGCGATGGAGGTGCTGGCCCGCGACCTGCGTTCTCTCGGCCTCTACACCGCCCGCTCGCTCTCCTATGATGGCGTCGAATATGAACTAATCGAGCACCAGCTCACGGATGAGCAGCGGCGCATCTATGATGCCTATGCCGAGGCTTTCGCCATCATCCACAACAATCTCGATGCGGCCATGGAAGCGGCAAACATTACCGGCAGCGATGGAACGCTGAACCGGCAGGCCAAATCCGCCGCGCGGTCGGCCTTCGAGAGCACCAAGCAGCGTTTCTTCGGCCACCTGCTGACCTCGATGAAGACCCCGACGCTGATCCGCTCGATCGAGGCCGATCTGGAGGCGGGCCATGCGGCCGTCATCCAGATCGTCTCCACCGGCGAGGCGCTGATGGAACGGCGGCTGGCAGAAATCCCCACCGCGGAATGGAACGATATCTCCTTCGATGTCACGCCGCGGGAATATGTCGGCTCGTATTTGCAGCATTCCTTCCCGGTGCAGCTATACGAACCCTTCACCGACAGCGAAGGCAATCTTTCCTCGCGACCTGTGTTCCGGGACGGGCAGCCGGTCGAAAGCCGCGAAGCTGTGGCGCGGCGGGATGAAATGCTCGAACAACTCGGCTCGTTGCCGCCGGTTCCGGGGGCGCTCGACCAGATCGTCCAGCGCTTTGGCACCGACGTGGTGGCGGAGGTCACGGGCCGGTCGCGCCGGATCGTGCGCAAGGGCGATGGCACATCGGCCCGCCTGGCCGTCGAGAACCGCGCGCCCTCCGCCAACCTTGCCGAGACCTCGTCCTTCATGGATGACCAGAAGCGCATCCTGGTCTTCTCGGACGCCGGTGGCACGGGGCGCAGCTATCACGCGGACCTCTCGGCGCGAAACCAGCGGCTGCGCGTGCATTACCTGCTGGAGCCTGGCTGGAAGGCCGATGCCGCCATTCAGGGGCTCGGGCGCACCAACCGGACCAATCAGGCGCAGCCCCCGCTGTTCCGACCCATCGCCACGGATGTGAAGGCCGAGAAGCGGTTCCTCAGCACGATCGCGCGTCGTCTCGACACCCTCGGCGCGATCACCCGTGGCCAACGCCAGACCGGTGGACAGGGCCTGTTCCGGCCCGAGGACAATCTGGAATCCGCCTATGCCCGCGATGCGTTGCGCCAGCTCTATCTGCTGATCGTGCGCGGCAAGGTCGAGGGATGCTCGCTCGAACGCTTCGAGACTGCGACCGGGCTGAAGCTTATGGACGGCAATGGCATGAAGGACGACCTGCCGCCGATCACCACTTTTCTCAACCGCCTTCTGGCGCTGACCATCGAGTTGCAGGGCATCCTGTTCTCTGCCTTCGAGGAATTGCTGGAGGCCCGGATCGACGGGGCGATTGCATCCGGCACCCATGACATGGGGCTGGAGACCCTGAAGGCGGAAAGCTTCATCGTCTCCGACCGGCAGGTCATCCACACCCATCCGGGCACCGGCGCGGAAACGCGGCTCCTGTCTCTGACCGAACGCAAGCGCAATCAGCCGGTCACGCTCGACGCAGCCCTGGCCGAACTGGATGATCCGCGGGCGAAGCTGCTCACCAACGAACGGTCGGGCCGCGCCGCCGTGCAGATCCCAACCACCAGCGTGATGCTGGACGACGGCGAGATCGAGCGCCGCGTCCGGCTGATCCGGCCGATGGAAGCAATGAACCTGCCCATGCGGGCGATGGGCGAGACCCACTGGGTCGAGGCCGAGCGCGCTGCCTTCGCCTCGGCATGGCAGGCCGAGTTGGACGAAGTGCCGGAGTTCACCGACAGCATCCTGTACATGGTGACCGGGCTTCTGCTGCCGATCTGGAAGCGGCTGCCACAGGAGACCTCCCGGGTCTATCGGCTCCAGACCGACGAGGGCGAGCGCATCATTGGTCGCCGTGTCTCGCCCGCATGGGCAGCAAATGCCGCTACCAGCGGCGTCGCAACCACCATCACGCCGGATGAGGCCTACACGGCACTCATCGAGGGCCGGACGATCTTCGATTTGGCCGAGGGACTACAACTACGCCGGTCCCGTGTCATGGGCGCGAACCGGATCGAGCTCACCGGCTTCACCGATACCATGCGCGATCGGCTGCGCGCCTATGGGCTCTTCAGCGAGATCATTTCCTGGAAACTTCGCTTCTTTGTGCCGGTCGGGGAAGCCGGACCGGCGATTATCGGCAAACTGCTCGACCGTTTCCCGATCGAGCGCATTTCCGAGCGGGAGGCCGCGTGATGGCACGTCTCAACGCTTCCGAACTGGCGCAGCGTCTCGGCCGAGAGGCCGAGGCGGTGTGCCGCCACTATCTGTCGAACGGGCGCAAGCAGGGCAATTACTGGCAGGTCGGGGATGTACGAAACACGCCCGGTCGTTCGATGTTCGTCCGTCTGACCGGGCCTGAGGCCGGTAAGGGTGCGGCTGGAAAATGGACCGATGCCCAAAGCGGCGAGCATGGCGATCTGCTCGACGTGATCGGCGAAAGCCTCGGCCTCATCGATTTTGCCGATGTTGCCGAGGAAGCCCGCCGCTTCCTCAGCCTGCCGCATCCCGAACCGGAGCGACAGCCGCGCAAGTCCCGAACGCCGCCGGCACCATCCGGATCGTCCGAAGCCGCACGCCGCCTCTGGCACATGACCCGGCCGTTGATCGGCAGCCTCGCGGAGACGTATTTGCGCGGACGCGGCATTACGGATTTAAGCGGAACCGCAAATCTGCGTTTCCATCCGAACTGCTACTGGCGACCCGAGGGCGATAGGCCGACAGAGGCATGGCCGGCCATGATCGCCGCAGTCACCGACCTCTATGGCAGGATCACCGGCGCACATCGCACCTGGCTCACCCGCGACGGCTCCGGCAAGGCGTCGCTCGATCCGCCGAGAAAGGCGATGGGAGAGCTGCTCGGAAACGCCGTCCGGTTTGGCGAGGTGCAGGATGTCATTGCAGCAGGCGAGGGGATTGAAACCATCCTTTCGCTGCGGCAGGCATTGCCCAAGATGCCGATGACCTCGGCTCTTTCGGCTGGCCATCTCTCCGCCATCCAGTTCTCCCCGCATCTGCGCAGGCTCTATATCGTCTGCGACAATGATCCGGCAGGTGACGCCGCGCGGGACAGCCTGGTGGACCGGGCTATCGAGGTCGGAATCGAGGCGATCACGCTTTCGCCCATGCTGGGGGATTTCAACGACGACCTCGTCAACTTCGGCCTGGAGGCGCTTCGGGCGCAGATCCGGGTGCAGATCGCCCCCGAGGACGTCAGCCGCTTTATGGCGCTTGCGTCATAGCCAGAGAGGGCCGTGATCGGGGATAACCGATCCCGCCATGGGCAAGGGGTTGGGGCACCTCGGCAAGGGGACCGCGCCTTGGCCTTCTTGAGAGGGCGAGCGGCCCACAAACGCTCCGGCCCGGCAATGGCGGCGCCCGACTGATTTCCGTCGGCGGGCAAGCCCGCCTTTACAGCGCGAAGCAAATCAGCCGGGCTTTGCCATCAAGGCCCTCGCAAAGGGCTCGGGCTGCCAGGCCGGAGCGCCCGTGGGCTTGTCGTCGCCATGAAGGCCGCGACGGTCGCGGTCCAGCCGAAGGACACATCCCATGTATGCCCATGACGAATTCGAACCCGATCACAGCACGTCTCCCACCGGCCATGTCATCGAAGAGCTCGAACTCTATGGCTACCGTCCCGCCGAGGGCGAGGCCGACCCCCGGATCACACCCGAGGACAACGCCATCCAGGGCGCGGTTGCCGACATCTTCGATGCCCTGATCTCCACCATGGCCGACACCAGCCTCGATTTCGACCTAGACGAGATCATGTGGTCCACCGTCAACACCTTCCACCGCGCCGTCGAGCGGATCGAACGCAAACTCGACGATAACGAGCAGGCTCAGAAGCGCCTTCAGCGCGAACAGGACGGAAGCGAGGTGAAATCCGTCCAACTGGAGACCCTGATCGGCGTCGGTCACAGCCTGATCGAGCGCCGCGACAGCATGGAGGTCTTCCGCGACACCGCTGCCGACATTTACCTGCGCACCACCGGCACGCCCTGGTCGCCGCGCTCCGGCTCGCGGGTCAACCATCGCCAGATGACCTCGGCCATGATCGACAGCCGAGATTTTCTCGCCGCAAAACGCCGGGCCGACAATGAAGTGCTATTGCCCGCAGGGCCGAAGATCGCCTTCTCGGGCGGCGACACCAGCGATCACCGGCTGATCTGGGACAGGCTCGATCAGGTTCATGCCAAACACCCCGACATGGTGCTCCTGCACGGAGGTTCGCCGAAAGGGGCGGAACGCATCGCGGCCACTTGGGCCGACAACCGCAAGGTCGCGCAGGTCGCCTTCAAGCCGGACTGGACGAGACACGCCAAGGCCGCGCCCTTCAAGCGCAACGACCGGATGCTCGACACGATGCCGATCGGGGTCATCGTCTTCCCAGGAACGGGCATCCAGGAAAATCTCGCCGACAAGGCCCGCAAGATGGGCATCCCGGTCTACCGCCTCGCGGAGGGCAGCGCGTGAGCGCTGCACTTATTCGAATGGGCCGTGTAGCCTACTGCATCCGTTGGGATGGGCGGTAAGCGGCCTGACCTTGGCGCGGCATGGCCGCCGCAGCAAGTTTGGGGAAGCGGTCATCGGTGCGCTGCGCTGCAATCGCCCTGCACTCTGCGCTACGACCGCTTCCAAGTGCTGATGGCGGTAGCGAAGTGGTGATGGCGTCACCTCGGGCTCCCCCGGGCTCGCCATCACGCACGATAAGCAGTCCCTCGGCCGGGACGCGCTCGGGTAGGACGCCGCCGCGCAGCGCGGCAAGGATGTTATCGCGAGGGCGCGACATTACACCTCCGGCATTCAGTTTTCATTTGTTCGCGGCTCTGTCAGTCTGAGAGAATCGGCATGATTGCGGCCAAGTGTAAGGATTTAGAGGAAAAAGTGATGTCAGAGGCAGCAGACGACGAAGAGCTGAAGGTCAGTGTTTGTACCGACTGTGCACGCCATCCCAGCCTCAAGAAAATGATAGAGGCCGATCTAGCAAATGGTATCTGCGCCTTCTGCTGCAAGACCGATGCAAAGGTTAGGAACCCTGAAAACATTGAGCCGATGGTCATGCTGATGCGCGCGCTCATCCGCTTCTATTGGGACGAGTTCTCCTACAATTCACACTGGGGTGGAGAGGCCGTCCTCGAACTTTTCAATGAAGCCGATAATCCTGTTGTCGAGCCGTTCGCCGCCAACGAATACTACGACGAATTCGACCACCTCCTGCAAGAACCACCTTATCCAGACTGGGACAAAGGCGTGTCGATTTACGCCGGCTTCGATGCCGACGGAATGCGCATGTTGAACTCGGCCATCTCACGTTCGACACCAAGACCCGTAGGCGATCTCCGTAGGCGCCTCGACGCTTCCAACTTCTCGACAATCGAGAGTGAGCTTGAAGCGCTAATCAAGCCATTCCTTGCTGACCTCAAGTTTGTACTTCCCAAAGGTGGGACTTGGTTTCGAGCACGGACAGGGTTTGAAGCTCGCTTCCTTCGCTCAAGGGGCTTTGACAACCAAATTGTGCGCCAACCCTATATGGGCGCTTCAATTGGTGCCTCGCCCAACCCAGGTAATGGGCGGCTCAACCGAGAAGGTCGGCCAGTACTCTAGGAACCCCTGAAGAACCTCCCGGCTCTGGCGTGATCTGATAGACTGCGGGAACGCCTTTAAGGAGTTCCGCCGATGCCGAAGCAGCCCGCCATTCCCGGTCTTCGCGAAGCGATGAAGAAGAAGGTGACGCGGCGGGAGCAGTTCCTGGCGGAGATGGATGCCGTGGTGCCATGGGGCCGTCTCCTGGCGCTGATCGCGCCGCACTATCCGAAGGTGGGGCCGAAGGGTGGGCGGCCACCGATGCCGCTGGAGACGATGCTGCGGGTCTACTTCTTGCAGAACTGGTACGCGCTGAGCGACCCGATGGCCGAGGAGACGCTCTACGATAGCGAGGCAATGCGGCGGTTTGCCGGGATCGAGCTCGGCGACGACCGCATTCCCGACGAGACCACGATCCTCAACTTCCGGCATCTCCTGGAGCGGCACGGGTTGACCGAGGCGATCTTCGCCGACGTAAACGCGCACCTGGCAGACAAGGGCATCACGCTGCGCTCAGGGACGCTGGTGGATGCGACGATTATCGACGCGCCGTCTTCGACCAAGAACAAGGCGGGCGCCCGCGATCCGGAGATGACGTCCACGAAGAAGGGCAACACGTGGTACTTCGGGATGAAGGCACATGTAGGCGTCGATGCCGAGAGCGGGGTGACCCACAGCCTCGAGACCTCGACCGCCAAGGTCCACGACAGCCAGGTCTGGGACGAACTGCTGCATGGCGAGGAGACCTCGGTCTGGGCCGACAAGGGCTATGTCAGCGCCGAGCGCGAGGCCGCGTTCAGCGACGATGGCAAGGTCTGGGGAGTGATGCGCAAGGCGCCCAAGGGCGGCACGCTTCACCCCGAGGACGAGAAGATCAACCGGATCATCGCCATGGTGCGGGCCAAGGTCGAGCACCCGTTCCGCATCCTCAAGCGGCAGTTCGGCTATGTAAAGACCCGCTACCGGGGGCTCGCCAAGAACCGCGCCCAGCTCTTCACGCTGTTCGCGCTCGGCAACCTGTTCCTGGTCCGAAGGAGACTGCTGGCGTGAGGACGAGTCCGTCTGCAATCTGCCAAACCGCCGACGCGGTAGCCGAGAAACCACGAAATGGACCGCCAACGACCCGTGCCATGGCTACCAAAGCGATCAAGCCGCCATCTCGGCGCAGCCGAACGCGTTGATCAGACGTTCCTCTATCTTGGATCTACTCCCTATACGGCGCTGGCCGAGATACGCCCGCATCCAGGCCACTATGTATCGATTGGGGGTTTCGAGATATTGCAGGACCTCAACGTAGCTGACTTCGACCCGGACATTTCCCTTTTTTCATCGAGCGACGAAAGGCTTGAGATGTACGAGATCATCCAAACCTTTGACCGATGGATGAGTACGCCCGTCACGCCAGACGACAAGGTAAGCTATCTGATCACCCAACTTCTTGCCGAAATCCTGCAGGCTCAGGGTTTTCACGCGGTGCAGTTTCGCAGCTCGGTCTCTGACGGTGTCAATCTGTGCCTATTTGATACGGCGCATGCAGCTTTCGTTGAAGGGCATTCCAGCGTGCGCTTCGTTCAAAGCGTTCACTATAAGGCACCGGAACATCCTTCTGTTACCGCCCCCGGACCTGGTGACCACCCCCTAACAAGGTAACTGATTCACGCCAACTTTCCCTCAACCCAGTTTGCGACGACCAGCCCGGCGCGCCGTCCAACGCCAGGTCTTCATCTCGTGCCAAGTAGAGACGCTTCGGCAGCTTCTCCTGCGGCACCAGCGGAAAGATCGGCGCGGTGAGCGGGCGCACAACGGCCTGACGGCGGTGCGGCATGGCATTCGCAGAAAAACTGAGAGAGCGGTCGCGCGTTCGAAACGCAGCGAACAACTCGCGCGTACGAACCGGAGCAGGCGGAATGTCGATGAACACTGGCGCAGTATGCGCTATCGCCTCCCACCTGAGGAAGCCGCCACTCTATACAGATTAGGGGCGGACTGCCGTCAGATAGTTTCAAAGCTACTAAACACTACCGTTCCTGTAGCAGAAACAGGATCGCATCGAAAGCCGCCAGCTGGGCTGCCCTCTGGCTGGAATAGACCCGTCGGGAGAACCGCTTATAACCAGTGGCAGAGCGCTGGATGACGCCATGCCAACCATCTGCGTGCTCGAAGATGGTCACATGATAGCCCTGATCGCTGATCACAAGGTTGCCCTGACGCGATCGTCGCCAAGCCTTGCGATTTGGCCAAGCCGCGCGGCGGCGGGCGGCGTTCTTCATCGACGCCTCGCGCCGGCGGGCCCGCTCGACATCTTCCTCCATATGCCCCGCACAGATGCAGCCGCAATGCAGCGTCTCTGGATAGTCAGGATGCTGCATGGCATGGACATACCGAATGTCCTGACGCTCACACATCTCGCACACGGCTTCTGGCGAGCCGAGGTCCTCAATGTCGATGCAGCTCCAGCCCCTGTGAGGGATACCTGGTACCGACCATTTGCCGAAGCGGCGAAAATCAGCCGTGTCGTCAGGCTCGGTCATCGCCGAAAGCGCGGGGTCCAGCGCTCCTCCATGGCTTCGTCCGACTCGTCGAGTTCGTCCTCGTCCTGGTAGGTGTCATCGACAAGCTGCGCACAGGACAGCACGGTCAGCACTCGGTCGTAACGGCCGAGGTCAACGACCTGCTCGACAACCGGTACGGCGCGGGTGCCTTCGAACCAGTCGAGAATGTCGCTGTCGGCTTCTTCTCGAAGCCGACGCCGGTCAGCGGCAGGCCGCTTGGCAATGGATGCCGTCAGCGTACCTGCGGGTAGGGTAGCGCCCTTGCGAAGCCAGCTCTGGCCCCCGAGCTGCTTAAGGGCTTCTGATTTGAAGCAGTAATCGACATGGCTGTTGTGGCTGACAACGATTGCTGCTGCGTCGTCGGTCTCGCTTATGTAGCGGATAGCCGCCGCCACAGTGGAGGCCCCGGCCTCGCGCCGGAGCGTCTCAATGCTCTGCAGACCTTCTGGCGCCCGCTTCAGGAGGGCGCGGATGAGCGAGGAGGGCATGAGCAACCCCGCCGCAAAGTAGTCGGCCTCCCGCTCATACGGGTCGGCCGAGACGAAGCCCGCCCGGGAACTATGGATGCCGGCCTCGAACTGAATGTGGTCGAGATGGCCTTCGGCAAAGTAGTGGCCGAACTCGTGGGCGATGCTGAAGCGTTGGAAGCCTTCGCTCGGGATATGGGTCGCATAGCGGATGCCGAAGGTGTTCCCGAATCGCAACAGCATGCCCGAGACGCCGTCTTCGTCGGCGTCCATCGCCTGTAGCGGGATGCTGCAGGCCTCGGCCAATGCCTTCAGATCGACCGGCAGACTAAGCAGGCCTTTCTCGCGCAGAACATGTTCGGCAAGTCGAACCAGTTTTCGCTGCTGCAGATCGGGATTGCGGATCATTCGTCCTCCCCGCGCTCCTTCTCGTCCTGCTGGGCTAAGAACCTCATGAAGTCAGCCGCCATCTTGCGGTTCTTGTCAGTCAGCTTGTGTACGTCGCGATAGATCGGATCGGCTTCTGCGGCACCGGCTGGATCCTCTGATCGTCCCAGCAGGTAGTCAGTCGTGATGTTGAGGGCGTTGGCGAGCTTCCGGAGGTTATCGAAGGACGGTTTCCGCGTGCCGGCTTCGAAATGAGCAACGGAACTCGGGGGCAGGCCGGTCTCGCGCGCGAGCTCGGCCTGACTCAGCTTGCGGAGTTCCTCCCGTGCGGTTCGGAGGCGTTCCTTGAAGATGTCAGATGGATTGTCGGAGGTAGTTGTCATGGCGCTTTCGACATGGTGGGGTTGACGGGTTTTTCGGACGAGCCTATACTCCCGACATTGATGCCATGTCGAAGGCGACATTGGCAAGGGCTGAGAGGCCGCAAACCCATAGGAGGTCGCCATGACGACTGGAACGACAGACATCGAAGACGTTGCGGCCTCCCTTGCCGCAGGCCGCAAACCCCGTGCGCACGGTCCGTACCGGATGGAGGTCGGCGATGCCGAGCTCGCCTTCCGGCCGGTACGGATCGACGATCCGGTTCCGACGGGCCGCCAGATTCTCGACGCGGCAGGTATCCGGCAGGTCGAGGAGCATCTTCTGTTCCTGGTCCTCAGCAATGGCGAGCTCGAGGAGTTGCGTCTGGATGAGACCGCCGATCTACGGGGCGGGGGCGTCGAGCGGTTCCTGATTTTCGCCAGTGCGGAATCCTATCGCATCGAACTCGACCGCAAAGTGCTCGAGTGGGGCGCCTGCGCGATCAGCGGCAGGGTCCTGAAGCGGCTGGCCGGGGTCGACCCCGCCACCTACGGCGTCTGGCTCGAGGTCAGGGGCGGCGAAGATCAGCCGGTCGGCGACAGCGAGCTGGTGCGGCTGGACGGGAAGGGGCTGGAGCGCTTCTTCACGGGGATCACGCAGACGACGGAGGGTGCGGCATGAGCCTGCTGCCTTCCGCCGATCGTCGGTATCTCGCGGGGCGTGGTCTCGAGTATCGGGAGGTGACGGATGGCGCCCAGCGGGGCGTCATCCTCACCGGTTTCAGATTGCCGTCGGCGAAGTACCAGGTGGATGCAGCCAGCATCCTGATCCTGTTGCCGAGCGGCTATCCGGACGTGGCGCCGGACATGTTTTACGCGCTGCCTTGGCTCCAGTTGGTCCCTGCCCAGCGATATCCGAAAGCGGCAGATCAGCCCGTGCAGTTCGAGGGCCATCGGTGGCAGCGCTGGTCACGCCACAATACGAGCTGGCGCCCCGGAGTCGACGGTCTCAGCACCATGCTGAAGCGGGTCGAACAGGCGTTGCTGGAGGCTGCGTGATGGACATCGAACTGACGTTGCAGGAGGCGCATCAGGCGGAGTTGAAGCGGCTGCTTCATCGCCCAGATGGCACCGAGGCGGCAGCCTATGTGCTGTATGGCATGAGCCATATTGCCGTCGATCCCTGGTCGCGGCAGGCGCGGCTCCGGCTGACGTCTTTCGAGATCGTTCCGATACCGTCTGACGATGCGGTCTCGGCCAGTGAGCGCCATATCACCTGGCGCACAGGCTCATACGTCAGCCTCTGCCGGCGCGCTGCCGATGCAGGGTTGTTGCCCGGCATCGTTCACAGCCACCCTGGCGGCTTCCCAGATTTTTCCACGCAGGACGACCGGAACGAGCGGGAGCTGTTCAGGCTGGCCCGGAACCGGAATGGCGATGAGGCCCGGTTGCTGAGCTTGCTGCTGATCGGAAAGGATAGGTTCCGGGCCCGGCTCTGGGGCGATGAGAAGGCTCCTCTTGAGGTCGGCACCATCCGCTCCGTTGGTACCCGGCTCATCTATACGACGGTTGGTGCCGCGACACCGGATGCGGCTTTTGACCGCCAGGCCCGAGCTTTCGGCGCCGGGTTGAACAGCATCCTGCGGGGACTTCGGGTCGGTGTCGTCGGTTGCGGTGGAACGGGCAGCGCGACGGCGATGCTGCTGGCACGGCTGGGTGTCGGCCAGATCGCGCTCTTCGATGAAGACATTGTCGAGGTGACCAATCTGAACCGGCTGCACGGCGCGCGGCGGGCGGATGCCGATGCCATGCGGCCAAAAGTCGAAGTGGTGGCGCGGGAGATCAGCGAGCTGGGACTTGGGGTACGGGTTCGCGCCTATCAGAACTGGGTCGAGGACTCGTCAGTGCGGGATGCGCTCAAAGCTTGCGATGTGATCTTCGGCTGCACAGACGATCACGGCGGCCGTCTGTTTCTGAACCGGTTCGCGCACTTTTACCTTATTCCGGTGATCGATATGGGCCTGGCAATCGAACCCAGCCCGGAGGGTGGCCTGCGGGACATGAGCGCCCGTGTGACGGTCCTGACGCCCGGCGCACCGTGCCTGATGTGCCGGGGTGTCGCAGATGCCCGAGCCGCAGGCGAGGAGGCATTGCGTCGGAACGCGCCCGCCGAGTACGAGCGGCAGAAGCGTGAAGCCTATGTCCGGGGTGGCGGCGATCCTGCACCTGCCGTGGTGACGTTCACCACGGAAGCGGCCAGCATGGCAGTCAACGAACTCCTGCAAGGACTGGTGGACTATCGAGGCGAAGGCCGGTGGGCCTGGCAGCGGGTCCGGCGGCTGGACCGGGGCGAGGAGCGCCGTCAGGGCGCAAAGCAGCGGCCCGACTGCCCGATCTGCGACGACACGCACTACTGGGGCCTGGCCGATGTCGAGCCGTTTCTCGATCGGATCGGCTGATGGGGCGCATCAAGGGACTTTGTCGTATCGTTTTGGAGCGGGTTGGGTGGCTTCCCAAAAGCCATTTGGTCGCCTCGTTTGAAGACGCGCATCCTGACCCGGAGCGCCTTACCTCCGGGCGCTTGGTCATCGTGCGGAGCGGCGGCCTCGACAAATGGGTTTGCTTCCGCTGCCCGGGCGGTTGTGGCGAGAAGTTGCAGCTGTCGCTCAGCCAACAGCGCAGGCCACAATGGTCGATTTCGGTCGACTGGCTCGGCCGCCCGAGCATCTCGCCGTCGATCCGACAGACCAATGCCTGTCGGTGTCATTTCTTGGTGAAGGATGGCCGTGTTAAATGGTGCTGGGATAGCGGTCACGCCAACGGGCGGTCGGGACGAGACCGCGCTGGCTCATGACATGCCGACACCCTGGACCGAAACGGCAAAGTTTATGGGCTGGATGACTGCAACCGCTCAGCAGCGGAACATGGTCGCACAGTCCGGTGGCATGGAAGCACTGAGGTCGCATCATGATGAACATCGTTGCATGAATTTGCAAGAAATCGCATTGTGGGTAGACAACCATGAATATGACGGGCGCTTCGCGGATATGGACCACTTCGAGATCATCCTCTCCTTGTCACGAGCTGCTACGAGCGGCGACAGCAACCGCGCGCGTTACCAGATCGAGCGTCTGCGGGACTCTCTGCGGGAATCTGAGCCGCGGCAGGCCGAGAAGCTGAGCAGGCTGCTATCGCGTGAGGTCCGCAAGCAATCGGTCGCGCCGATGTCCCTTGAACGCATGCGGGCTGGGTCGGTGCCGGCACTGCCCGGCGAAGTGCTGAGTCGGAATACACCGCTGCCACACGACAAGGAGACCGGAACACCGCTGGCACGCGTGGTGCAGCCGGAGGAGGCCGCCGACGCGGAGCCAGTGTTCAACGAGGCGCTCAAGGCTGCCGTAACGGACCTGATTGAAGAGTGGTCTCGGGTGAAGGAGCTGGCGGCGCTCGGCGTGCAACCGAATTTGCGCTGCTTGCTCTACGGCGCGCCGGGTGTCGGCAAGACTATGCTCGCCCGCTACATCGGGGCGCAGCTTGGGCTTCCACTTATCGAAGCCCGGCTGGATGGCCTTGTTTCGTCCTTCCTCGGAACCACTGCTCGTAATATCGGCGCACTTTTTGATTTCGCAAATCGCTATCGCTGCATCCTATTCCTGGATGAATTCGACGCCGTCGCCAAAGCCCGCGATGACGCTCAGGAAGTGGGCGAGATCAAGCGGGTGGTGAACACGCTTCTGCAAAGTCTTGATGCGCGAGGGGACCGGGGCTTCACCCTAGCGGCCACCAACCATGAGCATCTTCTCGACTCCGCCGTTTGGCGCCGGTTCGATGGACGTATCGAGATA
Organism: Paracoccus sp. MKU1; assembly: GCF_001447385.1. Classification (GTDB taxonomy): domain Bacteria; phylum Pseudomonadota; class Alphaproteobacteria; order Rhodobacterales; family Rhodobacteraceae; genus Paracoccus. Next base: position 3,108 of record NZ_LLWQ01000002.1, on the reverse strand, counting down.
GCGCTGCCTGATGAGACGGCGCGCCGGGTTCTGCTCGAGCGCTTCGTGCGTCCGATCGAGCTGACCCGCGAGGAAATCGACATGCTGGTCTGGCTCACGGAAGGCATGAGTGGCGCCGATCTCGAGACGCTTGTCGCTGGGGGCAAGCGTTTCTTGGTGCTGCATCAGCCGAAGGGAAGCAGCAACCGCGTCAGTCGTGGCCAGTCCATGCTGGCGGGACTTCGGCGGCAGGCAACACTAAACGGCCACCTGTTCGGCGGGATTCGCAAGGCGCTGCTGCTTGGACCGGAGGAGGACCTTGCGGCCGCTTTCGTAGAGCAGGCCGGGCTGACTCAGAATGCAGCAGGAGCCATCGTCGGTGTATCTCAGTCAACGGTCTCGCGCCGCCTGCGGGAGCGCAGCCATGCGGCACGGGAGACATCATCTGGAACGGAGACCGTGAGCGATGGCTGAACGGGACAGTATCCAGCGTCCTGTCCAGGTTTTCCTCGACACCCGACGCTTCATTCACCCGCCTGCACCCGGAACGCGCGGCCCCAGCAGGGATTTTTTCCAAGGCGATAACGAGGGCTTCCGTCGCCACAAGGCAAAGATGCGAGAGCAGCTCCGCGCCAGCAGCCTGAGGCTGCGGGAACAGCACTCGGCCCTCGGCTTTGTGTTGGTGCAGATGCGAGAGGACGCCCTAGCGAAGAGCTATCGTCCAATCGAGAAGCTGTTCTGCGAGCGGAACCAGTTCGCGCTCGTTGGTGGGCGCGGGATAGGGGAGATGTTCTTTCAGGCAACGCCAGACGCTCTGGACGCGCTCGACACGGTGATCGCTCAGCGGGCCGAGGATGTGCCACAGGAACGGGAAAACCCGCGCACCGGAGAGTTCGAGGAACGTGTTTCCGGGTATCGCAGCGAGCTTGGTGCCATCGCCAGCATTGGCTTGCTTGAAGCACCGGATCGGCTGGATTTCTCAGCGTCCGAGGCTGTCACAGCCCTGGAAAAGGAGGGCGTCATCGGCGGCTATCTGGTCGAGCTGTTCCGCCCCGATCCCGCTGTCTCCGGCGATGCCGTCCGCGCGCAACTGGAAGCCCTGCAACATCGCCTGACCAGCGTCGGCAGCTTGTTTGTGCGGCCGGTTACTGGCCTGAGGGAGCGCCGGCCGACTGGGCTCACCCTTAGCATCGACCTGCTGCCTGCCGGCGCCCCGAACGATATCGTGCTGCTCGCGCCAGAGGGGCCGACAGCAGCGACAGAGCGGACGGCAGGACGAGCCGTCGCCTCGGCCCCCCGTGACAGGTCCGTAAGGCGGCATCAACTATTGCTGGAGCAGTTGGCTGAAGAGCCCCTAGTCCGGCGGATCGCCTTGCCGATGGAGATCGAGCCGGCCCCCACGGGCGTTTCCGAGCCGGGTGCGGCAATAGACCTGCCGGCCCCGCTGGCTGACCGGGATTATCCCGTTGTGGGCGTGATCGATGGCGGTATTTCCGCACTGGACGCGCTCGACCCCTGGTGCGCCGGGGTAGCCAGCCCTCTGCTACCCGGGGATAGCGATCACGAGCACGGCACGTTCATCGCGGGGCTTGTGGCGGCAGGTTCTACGCTCAATCCGGGTTTTGCCGATCGGCTGGAACGCGAGCCGTGCCGGTACTTCGACTTGGCAATCATGCCACGGAAACCATTGCTCGGGCAGTACTACAGTACGCCGGATGAGTTTTTCGACCAGCTGGAGGAGCTTGTCGTGCACGCAAAGGCCGAGGCAGGAACGCGGGTCTTCAACTTCAGCCTTGGCTCCCCAAACGGACGCACCCGCCACAGCTACTCAACGTTCGCATCCCGGCTCGATGAAATCGCGCGGATTCATGATGTCATTTTCGTCGTCTCGGCCGGAAACCTCGATGGAACCCAGCGGCGGCCGGAATGGCCGGTGGAGACCGATAGGGCGCTTGAGATGCTGGCGCAGCGGGGAGCGCGGGATGATGGCATTACGGCACCTGCCGAGCATATGTTCGGATTATCTGTCGGGGCCGTGAACCCGCCAGGGCTTGCTACTGCCGTTGACGGGCTGCCCACGGCGTACACACGGCGAGGGCCCGGCGCTGGCGGGGCCCGCAAACCCGAACTCGTTCACTATGGCGGTGCAGCACAGCGAACGGGAAACGACACCGGCCTCGCTTCGCTCGATGCGGACGGATCGGTGGTCAAGAAATCCGGGACCAGCTTTGCTGCCCCACTTGTGGCGGCGACGGTCGCAGCCTTAGATCATCGGCTCGGGGGACAAGTGTCCCGGGAGCTACTGATGGCGCTTCCGGTGCATCGCTCGACGCGCCATCCGGCGATGATGAAGAAGCCGCTTCGTCCGATTGCCCGGGAATTCGTCGGCTTCGGCGTACCCGGGGACTCTGAGGCCTGTCTTGCTGATGATCCTCATAGCATCACGCTTGTCTTCGCGGATGTCCTTCCAGCAAAGCGAGAACTGTCGTTCGTCTTCACTTGGCCGTTGTCCCTGACGGGACCAGATGGAAAGTGCCGCGGCGGCGTCGATATCACCTTGGCCTATTCACCGGTGGTCGATGCGGCGTTTGATGCCGAATGTCAGCGCGTCCAGTTAGCGGCTACCCTACATCAGCTCAACGAGACGATAACCGACGAAGGCGAGATCATTCCCAATCATACATCGCAGCTGAAGCACTATGACAATGAGCTGCCGCAGAACTTGGATTACACAGAGAAATATCTGCTTGAGAGCGGCCTCAAATGGACGCCGATCAAACGCTACTTCAGGGAAATGCGAGGCGTCGGAAATCGAAGCGACTGGCGTTTGTCCCTGAGCGCCTTGACCCGCGCTGGTGCTATTATCCCGTAACCATCCGGCGTAGGCCGCGGACGGGTGTCCGTGCTCAGGGAGTGGGCTTGGGTGCTTTGGGCTTGCCGGGCCGCGGGGACCATTTCTTCGCGAGTTGGTCAAAGCGTTCGACGATCCTGTCGATCCTGGCATCTTCGGGATCGAAGGATGCACCTGACCAGCCGACCATGTCGTCGTGCTGCTCGTGGTCCGGATCTGCGAGGGCTTCGAGGAATTCCTCGTAGCCCGGAGCACCGCCGACATCCTCGGGCGGGCAG
>NZ_LLWQ01000001.1 GCF_001447385.1 Paracoccus sp. MKU1 | reverse complement strand
TGCTGGCCGCCCGCGAGATCAAGATCAGCATGGATGGCAAGGGCGCCTGGCGCGACAACGTCTTCGTCGAGCGCCTCTGGCGGACCATCAAATACGAGGAGGTCTATCTGCGGGCCTATGCCTGCGTCTCGGAAGCCCGCGCCGGGATCGGCAGGTATCTTCGCTTTTACAACAGCCGTCGGCCTCATTCATCACTTGACGGGAAAACGCCCGATCAGGCCTACTTCAACCAGCCGACACCCGAAGCGGCGGCGGCATAATCGAGGCGGAAATCCACTTAAAAAACGCCCCGAACCTGTTCAGATAAACCGAACCACCTCTTTTGAACACGCTGCGGGCGGGCACGGACGGATCGAGGGGGGCTTTCACGAGTCCGCGGCCGATCCACTATCGCTACGCCCGATGCGTGACGGTGCGCGAAATGGCCCGGCTTCACGGGTTCCCGGACTGGTTTCGCTTCAACGTCACGAAGTGGCATGGGGCCAGGCAGATCGGGAACGCGGTTCCGCCGCCATTGGCGCGAGCAGTTGCCGCCGAGGTGATAGCGGCCTTGGGTATTACGCCTTCTCGGCCGGTTGCGGCCGTGCCGCTCGGCGATCCGGCGTTGCTGGGAATGGACGTTTCGACTGCTGCCGCACACTTCGGGATCGCGCCGCCCAAGACCGGCCGCGACCGCAAGAGCGGAGCGAAGAAGCGCAAGCAGGCGGATATCGAGGCCGAGATGATAGCATTGCGGGTCGCCCATGGCTGACAAGTCGAACCGCTATCAGGCGCTGATTTCCAAGATCTTCTTCGACCGCTACGTTCCGGGCACTGCGGTTTTCGAGTTCGAGCGCGAGGCGCTCGAACACAGCGCGGCCGAACTCGGAATCCGTCTTCCGAAGAACCTCGGCGACGTGATCTACTCCTTCCGCTTTCGGACGGCACTGCCCAACGACATTCTGGCCACCCAGCCGGCGGGCACGGAGTGGATCATCGAAGGCGCCGGAAAGGCGGCGTATCGGTTCAAGCTGGTGCGGATTAATCGCATCGTGCCGAGGGCTGATCTCGTTCGCATCGCGATCCCAGACGCGACCCCGGAAATCATCCGGGCCTACGCCTTGGACGACGAACAGGCCCTCTTGGCCATCGTCCGGTACAACCAGCTGATCGACACGTTTCTGGGGCTCACGACCTACAGCCTTCAAAACCACCTTCGAACGACCGTGAAGGGCATCGGCCAGATCGAGATCGACGAGCTATACATCGGCCTGGACAAGCGCGGATGCCACTATGTCATTCCGGTGCAAGCCAAGGGTGGGAAGGATCAGATCGGGATCGTGCAGACGACTCAGGACATACGGTTCGTCGAGCAGAAGTTCCCCGGCCTCCGCGCCCGCGCTATCGCTGCGCAGTTCATGGAAGACCAGGTCGTCGCGCTTTTCGAACTCGCTCTCGTCGATGATGAGGTGCGTGTGGTTGAGGAACGGCACTACCGTCTCGTTCCGGCCCGCGATCTGGACCGCGAAGCGATCCGAACCTATCGCGAGGGTTGATCGTTGTTCGATGCGTCGGGAGGTCCAGCCGAGAAAATCGGATGGCAATTCAGGGGAACTGTGAGGGACTAAACGAAAAAAGGCGGCGCGATGCGCCGCCAAGTTGGGTTGATGTGATCTCCGTTCCCCGGGCCGCTAACGCAGAGCGCAGGAAACCGACTGAGCCGTCAGTTACTTCGGCAAGCTACGCCAATGAGCGCAGACATGCTCGATGCAACCGAACCGACGACGCTTGTAGCGCCTGATCCAGAGGTGACCGGCCATGCCCTTCTCCTTCTCGGAAGAGGGCTTCGCTTGATGCGGGCCGCGATTTGTGGAATACTCTGGGTGTGAAGTAGAGGATTTCCACGGGTCTCGGCCCGCGCTGATTTCCGCCTATCTGGGAAGCCAGACCGTCAGGTCTGGCTTTTCCCGTTTAAGGTCACGCTGTGCCGGGCAGATGGCAACGCGACGGACCCCGGTCTCTTGTCATGTTCGTCTCCGAGTCATGTTGGTGGGAAGCCCACACGTACTTATATCGCACCCCTCCCACTCGCACAAGAGATCCCAGAGATGCTCTGGCGCTTTTCTGTGGGGGCGTGTATGCTCCCAGCGAATATCGGAGGATTCCTGCAATGGCTAGCCAGTTCCTGACGTCCCTGCGAGCGGAAATATCGGCTCTGGAAGCCGATCTCCACCGCGACCCACGGTATTTGAAGCTGCGCAGCCTACAAGATGTGCTTCGCCTCTACGAGGGGGGAGCGGTATCGGAAGTGGAGCCAGAGAAGGTTGATTCGGGCCGGGGAACGCCGCAGGAACCATCGCGGGGGCCAAAGGAAAGTCAAGGCAGGCAGCCGTCCGAAGCCCGTGTCAAGGCCGTTGCCTTGAGTGCGGATTTAATCCGAGGACGCACGTCCCCGACCCCCACCAGAGAACTTTACAGCATGTTGGTGGAGCGTGGCGTTGAGATCGGTGGCAAAGAGCCGGTGAGCAACCTGAGCGCGATTCTGTCTAAAACCGAAGGGTTTAAGTCGATTGGTCGTTCCGGGTGGCTCTTGGAGGTTGATCGGAGCGATGAACAGCCATCGACGGAAGTGTCTGCTGTGGTGGCGGCTGAGGATGAACCGGATCGCTCATCCACACCACCCAACGATGATGACGAAGATGATGCCCTTGTCTGATCGGGGATCTGTAAGGTTCACCAAACGCAGACCTGCGCCTGCCGCCGCATGACATGGTAATCGGCGAGCAAGGTCTCGACCGCCGCGCCAGGCGGCAGCACTTCGACCTCTGCCGCCGCGCGCTGCTGGAACCCGGGCGGATACTCGACCACGCGCGGGCAGGCGGCGTGGTCAGAAATCGCCCTTGCGCAGCCGCTCGACAAGATCGTCACGATCCCGAGGGCGATCAGCCCCGGCTTCAAGCATCCGGCGCAGCGCATCATTGGTCCTTTCGGTGCTTTCGAGACGCGCGGCCGCGCGCCCGGCCTTCTCGCCGGTGCGCCGCGCGCCGAGGATGAACAGGAGCATGGCGGCGGCGAGGGCCAGCCAGGGCAGCGCCCGCCGCCACATCGAGGCGAGGAAGGCGATCACCTGCGCCCCCGCTTCCAATCATCCAGCCGGGCGTAGATCGTCACCGCGATCCCGCCGAGCGCGAGGGCGATGAACACCCAGCGCAGTGTGTCGAGGTGGCCGATCAACGGCTGGACCGCCCCCTGCGCTTCGGCCAGCGCATCGCGCACCACCTCGACGCCCGCCGCGCCGACCGTGCCGACGCCTGCGACCCCGCTGGCCTTCAGGGTGCGGCTGTCGGCCAGATGCTCGCGGGCAGGCTCGGCATCCGCGGCAAAGCGGCTGGCGCGCACCGGGAACGGATCGCCCTAGGTTCGGGTCGGGCCAATGTCGATATGGACGAAGTTCGACCGGGGATAGGTGCCGATGCCCCGGAATCCGGCCTTGCGCGCGGCAGCCATGAACTCGACCGGGTCATGGTTCGCCATCGACACATCGAACGCCTAGCCTTCGAGGTGCTGCGAGGCCTTTGCGCCGCCGACCCGCCGATTATGTTCGGGGCTGCGATAGGCCGAATTGATGATCATCGGCTTGCCCAGGGCGTTGCGCAGGGCCTGCAACCTGTCCAGAGCATCCTCGTTAACCAGCAGCTTGCCGTCGCCACGCAGGCGATTTCGGCGGGGCTGAAATCCGGCCAGCGCCAGGCGCTTTCCGGCACGTTCCGCCAGTTCTGATAATAGGTCATGGGGTTTCCTCTCGAAAAAGCCCCGCACGATGGCGGGGCGGATTTATTGATCGGGTTTTGATCCGTGCGCTGGCGCACAGGCGGGATCAGGAGCGATTGCGTTCCAGCAGGCGCTTGATGTCGCCGCGCATTTCCCGCAGCATGTCGTTGGTTTCCTGCCGGGCGGACTGTGCCGCCTTACGATCGGACTCCATCTGCCGTTCCAGTCTGGCGATTACACGCATGGCGATCTTGGTGCTGCTTTCGAGGCGGATCATCCAGACGCCGAGGCCGCTAACGGCCATGATCGCGCCCCACCATTCCTTGATCAGTTCCATCAGGTGCCTTTCCTGCATCATTTTCAGCTTGGCCCGACACAGGTCAGGTAATGGATCGCAATCCGCACCGCGCCGCCCGTGAAGTTCGATCCGTTGGTGGTCAGGCGAATAGCGGTATCGGCATAAAATGCCTGCGGCCCGATCACGCCGATATTGCTGCTGCCCGCTGCGATGCCCAGCGAGCCACCGAACTTCGAGGTCTCGCCGGCGATGCCGCAGTCGAAGGATGCCGCTCCGGTGATCGCGGTGATGACTCGACAGGATACGCCGAGAACGATGGAGCGGTCGGGGATCTTGATAGTGGAATTTCGGCTCGCCCCGGACAGCCCGGACAGGGTTTCTTCTGCCACCGCCATGCCGGTGGTGGCGTCGTTCGGCCCGCGGGCTATGGCGACGGACGCGGACTGAGCGATGAAGCCCATGGCGTTCGCGACGGGCACCCATGCCGATCCGGTCCAGACGATGGCCTGCGCCTCGTCCGCCACCCACGCGAGCCAGCCGGGCGCGGGCTGGATTCGCATCCACGCCCCGTCGATCCAATAGGCGATGCTGCCATCCCAGCCGCTCCATGCGCCGGTCGCACTGGCGGCAGGAATATAGCGGTCCCCCTCGGCGGGGCTGCCCGGCGGATCGGTCTGGTCGCGATCGAGGACCGAAAGCTGCACGATGCCGTCGAGCAGCCGCAACGCCTCGTTATGGGTGACATGCTTCTGGGCCTGAGAGGCCATGATGAAGGGCAGCGCGAGGTGCGTTGTGGTGCTGGGCATGTAGATCGTCCTTTGTTTTGGGGAGAGGCGGGCTTCCGATCAGCGGGCAGCGATCACCTGAGGGGCCGCCTCAAGAGGCCACCCGCATGCGGAACGAAACAGGCGTCACGTTTCCGACCATGTCGGATTCTACAAAAGCCCAAGGATCCGGTGCCGCCGCCGCCGCGGTAAGGGAACGGCGCAGGATCGTCACATATTGGTTGGAATCCGGCCCCAGAAGCCCGAGGTTCACGCAATTTGAGGTGGGGACAGCGCGCAGTTGCGCGCCGCCGACATCCACATTCCGAAAGCCCAGCCAATAGGTTCTGCCCGTCTCAAAGGAAAACGGCGCGGCAAGATCGGCTCCGACAAACCCCGAGGCCGAAAGGTCAAGATCCGGCCCTTCGTAAAGCAGGGCATTCGGCCAGCCTTCCGGCGTTGCTGAATAGATATAGGCTCGTCCGATGAAGCCCGCACTCCCGGATTGAACAAGAAATCCGATATGATCCACCAGAAGGCTTTGCGAGGTATAGAAAGGTGAAATCTCAAGCCGACGCTGGCCCGGAGTGTAATTGTTCGCCGCCGTGCCATGAAACGATTGATCTACATATCTGCCCGGCAACGCCTGGCCCGCGTTGGGGCAGGCGAAATCCGAGATGGTCGAAATCCGCAGCCCGAGGCTGGTGCGCGAGCCGCGCGCAGCCACAACCTCATCGCGCAGGGCCTCGAACTCGGCAGGGTCGGCACCCTCCCCCTTGAGCGAATCCAGCCATTCAGCCTCGGTGCCGACAAATCCGTTGGCGACAGCGATTTCGTAAGCTGAGGCACCATCAAGGCCGTCTGTGCCCGGTGCGCCATCCAGACCATCGTTGCCGTCAGTGCCCGGAGGCCCCGCCAGCGAGGCCAGCCACTCGCTCTCGGTCCCGACGAAACCGTTATCAAGGGCGACCTCATAGGTCGACAGCCCGTCATCGCCGGGATCCCCTTTCGGACCCTGAACGACCACGACAGGAGGCGGCGCGTCGATCAGCGCCGAAAACTCTGCGGAATCCTCATCGAGAACACCCAGATTGACGGGCGGGAAGGGAGCGCCCTCCGGGTCGAAGATATGGGCCTCATAGCCGCCGGGGGCGAGGGGCACATGGGTGAAGACAGCGCCTTCCTCATCCGTCCAGAACAGGGTGCCGTCGCTGTCCGTCCCGGCCTCGACCCGCATCGGGACAATGGTCATGTCCGCTTGTGGCATGACGCGGCGATGTGCCAGCAGGAAGCTGACACGACAGTTTCGCGCCAGCCGCCCGTCGGGCGTATAGACGGTGCCCGAGACATTGCAGGTATTCAGCATTTCCGATCCTCAGAAGAAAAGGGTGGTGACGGGGGCCGCGCCCGCGCCGTAGGCCTGCCCGATCTGGGCGATGCGGATATCGAGGGATGCGCCGGGGCCTAACGGCGCACCGCAATCGGCTGTCTGCTGCGCGGCGGTGTAGACGGCGCTGGTGGTCGAAGCTGTCAAGGTTCTCTTGACCGCTGCCCCGTCGCGGATTTCGACCTGCCAGGCCTCGCTGGCCTCGGACATGGGGATCTCGACCGCGTTCCAGTTATCGGCGGCCAGCGCGCGGTCGCGGCGCACCCATCGGATGGTCAGATCGCCGGTGCTGCGCGCGCGCCGCCAGGGCTGTTCGACATGGACCGCCGAGAACGGGCGCAAAACCCATGCCGCGCGGGGTGAAGGTCTCGGCCACATAGCTGTCGTCGCTGACCGGCCGCGAGGCCGGGCCGGTGCGCCAGTTCCATGGCAGGCCCAGATCGGCCTCGGTGATGGGCAGGGCTGCCAGCGCGGCGTCCAGCACCACCACCCGCGCGCCCTTGGGCACCATCGCCGCCATATCGGCATCGGTGCCGCGCTGGCCGTGCAGCAGGCGCGACAGGCGATAGCGACCCGGCGCGATCAGTTCCGCCGTGCTGAATTGCAGGATCTCCCAGGCACCGGATGGCTGTTCGACCGCAAGGCTGTTCTCGCCCGCGAACAGCCGCGCATCGGTGACGCTTTCCAGCGTCCCGGTCAGCAGATCGACATAGACCGAATTGCCGTAATCGAATCGCGAGGTCGGGCCGGAATACAGGTCCGCGACCAGCGCCCCCATCCGCGCCCGGCCGCTGAAGGTGGTCAGCACCTCGAAGCCGTCCTCTTCCGCGCTGCGGAACACCGCGATCAGGCCGGGCCACGGCTTTGCGAACGCGTCGACCAGCGGCTGGTGCGGGCTGTGATCCTCGCTTAATTGCGGCAGGTCCATGAACTCGACCAGCGGCGGCCCGAACACCACGGGCCGGGCCAGCGAGGCCGCGCGCGGGCTGCCGGGCGGCAGGTCATAGGCCATGCGATCCTGCCGGATTGCCTCGACGCCACGGGCATCGCCATCGGCGACCGAGAGGATGCGCATTTCCGCCAGCCGCCCGTCATGGTCGAGCAGCAGCACATCACCGGGATCCAGCGCCAGCCGAGAAGGCGGCAGGCTGAATGTGCCGGTCTCGCGCCCCACCCATGCCTCCATCAGCGCGCGACGGCAGCGGCGGTCGGCTTCCTCGGGCGGCACCGCGACCGCGAAACTGTCCGAGGACACGCGGCTGGCATCGACCGTGATCCGCCGCGCCTCGACCGTGATGCTGTCGTAATCCTCATCGGCGCGGCCGACCTGCCATTTCAAGGCCTGCGGCAGTTCGGTCTCCTGCCCGCGGGTGAGTTCCATCACATCCCCCGAGGACGAGGCCGCGACCATGTCGTCGGGCGCGATGGTGGCGGAGGGCGCGCGGCCGCGCATGATGAAGCGGATCGCGCCCTCGCTCTCGACCGCGTCGAAGCCGAAATGCCGCGCCAGCATGGTGATCGAGGTCCGGGGCGATTCCAGCGCCGAGATCACATAGCCATCCACCGCGCCGGTCAGACCGGACACGTCGATCCACGCCTCTGGCAGCCCGGCCCGCAGGCAGAGGTGGCGCACGAGGGCGGCCAGCGAGACCGCGCCCAGCCGCCCGGTCAGCCAGTGCCCCAGCCGCCAGTTCTCGCCATCGGCCCAGAGGTCCGAGAGTTCGGGGAAGAACGGATAGGGCCGCGCGTCCCAGGTCCAGGCCGCGCATTCGGCCACATCGACCATGCGCCCGGAATAGACGTCAGAGGCCGGGTTATTGGCCGGGTCGCGCCAGTAGAGATAGGTCGCTTCCAGATAGACGCGCTGGACCGCATCGTCGCGCCAGCCCCGCGAGAAATGCGGAAAGAAGGATTCCGAGGATTTCGGGTCATAGAACACATTCGGCTGGTTCGGGCCGCGATCCACGGCAGGGCAGCCGAGTTCGGTAAAGCGGATCGGCTTCGACTGCGGCACCCATGCGGTCGGGGATCCCGTCTCGGTACCACCCGGCCGGTTGAAATGCTGGTTCGACCACCACGCGCGGATATCCTTGGGCCGGAAAACCCAAGGTTTGCCTGCCCCGTCAGTAATCGGGGTTCGGGTTTGGCTGACACGGTCGCCCTCGCTGGCATAGAACCAGTCGAAGCCTTCACCGCCGGTGATGTTCGCTTGCAGATAGGCCCGGTCGTATATCGAGGGCCAGACCTGCGCATCGGCATGCTCCCAGCCGTCGCGCCAGTCGGAGAGTGGCATGTAATTGTCGATCCCGACGAAGTCGATGTTCGCGTCGGTCCAGAGCGGGTCGAGGTGGAAGAACACGTCACCGCTGCCGTCGCCCGGATGATGCCCGAAATATTCCGACCAGTCGGCGGCATAGCTGATCTTCGTGCCCGCGCCGAGGATCGAGCGCACATCGGCGGCAAGGTCGCGCAACTGCTGCACGGCGGGATAGGTCGAAGCCCCGGACCTGATCTGCGTCAGCCCGCGCATTTCCGAGCCGATCAGGACGGCATCGACGCCGCCCGCCACGGCGCAGAGATGGGCGTAATGCAGGATCATGCGCCGGAAGCCCCAATCCGCGCCGCCGGTCCATGCCACGCTGTCGCCCGAGATCGTGAAATCCGAAGGCTGGGCATTGCCGAAGAACGCGCTGACCTGCGAGGCCGCTGCGGCGGTCTTGTCCACGGTCCCCGCGAAGCTTGCGGCGGGCGAACAGGTGACCCGGCCACGCCAGGGCAGCACCGGCTGGCCGATGCTCGCCGCATTGTCCGACCACGGATCGGGCAGCGCGTTGCCGGTCGGAATGTCCATCATCATGAAAGGGTAGAAGGTGACGCGCAGCCCGCGCGCCTTCATTTCGCGGATCGCCTGCACTACCGAGAAATCCGCAGGCGTCCCGCCATAGACCGGCTTGCCGTCCTGATAGCTGACCACCTGCGCCGAGGCGCGATCGAGGCCGTTGACCTTCCATTCCGGCGTGGTGGCCTTGTCGGCCATTTCGACCTTGGGGCGGATCGTGCATTGACCCGCGCGCAGATCATCCCCGAACCAGGACACCACCAGCGAGGCGCTGCCGACCGAAGGCACCATGGATTCGAGGCGATCCAGCGCGACCGCCATATCTGCCGTGCCAGCCATGGCATTCGCATTCTCGACGGCGCTGTCGCCTTCGCTGCCGCTCTTGCGCACAATTTCCGTCGCATAGGCAAATTCGCCCGAGGCCGGGATGATGGTGACGGCGGGCACAAGACCCTCGGCCGTGTCCGCATCGTCTAGCGGCCGGAACACCTCGAAGCTGAACTGCGGGATGCGGTTGCCGAAGCGCGAGAGCGCCAGTTCCTCCAATACCACATAGGCGGTGCCGCGATAGGCCGGCGTTGCGCCCGCGCCCATCTTCGCCTCGATGAACGGATCCGGCATCTGCGCCTCATCGCCGGGATACCAGCGCCAGGTGTCCTCGCTCAGATCCACGATTTCACCATCGGCCCAGATGCGCCCGATGCCGGCGATTGGCCCCTCGCATATCGCCACCGCGAAGCTGGCATAGTAGAGGTATTCGGTGGTGGTGACCTTTTGTCCCCCGCCCTTACCGCTGCCTTGGCGGGTGGTGTTCGATTCCTCGCGGAAGTCGGTGGCCCAGATGATATTGCCGCCCAGCCGCATCCTGCCATAGAGCCGCGGGATCACAACACCCTCGGTGGCCGAAGTCATGCGCAGGCTGTCCATGCGCTGGCCCTCGATCTTCTGGCCCGGTGCCAGGGACGAGACGATCCAGCTATCAACCATGGATCCGACAGCGGATCCGATCATGCCGCCGATGGCGGCTCCGGACAGCCCCAGAACCGCGCCGCCGAAACCACCGCCGATGGATGCGCCGACAGAGGCCAGAACAAGTGTTGCCATGGATCAGGACTTCTTCTTGCACCGGGCAGGTGCCGGGCGGGGGAACAGGAAGGCGAAGGCGATGCGCCGTCGCCAGGCGGTGGTCAGCGGTTCCTCGATCACGCCGAGCCGCTCATAGCTGTGGATGAAGCTGTCAGGCCCGGTCAGGATCCCGACATCTTGACGATGGCCCCGGCCCGCATGCGGAACAGCACCACCGCGCCGGGGCCCGCCTCGGCCGGGTCGATGCGGATCATCACCTGTGCGGCGCTGTCGGCCAGAACCTCGCGGCTCCCCCGGTCTCACCCCAATCGCGGGAATAGGGTGGCACGGGCAGGGTCTCGGTGCCGACCAGTTCGCGCCAGATGCCACGCGCCAGCCCGAGGCAGTCGCAGCCCACACCCTTGCGGCTTGCCTGATCGTGATACGGGGTGCCCAGCCAGCCGCGCGCCGCGGCCACAACCTTCTTCGGATCGGCGGGCCTCACAGCACCGCCCCTTCATGCCCGCCATCCGCGCTGGCATAGCGGATGACCGTGTCCTGACCGGGGATATGCGGGAAGCCGCGGAAATTGACGATGTTCGAGAATTTGGCGGCGCAGGTCGCCGACCTCTTGTCGCAGCCCGCCCGGATGGTGAAGCCCTCGCCGCCGGCAATCGGGCGCACCGGCGCTTCCAGCAGCGTGATGGTGACGACTCCGGATGCCTTCTCGTGCAGCATGATCTCTGCCGCCCGACCCGCGTTCGCGCCGCCGGTCCATTCGAGGAAACCGAAGGCGAACCAGCCGCCCGCGAAGGCCCCGAGGCCCGATGCCGTGAAGGATCGGTCGCGGATCGGATCGACCACCGCCCCGGTCCCGGTATAGGTCGGGCCGTTCAGATCGATACCGCATCGCCCGTCGCCAAGCGCCGCGTCACAGGTGCCCTGATAGACCCGGCCGACCGTCTGCCCCAGCACATGCGCCATGCTGCGAATCTCGGCCACGAAAGCCACGCGCCCGCGCCGCATTTCGCCGATCGAGCCGCGCCGCAGCAGCACCCGCTGCCCGGTCGCCCGCCAGTTCACGCGCCAGACCTCAACCAGCGCATTGTCCCAGCGCCCGTCGATGATATCGGTCTCGGTGATCCGATCCGAGGTCAGCACCCCTTCGGCATCCTGAGAATCCACCGCGAGGCCAGCGCCGCCGCGGATTTCCGAAGCCGTGAAGCCGCTTTCCGGCTCGAAATCCGTGCCGCCGAACGACAGCACCCGGTCGTGATCGGTGAAGCCCAGAACCTCGCCATCGGAACGGGTAATCTTCCAGCACCAGGCCAGCGTGGTGGTGCCATCGTCCAGATGCGCCTGCAACGCGGGGGAAAGGGATTTCATCGCCGAATCTCGATCAGGGAAATGGAGGTGATCGAGCCGAGCCGCTCGATATCGAGGGTCACGTCCAGCGTGTCGCTGTCGAAGCGGACGGGCACATCAAAATCGAACCCGGCGCGGATCGCCACGCCATTGCCGGGCGCGGTGCCGAAGGTCAGGATCCCGGTGGTGCTGTCCAAGGTCCAGCCCGACGCGACCTCGACGCCGTCCACGGCCACGCGGACGCTGCCCGCCACCGGCTTGGTGATCGTGCGGACCCATGTCTGCGCGCCGGAAGTGTATCACTTCACAAGCTGGAACCCGGTCTGGCTGCCGTCACCCGTTCCGATCAACTGATCTGTTGCCGCAGGGGCCTCTGACGGCTTGCAGGATTTGTAATAGCCCCAATCCTTGAACCGGAACCCGTGCAGCCGCCCGTTGCGGGCCTCGAAGAACTGCACCACCGCATCGAGGTCATCGGCCCTGCGGATGCCATAGGCCACATCATAGCGGCGGCGGCTGTTCGCCCATGAGGCGTTGCGCTCTTCGTCCCCCGACGCCAGTTCGACAATCTGGGTGCGCCGTTCCCGCCCGCCGCGCGCGCCGCGACTGATATTGTCCGGGAACCGGACCTCGTGAAACGCCATTACATTCCCCTCCTGTCCATCGATACGGCGCGGGCGATATCGGCGCTGATCTGGGCGCGGGATTGCCGGAAGGACTCGGCATCCCGCGCGGCGATGTTGACCGTGACCGGATTGCCTTAGGCTCCAGACCCATTGCTTTCAGGCCTTTGGCGTGCTTCAGGCTCCGCAAGGAGAGCTGATCGATGAGCAATCTTTTCTGGCTGAGCGAGGCGCATATGGAGCGGCTACGGCCCTTCTTTCCCAAGAGTATCCGAAGATCAGAAAACAGTCCGGGGGACTGTTTTCCTGAGGATGGGCAAGCCGCGCGTGGATGCCCGGCATGTGCTGAGCGGGATAATCTTCGTCAATCGCAATGACTTGCGGTGGTGTGACGCGCCGAAGGAATACGGC